>JACVCB010000017.1:0-68458 GCA_016742255.1 Leptospira sp.
ATCCTGGAGGACTTAGTTTCATCCATTTACTAAAAGGAAAGGTAAGAGCTTCATCACATAACAATCCTAAAGTGCTTCCAGAAAGAAACAACTATTGGTATCCGGAACAATACTTCGCTGCGCTAGTGGGAGTAAACGATCTCAAAAATTACGCAGCAGTACCCGATGTATTTCGAAAGGTAACTTCTCCCGCATTATTATTGTATTATTACAAAAATGAAAAAGAACAAGACCCAACAGCAAGTGTTCCCAAAATGTTGGAAGGTTATGCCAACTTTGGTTTAGAAAAAACACCAAATCCTCTCAATAAAAAAGTCGCAGTTGAAAACGGAATGCATGTTCTTATGTCTAAATGGGTGATCACTGATAAAGTATTCATCGAAGCTCAAATAGATGTTTGGTTAAAAGAATTACTGAAAACCAAATAAGTCTGATAACATTTTAAAAAGTAGATCGCGGATGCAAATTCGAAGGAGTTTCCCATGAACCAGAGTAAAGAAAAAATTGCACTTGTGACAGGTGCCAATCGAGGGATTGGGAAACAAATCTCCATTGATTTGGCAAAACAAGGAATTTATGTTCTCATTGCTTCCAGGAACGTTTCTGATGCAGAAGATACTTTAAAACACGTAAAATCGTTTGGCAAAGGAGAGATCATCTCTCTCGATGTTTCCAAAGAACAGAGTATCAATGAAGTTTACGATATCATCACTGGGAGTTTTGGTCGTCTGGATATCTTAATCAATAATGCAGGGATATTTACAGACCCAGGTTCCTTTTTTGAAACCACTTCAGAAGACTTACACCGCACCTTAATGGTAAATCTATTTGGACCATTTCGATTGATCCAAGTTTTTTTACCGATGATGATCCAAAACAATTATGGTCGTATTGTCAATGTTAGCTCTGGAATGGGACAACTATCTGATATGGGAGGTGGTTATCCTGCGTATCGGATCTCCAAAACGGCCATCAATGCTTTGACAAACCTTTCCAGTACAGAAGGTGTTGGAAAAAATATCAAAATCAATTCCGTATGCCCTGGTTGGGTGAAAACCGATATGGGTGGTGCCAATGCTACAAGGCCAGTGGAAAAAGGTGCTGAAACCATAGTATGGGCAGCCACTCTTCCCGATAACGGTCCTACAGGGAAATTCTTCCGAGATAAAAAAGAAATTCCTTGGTAAAAACGAACCAAGGGATTCCCAATGCCTTGGTTTTTAGTAATAAAAGTTTTTCCTACGTAATTGTTGCGAGGTATTTGTCCAACTCCAAATAACATTCTGCCATCCCATCTGCGGCACCCGATTCCACCATCATTTTACAAATGTCAGGTGAAGCGTATCGACAGACATGTGTCATCAGAGTTCGTTTTCCTTCTGTTGTGAATTTGCGTGATTCGAAAGTGGCATTTGGATCTTCCGGAGCATTTGCATCAAATGTTGCCATATCCATAATGTAATTTTCTGTGTTGGCGAGGGTTTCTGGAACGACAACCTCCCGAAAGGTTCCATACACACCTGATTTGTTTCCCTTCTCATCTGCATAAAGATAAAGGTATTTCCCACCTACTCTTAGGTCTTGTTCACAAGTATCGAGAACCATACCTTCCGGTCCAATGAGCCATCTTCGCATTAACTCAGGTTTGGTGTGACAATCAAAAACCAATTCTCTAGGTGCATCGAAATAACGTTGAAATACAACCTCATTGTCACCATTTCGAATCATCTTCACTTCATTTTTTTTTGAATTCATTTTTTCTTCACCCCTTTTGGTTGTATTCTTTGTAATTCGTCCAATAACCCGTCGAGTGCCTGGTACCGTGTTTCCCAAATTTGGCGGTATTTCTCCATCCAATCCACAGCTTCTTTGAGAGGAGCAGTTTGTAACCTACGTGGTCTTTCCTGAGCCCTTCTCGTTGTAGTAATGAGCCCTGCTTCCTCTAAAATCTTAAGGTGTTTCGAAATGGCTGGTTGGCTCATTTGAAACGGTTTTGTGAGTTCCATCACCGTTAGGTCTTTTTTTGCCAGATGCATCAAAATGGCCCTTCTTGTGGGGTCAGCCAGTGCGGAAAATGTTGCGTCCAGAGTTTGCATATCTAATTGGTTATATAAATATTTGGTTATATAATATTTAAATGTCAAACTCCTTTTTAAGGAGAAAATGAAAAAATTGACGATCTTAAAATATTTTTTTCGATTGAGTGACTCAGAAATTCTGTTTATTGATTCTGAATTTTTTCATCCAAATGATTAAATTTAGAAAACGGTGGGATCTTATTCTTTTCTATGGAATTTGAAAGTCCGATTCCCATTAATTCAAATATCCTTTGAATGATTTCAGATGATTGAATGTTTTGTTCACCGAATCCATAAAAACCAAACAATCCTATTCGCTGATTGTGAACTTGAAGGGGAAATTCCATAAGGCAAGAAACTCCAAGTAAACCCAAATGTTCTTGTACCAATGGAGAAGTTTCAACTGATAGATTTTTGATAATCCTAGCGTTACCTGAAGAATTGAAAATGGAAAAATTGAATTCAACATCTGAAAACTTTTGGCCTTCATAGATTCCATGAACGTTTCCCTCTATGAAACTATACTCCCAGCCATCCCCTATTTTTGTTGCAATCAGCCCTAAAGGTAATCCAAAAAGTTTGATACCAGCCTGTAGATAATTCCGGCAAATTTTAACAATATCATCTGTTTGATAGGAAAGTAACCTATATAATTCACCTAGAGATTGTTTTACAAAGGAGCAATTATTTAATGATTCCGAAATAAATTTTTCATTTTTGTATCGAATTAATTCTAAACTCAACTTATCCGCAAGTACATCGATCAGCTTTAAATTCTTAAATTTATGTTTAAATTTATTTTCTGCAATCATCCCAATGACTCCAATCACTGTGCCGATGTCCGATCGAATAGGGTATCCCAAATAGATTGTAGATGATTTATTAAAGTTGTTTATACGAAGTGACTTAAAAAGAAAATCATCTTCTAATAGATTGATTTCAAAAATCATATTTGAATCAATCACATTCGAACATGGGAGTTGAGATTTAGGTATCGTTTTTGGAAAATCTAAATCTTCTGAACCATGTATAGCAAGCAAGTGAAAGGAGTGTGTATCTGGTTGGTATACTAAAATCCAAGTAACAAATATTTCTGGAATTTTGGCTATTGTTTGGACAGTTTGTTCCCAAATCTTTTCCCTATGCAAAGAGTTACTATGGAATTGTAAATCATCCGTAAGGTCCGCATTAAATGAACCACCAGAAAAATATTGGTTTGGAGTTAATTCAGAAAGCATACAATGTCCCTCTATTGCCAACTCCAACAAAACGATTTTGGCAGACTATAACCAAACCCTAAACAATAGGAGTTTTGTTTCTTAAATCATCCAATATATTTCCCGTTCGTAGAATCCAATGTTTTAGGCGACTTCTTTACCTCTTGCCACTTCCAAAATGGCAAACCAATCCACTCTAGAAAGCGGATAAGTAAAACATGAAGCAGCAGATTTGATCCGTTCCAAATCATTGGTTCCTAAAATGGGAATCATTCCAGCAGGGTGATTCAAAAACCATGAGTATAGTACTTGGTCGATACTTGCGCCATGTCGTTTTGCAATTTCCTGCAATTTGATTGAGGTTTTGATTTCCGTTTCCGTTTTCGGTGAAAATATTTTTCCACCAGCAGTAGGAGACCATACCATAGGATGGATGCCAGATTCGATCATTTGGTCAAAGGTTCCATCAAACATAGGTTCAGTGTGAAATAGATGAAACTCCACCTGGTTTGTGAAAAGAGGACGTTTGTATTTCGATTGGACCATTTGGAATTGTGTAGGAGTAAAATTAGATACTCCAAAATGTTTGACCTTACCTTCCAGAGCCAGTGCATCAAAAACCTCTGCCATTTCAGTTGGATCCATGAGTGGATCAGGCCTGTGAATGAGAACCACGTCCAATGAATCAACTTGCAGTTTCCGCAGTGAACGTTCCACCGAATAACGTATATGTTCTTTAGATGTATTATAATGTTTTGTTGGATATTTGGCACCTGGAATTTGTATCCCACACTTCGTGATGATTTTGATTTTATTCTTTAGGTTTGGGTATTTTTTTAGAACCTTCCCAAAACGTTCTTCATTTTCAAAATCTCCATAAATATCTGCATGGTCGAACGTATCAATCCCAAGTTCTAAACATAAATTGATCTTTTCATAAATTCGATCTTCACCAAATCCATGTTTGTCTTCATGCAACCTCCAAATTCCATATACCAAACGAGAAATGGATAAATTGTGTTTTGGAAAATGAATCTGTGGAACCATTATTTTCTTTCTCCTGTTGTCAGAGGTGTGACAGGAATACCCTTGGGTTTCCTTCCTTGTGCTTCTGCAAAATTCACTGTTTTTAATTTTGGTAACACTTTGTTCGCGAATAGTTTTGATTCCTCTACGAGTGGATAACCGGAAAAAATAAATGCGCGGATTCCCATCTGGATGTACCTTTGGATTTTTTCATACACTTGTTCGGGTGTTCCGACAATCGCAGAACCACAACCAGATCGTGCTAGTCCAATCCCTGACCAAATCATAGGTTCAATGAACAAATCAGAATCAGCGGACTTACGAAGTTCATCTTGGCGCAAAACACCTGCAGAATTGGAATCAAGTGCTCTATGTTTGATATCACTAGCTCTTTCCATATTCAATTTTGATAACAGACTTTTAGCGGCATCTTTTGCTTCCTTTTCAGTTTCCCTCACAATCAAATGGATCCGTAAACCAAAATCAATTTTACGCCCAAAACCAACTGCACGCTCACTTAAGTCTTTCATCGTATCAGCAAGTCTTTCTTCCGTTTCAGGCCACATCAAAAACACATCACAAAACTCAGCACATAATGCTCGTGCATCTTCTGAAATCCCACCAAAGTAAAGTAAGGGACCACCATTTGTTTGGTAAGACTTCACTGGATCAGCAGATAAATCCAATTGGTAATGTTTTCCTTGGAAGTTGATGTGATCTCTTGTCCAACCTTGTTGTAAGATTTGGATCACTTCTTTTGAAATTTCATATCTCGTTTTGGAATCACGGACAGTACCAGGTAAGTCAGAAGAGATGATGTTGATATTGAGCCTTCCCTTTAGCATATGATCTAAAGTGGAAAGGGCTCTCGCAAGCATGGGAGGATGGATTTCTCCACAACGAATCGCTGTTAGGAGAGAAATTTGTTTTGTAAACTGAGAGGCCGCAGCAGCAAATGTTAATGTATCTTGTCCTGTTTGGTAAGAGGAAGGTAATAGAATATTTTGATACCCCAACTCATCTGCTATGCGGATGATGTCGGCACAATGTTCGAAACTAGAACGTAAGTTCCCATCAGGAACTCCTAAAAATTCATAATCTCCATTGCATAGGTCACAAAACCAGGCAACTTCCACAGAAGTGTCTTCGGATCGAATGGCGGGTGCTTTGGGAATCGGATTCATTGTTGCCAATAGAAACCGAGATACCAAGAAACGACAAGAGGGATTTCAAAAAATCTATCGCTTGCATTATTTTTAGAAACAATCGATTCTGGCGGTTCTATTCCCGTCTATGATCACAACAGTTGATATCTTTTTCTTTGGGTTTACCTTCCTACTTGTGCTCGGGATTGGTATGGTTGCAGGGAGAAAAGAGTCCTCATCAAAGGATTATTTTCTCGGTGGAAGAAGCCTACCCTGGTGGGGGATTGCGGGTTCTCTATTTGGTACGAATATTTCGGCAAACCATTTAGTAGGAATGCTCGGCATCGGTTTTTCTGTTGGGTTCGCTCAAAGCCATTATGAATTTGGTTCCATTCCGGCAATTGTACTTTTGGCCTTTGTATTTTTACCACTCTTCCGAAGGAAAAAGTTTTTTACTCTTTCTCAATTTTTGCAGGATAAGTTTGGAAAAGAAACTGGAAAGATCTACTCAGCAATCTCACTCATTCTCATTACCATACAACTGACTGGTGCTTTGTACATCGGAGCTCGTAGTTTTTTACCATTTTTACAAAACCTGGGTCTATCGGTTACTTACACGGAACTTGTCATTTGGATTGCATTTACCTCTACCATCTACACATGGTTTGGTGGACTAAAATCAGTAGTATACACAGATGTCATCCAAACCTTTTTAATTTTAGCATCTGGGATTGTACTCGCCTATCTTTCGATTTCAAGACCTGAAGTTGGTGGTTTACTTGAACTTTTTGCAAAAGAAGAAGGTAGAATGGACGGACTCAGTAAAATGAATTTATACTTACCTCCAAACCACCCTACACTTCCTTGGACTGGTGCACTGAGTGGGTTATTTATATTGCATACCTTTTATTGGAATACGAATCAATACGTCGTACAAAGGACATTAGGTGGAAAATCACTAAGAGAAGCGCGTTATGGGATATTGGTGGGTGGGCTATTAAAACTCACAGTTCCTTTTTTTTCGATCTTAACTGGGATTGCTGCGTATCAAATTTGGTTTTCTCTAGGAGAAACGACAAATATAGCTCCTGATGAAGCTTTTTCCAAATTAGTTGTATTAGTTGTTCCCGTAGGTTACGGACTCATCGGAGTCATCCTTGCAGGATTATTGGGAGCAATCTTTTCGAGCATTGATTCCATGTTACATTCAGCAGCAACATTATTCACCATTGATTTTTACAAACCCCTCTTTGAAAAAAACGGGAAATCACTTTCTGATGAAAGACAAATGAAATCGGGAAGAATGTTTCTCTTATTATTTTCTTTTTTGGTAACAGTGTTTGCAATCGTTCTCATTGATCCCAATTCTAAGAAAAATTTCTTTATTGAGTTATCCAATCAAAGTTCTCACTTCACACCTGCTCTACTTGTTGTTTTTTTACTTGGAATTTTTAATGTTAAAATCAACACCAAAGCAATCTGCGGGACAATCCTTCTCACTCCTTTCCTTTCCCTATTAAGCCCCTATCTATATACAAACTATGCACCTATTTTCATTAAACTTACGTTTGGTGAAGAATTGAATTTTTTGCACCGAGTCTTTCTGATCTTTCACTTTGCTTTTTTTCTACTGGCTCTCGTCGCATACTTTCAATACAAAAAGAATCATAATGAAAATTCACTCCATGGACTTTTTAACTTCAATTCATTGAATCAAAACCAACAAAAACAAAATCGGTATTTGAATTTAAATGGTTTTTTCATATTTCTCATCCTATTTTTTCTCCTTATTGTTTTACGAGTCCAATTCCCAAATCATAAATTCCTAATTGCGATATTCGGATTTTTACATTTTTTTATCTTTTCTTCAATACTTACCTATCGTAAAAAATCACCAAAACAAAACCTCATTTCCGTATTTCACAAACGAGATGAGTGGTTGTATGGAATTTTACTAGGTTTGACATTCTTCTTTTATTTATGGTTCTAGAAAAATAGAAAACACAATCTAACAGCTGCAAGTAAAAAGGAATTGCCAAACGAAACAAAGAAGTTTTCATTAGGAATGGAGACTCATCATTCACAATGTTTGTATTTGAAAAAGCAAATCAGAAATTTCGATTCCCAATTATCACTTTCTGCTTAATAGTCATCACTCTATGTACTCAGTTTTTAGATACAAATAACACTTATGCGTTTACTCCCAAAAAAGAATTTGGTTTTAATTTATTCTCTTCTTTCTTTTTTAACTCTTCCTTCGTGGAATGGACAACAAATGCCATCTACTTGTACATGTTTGCTGACAATATTGAAGATGTAATCGGCCCTCTCAATTTTTTCTTTTTATTTATGTTCTTTGGAATCCTTACAAATCTCACTTACTTTTTATTCCACATGAACTCCATCGTACCTGTTGTGGGAACTTCTGGTGTGATTTCAGGCTTTTTAGGAATGTATTTTGTGTTTTTTCCCAAAGTAAAAAGTACAATGGTATTTGAAAAAATAGCATTCAATGATTTACCCATCTACTTTAGTTTGAGCATCTGGATTCTCATCCAAGGATACTTGTATTTGGTAGAACTCCATACTGAAATCCGAAGTACCTATGCGGGCCAAGTAGTGGCTTTTTTCTTTGGAATGATCCTTGCAAATGGATTTGTCCACCACAAGTATCTAGATAGACTGGAACATAATTTAAGATTAACTACATTCCAAAACAAAACGGTTCTTTGCCCTTCTTGTAACCACCCGATCCCTGCCAAAAAATATGGAAGATTTCATTGTGACGTTTGCCAAACCAATTTTTTCTTTGATCGAAAAGGAAAAAAATTCCTTCCATAACGATAAAAAATCATGTACACCACTCAGATTTCTTGTTCTATCAATTTTTTACATCGACAATTACTTAGTGTTTCAGTAAAATTCTCCCTTACCATTCATGGAGACTAAAGAATGAAACGAATCGCAACTTTGTTACTCTTATCGATTTTAACCTTACAACCAATTTTATCGGAAGAAAAACCCTTACCACCAGGTCCACCTAAAGAAGGTTATTATATTATTACTTATAAAAATTACTCCGTAAATTTAGAAATACAAGTGAATGGATATGATGTGCGGAGTGGTTTATCCAATGAGGATTCATCAGGACAAGCTGATATTAACTATTGGATCTTACCTAGCGATAATAAAATTAGAATCCGATTCTCAGAACGAAAACAAAATAAAAAACAAACGTCAGGATTACCAAGTGAAGCTGAGGTAAAACTCATCATTGGTCAGAAAGGCCAGTTCCCTGATGAAGGTGTTTTATTAGAAAAAGTCGAACACAACCAATCAAATCCAAAACAAATGGGTTTATGGATCGAAATTCCGTTTCAAACCCCCTTCTCGCCACCAAGTGAGTTGTGGAAACAAGCAGAAAGTTTAAATCTATCAAAAGAATTGGAGGATTCCGCTATTTCTTTTTTAAAAGACTTCACTCAAGTGCTCAATACAAAAGATGCAAAAAAGATTTTGTCTGCGACTTCCTTTCGAGCAAAAGATACATCGGAAGTTAGATACTATCCTTATAATGAAGCCGATGAATTAAAATCAATCCAAGGAATGACAAAATCTATCGGATCCACATGGAAACTCAATCCATCTGAAATTCGGTTTAAATTACTCTGTAACAATCAAATTCTTGAAATTACAAATAAAAAAGGAGATCCGATTATCACTTCCAAAAAAGGTGCAGCGATTCCCGTTTATTTAAGTCGGATTGCAGGGAAATGGGTTATTGTTCGTTAGTATCTTTTTTCCATGAATGATAAATGACTTGAAATTAGAACAAACCCACAAAGAACTATCAAGGGAGAAAAGTATTTCTCCCTCAGCATATGAAAAACAATCACTTAAGTATCGTGATCCCTTGTTATCGAGAATTGAATCGATTACCAAACTATATCGAAACTTTGATCAATCATTTTCAATTTCATCCGAATATTGATTTTATCATCGTTGATGATGGTAGTCCAACAAGTGAATTTCATAAACTACAAAAAAAATTAGAGCTATTTTTATCCAATCCAAAGTTGCAACTTTTTCATTATGAGATCAATTTAGGAAAAGGCGGTGCCATATCATTTGGACTCTCTAAATCAAAAGGGAATTATTTAGGATTTATTGATGCTGATGGAGCAACTCCTGCTTACGAAGTGGAGAGAATCTGGAATTACATAAACAATCATAAAGAAGTAGACTTGGTAATCGGATCACGGATCCCAATGTTAGGCCGAAAAGTATCAAAATCATTCTATAGACACATTGCAAATCGGATGTTTTCGTTCTACTTTAATCAAATTTTCAAAATTCAAATTTATGACCCACAATGTGGATGTAAAATATTCAAAAAATCAATTTACGAAGAATTAAAACCAAAAATTACCGACTTACGCTGGTTATGGGATACTCAATTACTTGTTTTATTTTATAGAAATCAATTCAAGATATCCGAATTTCCTATCGATTGGAATCAAATTCCTGAATCTAAATTCAGCTTCTTTAAAGACAGTTTAGCAGTATTGTATTCGCTTTGGAAATATAGAAATATTAGATAATAATACACCAAAAAAAATGACTAGTTCGATTCACGAACTGATTTTTTTTTCTCCGAAATCGCATAAATTTTTTTCGGAGAGCTGATTCCTTTCAATTTATGTTCGCCTAATTCTTCCCACCTAACCGGAATTTGTTTGGCTAAATTTTCGGAGGCAAGGACTGCTTTTCCTAACTCACCACACATTCCGGCTATTCGACTCGTCAAATTAACAGCTTCTCCAATCACAGTAAAATCCAAACGATCCATAGATCCGATATTTCCATACAAGATTTCACCAGAATGCAAACCGACACCATGATGGATTGAAATTTTACCCTCTTTTTCTCTTTCTTGGTTTAATTGCGTTAACAATTCACCTAACTTACGTATTGCGAGTAACACTTTTTTGCCTACAACCAATTTGTTTTTCTCATTGTAGGGAAATACTGCAAGGACACCATCCCCTAACAACTTTAACACCTCTCCCCCAAATCTTTCAATTTGAGGAATCGCTACACCAAAATAATCATTTAATAACTTGATAACTTCTTCAGGTGGAAGGGTTTCACTTATGCCAGAATAATTTCGAATATCTGAAAACCAAATTACTGATTGTATATTCTCTAACTCACCTAAATAGATTTTACCAGAGTATACCGTTGAACCAGTTCTTTTCCCTAAATAAATACTGAGTAAGGATTCTGTGAGCTCTGATTGGATAAAAGTCCACCATTTCAGTGCAATCAGGTTTAAAGATTTTGTTAAAAAATCTACTTCTGTTTCATTAAATCCATTTGGTTTTTTCGTTAATAAACTTAAGAATGCATAACTATTCCCTTTTTGGATGACAGGAACGGCAAGATACCCGGTTCCGCCCAATGGTGCTAATTCTTCCAATATAGGATACGGATATTCTCCTTTTTTCTCGGGATCAAACTGATAATAATAAGTTTTTTTGGCAGTTAAAACATAATGAATGGGACTTGCTGTAAATTGAGAAGACTGAATAGAACCTAATCTAAATTTGGTGACCCGAATAGAAGAATCTGGAAATTCGTAAAACAAACTCGAATGGAATAAAGAATTCACCTGAACATCAAATAGTTCTTTTTGAGAATTTGGTGCCCAAAGATAAGCCAACGTCTCTACTTGAGGGTGTAAAGTTTTTGTTCCCATATTCCCTCTCATGATATCAAAACCTAAAGATTGTAAGTATTGAATATAAGAATGGAATAAAACAGCGGGAGAATCAATTTTGGGAAGTTCTACCAAATACCAATCCATAAAACTATCGAGTAAAGACTTGGATTCGTTTGTCATGGAATGTTTATTGGATAAGGAAAAAGAAAGAAGGCAAGAAAATAAAGAAAATCACCCTGCCAAAAGACAGGGTGAATTGTTTTGTTTATTTGAGTTTAGCATCCAAACGTTTTTGTACAGCTTCCATGAATTGGAACGTATCCAATTCTGTCTTTTTTGCTGCCGTTGAAAGAGAAAGTAGATCTTTTGTCATTTCTCCCCCTTCAATTGTTTCGATGATTGCCTCTTCTAATTTGTGAGCAAAATTCACTACATCTGGAGTTCCGTCGAGTTCTCCACGTTTTGCAAGTGCACCTGTCCAAGCAAAAATAGATGCTACTGAGTTTGTAGAAGTAGTTTCCCCTTTTTGGTACTTACGGTAGTGACGTGTCACAGTTCCGTGAGCTGCTTCGTATTCGTATTTTCCATCTGGAGATACAAGAACAGAAGTCATAAGTCCAAGAGATCCAAAACCAGAAGCAACCATATCACTCATCACGTCACCATCATAGTTCATGAGAGCCCAAAGTTGACCACCCTCGTTTTTCATGATTTGTGCAACTGCATCATCAATGAGGTAATAACTGTATGTGATACCTGCAGCTTTCATTGCAGATTCTTGTTCTTTTGCCATCGTATCAAAGATATCACGGAAACGAGCATGGTATTTTTTTGAAATGGTATCTTTTGTCGCAAACCAGATGCTGATTTTTTCAGATAATGCATATGTGAAACATGCTTTTGCAAAAGACTTAATAGACTCATCCAAGTTGTGCATCGCAAGAGCCACACCTGCACCTTTAAATTCATTTACTAACAGTCTTTGTTTTTCTTTTCCAGATGCGTCTGTATAAACGAGTTCTACTTTTCCTGGACCATCTACAAGAATCTCTACATCACGATAGATGTCACCGTATGCATGACGACCAATCGCGATTGGTTTTTTCCAAGAATTAACAGCCGCTGGAATGTTTTTGATAATGATTGGTTTACGAAATACAGTTCCATCTAAAATTGCACGGATTGTTCCGTTAGGTGATTTCCACTCTTGTTTTAAATTGTATTCTTTTACCCGGTCAGCATTTGGAGTGATTGTCGCACATTTCACACCAACACCGTGTTTTTTGATCGCATTAGCAGAATCAACAGTTACTTGGTCATCCGTTTTATCACGATATTCTACACCGAGATCATAATACTCTAATGTAATATCTAAGTAAGGGTGAATGAAACGATCTTTGATTTCTTTCCAGATGATTCTTGTCATTTCATCGCCGTCTAACTCGACTAACGGTGTTTTTACTTTAATTTTTCCCATTGATTTCTCCTAAACTCATACTATTTTAACTTAAAAATTATAAGACTTAATTTGAACTGCCCAAATAACGATTCCAAATATAATGACAGAACTCTGTCGAATTATTGATCGCTCCTGAAATGGTATGGATTCCAGTGAAGGATGTATATCTTTTTCTATATGCGTCCGATTCAGAAACAAGAGAAAGTTTCGCTTCTAATTGGAGTAAAACTTCTTTCCAGGATTCACAATGTTCGACTACAAAAGGATCATTTGCATTAATTTTTAATTGGTTGGCTTCCGTAATGTGAATTTCCCAAAAATGAGTTGGAAATGCAGGAGGAGTATAACGATCACGTATGGTTTCCAAATCCTTTTCGATTTCCTGGTCTTTGAAACTATGAAAAAAGAAAAAACTACTGAGTTTGAGTGAGATGGGCAAATAAAACCGAAAGGTTTTGTCATAGGATACCATTTGGTTTAACACCCAAAGGGGTGATTTTCCGGTTTTCCCTTTTTCTTGGAAGGATTTGGCATCCATTTTAGCCAATTCATCAAAACAGTATTGGGCGAACCGAAGTTTCTCTTTCCAGAATATTTCTAAGATCTCCGTGACCATGTCTGTTTCGTTCATCTTGGATAGGGGAAAGTATTTTTCAAGTGAGAATCCGTTTTTGAGAACCAAGTCACTCTCTCGTTTACCTCCCTTTGGTATGAATGACAATGATTTATCCTGGCATGAATTGGTTTCGAAAAAGGAAGAGTTTTTACATATCCTTAGGATTTTAAACCATTATTACGAAATGAGAGGGGAAACCAAATCCAAACAATTTGGATTTAGGCGACTTCTTGCCGATTCTGATCCAAACTCTGTCCAAATCTTTTTTGCAAAGATAGGCCCGTTTGAATACCAAGTAGCTTGCCGCATTTTACCCCATGAGGAAACGGAAACCTGGATCCATGTGGATGGCATAGCCGAGGAAAGGGAGCGCTTACGACAAATTGGAAATACAGAACACCCAGTGTTCTCTTTAGTGTGTTTGGGTGATCTCTATTCGATCTCCGTTCCGACTCTTTTATCCATTTAAAGGAAATCCCCAAGAAAAACCTTGCTTCTTTTTTCAGGCCCATTTAGTCTTTGGCGGTGCGATGGAAGAGTAACATTGGTAACCTCCTATTGATTGTTTTGGTTTTTGTAAGTGTATCCCAAAACCTTTCTGCTGAAGATTTTAAAACACAACACTACCCTGAAGAAGGTTATCTGCAAGGTTGGAATTTTACCTTTCGAAATGAAAAGTACAATCTCTTTGCAACTTTTCTTGTGAGTAATTTTGGTCCTGGTTCCTTAAACAATGGAATCTCATTACTGTTAAAAACCAAAGAACAACCTGTCTTTTATTCCACTCGCGAATTTGATGCAGAAGACTATGAATTTAAAAAAGGACAGTTTTACCAACGAAGTGGTGAAAACTGGATGGAATATAAAAACGGAGTGTATTCGTTTTATATGAACTATGGTGATTGGGAAATCAAACTGGATTACAAACCACGTAGAGGCAATGTTCCCATTTCCAAAGGAAAATTTCCTTTAATGGAAAAAGGAAAATTCGTACAAGCTGACATCCCTTTTTCCTATTCTACAGTCACGGGAACCATTCGCTACAAAGATGTAACAGAAGAAGTAAAAGGTGTAGGTGGACTCGAACATATCCTTACCAATGAAGCAGTTTATCAATTTTCCAAAAAATGGGAACTGGTACGTTCCCAAACGAAAGACAATTATCGAATTTTTACAGGTGGTTTTATTGGAAATTCTAATTTCCCAGGTGAATTTTTCCGTAGAGTTGCTGTTCTCAATCCATCAGGAAATTTAATCTTAGAAGGAACAGTTGAGAGGGTAGAAGTTTTAGAATGGGAAAAAGAACCTACTTCCGGTTATACGATCCCAAAATCGGAAATTTTATACTTCCAAAATGAAACTTGTAAATTGAATGTAAAACGAACTCGTCCCATCGCAACCATGAGTGCCTTGGAAAATATTTCTTCTTTTTTACGATTTTTCATCCAATTGTTTTTTGCAAAACCCTACCAAATCCATTGGTTAGCAGAACTTAAATTAGAATGCCCTGAATATTCAGGGGAAGCAAAAGGTTACCATTCCAATTATTTGATTAACGAGTGATTGTCTGTAGCAAGTCTTATAAAATAAACTTTTGGCCTTCATGTGCAATGTGTACTTGCATCCCACCTGGTTTTAATAAACGTGCTTCATCTAAGATGATCCTTGCCACTTCATGGTCAGTATGGTCAGGTTCATGGTGAGTTAAAACCACAGATCGGATTTCCATCATTTCTGCGAATTCAACAGCCTTGCTGACTGCAGTATGCCCCCAACCTATTTTTTTCTCCGCTTCAGAAGTGCTATACTGTGCATCGATGATGATAAGATCTGCGCCAGCAATTTGGGGTTTCATCTTTAATAAATGTTCTCTATCTTCTTCACGGTATTCAACATCCGTACAAAATAAAAATATTTTATTCCCTTCTCTAATCCTGTAACCTGTACACGAACCTGGATGGCGAAGCCCAAAAGGAATGATTTTTAGACCACCTAACATATAGGATTCAAATTCTTTCCATAGATGGAAATGTTTTTTAGAAGCCATCTGTTGGAAGGTGACAGGAAAGTTTTCTGGGTGTTGTTGTCTTTCCAAACGTTCTTCTAAATTGGGTATACAAGAATAAAAATGAATGTTAACTGAAGGAGAATAACCTGGTTTGAAAAAAGGCCAACCTTGGATATGATCCCAATGTGTGTGAGAAACAAGAATATGGAGATCTATCTCTTTTCCACTAAAAGCTTCTTGTGCCAGTTGGTTTCCAAGTACACGTAACCCAGTTCCCATATCCAAAATCACTCTTTCTCCACCATCACCTTCGATCAAAACACAGGTTGTATTGCCACCTAAGTCTTGTGAGAGAGGGATTGGTAGATGGTTTAAAAACTCCTCTTCGGAAAAACCGTTTGGATCTTTTTTCCACTCTTCTTTTGCTAAATGCAGAATCTTTAAGGTTTTTTCTCGTTGTTCCTGTTTTGAAATCGGAGTGGGAAGACTACCTCTCACACCAAAAAGAGTTATTTTCATCTAGTTCCTTTTAAAAATCCTGACATTAAATCATCGGAAGAAAAGCAATTGTTAGTTAATCCAGAAATCCAAGAAAAACTTTGGAAGTTTACCATTAGATCTTCCTACAAGTCTGACTATCTCCTGCAACCTAACGAACGCGGGAAAAAAATCGACCTAAAAAATTCTTTCCCTGCTCACACCAAAAACTTTGTTTTGGAGTTAGGTTCTGGTTGGGGTGAAGTTGCCATTGAATTGGCAAAAAATGACCAACAAACAGGTTACCTACTCATGGAAAAAAAGGTAAACCGCATCATCCACACCGAAAAACAAAGAAAAACGTTAGGTTTGGAAAATATTCGTTATATGACCGTTAACTTCCAATGGTTTTTCGATGAACTCCTTGAGAAAGAAATTTTTGACAAAATCATCATCAATTTTCCCGATCCCTGGCCCAAAAAAAAGCATCATAAAAACAGACTGATGCAACCTCATATGATACAACAAATATACAGTTTGTTAAAACCAGGTGGTGAACTTTTATTTGCTACTGACTATGGTCCTTATGCGAGAAAAACCATCTCCCTATTTCGGAAATTTCCTGAGTTTTTATGGAAGAATAAAGAATACGAATTTGAGAGGCCTGGATTTCCCATTTCATTTTTTGAGGCGGAAAAACGAGGTGAAGGGAAGCGGATTTATTACTTAAAACGAACCAAACCTTTATGATTCGTTATATCGTTTTTCATCCGCACCTACCGGTTTAGATTTCAGTAAAATGAAGTTTGATGGAAAACCCAAACACTCTAATCTACGGTCACCGTGCTGATTCGCAAACCGTCACGATCACCTTTCCAAGGGACTGGTGTTTTTTCCTTTCCTTTGATGATCACTAATTCCTTAGATCTTCCTTCGACTACCAAACCATCCATAGGGTAATAAAAATCACCTTCGATTTGGTATGAATCTTTCCATTTTGAGCCACCTTTCCAAAGATAGGTGGTGTTCTCTGTATTTACAAGGAGTGAGTCGGGATTTTTTAAAACAGATCTTACCGATTCAGTTTTGCCGATGGCATATAATTTTGCTTTTTCAGTGCCTTCGTAGATTTGGCCACCAAGTTGAACCAAACAAGATTCTTCAAGACAACCTAAGAAATTTGCAGACTCTTTTGTATCTTTTTTGGCGATAGGAAGTGATATTTTAGATTCCTTTTCATTTGGCACAGATGGACTAAAAACTTGTACTAAAAAGTCTTTTTTAGTATCACGAATCACAAATAGTTTTCCTTCCCCATTAAGAGAGAATCCAACAAAATCATTTCCATTCCATTCTTCTTGGATTTCTAAATTTGGATTGGTACGAACCAGTTTTCGATTGGGAGATTTATCTTTTTCCAATAAGAGAAAAAATCCATTATTGTCAGCTGACCCTTGTTTTACTTTCCAACCAGCTAATACCTGTTTTTTGAAAGACATCTTTCCTGATTCAGGATAAATTTTGGTTGCAGTATCATTGGAAATTCCTACGAGTTCTTTACCCGCCACAAGTAACTGGAATGGAGTAGAAGTGTATTGTTTCCAAACAAGTTCCTTGGTGATGCGGTCATAACCTACTATCGCAGTTCCATAGTTTACGATGATACGATTTGGGTACACAATCGGAGTAGAAACTGGTGTTCCCGATAAATTGAGATCTGTTACATGGAGTGGTTCATCATCTAAAGCATCAGAAGGAAGTAACCTTGCGTATTTTGTTTCACCATATTCACGTAAGATTTTTTCTTTTACTGCATTTCGTTTGGACTTGGTTTTCTCGGATGGAGATTGTTTTTGTTTTGCATCCAAGATACGGAATTGGGCAAACATTGCTTCTGCAGATGGTTCTTCTTTTAAAACACGATCAATGGTTTTTTCAGCTTCATCCAATTTATTTTCTTTGAAGTAAATGTACGCCAATTGGATTTCACCATCCATAAAATCAGGATCTGATTTACGAATGGATTCAAGAATTGATTTTGCTTCGTTTGTAAGATCTTCATTGAAATAAGCAATTGCTAAGTTATAAGAAGAAAGTCCAAATTCGGAATCTTTTGCTCTAGCCTTTTCAAATTCACGTTTGGCTGCATCCATTTGGTTCAATTTATAATACGCAAGACCTTTTGCGACATTACTTGGAGCAAAGTTTGGATTCACTAGGATAGCTTTGTCAAATTCACCAATCGCTGCTTCATAATTTTTACGCTTCATGGTAACAAGACCTAACATGTAATAGGCGTAATATGAATCTGGCTTTTCTCTTAAAATGTCATAGAAACCATCTTCGGCACGTTTGAGTTCTCCCTTTTTATAGTAGAAGGAATAAATCCCTTCTTTGAAAGAGATGGCATTTTCTTTATTGGATTTTACAGCATTTTCTAAAATGGAGAGGCCTTTTTCCTCTTCTCCTTTTTCAATATAACACTCTGCAATTTTGACAAGGAGAGAAGCTTTTGGCACTCGGTCATATGCTTTTTGGTAAGGTGTCACAGCTTCAATGAATTTTTTACGATTAAAAAGTGTATTACCTTCTTTGACTAATGGTAATATCTCCGCAAAACGAGAGTTCTCCGAAACAGTTTTTTCAGTTTCAATGAGTTCAGGAATGTCCTTTGTGTATTTTTTGGATTTTTGAATGAACTCGTTTGCTTTTGTATAATTCTCTTTTGTATTTTCCTCTACAGCTCGTTTGTAGTACAAACTTCCCAATCGATAATCTACTGCTTCATTTCCTGGGAACTTTTTCTTAATTCCCATATAAATGGACTCAGCTTCATCCCACTTACTTGCATCCTCTGCAATCCTTCCCAGTGTGATGGCACTAAATGGATCTGTAGCGGAAAGAGTTTCCAATTTTTTAATGTATTCTTTTTCTTTTTTGGACTCACCCGTTTTTGCATACACACGAGCTAGGCCTTGTAACGCTCCTGGATTGGCATTGTCCAAACGGTAAGCTTCTAAGTAAGAACCTTCTGCTTTTTTGTATTCACTGAACGCAAAGTATCCACGGCCAAAGGCATTTTGAACGGCTGGGTTTTCAGGATTTACACCCATTGCTTTGCCATATTCATCAAACGCTTGTTTACGTTTTCCTTGGCGTAAAAAAGCATCACCACTTGCTATGAATTTTTGTGATTCTGCTAAGACTTTCGCTTTTCTGATGTCTTCTTTTTTTGCTTTTGGATGTGTTTCAGCTTTTTTTAAAACATCTAATGCTTCATCAAAACGACCTGAATCAATTAAAACATATGCCAAATTCATTTTAGGTTCGATAAAATTTGGATCCCAAGCGGATGCATCTTGGAAACTAAGTGTTGCTTTTTTTACTTCACCCCATTTCCACTCACATATCCCTTGTTTGTTGCGAATCTCAGCGTTTTTAGGAACTTTTTGTAAGGCTTGTTTGGAAGTTTTTAAACAATCTGAATAATTGTGTGTTTGAATGAGAACGTTACACAGACCAACGTACGCATTTGCATTTGTATCAGAGAGGGAGATAGATTTTTTAAAACTCTCTTCACTCTCTTTCAATTTTCCATTTAATAATTGTGCGTTCCCTAAAAAGGACCATACCGAAGCATTTTGAGGCTGTAATTCCGAAGCTTTTTTGAATTCGTTAGTTGCTTCTGCATAATTTTTTTTGTTTAAAAAATCATTTCCTCTTTGGATGAGAGAAGCAATTTTAGTGGAAAGTTTTGCGTCTTTTGCAGACTTAAGTTCTGGATTTAATTTTTCAGCTTTTGCAAAATAACTCTCAGCTTCATCATATCGTTTTAGTTCTAAACAAACATCACCTAATTGATTGAGTAATTCAATCGGATATGGGAAATCTTTTTTATCTTCTAATGACTTCAAAGTGACCAAACTTTCTTGGTAACGACCTAAGTTTTTTAATAAAAGTCCGGTTTTGTATGTGTAAATGGATTCTTCTGGTCTTAGTTTATTGAGAGTTTGATACGTATTGAGTGCAGCTTCATTCTCACCTAAAGTAGATTGAACTGTTCCCAGTCCGATAAGGATTTTCTCATTTTGAGGGTCTAAATTATTCCCTTTTTCATACGCAGATTTGGCATTTTCATATTCACCTAACTGGTAATAGGATGCACCAAGTAACGCATACCCTTCAACAAGTTCAAATGTTTGGATCGAAGATTTTGCTTTTTCTAAGGCAACATCAATGTTTCCTTTTTGGAATTCATTACTTCCATCAGCGATAAGAGTTCTAGCTTCTTCGATTTTTTGTCGATCTGAAGCATTTGATTTTTCTACAACAGAATCTTTTACAGTGACAGACTGAAAATCACGAGACCTACAACCAATAAATGTGACGAGTAAAACGGATACAACAATCAATTGTTTCATTTTTGGAACCTTTGTTCAAACTTAACCATGTCTGGGTACTGGATTTTTAATCCTCTGAGTGGGACTCCCACCAAAGGGGCATTATGTGGAGTGAGAACACCTATATTCCAAAATGTTTCAAAATTCCAAGGAAATTCCTCAACCATTTTGTTACCCAAATACAAACGTATCATTTTTTTCTCAATATCAGTTGTGAACTTTATGCTACGGCCTTTGAGTTCATCTTCCTTATTCCATCGATATGAGGAACGAACTGGTGCTTCTGATTCAGATTGTGAGAACTTCACGATATGAAAATCAGTTTGGTCTACATACACTAAAATCGAGTTTTGAGAATGGTCATGGATTGAAAGCCCAAGCGCACCATTGTATTCTTTTTTTAAATCTAGTATGAGTTCAACTTCAAGGTAATCAGGAATGAGGTCTTCAGAAAAAACTCCATACCAACCCTTCGGTAATTCTTTGTTTTTTGCAAATGTCAATTTGCCTGGAAATGTTGCAGAGAAGTTAGGTGAAGGTGTTGACAGGTTCCAAAATTCTTCAGATTCCCAACCCACTCCATCTTCCAAAGAAATTGGTAAAGCAATTGATGTAATTTGTTTTGGTCGAATTTTGATTCCTGCCTTTGCATATTCAAAATGGGAATCTGTTGTGGTACGAATGAATTGGACCGGATAACTTCCGTAAGGAACTCCTGATTCAGCATATTGTGTTTTACCTTTTTTTTGTCCATCAATGACAACATCAAGCCCAGGAGGGAAACTAGAAACAACGACAGTTCCTTGGGAAATATCATCATTCCATTCTTGGAATACTCTTGTTGTTTTCCCTGCACGAACTAAGATGTTTCGTTTTACTTGGTCTTTACCAGGTTTTGCAAATGAAAGTGTATGTTTTCCATTGATCAGTGTGTAATTGAGTAAAGGTGCTTTTCCCACTTCGACCCCATCCAGATAAATGGTTGTGCCGGGAGATGTAGAAAAAACAGAAACTTTCCCTTGTAAGGAAGATGTAAAATAATTTCGTAATTCATCAACAGAAGGAGAAGAAACCTCTAGAAAATAAGCAGGAACAAACTCTGTTAAAGGGAGGAGGTGTTTTTTTCCATGAAAGACATCGAAGGACTTTGTTGATTTGGTTTTTGGTTCTTTTTCTTCTTGGTAAACAAAAACCGCCTTACCAAAGTTTTGTGAAAGAACAGGGTCTTTGTATTGGACGTCCACTGTCATTCGATCCGCAGATTTGGAAAGACTGAGTTCCAAAATGATATCAATATCATTCAACTCAAAAAACTTGGGATCTTGTTTGATCGGGGCTTTTTGGTATGTACCCAATTTGGAATGAGGGAAGAGGATTTTTTCTTCTATGAGGGCTAAGTCAGATGGAGAAAACCCCTCTGGAATTTGTTTCCAGAGGAGAGTGAAACTTGGGGTTGATTTATTTACCAGTCGTTCTCTGTAATCTCTACCCGAAGGAAGGGGTTCAGACTCTCCAAGATCTGGAGTGACAAACTTAGGTTTTGTAAAACTTCGATTGAGTGTTTCGATCTTTGTGACCGAAGAACAATAACCGACTAAAAAACAAAGGACCGGTAAATAAACATATCTCATTTCGTCTTATCAAAACTCTCTTTTGGAGCTAATTTTAGTGAATCTTTTTGCACATCTTTTTTGATGTATTTAGAATCTTCAATTGATTTTGCAGTAGTGATCACTTCATCTGACTTTGATTTGGTGATTTCACGAGTTTTTGCTGCTTTTTCTAATTCTTCGACAGAAGAACCTAGGTTCATCTTTTGAAGTTCTTCATTGTTTGATTTGAGTTCATTTGCAAGAGACTCAAACTGTAACATTTTTGTGTTTTCAAACACTAACATTTCTTTCATTTCACCTAAGGATTGTTTGTCCATTGGTTTGATCATTTTATCAGAAAGTTTTGTGTCAGAAGCCACTTCAGCTGACTTTTGTTTGTCGACTACGATTTCATTATCAGAGTTTGATTTACGGATCGCAACCGCACCATCAAGAACCGTATACTTTACAACACAATTTGAGGATCCACATCCTACGTTTCCACCTTTAGCAGAAGGATTTTCTACATTAGTAAGGAAGATCGTTCCACGAACACCCGCGATTGACGTTGGAGTCACAACACTGAAAGATTCTGTTTTTCTTTCTTTACGAAGAACAGTTACTAGTTTTCCGTATTGCATGTTCACTTCTGTTTCACGCGTTCCATCGTTTGCAGCAAATGCTTGGCTTACACTGAGTGAAGTATTTTTGTTTAGTTTGAGAACACCGTCTTCACCTACCAAAAGTTCAACAGATCCATTTTCACCTGTAACAATTGTGTCTTGTGAAGTTAATGTATCACCTAAGCTTGGTTTGATTTGCCCATTTTCTCTTAATACGACTACATCACCTTTTACAAAGGCAATGATCACATTACTAGCTGGTTGGTTTTTATCTGTAACGTTTGTTACAGTCTCTTTTGAGTCTTTTTGGCAAGCTACGGCAAACATGGCAAAAATCGCCACAAATCCCAAAACCGACAATTTTTGTATGATTGTACGTTTCATATTCCTTCCTCCGGAAATAACATTCTTAAAATAGATAACAACTGAAGCCTTGGCAACTCTTTTCCCTAATATCTTTTTGTGACAGCTTTTGACCAATGGTCCCTGCGGGTCACACGGTAGGGGTTCTCCAAACTTTCGATCATGGATTCGAGGCTCTTTTTTCGGGTTTCGTCCATGGTTTCATTCATGTATTTACGCATTGGACACTCAGAACCCAGTTCACAGCAATAAATTTCCTGACAACTTTCCTTTACTTTGCGTAATTCAGGAAAACTTTCCCAAAGTTCGATTGGAGTGAGGTGCAAAATCCCCCATTCTTTGACGCCTGGGGAGTCGATGAGGACGGTATTTCCTTCCAAAAATAGAGCAAAGGAATTGGTGGTGGTGTGTTTTCCTTTTTTTGTAGAACCACTTACCAAATTGGTTCGTTGAACGGTTTTTTGGTGGAGGTGGTTCATGAGAGTGGATTTGCCCACACCTGAGTTTCCACAGAGGAACGTACGTTTGCCTTTAATTTTTTCCCATAGAGGTAGGATCGATTCTTCAGAAAGAAGGGATACACTCATGACATCATAACCTAACTCTCTATAGTAGGTTTCTCTATCTGTAATCTCTTCTTCAGAAACAAGATCCTTTTTTGTAAAAATGATCAGAGGTGGAATTTCTGTATGATAGGAAGCAGCGAGTAGTCTGTCTATAAACCCTGGTTTTGTCTCTGGGTCTTTACAAGAAGCAAGGATTGCCACTTGGTCTAAATTTGCACATAACACATGACTGTCGCCTTTATCACTTTTGCGAGTGAGGTAGTTTTTACGTTCCAATCGTTCTGAGATGACCCACTCTTCCCCCGACGATTTTTCGGCTAGAATCATGTCACCGACCACGAAGGGATGGCGTTCGTTTGAATTTTTAAGGCGGAGTTTCCCTTTGAGTACAGCTAGGGCATAGGAAGTGGCCTCTGAATAAATTTCATAATAGGCACCAAAGATACGTGCGATTGTAAATAGTTCTTTACCCAAGTGGATTCAACACCAAAATATTCTAGTTCGTACATTGTATACAATCGACATGCAAATACAAGTTTTCTTTCGTACTTTCATCATTCTAACATCCAGTTTTGGATGGTTTGCCTTTGCTTATGGATTAAGCAAAATCCAATCTTCTCCTTTCTTATCCTTGGTTGCGGTTGGTATGGGTTGTTTCAGTTTCACTCTCTTTTTCTTTATCCCTCGTATGAATCAATCGCAAGGTGAAGAAAAACCAAAAAAACGAGATGAACTCGTTCAAAACCTCTTTGCCTTAGAGAAATTCAAGGAAGAACTGATCTCGTTTAATGATCCAGACCAAATTAGTGAAACCATTAGCCAATTTTTAGCTTCTAAAATTCCTGCAGAGTTTGTGCAAGTGTACACATGGGATGAAAAGGAAGGCCAATTTAGACCAAGACCTTTCTTAACATCCAAAGACCACCAACATTCTGACTTACCATCCATTCCTGTTTTTAATCCATTTTTGCTTTGGCTATCCGAACGAGAAGGGATTCATATCAAAGAAAATTTTATCCAATATGTATCCCCAAGTCATGAAAAAATTGCAAAGGAAGCATTACATTTTTTTAGCGATACTCGTTCTGAATTGGTAGCGACTCTTTCGATTAAATCAAGTTTGGTGGGTTTTATCTTACTTGGAAAACACAAAGAAGGGAAAATTTACGATTTAGAAGAAATTGAAATCATTTTAGATATCCTTTCGGTTTCACTCATGTCCCTTTCCAATTCTATGATTTACCAACAGTTGCTAAACTTAACTGAAACCTTGGAAGCAAAGGTAAGAGAAAGAACAAAGGAGTTAGAAGAAACACAAGCCCATCTTGTCCAATCGGAAAAAATGGCTTCTCTTGGGGTGATGGTAGCAGGAATTGCTCATGAAATCAACACACCAGCTGCCGTCATCAATGGTGCCGCAGACAATCTGGATGCCAATCTGGTTTTCGTCTTATCCCACTTAGGTGATATTACACACCTCATTCAAAATCCTGATTTTCGTTCTTTGTATTTGGATATCTTATTCAGTTTTGTCAAAGAAGATCCCAATACTAAAATTGATCCAAAAGACAAATTCAAACTGAAAAAAGAAACCAAACTCAAGTTCATACATGATGGGATGCCAGAAAACGATGCTACTGATCTTGCAACCTTTCTCATCGATCACCACCTCATGCATATGCAAGAAGAATTATTACGTATTTGGAAATCGGGCGGAAAAGAAACCTTTGAGATGTTAAAGAACACGTTAAGCCTACAACGTAATATCAAAAATATCAAATATGCGATTCGTAATATTGTTAGGATCGTGAAAGCTTTAAAATACTATTCCCATCTAGGCCAAAATTCATACGAAGTATCAGACATACATGAAGGACTTGAAAACACACTGGTGATTATGCAAAACCAAATCAAACATGGTGTGGAAATTGAACGTAATTATGGAACGATCCCTCTTGTTCGGTGTAATTTGGATGAACTCAACCAGGTTTGGACAAATCTCATCACCAATGCCATCCATGCGATGAAAAAAGTCGAACACCCAAAACTCATTATTTCTTCCAGAAGGATTGGAGAAGAATATGTGATGGTTAGTTTTGAAGACAATGGATCAGGGATTCCCACTGAAATTAAAGACAAAATTTGGGATCCATTTTTTACAACAAAAGACCAAGGCGAAGGAACAGGTCTTGGGCTTGGGATTGTGAAAGGAATCATCGAAAAACACAAAGGAAGGATTGAAGTGGAATCGTCCCCCGGTAGAACATTATTTATGGTCTACTTACCGTTAGTGGGTCCAGGTGATGTACCAAATCTCCCTAAAGAAATCTTTAGGGAGGTGAGAGGGTAAATTATTACGAAAAAAGAGGACGACTTAAGAGTTTTTCCCAATTTTCCTTTGTGGTTTCAAAGTTCTTTTTGGAAAGTCCTGCTTCAGTTTGATTCTCAGTTTGTTTTGCTTTGGACCATTTTTGGTATTCTGCGATGGCAGTTTCTCTGAGATGAGCCAATTGTTCTGACCAAGTTTTTAGTTTTTCTTCACCGAGATTTGCATACAGGTGTAATGTTTCCTTTTCTTTGATAAACATCGTTTTTTGTAAGATCTTTTCTTCAGAAACTTTTTTCAAATTGTAAGTGAGACCAAAAAAAGAAAGGAATTTGATCATCCATTTGGATGGATCATAATCATACCAACGGATTCCATTGCGGTAGTCCATTTGGAATTCGTGGTGGAAGTTGTGGTATCCTTCACCAAACGTAAAAAAGGCGATGATCCAATTGTCACGTGCTGTTTGTTCTTTTGAAAAAGTTCTTTCTCCCCAAACATGGCAAGCACTGTTGATAAAGAAAGTAAACTGGTGAACCACAAACAAACGTAAAAACCCAGCTACAAAAAATCCTTCTAAAAAGGACCCCCATAACATGGTGATAAGACCTGGCAGGATAAAACACATAAAGATTGAAATCGAATAAAAATGTTTGTGTTGCCAAACCACAAGTGGGTCATTCATCAAATCTTGTACCCCTTGGCCTACATACTTTCGTTTGCGAAATAACCAACCAATATGAGCATACCAAAACCCTTTTTTAATGGAGTATGGGTCTTTGTCAGTATCTACAAATTTATGATGGATACGATGGTCTTCACTCCATTCAAGTGCAGTGGATTGAAAGGCAGCAGCACCAAATAATAATAACAAAAGTTTTATGGGAGATTTGGCTTCATAGGCTTTGTGAGAAAAAAGTCTGTGGTAACCGACTGTAATCCCCATACCTGTTGCAAAAAAATAAAACAAAAAGAGTGCCCAAGTTCCTAAATGAATGGATTCATAAAGATACACATAGAGGGTTCCGAAAATACCAACGAGTGGTGATGTGAGTAAAAAAATCGTGGTCACCCAATCGATTGGGTTTTTGACTTTGATTTCAGCTTGTGTCGTCATAGAAAATTCCTGTTCCATGGAGTGGGAGTCCGAAATCAGATTCCGGTTGCAAAAAAAATGAGTACAGATCGTTACAAACCAGGAATTTTAGAACAATGGGGGCGCCGAGTTCTCATTTCCTTGCGTACTCTTACGAAAGAACAGAAGTCCGAAGGAGAGAAAGGTTTTTCGAAGGTTTCGAAACGGCTCCTCTTTTGGGGGAGTTTTTGGTCTTTTTGGATCGGATTTTTCCCTTCCGTTCTCTTTGTGTATCTTTCTGTATATTTACCTCCTATTTCATACGAATCCTTCTCCAAGGTTTCGTATGAAGGTCTCTTTTGGTTTGTATCCTTACTCACCATCGTGACTGTGATTGAGTTTTACCTCTTGTTTCGATTGGGGTTCTATCTTTCTTACCAGATGGCAAAGGCAGCTGATGTGGAACTGGCAGACGAACCCGAACTCATCACACCGATTCCTGGGATGATGGCACGACTTGTTTTGGAAATCCCTGACCCAAGGATCCGTTTGTATGGAATTGATCCCTATAAACATTTAAACGAGAGAGCATTGTTCTTTCGCACATTACTCTATAAAAGTAAGGTTTTCCTTTCCAATATCTTCGCAAAACTAATGTTAAAAGTGATTTTGGGTAGGACAAGTTTACGGTTTCTCATTGAATACATCTCAGGTCCCATCACAGGGATTTGGGATGCTGTCACCACCTACATGATTCTTTTTGAACTCCGAAAACGAATCATCACACGAAAATTAGCAGATTCCATTTTACTCCAAATCAAAGCAAAAAACCGAAATCCAAAACTCATTGAATCGGTGTTACGTACTGTGGCCCTTTCTATAGTCTATACCAAAACCTTCCATCCCAATTTTGAATACTTACTCTTTGGGTTACTTGGGCTTTTACCCAAAAGAGCAAATTTACAAAACCTGGATGATTGGGAACATTTTGTTTTGTCGTTACAAGGTCTTACAACAGAAGAGAAAAAATGGCCAGTATCCATCTTTGCTATTTGTGCCTCCTTTGATGGAAAATTAAATGCAGAAGAGCTTAATGCTTTTGAGGGCCTCAGTGATCACTCACCTACTTGGATTTTGGAACGTGTACGTTTTTTAAGTGCGACCATCCAAAAAGGAGAACTAACAGAATCTTTCCTTTGGATGGAAAAAATCCTTCCAAAAGAAGGAAAGACCTAAGAGACTCATGTTTTAGTCTAATAGAAACATAGGAGAAAATATGGCTCAAGTAACACTCAAAGGAAATCCCGTACCTCTCGAAGGATCCATCCCAAAACCAGGAGACAAAGCTCCCGATTTTAAAGTCGCCAAACAAGATTTAAGTGATATATCCTTAAAAGATTTAGCAGGAAAGGTAAAAATCCTCGTAGCAGTACCGAGCCTTGATACTCCTGTTTGTGCTATCGAAACTAAAAAGTTCAATGAAAAAGTTGCAAAAGAAAATGGAATCACAACTCTCATTATTTCTGGTGACCTTCCTTTTGCCATGAAACGTTTTTGTTCCACAGAAGGCATTGATTCAGACAACCTGATCACTGGTTCTCAGTTTAAAGATTTTTCGTTTTCCAAAAACTACGGAACCCATATCTCTGGTGGTCCACTTGCTGGTCTTTCTGCTAGAGCCGTATTCGTTGTGGATAAAAACGATGTCGTTCGGTATACGGAACTTGTTCCTGAAATCGGAAGTGAACCAAATTATGACACCGTTCTTGAAGAAGCTAAGAAACTGGTTTAATTAAAGAATGGATCTGGCAGGGAAGTTTCCACTTTTCTGCCAATCCTTTGATTGTCGTAACCAAATCCTCATCAAAACTAAATAATACCAGTTTCCATTCCTCACCTGCATTCAAAATACATTGTAAAGTATATTCCAATGCGGCATTTCGCCGAACATTGTCCATATGACGAAATGGTTCATCTAACAATAAATAGGGAAGTTTGTACTGGGTTCCAATTCGGAAAGCATATTCCAAACGTAAAACATAGGATATTTGTTCACGAGTTCCCGTAGACAATTGACCAAATCCCATCTTAGCTTCGTTTGCCTCTGTTTCCACTTGGATTTCATCTGAAAATCCATCCCATTTGATTTGTTTTGTAGGAAGAGATCCTTTGATGGCATCCATTCTGTGTTGTAAAGAACGAACAAGAGAAGACATTTTGTCAGTACTCTCCGCTTCCATTTCCGAAAAGAGTTCAATGAGCACTTCAAAGGCTTGGTAATTCTTTTCAAGTTCTGCTTTTTTCTTTTCTTTTGTCTCAAGTGTTTTTTTAGAACTCTCCCATTCCCTTTGTGCAGGAACCATTTGGGATTCCAATACTGCCTTTCCAGTCTCTAATTTTTTTTCTAACTCTACAATCCTTTGTTCTAAATGGCGAATGGTTTCTGATCGTTCTTGGATGACCGTCTCTAACTTTTGTTTGTTTGTGCGATCTTCGAGTTCAAACCCTTTTCCAATTCCTTTTTTCTCCCAATCGACAATTTTATCTTTGAGTTTGAGTTTGAGAGCTTCGGTATCAGTGGTTCCCCATTTTTTTCCTTCTAAACGAAGGTTGTCTTCTAAGGTTTTGATTTTGTCCTGTTTGAGGCGTGCTTCCACCAAACGTTCGCTCAGTTCCGACAAAGACTTCACTCCCAAAGATTGGTAGAACTTGGTAATAGAAGATTCTAATTCCTCTAATTCCAGTTTTTCTTTTTTGGATTGGTTTTGTAAGGTTTCAAATTCAGATTCGAGTTTTGTGATTTGTTCCTTGAGTGATTGTAGTTCTAACTTTTGTTTTGTATATTCCCTATCAAATCTTTGGAAGGCCATTTGGAGAGAATCTAAGTGTAAGGAGTCTGGTTTCCAAACACCCAAGGTTTTAGTTTCCATTTCACTGGCAATTCGCCTCACCATTTCGTTCCATTTGGATTCGTCTTTTTCCAACCGGGTATCTTTCATCTTTGTTCCAAAAAACAAAGTGAGCCCTAAAAAGAGAATAAGTGGTAAATACATCCCAAAACCGTAGTCAGTGAATAAAACAGCAATCAGAGAAATGAGGACTCCCACAAAGGAACCAAACGCCAAATTCCTGTTTGTTGGATTCCAAGTGACAACGGAAACAACAGGAAAATCTTGTTGGAATTTGTTCACCGTTTCTTTCCAAGTTTCAAAGGATGAATAATAAAATTCTAACGACTGGAATTTGGTTTCGGATTGGATTTTGGAAGTTTTTACGGATTCGATTTTGGAATCCGAGGAACCAATTTGTTCCTTTTGGAGAGAAATTTTTTGTTTTTTGGAGCGAATGTTTTCTTCTAATTCTTTTGCTTTTTTTTCTGCATCTACCTGTAATCCCGCCACCTCTTCTTTGTTAGCGGAAGAAAACATTTCCCATTGTAGAATTTGTTGGTACACTCGGTCTGCTTCCGTATGGAGTTCTTTTTCTTTTAACTCTTCGAATTGTTTTTGGAGATTTGTTCGTTCGATTGTCAATGTTTCTACTTCGGCTTTTTTGGATTGTCGTTCCAATTCCCAAGTAGGTAGTTCGGCAAATTGGTTTGCGATTTGGTTTAGAGTTCGCTCACTCAGATCAAACTTTTGTTTGGCGGATTCTAATTCAGAAAGTGTAGCCATCCAATCTTTGGCAACTTTTCTGACACCAGTTTTTGCCACTTGTTGTTCCGCCATTTCCTTTAAGTGAGTTGGGTTATAACCACTGTCAAAGATGGATTGTTCGATGACTTGGATGAGTTCTTTTTCGGATCCCACATCCATATTCCCTTCTCGGATCACAAGGGAGTTTAAGTATAAATTTTGAGAGAGTGATTGTTTGGACACACCCAAATCGGATTTTCGATTGGCCTGGTATCTGGCATTGAGGATGGTTCCATACTTTGTACTACCTACCACTTTGACAAGGGCTGATACAAACGCGTCTAAGATGGTAGTTTTTCCTGATTCATTGGGACCTGTAAACACGGTGATCCGTTCGATGGGAAATTCTTTTGAGGAAAAAATTCCGAAGTTTTCTAATTTCAGTTTCACTTTACTTTTCCTCCATCTAAAATAAAACGAATGCCTGTTACGCGAGTATGTCTCCACAAACTCGGATCCATTTGACTTTTTCGTTCATTCATTTTATCTAAAAATTGTTTGATGAACTCGTTTTCTGAAATGTGTTGGATGACAACAATTTGAGATTCATCGGGATCAAATTCACAAATTCTAAATTTTGATTTCCATTCCTGAAGGATGGTTTCTTGGAATTTTTGTTTTCCTTCCATCGAATCCACATACCCAACAAACCGAAAACAAATCCAATCATTGGGATTTGTATTTTGTAAGTATTCTTCTGGACTAAACTCTGGATTTCCATCTGTATCTAGACTCACGATGATTTCGCGGTATTCTCCAGCTGATAACCAAGGGACAAATTCTGTATGAACCTTTCCTTGTTTGACTTCGAGTAAAATTCCACCTCTTGGTCCCACTTCCCCTTTTCTCCAAACGCGAGATGATCCCGCATAACCAACATTACAGTTTCCGACATTGCCAAATCGGTGTTTATGCAAATGGCCAATTGCCAAATAATCCAATTCTAAGGTTTGTAGTAAATTGGGGTCTAAGTAGGATCCACCTTCTTCCTCTTCTTCTTGTAGGCCGGTGAAACTCATACCTGATACTGTCCCATGAGCAAGACCAATGCGTATTTGTGTTTTTTTTCTTGGAGGGGGGTTGAGTAAAATTTCGGAATAGTTTTCTTGGTGGGGGATGGCTACAAACTCGATTCCATTTTCTTCGAATAATGTAAAAGGGAGTTGGTCGAGTACAATGACTTTTTTGGACCAATCATAGGCGGAATATGTGTTTTGGTTTCCCTTTTTTTCTAAGACCTCATGGTTCCCTGGTAAAAAATAAACAAGTCCAGAATAGGTTGAGACAACTTTTAAAAACCCAGACCGTAAGGTTTCTAGGTCTGGAAATGTATTAAAAACATCCCCACAAAAAAGTACTCGTTCACAAGCTTTTGTTTCTGCTGTTTCAAAAATTTCTTTGAGGACTGCGAGAGAATACGATTCTTCTTCTTTTGAGGCTGAGGAAAGGTGGAGGTCTGATACTTGTAAGTACTTCATATACATTTGTTTCAGGGAGAGTATACCTCCCCCCTAGGACAAAGTACAGAAGTTCGATTAAAAAAGCAAGACCCGTTAAATGACTCTGTCTTTTTTGAATCCTGAAATCGTGTCTTTGGAAAATCCCAACTGGGTGAGAATTTCCTCTGTGTGTTCCCCATGTTCTGGTGGATCATTCCGGTACACAAACGGAGTTTCTGAAAAATGAAAGGGAGAACCAAATTGTAAAATAGGTCCATACTTTGGATGATTCCTCTCGAGTACCATCCCTCTTTCTTTCATATGAGGGTCCTGTGAAACTTCTTTCATATTCAAAATAGGAGACAAACAAGCATCTGTATTATCAAAAATAGGTTGTAAGTCAGCATAAGTTTTGGATTTAAAATATTCGGTTAACTTTTGTTTAATGACAGGAATATTTTCCTCGGTCATTGGATACTCTTTTGTTAACGTATCCAAACCAGCCGCACGTAAAAAAGTTTGGAAAAACATATCTTCCAAAGCACCAAGTGCTACATACCTACCTTCTTTGGTTTCATACACATTATAGTTTGGTAATTTACCAGAAAGGATATCGTTTCCAGCTTCTGGAGATTCACCTGATGCGGACAAAATCCCACCATACAAAGAGATGAATTGAACCGATGCATCCGTCATCGAGATATCAATCCTTTGGCCTATGCCTGTTTTTTCTCGGTAGTAGAGGGCAGCAAGGATGGCAGATAATGCAGTGAGTGTCCCACCACCCACATCAGCCATTTGGAAACCCGCTGGTCTTGGAGGATTTCCTGTTTGGTCAAGGACACCTGAGATCGCTAAGTAGTTGAGATCATGCCCAGCAAAGTCTACGTACTTACCACTTGTGCCGTAACCAGAAATGCCACAGTAAATCAGCCGTGGGAATTTTTCTTTTAAGACATCATAACCAATTCCCATCTTATCCATACCATCTGGTCGAAATCCTTCTAAGAGGATGTCCGCATCTTCTAATAATTTGAACAAAATCTCTTTTGCTTGTTCTCGTTTTAAATTAAGCGTGATCGCCTTTTTATTTCGATTGAGCATCATAAAGAGTGCAGGGTATCCTGTTTTCCCTTTGAACATGGCACGTGATCCATCATAGGCACGAGGGTTTTCAATTTTGATCACTTCTGCTCCCATATCCGCAAGGTGTTGCGAACAGAGTGGTCCTGGAAGGAGTAATGATAAATCGACTACCTTCACTCCAGCGAGTGGTCCTTTTGCATTTGGGTTTGAATTTTGTTTCATTTGGTTTTATTGCATTTCCTTGAAATTTTTTTCTGATTTCGGGCTTTTTTCTCGTAGAATAGAGAGGGAGAACCCTAAATGGGATTCAGAAGAGGACAATTCGGTTTCGTGTTCAAACAAAGGTTCTCGCATGTCTACCTCTTCCTCCTATTTCTCCTTTTCTCCTGCCAATCGGTAACTTCTGTTAATCTCCAGATGTTATTCGGTTCCTTTTTTGTTTCGGCGTCCGGACAAGGTTCTGTAATTTATGAAGCCCCGAATTTTTTATTCACGAGTGAAAATGGAAAACAAGCAGAATTCATACTTCGTTTGAACATTGAACCGAACAGTTCAGTGAGAATTGGCCCCATCACGATCTCTGATCCAACCGAAGGTGTTTTATTATCAGATACTTTTATCGATTTTAATGAAGACAATTGGGACTCACCACATATAGTTCGTTTGGCGGGAGTTGACGACCTTTTGTCAGATGGGAACCAAAATTACCGAGTACAGTTAGGAAGTATCTTAACCTCCGACATTCGTTTTTCCACCCAAGCACTTCCCGTCCTACTTGTTGTGAACACTGACAATGAATCTTCAGGTGTGGCCGCAAGTCCTGTATTTGGCTTACTCACTTCAGAAACTGGCGAAACTGGCCGTATTTCTTATGTTTTGCAAACAAGGCCGATGCAAGATGTTTACATTCGTAATTTTATTTCCAATGATACAACGGAAGCTACTGTTGAATCTGTTGAACTAGTCTTTACACCTAACAACTGGGATGTGCCACAATCGGTAACTGTCACGGGTGTTGACGACTTTAGTGTGGATGATAGTACCTTTCAGATTTCAGCTGACCCAACCATTTCGTTTGACCCAGCTTACATGGGGAAACCTATCCCCGTCATCACGGGAACCAATGTGGATGATGATATCGCTGGATTTACCGTTGTAAACTTGTCAGGTCTCACAACAACAGAAGCAGGAGGTGCTGTCACTTTCGGAGTGGTATTAAATACACTTCCGACCCATGCAGTCACCATTCCTTCTATCGTTGCCACACCCGGGACGGAAGCCACAGCAAGTCCTAGTTCCCTTACCTTTGCTCCATCAGAATGGTTTACTCCCAAAATCATTACGGTCACTGGTGTTGATGAATTCATCGTGGATGGTTCACAGACAGTCTCTATTGTTTCCAGTGCGGCCACCTCCACCGACACAGATTACAATGGTTTGGCGGGGCCAGTATTTCCTTCGGTAACAAATACCGACAATGACGTACCAGGATTTGTGCTCACCTCACCAGGAGGATTGACGATTTCAGAAAATGGTGGGATTTTAAATTTTGCCATTCGCCTCTCCTCACAACCTCCTCCTGGATTCACAGTTACCCTAACAGGTATTAACGAAAACAATACCATAACCAATGTTAATACGAATACATTGGTGTTTACAAATGCGAATTGGAACATTGACCAAACAGTCCAAATTACAACCAATAATAATTCTATCGATGAAGATACAAGGATTGTGACTTTACAATTTGGATCTGTCGATACAGGTGGAACTGCAGATCCTGTGTATAACAGCATCACTCCTCCGGCACAGGTGAGTATTTCTGTCACTGACGATGATACTGCGGGAATCACAGTCACTCCAGTTGGTGGGCTTGTGGTACACGAAAATGGAACTCCCTTTACCGAAACGTTTACAGTCGTATTAGATTCACAACCCACACAAACGGTAAATCTCTCTTCCATCACTTCTAGTAACACTTCAGAAATCACGGTCTCACCATCTTCCTTATCCTTTACGACCGCCAATTGGAATACACCACAAACTGTCACCATTACTTCTGTGTTAGATGGTGTAGATGATGGGGATCAAAATGTAAACATCAACTTTAATAATGCGAGTTCTACAGATCCCAAATACAGTTCGATGGCCATTCCGGCAGTTACAGCCATCAATACAGATAGTAATGAACCACTGGTTCGCATCCAAAATCTCTCGGCATCTTCCATCACAGAAAATGGAACATCCACCATCACTTTTGAAATTCGTTTGTCTTTAAAACCAAATTCCAATGTAACTATCGGCCCCATTACCTCCTCCGATGGAACGGAAGCTGTATTACTCAATAGTACATCGGGAGTGGCAACTTCTCGCACATTAACGTTTACACCCACCAATTCGCAAGCCGCTAGTTATACGGGGAATACAAGTCAAAGTGGATGGGATGTACCACAAACCATTACCATTCGATCGGTCAGTGACTCGTTTGATGATGGAGACATACCTGTTACCATTCAGATCCCTCAAGCAAATGGTTCGTATTTTACGGGGCTTTATCCAACAGGTGCGGTTCCTGGTTATACTGACACAAACGGAAATTTGGTGGTGACCATCACAGACAATGATACAAAGGGATTTACTTTATCAGCTACTACACTCAATCTCACGGAAGGAGATCCAGATGCCACATTTACTGTACGACTCAATGCGGCTCCTTGTAATACACCTAGTAATTTGGCAAACTGTACAAGTGGATCTGTTACCATTCCGATTACAGCCGAAACCTTTTCCTTACCTGATTCCACCCAGTATACAGTATCACCATCAAGTTTAACGTTTACACATTTAAATTATGCATCACCCCAAACAGTTACGATTTCAGTTGTGAATGATGCCATCAATGAATCCAATACCAGGACCCATACCCTCACGTTAGGTGCTATTTCTGGATCTGGAACCGATTATGAAGGCATGAATCCAAATGATGTTACCATCAATATCATAGATAATGATAACCCTTCTCCAAAAATTCTTTTTACCTTGGATACAGGCCAACCTTACTTCACTACCGAGTCTGGATTTTCTACCTTTTACAGTTTACGTCTTGGGAGCCGACCCATTCCAGGGAATTCAGTAACTGTCACCTTAACTTCTTCCGATAACACAGAAGGAATGATCAATGACAGCGGAACTCCTGTTAGCTCCAAACAGTATGTTTTTACCGATGCCAATTGGAGTACATCCGTTCCAGTTGAAATTTTGGGAGTCTCAGATGCCTTAAGTGATGGAAATGTAAGTTATTCGATCACAGTTTCAGGAACGGAAACTGGATCCTTTCCTTCCTGGTATGACAGTTTTTTATCAAGTACGGGAACTACGGCAAGTCTTGTGAATTATAGTGTATCAGAAAATCCAGTGACAGTCATCACACCGCAAGTCATGGTGCGTGCTGAAAATGCTGCCTCCTTTTCTGTATATATTTTACTCAGCCAAGCACCAACAGATGATGTGACCATTCCCGTTTCTCTTTCTTCCAGTTTTCCTTGTACTTTGTTTACAGGACCCACTGTTTCTCAATTTTCTGTTTCCACGAACCTCGTGACCATCACAAGTGCCAATTGGAATTCCATTGGTGCCCATAATACGATTACAATCACACCCTTTGATGATTCAGTAGATGATGGAAACGTATCTTGTCCCATCATCATAGGTGTACTTTCTTCCAGTGATGGATTTTACAATACTGTAAATCCTTATCCATCCGCAAACTACCCCGAACTTACGTTAAACGACAATGACACAGCAGGTGTCACCACATCTGGTTTTTCTCCAGCGTCAGTCATCACTTCCCAATCTGGGGCTGGTTCTCAGTTTTACATCCATCTGAATTCACAACCCACAGCCGATGTTACCATCAACTTCTCAACAGCACCTGGTGGACTTGTCCAATTTCCAACGGCACCACTTACCTTCACACCTTCCAATTTTGGAACGGGACAACTGGTCACTATTCTTGGGTTAGACACTGCAGATGGATCGGATGTAAACTATAACATCACTCCCCAACTCACTTCGAGTGAATCAGGAACTGGATTTTCACCTTCCACCATTTATAGTGCACTCACACCATCATCCATTCCAGGTGTACATTTGTACAATCTATATGATATCATACCTTGCACAGACCCAAATCCAATGGCGGCCTGCGGAACCTCTCCCAATGCCCAAGGAGGACTTGTCACATCACCTAACTTAATCACTACGGAAGCCGGTGGCCAATCTCGTTTCCAAGTGCGATTGCGAGCAAGGCCTACATCCAATGTCACGATCGGTGTATCCAGTTCGAATGTTGCAGAAGGGACAACGTCTGTACCAAATTTAACCTTTACTTCCAGTGATTGGAATACCTTTCAAAATGTTGTGCTCACTGGTGTCGATGATGCGCTTATCGATGGGAATGTATTGTATTCGATTTTATTCGGATCGTTAACGGGAGGTGGGTCCGGATTTAATGGTGAGTCCTTACCAAACCTATCTGTCACAAACCAGGACAATGACTAAGTAGATTCTCTTCGATCCAAACAGAATCAAAAGGGAGTATTGATGATTCTCTAAGGACTATTGCACATAGCCTTGTTTTTTTAAGATATCCAAAGCATCCGTTCCTAACTCTTGTTTACTTTCGTAGGATTTTTTTTGCCCACCTTCTTTCCAAAAATGGACCTTGGTTTCAGGATGAATGATGGGACGAATGGATTGTGATTCGTATAACAGATCACAGTCTTTTGTACAAGCCGACATAGACACACCAAAATACCCAACATGAATGTCCGATTTCGGGACTTGCCTCTTCCCAAACCAAACTTGGAACTCAGGGAAACTCACATCAGGATACACTTCAAAACTGATTTGGAAAGGTTCTGAATCTTTCGTGTGGATGTTAACCAGCTTTCCCTTCTCTTCTACAACCACAGTGTTTGGGAATTTTGCCAACCGAAGGATTCCACTTTGAACCTTGATTTGGATCTCTGTTTCTTTTTCCAGTGGGTTTGGTCGAATCCAAAGGTGGTACAACGGTAGTTTTGGTTCCATGGATCGAATTTGTTTCCAAAACCTTTGGATTTTTTTCTCTAATTTTGCATCTAAATTAAGTTCACCGACATTTGCCATTTGGTTGATACGAATGGGATTAATTTGGTTCGGATCTTTTGTTGTATCGAAGTACAAATAAAATTCATTCCCCACTGAACCTTGCCAAAATTTCCCCAATTCATGGAACCTGTATGACCTTTGTAATAAAAATTCATTTCCTTCTCCATAGCCTTGCGTAAACCGAGTTTCTCCATAGTACGTTCGCTTGGTGGTCTCTGTCCCTTCGATGATCGGGCGAAGTGACAAACCATGGATGGATTTGGGAATGGGAAGTTCCGCATAATCCAGGATTGTCGGGTACAAATCAATCGACCTTGTCATCGCCTTCACTGTTTTTTGTTTTTCGGTATGAGGGAGTTTGATGAGCAGTGGGACATGGATATTTTCTAAAAATAAATCTTGTCCATGGCCATAATAGGTATTGGTTCCAGTAAAGGGAGATATGGCGTGCGAGGCATGCATCACTTCCCCGTGATCGGCTGTGATGAGAATCAGTGAGTTGTCCCAAAGGTTTTTTGTTTTGAGATCGGCAAACACCTTACCCAACTCTTCATCCACAAAGGCAACTTCCCCTAAATAGTTTAACTTCCGTTCGTCGAGCGATTCATTTGTTTTGATACGATTGGTAAATCCAGGAGGAGGTGTATAGGGTTTGTGAGGGTCATTGTAATTTAAAAACAAGAAGAAAGGTTTTTCTTGGGAGGAAACTTCTTCCAATACTTCTATTGTTTTTTTGGTTATTTTTTTTGTGTCTTCACTGTAGTTCGAAAAATCATATAAAGAATCAAACCCAACTTCGACACCTAACCCAAATTTATCGGTCAAAAAAGGATTATTCCCCACCATCACCGTATTGTATTGGAATTCTTTTAACAGCTTGGGCAAAGGTTTTTTCTCAGAACGATAAAAGGCATCTACTTCGGATTTGGTGGTTGGGTAATCCCAAAAATTCACAGGATTGGCTGATGCATATTTCCCAGTAAAAAACACTAAGGTGGAAGGTCTCGTCCAAGCAGCATTCACAAGATGATAATCAAATTGGATTCCCTCCTTTGCAAACAAATCCAAGTTAGGTGTAACATTATATTTCCCAATGATATCACCTCGAAGGCTATCAATCACAATCCAAATGACATTTGGTTTTGTCTGTGCGAGTTTGTCTCCTTCCTCAACCAGAAGGTTTTTTTCTGGTGTGGCAGATTCTTTCTGACAGACACAAAGGTGGCAAAGTAGGAGAAATAAAAAAAGTTTTAAAAGAAAGGAAGGAAAAATCGAATCAATAGAATTACGAGTGAATTTTGAGCTCAAGAGTTAACGTCAAACATCTGCAAGGCGGTTAGCCATACACCCACTAAAATAAAGGAAATCCCAAGCCACTGCGTAAAATTCAATCGTTCTTTAAAAAAAACAGAAGAAGCAATGAGAACAATGATAAATCCACTGGAAGTAAACACCGGATACGCCAAGGATAACTTCAATCCCTTACCCAAAACATAACGATAACCTAACAACGCCAATCCGAAGCTCGCAAGCCCAGCGATAAAATAAGGATTAAATACAGTAAACACAAGATTCCAAAACCCTTCTCCAGGTGCGACTTGTTTGTCTTGCATAGAAGATGTTTTGATTAAAATATTCGCCAATGCATTGAAGAATACAGCTATACAGAAGAAGAGGATGACTTGGAATTGCATGGGATAGAGACAAAATCCGATGCAAATCAGCAAGGGTCAAATAGAAAAATGAAACTTAAATCCTTTCGATACAAAAATTGGGATACTGCGTATTTCGATTCAGAAACACCAGGCCCCACTCTAGTTTTTTGTCATGCCAATGGCTATAGTGCAGGATGTTACCAGTATTACTTTGAAAGATTAAAAAAACACTACCGCGTGATTGCACCCGACTTCATTGGGCATGGTCGATCTGCCTTCACACTGGACTTTCATAATTGGAATGTATTCCGCGACCAAATCCTTTCCCTCCTCGACCATGAATCGGTTAACGAAACAACAATCATCGGCCACTCCCTTGGAGGAGCCTCCTCCCTACTCGCAGCAAAAAAAGCACCCGAACGATTTACAAAAGTATTAGCAATGGATCCCGTCATCCTGGGTTGGAAACTCATTTTACTTTCTAAATTTTTAGAAAATCCACTTGCCAAAGGTGCCAAAAAAAGAAGGACTCATTTCAAATCCATAGAGCTTGTTAGGCGGTCATTCCGAAAGTTCCCTGCCTTTGCCAAATTTGATCCTTCCATCTTCGAAGATTATCTCAATTCTTGTTTTGTACCAACAGGCAACGAAGACGAAGTCAAACTTTGTTGTGACCCAAGAGTCGAAGCCAAAATTTTTGGCCATGCCCATTTCCATGTCTTCAAAAATTTCTATGGGATCAAAACGGAAAACCACATCGCCATACCCGAATCATACGAAGTCTGTAGTCCTAAATATGCAAACCTACTCACAAAAGTACACCCCAAGTCTGATGTGACCATCTTCCCTGGTTTCACCCATTTTTTTCCCTTCGAACGCCCAGAAGAAACATGGAATTGGATGAAACGATGTTTGGATATGAAAGAAGATTAAGATACATATCTTGAAGATGGAAGAGCTGGGCGCCTCACAATCCTTTGGTGGAGATTCATTTGATGGAAAATGTGACCGCGCTTTTCGCTCCAATCTTTTTGCTTACGCAAAAAGGATTTCCGCTGCAATCGCTGGCGCGGGGGTGGGGTTCCTTCCCGTTTGGTGACCGCTGTATTTTCATCTATTCGTTTGCCTGATCGTCCAATCACCATCCAATTTTTTCTTGCTAACCACCAAACAGTGATCCAATTTGGGATTTATGAAAAACGGCAAACAAAATGGATCTAACGGTATTCCTTGGTATTCCTTGGTATTCCTTGGTATTCCTTGGTATTCCTTGTTTTTGCTAGTGCTTTCCTAAGCGCTTGCAACACTTCGAAAGACAATAACGACGACACAACCTTATTCGCCCTCCTCCTCGCACAATCCGCTTCTGCTCCTTGTACCACGAGGTGTCATATATTTTTAACAAGCTCTGGTGCTGGAGGACGTATCGCCGCAGGCGGAATTGCAGGAGCAGATGCTTTGTGTAATGCTGATACTAATCGAGTAAGTGGTAAGACTTATAAAGCTATGGTCTCAATTCCTGGTGTGAGAGAAGCACTCGGAAATCCGACAGGCACTATGACATATACAGATTGGGTTTTAAAGGCGAATACCTTTTATTCCAATAGCACTGACACTTCGAATACAACTGGTTCCACAACAACTTCCAACAGAATCTTTCGTGATTCCAACACAACGATGCAGATAAATTTTGCACTCGGAGCAAATGGAACACGTTTTTGGACAGGAATGACTATCACTGGCGGAAACATTGCCAATGGTGATAATTGCACAAATTGGGGAATCACGAATGTTGGAGTAAGTGGACTCACTGGTATTGTGGGTGCTAGTTCGACTACTCTTGTTGAAACAACAACGAATACTTGTAATTTAACAAACAAGATTGTCTGCGTAGAGCAGTAGATTCCGAATACAAATACAGGAGTCTGGTGAAGATCACTTGGTTCCTGTTAGGTTTCGAAAGTAGTATGAATTTTAGTAAAAATAACTTTTCCTATTTTGGAAAAGTATCTCTTCAAGGTAAGTTTGGATGGTTTGTATCGTCGCCATCTAATATCGATTGATGAAGAGGCAATTCGGTCAGTCGCCTATGATTGGCTTAAATACTGTTTTAAGTCAAATACTTGTTCACAATGGTTAGCTATGTAATATGATTGCATGTATATAGATTCACCTAACTTTTTTGATATGAAATCAGGTAGGTGTATCCAATAGAATGTGGTTCTATTTGTTTTTTCATCCATCGCTCCACAAATGGCACCTACTCCACCCCCTGGTATCGCCAATACTTTTGTGCCAGGAAGTTTCGCAACTCTAGTGACGGAAGCTGTTCGAGAAGTATTATAATCTTTGCTTCGATAATAACCAGAAATTTTATAATACCCTTGCAATAATTTTGCTTCATCTCCATATTCACCACCTGGCCATTGTTGTCCTGAAGAAGAATTTTGAATCGGATTCCCATTTGCATCTGTTTTTTCGTAGGAAACACTTTCAACTTTATTAAACTTCACAGTTACTGGTAAATTTTGATCTGCATCTCTTTTTTGAACGTAATTGCGATTACTCTCACTATTAAGATTCACTTTAAAATTCGATTTTTGATCAAGATTCACTTCAACCCATCGATTGTAGTGTAAATAAGATCCAGAAAAGTAATCGACAGCAAACCCTATGGGAGCTCCGACAAGGAAAATCAAATTCCATCCAAACAACATATGTATTTCTTTGGTAACTTCAATCTCCTTCGGTTCAAATCCATCCTTTTCGATTCTTAACTTATATTGTTTGTTTGGATCTTTTTTGGGTGAATCGATCAAACTTGCACCAAATGTTTCCCCGATTTTCTCCCCATCTAAATAAATATGACTATCGGCTGGCGCTTTGACAAAAATTACCTGCAACCCATCTTCCCTAGCACTCATTGTAGCACAGTTGTTAAGTGAAAAAAGGAAAGCAATGAAACTTAAAAGAACTGATACTTTTTGAAACATTTTGGAAGACCTCTTATCTACTAAAACTATTGAAAAAATCATAATTTAGAAATGAGTCAAATGTTTTTCATACAGATTGTTGTTAACGAATCGCGATGGGTTAAAATTAAAATTCTGTTATGCGACTTGATTCAAAATTTGATTTAAGATGCCAAAATTAAATTAATATGAAGTCAAGAAAACCGTATACTCATAGTTTGAATTCATTCCCTGTTGGTGAGCTCAAAACTAAATTCTCAAATATATTAGAATTGGTGTAAAATAGCGAGGAAGTCGAAAACCAATATGGAAAAAATAAAAAGCCAGTCGCCAATACAGTTCCACTTTCTACAAAAAAATCAGGAAAACGAAATTTAAGAATATTGAAAGGAAAATCAAATATTACTTTCTCTAAAAATTTCAAAATGACTGAAGATGAATTACTAAGTTTGAAATGAATTATTTAATCGATACAGATTGTATACTTTGGTGTATTTCTGATCCAGAGAAATTGACCAATAATGTATTTAAATTCATAAAAAATTCTAGTAAATTGACTGACTCAAGACGTATAACAGCTCGATACTGCATGACGTCAGTGGTTCCGATCACTCACCTCCCCTTCTCAATACCTTCTCTCCTCTACCGTAATAAAATCTATCTGGCTCAATACCGGCCCACAATAGAACAAACTGATGGTGGATAAAATTAGATTCGGTTCCAAAAGATGCCGAAACGATATCCACTTCCCCCTGGTCTCACCTGCTGTGAGTTTGATTTCTTGGATGCTTTTATTTGTTATCTGAATGGCAGGGCATACCACTTGATCTTCCCTTAAAAATTCACATGTGTTCGAGGTGTAAGGAACCGTTGGATTTTTTGGATCATAGGGTTCTCTAAATTGAAAGCCATGATAAATTGTTAGATCACTTGCCTTACAACGAAAGAAGGAAACATCACCATACCGAAGTTTTGTGATCGCATAATACTCTCCTAGTTTTAGAGGGATCGTTAGGAAAGGATCTGACGGCCGGAGATTCGCAAACTTTTTGATATGGTCTTGCGATGAACAATTGTATTCCCCATGGCATCCCTTTGGATCTTGGAATACCTTTGTCTCTACCACTACATAACCATCTCGGATGGAATTATGCCATCGAAAGTATCCGTAACTTGCGTCAGTCAACACATCTGCTTCCAACGTTTTGGAATCGGAAGTCGAACATTGGAACAGAAGAAGGGTTAGGAGAGAAAAGGAAATGAAGAGTTTCAAATTCATGTGGTATTGTTTACTTGGACATTCTATTTTTTTTCATACTTTTCTACATCAGCAGACAGGTGCTTCATCACTTTCTAGTGCTGGTTTGAGCTGCACAGGTTCGTATTCCTTACTTTGTATTGAACAATAGAATTTCTATTTTGATTGCACCTTAGGGAAAAATCATTGAGCCAAAATTAGAATTTTGGAACTGGTTGTAGTAGACGAAACCTCTTCCCATTTCCGCTACAACCAAGCAAGCACCTGCACTCCTGGTGAATAATGGCATAGGTTTGGATTTCCAAAATTGCCTAACCCATCGTAGGCCGCATAACGAAGATTTAATTTCATAAATTCCACTTGGAATAATTCCCAAGGTTTGTGGTGCACATCCATTGCTCTTTCCTCTGGGTTTTTCCCTCTGTACAATGAATACCGTTCCGTAAGCCAAAGTTCTTTGGGAGAGGGAAAGTCGATTCTGTCTTTCTTTAAAAATTCAATTCCAATCTCACAACGTTTCCCACGCAATGTGTAAGAATCGTTTGTCCGAATGATCGGAGAATGTTGGTATGGTAGTCCCGAAGCCAACCTCGCAAAAATTGTTGGTAGGATTTTTTCTGCTTCAATACTGAGAAAATACACACCAGGTTTGCCATCACGTGTCACATAGGTACGTAGATTCACTTCATGAAAAGTGGAAAGGAATTGGATGGGGAAGGTAAACCTTGGACGTACTCGATCCATAGTAAAGGCAACTACTGATACCCAATGTTCGCCATCAAACTGATCCAATTCCAAATGCCGAGGAACAAGTTCTCGTAACCGTTTCCCATTCACTTGGTAATGCAAAAAAATAACTTCGTTCCATTCTTGGTACCAAAACCAGGAAGGGTTAGGAATGGGCCATGGCCTGTGGCCAACTGTATGTAAGATCGTCTGGATAGGTTCTTTCATATAGAATTCACAAGTGGGTGGATTCTAATTCCCTTACACACTCTCTTAAATATTAATCGCCTCACCAAGTACTGCTGCAGCACTTTCCATAATCCCTTCAGAGAGAGTCGGGTGAGCATGGATGGTATTGGCAAGTTCCCTCACAGTAATTTCCATATTGGCACCTAGTGTCAGTTCTGCGATGAGTTCAGTTGCTCCAGGCCCAATGATATGTGCTCCTAAAATTTCACCATGTTTGGCATCGGACACAATTTTTACCATTCCCGTTGTATCCCCTTGTGCTTGGGCACGTCCACTCGCAGTAAACGGAAATTTACCTACCTTAATGTCGTGTCCCATTGCTTTTGCTTTGTCTTCACTAAGACCCACACTCGCCACTTCTGGATGGCAGTACGTACAACCTGGTATGTATGCATAATTCAAACGTTGGATTTGGATGTGATGAGGATTTCCCATACGAATGGAGATGTCCTCTGCCGCACGAATCCCTTCCGCACTTGCCACATGGGCAAGCGAAGGTGTCGGAATACAATCGCCGATCGCATAAATATGATCTATGGTGGATCTATAGTTTCCTACATATTCCACAAACCCATTTTTTAATTTCACTCCAATCGCATCGAGGCCAATGGCAGTTGTATTTGGAGTGATCCCCACACCCACAATCACCTTATCAAAGTTTAATTTTTCTTTTTTAGCTGAATTTCTGTCAAGTAACGTGAGTTCAACGCCTTTCTCAGAAACAGTTGCTGTCTCCACACCATAACTCAAATACTGTTCAATCCCTCGTTTTTTAAAACTACGTTCGAGTATCCCAGAGAGTTCTTTGTCCTCATTCGGAAGTAGGTGGTCTTGGTATTCGATGATGGTGACTTTAGATCCCATACTTGCATAAAAATCAGCAAATTCAACACCAATCGCACCTGCACCGATGATGGCTAAATTGGGAATGACCTTTGGTTCCACCATGGCTTCTCTTGCAGATAACACTCGTTTGCCGTCAAAAGGTAAAAAAGGTAGGGATTTGTTTTTGGCACCTACAGCCAATATAAAATAATCTGCGGTAAGGGATGAAGTTTCACCCGTGTTGGATTTCACCTCTATGGTTTTTGCATTTGTAAAACTTGCTTCACCATTTACCACGGTGACCTTGTTTTTTTTCATGAGGAACTCAACACCTTTTGCCATTTGGTCTGCCACTGACCGTGAACGTTTGATGATGGCCTCAAAATCGGCTTTGATATTGTCTGCCGAGATTCCAAATTTAGATGCTTCTCTTAAATGTTCTAAAACATGTGCACTTTCTAACAATGCTTTGGTGGGAATACAACCCCAATTCAAACAAACTCCACCGAGTTTGTCGCGTTCGACAACACATGTTTGTAAACCGAGTTGGGCAGCGCGAATAGCAGCGACATAACCACCTGGCCCTCCTCCAATCACGATCACTTGGAAATGGTTTGAATTGGACATACGTTCTCCCGATAGAATGAGATACCGTACTAAAAAAAGAAAGTCAAGACCTCTTTTTGGCGACGATGAGCATCCTTGCGCCTGTTTTGATGTACTTTTCTCCGTCGTAATTGCTATACACGTTTAAGATATCAAATTTGTTTTCGTCTAAGAAATTCCTGACTTGTGGGAAATGAAACACTCGCATGGTATGTTTGTCTTTTAAATCCTTTTGGTTTAAATTATAAACATAATTCACTTCTACGATGGCAATGTCATCTGCCCTTGTTAACCGAAATCCGCGGTTCCTTCGTATGGATGTTGTCCCTTGTCTTACATTGCTTACAGTGGTGATGGGTTTGCGCTTGATGCGGTGGATGGGATCTGCATTCCAAATTTCCAAAACAAGTAACCCAGCTTGTTTTAAGTTTTTATAACAATTTCGTAGGAAATTTTGTACCAAATCATCATTTACTAAATAATTAAATGTTCCATACAAACAAATCACTCCATCAACAGGTTGTTTGGCGACGTAGTTTTCCATTTTTCCAAGTTCAAAACTACAATGTGGAAATCTTGCTTTTGCAATCTCGAGCATCCGGGGTGATCCGTCTACTCCATGTGGTTTGAAACCCATCCCTTGTAATTCTTTGATGTGTTCCCCTGTCCCACACCCAATGTCGAGGACAGTATAAATTTTATGTCGCTTGAATGTTTCTCTTAAGAAAAGGATTTCTTCCGAAAACTTTCGGCCAGGTTCTTCGATGGTAAAATAGTATTCTGCTAATTCGGAATAGAGTTTCATTTGCCCCTAGCGGAAAAGGAAAATCAGTTTAGCGAATCCCCATTTTACCCGTTATATTGAGTAACGGCTAAGGTACCATGAAACGATATACAATTCCTATTATTTTTTTTGCCATTGGTGTGACCCTACAAACCCTGTTTTACTTTTCCTGGGTGAGTTTCACTCTTCTCACAGTTTCATGCCTTCTCCTCACTCTCTTTTTGTACAGTTTGGATTTACAGTCCTTAACCAATTCTCCAGAAACTAGTGCATCAAGCAAAGATGTCTTATCCAATACAAAGGGAAGTCCACTGAACGAATCAAAGGAAACTTTTGCTTCGGAAGGAGTTTTTGATACACAAGTTACACAAACGCAGGAAGCCTCCAATGATGTAACAGAAGAACCAAAACCAAAAGAAATCTTATGGAAAGTGGACCCTATTTTTTTTGCGAGAGAATCGGTTCGATTGGAAGAACGAAATCTTTTTTGTGATACGGTAAAGGAATTTCCGTTTCCCTTCACAAGTCCTAAACTCTCTTCCATCCAATATGTATACTTTGATGGAAAAGAATTTAAAGAATGTTACTGGCAAAAGTCAGAAATGTTAGTCGAAACAGATGATAATCCTGTTGAATGGAATGAATGGGAAGAAAACCAAATTAGAGAATCTCTACCTGTGATTTCCAAAAACAAACGTAAGTTATATGTTCCATTAACCATCAACGCGAATTTATTTGGATTTTTATGTTTTACTTCCAAAGAAAGTTGGTCAAACGAAGACATCCAAGTGTTTTGGGAAGAAACAACCAATTTGTCTGAAAAAATACTGGCAAAACGTGAATACGCAAAAGTCACCAAACACCCGTTCACAAAACTATATACGGTTTCCCATTTTTACCAAATGGCAAAAGCTTCCTTTGAGGCTTCTGAAAAAAAGACCTTGGTTTTATTGAAGTTCATTGATACCAATTTCCAATCGGAACTTGCCATCGGACTCAACCATATGGGAATCAAACAATCTGTACTTGGCCTTGGTCTTTTCCAATTGGAAGAAGACTTATATGCAGCTCTCATTCCAAACGAACGACTAGAATCTTTTTCTTCTTTTTTCAAACAATTCATTGAGGAACTAGACCAATTGGGTTACCCTTCCGAAGTGGCACTAGGTTATTCCAATCCACTCATACCTGATTTAAGGTTTGATGCTTGGATCAAAAAAGCATATAGTTCTTTAGAAGAGAGTATCCTCTACAACGCAGCTTAAATGGATCCACTTATTGATGAAAAATTCATTTTAACGGTTTCACAAGTATTACCGGACCACTTTTACAAAACCTTACTCGTGTTTGCTGAAAGAGAAGCATATGGTCCTTCCAAAAATGAAGGACTATGTTTCGAAAATTGTACGTTAGTAGAATTTGTGGGTGATATCAATGGAAAACTCTATTTAGCACTCGATGGTTATACTAAACTCAAACTTTTACCGAAAATAGCCAAAGCCTTTCAAATTGATCCAACTTCTAGAGCCCACTCATCGTCCATCATGATGGAATTTGCCAATCAAATTGCAGGTAAATTGATTACAGAAATGCGTCTTGGTCGTTACGAAATTGATATCTTGCCACCAGAAAATTTAAATCACAAACTAGTTCCGATTTCACTGGAACACTTCCGCCAATACATTCTCATCTTTAACTTAAAAGACCGACGTGGGGATGAATACATGGGAAGATTGTATCTGATTTTATTGTTGGAAAAATTTCCCACTCCCCAAAACTAAAGTCGAATGAAACCCTATGTTTTGGCTCTCCCTCTAATTTTGAGTTATGCCGGACTAAAACAAAAAAAATCTCTCGAACGAAAAGAATTCACTTTATCCGAAACAGGTTGTCGTAGTTTTCTTTTTTATCCGAAGTACACTGATCCAACATCCTTACCTGGTGTCTACATCCAACATGGAATGAGTGCCATGGGTATTGATGACCAAAGGATCATCGACTTAGCAGAAAACATCGCAAGCACTGGGCATAGTGTCATATTACCAGAACTTCCGGAAGTCAAAGGATTAAAAATCGAAGAAACTACCATCTCCAATATTCAAAATTTGATGTTAGAGATTTATTCAAACAAACAATTGTTTAACGGTAATGACTTAGGGTATTTATCTGCTAGTTTTTCTGCGGGAATGGGAATCATTGCTGCTTCCAGATCCAATACTCGTGATAAAATCAAATCGAGTATGCTCATAGGTGGGTATTGTAACTTTTTGGAAGCAGTTCCTTTTGTTTTCTCTCATTACGAAGTAGATCCGTACGCTGTGTATGTTATTTTATATAATATGCTCCACCGTTTCGAACGAGAACTCGCAGAAGAACTTGAGTCCGTGTATTATGAAGCCGCCCTAGACAATGGACTCAAACGAACAGGGCAAAATGCCAAGTCCGAATTGTATTTAAACAAATCTTCGAAACTTGCGAAAGAATTTTTTGACCAAGTCCACAACGATCGAACCTTTCGGATCAGTTTGGCCCAACGGGTTTTGGACACAGTTCCCGAAAAAATGCCAGAAAACCTTTCTCCTTTTTACCAATTGGAAATGTTAAGTGGCCCAGTTTCCCTTCTGCATGGAAAAACAGACCCCGTCATCTCGGCCGAAGAATCGGAAAAACTGGCCCTCCTCCTCAAAGGGAAAGGGATCCCTTATGTCCACAGGACTTCCACTGCCCTTACCCACGGAGACAGTCTCCCTCTCCATTCCCAAATTTTTGGGGTCCCTGCTCTCTTACAAACTTTTGGAAGTTTTCTGCACTGGTTAGACCAATAGCACTACAGAAATTGTCGATTCTCCTAAAAAACCTGCCGATACTATAGTCAGAATGGACGTAAAAAATGCACCGGACTTCAATCCGGAACGAGGACTCAAGATCCAAATCTCCGAGGATCGTTTGACAGCCACTCTCTTAGTCAAACCAGTTTGGCTGTTAGGTGGCTCTATGAGCAATATACTCATTTATGAAGCACTAGATAACGCGTCCATTCATAGAGACCGCATTTTGATGAAAGATGTGGACCTAGCTGCCCTCGAAATTGATAAAATTTTAAAGGATCCAACCAAGGTAAAAGAGGATTTTACGTTTGTTGTTGGGAAAGGGATTCCCGCCAAACAAGGGGAAAGTGGTTGGATTAAGTTTTATTTTCCAAGAGCCCAACGAGTTGTTTTAAAAGAAGATGGTTCGGCTGATTTTCGTAATATCAATAAATATGTTCACGTAAAAGAAGGGGAAAAACTTGCTACCTTATTTGAAGGGGTGGCGGGAGAACAAGGAACAGACGTCCTTGGAAATCCAATTTACCCGAATCCTATTGACAGACCAAGGCTCACCTTGGGTAAAAATGTTTTGCCTAAAACCATTGATGACCCTGAAAAACCAGGTAGACAACTCAAAGAATACTTTGCCACGTTAAGTGGTGTGGTATTTTCAACAGACACTTCTCTTACCGTATCTCCTGAGTTAAATATTGAAAGTAATATTGGATTAGGAACAGGGAATATCAATTTTGAAGGTACCATCCGTGTCAAAGGAACCATTGAAGAAGGTGCGATTGTCAACTGCCAAGGTTCCCTTTATTTAGATGGAAACGTTGAATCATCTGATGTGGTTGTTGGTGAAGATTTAGAAGTCAAAGGTGGAGTGAAAGCAAAAGGTAAGGGAGTGATCCGCATCAAAGGTGATCTTCGTGCAAAGTTTGTTGAAAATGCTAACCTTGAAATTGATGGCGATTGTATCATCGAAAACTTTATTTTAGGAAGTAGAATCCTTTGTTTGGGGAATATCATCTTAACTGGGGAATCCTCTTCTATCATTGGAAGTGATTTAATTTCCTACCAAGGAATCACCGTTTCCTCACTCGGTTCCTCAGCACAAATGGACACAGTTGTAGAAGTTGGATTCCATTATAAAAATGACCGACTTCTTACAGAAGGGAGTTCTCGCCTTTCCGATATGGAAAAGGAACTGGAAGCACTTGTACCTGAAATCCAAAAGATCAAAGAAGTGGTACAACGTTCTCGTGGAAAAATTGATGATGCCAGAAAAGAAAAGTTCAAAGAAATCTTTGATGCCTATCAGAAAAAAAACAAAACTGTTGAGTTACTCAAATCAAAAATTGAAGAACTAAAAGGTGCTCGTTACAACCAAGACAATGTAAAAGTGGTAGTACGAAACACTGCTCACCCTGGAGCTGTCATCAAATACAGAAGGCAAGTGGAAAAAATCACCAAAGCACAATCAGCTTTTGTAATGAACTTTTTTCCAAACCAAGACAAAGCAATGCTCACAGCCTTTAAAGGCAAATGATAAGTCGACTAACCTGAATTAGTCGCACTGTTATCAATTTAACTTTAGTCCCAATTTTTTCAATTTTGGGAAAATCACATAATGGCAATACGGATTTTGTGGGTTTAATGTAAAATAATTTTGGTGGTAATCTTCTGCTTTGTAAAAAGTAGGAGCTGGCGAAATTTCAGTGACGATGGGATCAGGGAACAGATAAGCATGTTTTCTTTTGGATTCAACTGCGAGTTCTTTTTGTTTTTCATTCAAATAAAAAATCACAGATCTGTATTGTGTTCCTACATCATTCCCTTGCCGATTGAGTGTGGTTGGGTCATGTGACGCCCAAAAAATCTCCAAAATTTTGGAATAGGAAATCACTTCTGGGTTAAATTCAATTTGGATCACTTCGGCATGACCGGTGGTTCCTGTGCAAATTTCCTTATAACTTGGGTTTGGTGTTTGACCACCTGCATAACCAGATTCTACAGAAATTACACCCTGGATGCGTAAGTACACTGCTTCCGTACACCAAAAACACCCACCACCTAAAATTGCTTTTTCCGTCATACTTTCTTTAGACGAATGGGAATCTCTCCAGGTACAAAACATCCTAATTCTGTAATAAAGTTTTTGATAAATTTGGCCTTTGTGATGTCAAAAGATGGATTGAGAGCTCTTGCACCAACAGGTGAGGTTTTCCCCTCCGGAAATAAATACTTTCCCTCCGGAGATTTTAAAAAATCAAACTGAGTTACTTCTGATTCCTTTCGCATTTCAATGGGGATCTCCTCGCCCGTTTTTAAATTGAGATCAAAACTGTCCTTTGTTGCACAAACATAAAACGGTACGTTATGTTCGTGGGCAACAATTGCTAAATTGTATGTACCAATTTTATTCGCCGTATCTCCATTCGACGCAACACGATCACAACCAACAAGGACTGCATCAATTTTCCTGTGGTTCATGAGCCATCCAGACATTCCATCTGTGATGATATAACATTCGATCCCTTCTTCCATCATCTCAAAAGCAGTGAGCCTTGAACCTTGTAAAAAAGGTCTTGTTTCATCGGCATAAACAACAACCTTTTTTCCCAAGTCACGTAGGCTTCGGATTACCCCAAGTGCTGTTCCATGACCTGCTGTTGCCAACGCACCTGTATTACAATGGGTAATGATATGAAACTCTTCCTGGTTTTTGGGAAATAAATTTGCCCCATTTTTTCCCAAGGTTTGATTGGCATTGAGATCATCCACCATCATTTCTAGTGCATACGATTCCCAAATTGTTTGTACGGATTCCCAAAGAGTTTCTGCTTCCACTCGTTTTTTTGCTTCTTGTAATGCAAAACTTAGATTCACCGCAGTTGGTCTCGACTCAAACACTTGTTTGATGAGAGAATCAATCTCTTGTGAATCGACTTTCCCTGATTTTTTTTTGGCACCAAGAGTGAGACCAAAAATACCAGTGATGGCAATTGCAGGTGCTCCCCTAACAGCCATTTCACGAATTGCAAGTATTGTTTCTTCAACAGTCTTAATTTCTAAAAATTCTTTTTTGCCTGGCAAGGCCCTTTGGTCAAGTAGGGAGAGATAAGTGGATTTCCACTGGATGGGTAAAAATTCCGGTTGGGGCATCTTTCCATTTTTTTTGTGCGATGCAGGAAAAAAATGAAAAAACGGGTTGACGGATCTCTGTGCAGCGCACAAAAAGGAATAGTGCATTGCACAACTGAGAACCGAAAAAAGGAGAAATGAAAATGGAACAACAAGTAAAAGACGGATTAAACTTTATCTTAGGCGCAGTAAACACTGCAAAAGTAGAAGCTGAAAAGGCTTTCTCTAGCATCAATGCAGAATTTCAAAACTTAGCAGCGAAAGGTGCTCAAGACCAAAGCGAAATTTCTGTAAACCTTAGAAAATACGTTCAAGAAGGTCTTTCTCAAGTAGAAACCATCGTTGGAAAAGCTAACACTGTTGTTGCGGAAGCAAAAGCAAAAGTAGCAACTGTTACTTCAAAAGCATAATCCAAATCACTTATCAAAAAACCCGGATACTTCACCTCTATTCGGGTTTTTCTTTTCCCACTCTTCCTTCCAACGAATCCAATCCATTCCTAATTCCGACTCGAAATACAAACAAACAGACTCCAAGGTCAAAAAAGCATCGTAATTGATTTCAAAGGATGTGAAATTTTTTTGAATGGATGTAACCAATCGTAATCGAAACAATTCTACAAGTTCCAATCGAAAGGTTTGGAACATTTCTTCGACGTTATGATCGGAATGGGCAAAAAATTTCTCAACTGCATATGTAAAGATATGATCAGCGGATAAAAAAGAATATTCGATTGAATCTTTCGCAATTTCGACAAACAATACTTCCCACAATTCAGCGAGTGCATTTTCCTTTGTTTTACAGTCATAAGCCTGGCAAATGGATGTTCCATAAAATGAAAAATTTTGGCTTTTGGGATCTCCTGTAAATATAGGGTGGATCATACAACCTATTCTTTGTTTGGTGTCGTCTACATAACCCAAAAAAGGACAATTGTATGTCATTTCATCTTTTTTAGGTAGATTTGACTCTTTGGTTTCTCTTTCTTTTCGGTAGATGGGAAATGTATGCCTGATATCAAAATTGACAGTGTTATGAAATTCAGTTGTTCGTTCTAAGAGTAAATTTTTAAATTCTCGAGTTGTAAGTTTTAAATTAAAAAGTCCACAACAGGCACCACAGGATACATTCCCTCTTTCTGGATGGCATAAACTCAATTCTGTTTAGCTCCGATTACGAATGGAATGAGACCATTGAAGACAAGTTCCAATTCACCAGTTTCCTTTTTCTCTTTGAAATAGGTTTGAAATGGGATTACCATTTTTCTGCTTTCGTGTAACAACACTAAGTTTCCTTTGTGATGTGACAATTGTTCTAAAAGTTTTTCACGAGATCCGTGGGAAGTCGGATACAAATACGATGGTTTGATCCCTTTAAAATAAAAATGTGGGTTATTGTTCTCTGAAACGAGTAAGATACTGATTCGTTCTAATTCAGCAAATTCCAACAACATATTCTCTAAAAAAAACTGAAGAATGATTTGGTAAGATTCTAATTCTTCCGCATTGATATCACTCTCTTCCCAAACTTCCAACCATCCTAAGATTTTAAAAATGGTTTCCTTTTGTTCATGTAAAACAGGAAGAGCAGAATCAAATATACTCGTAATCTTTAATTTTTGAAAATCCCATACACAACTATAAACAAGTTCCCACCATTTACGTAGTGTAACAGCATCATCCAAATTATTAGGTATGGATTTGTTCATTGCGTGTGCAGCATGATCACTAAAAACAATCATTCCAACCACTTGGCTTATCGATTCAAACAATCGGATCAAATTGAGGAGATTTGTTTTATCAACTGTTTTGTTTTTATTTAAATGATTACACTTGGAATAAGAAGCAGCGATTGGAGTTGGATAAAACTCTAATACAGCAGTTGGATTTAAAATTTTTGCTGAATGAAAATTCCTACGTTCTTTCACAAACATTGCAAAATCAGGATTCCCATATAAAGAATAATTAGCCCAAGTTAAATCATTCGCATGGTAATTACGTCTTGCAAATTCTTTCGATAAGAACAAGGACTCTCCAACAGATTTGTCTGAAAATAGATATGTATAAAATCTTACTGTAAAATCAATTGTCCTTTCATTGTCTAAAATTTCCCAATTTGTTCCTACAAATGTTTTGATTCCTGCAGTCAAGAAAGCACCTGCATATTGGTTTAAAATATTTGTATTTAATTTTTTACCTGCAGATTTTGCCGACATACAAGAGTTAGAGAATACTAAATCAGTATCAATACCTGTTGATTTAATTTCACGTGCCTTGAGAACTTTACCATCCGACAATAACCAACCATTTTCAAGAGAGTCATCGGAAAAATGTAAGTGGCCTGAATAATGGATGATATGTTTGTCTTTGATAAGAGAAAGTAACTTGAGTTTGGTGACCTGTTTCCCACCTATAAATTCTAATTCGAGGAGATGGTTAGGTACCTTTTGACTGAGAACTGAAAATAAAACCTCACCTTCCTTTTGAGCATGTGGCAAATCTTCAGTTGGATCTGCAATGATGAGCATTTTGATTTTACGATTTTCTTTATGAGTGGAACGATGTAGACCACCCCGAATCGTTTTTCCAATTCGAAATTTGTCAGAGAGAAAACTCGTTCCATCATGTAATAATTCCCAAGGAACAAGAGCTAGTGTTGGATCAATATTAAAATGGATACTATGTTTGTTTGTGTTTTTTAATTTTTCGATGATAGAGGTCGGGAAAAACTGTTGGAAAAATGTTTCCCCGAGTACTTTCAGATCCTGTAAAATATCAACATTTAATATTTGGTTGGGTTTGGACAATACGGATTGGGAAACATGGACAAGACGTTCCACTTCACCCAAATACTCTAAAATCAAATCATCATCTAACGTAGATTGTATGTGGGATTCTTCTACAGGAAGATTATCCTCTAAAACATTGAAGATATTGACATTTCCAACACGATCTATGATGAGAGAGAGCATTCTCCCATGAAGCTATCCAAGGAGAATGGACAAGTCAAACGATTTTGAAAGATTAGGACCCACAAACTCTATGGTGTAACTACCAGGGGTTAACCCCGAAAAACTAGCACTGCCATCCAGATTGATTTTGTTGGATAAAATGAACCTGCCATCCCTGCGAAGGTTTACTTGTTGGAACCCAGAACTTCCTTCCGCTTTGACGGAAAGGTAAACTTCTGTCTCATTTTCTTTTACGATCTGGTAATAGAACTTTTGGTTTTCTTTTGTGGTTTCTTCAAAAATAACAGAATTTGTATTTTCTGAACGTACATCAGCGGATGCCGAACGCATCATCGGAGCCAATTCCATTGTCTCTCGGATCTGGAACGACTCTATGAGACTATCAATCACACGAATCCCTGATTGTGTTAGGCGGACAATCAAATTGTCTTTTGTCTCAGGGCTCGACAAATGTTTTCGCGTGTATTCTTTTAAGTATTCTGGGAAAGGAAGTTGCGCACGGTGAACAGTGTTTTCAGCTTTATGGAGGAGAAAGGTCTCAGCTAACGCATCTTCCTTCCATACCTCTTTTCTCAATTCTGCAAAAAAGGATTCCTCACAGAACCAGTATGCATCCCAAAGGTCTGGGTGATCTTGCAACTCAGCCTCACTAGGAAATGCACCCTTTAGGAATAATTCCCTAGCAATTTCCAATGATTCTGCGTTAAAGTCCTGATTTTCCATGTGGCCCCTCCACGGTATAATGTATGACGAAGGAAATCACGACTCTCCCGCTACAGAATGCATTTTTTTTTGTATTTTTTCGCGTACACGGAGCAGGGTGACACTCACCCCACCTTCGGAAATCCCTAAGATTCGGGCAATTTCCCGGTAAGGGGTACGAACGAGGAAGTGGCCTTTTTGTTTTTTCTCGATTAGTTTTTTTCGCTGTTCGTACTTCTTCGCAAGGGCATGGTCCAATCGTTCTTTATAATATTGTGCTTCAACCGAATCTCCCTGGGCCTTTTGTTTTTTCTGCTCTTTTAAATCTAGAATATTCAAATACAAGGAAGTGATTTTGTCCTCCATCTTGAGGTTTTCCTCCTCGCGGTTGGACAACTCTTCTCGTAGTGACAAAATTTCAGAACGAATCTCTTCCTCAGGTCGGGTCGTTTTTTCCGCGATGTACAATATTTCTTCAGGGTCTAGGTGGAGGTAGTACACAAAAGATAATTTGAATACGATTCGATTTTCCATTTTAATTGTGGAAAGTACGGACTGGAATTGGTCGGAGACATCAAGCGCATGGGCAAGGGCATCCGCACGTTTATCGGGTTCGTCTTCGATTGTGCTGTATTCCTTCCCTTCCTTATTGACCTTGGAAACTGTCTGGGTTTTGACCTCACGTTTGGTGCGTTGCCAATCAATGAGTAGGTTTCGGAGTACGGAAAAAAACCAAGTCTTAAAACTCGATTTCCCAACAAAACTTTTGAACCGTTTGCCAGATTTGAGTCGCTCAAACGCATATATATAATAGTCGGAAGCATCATCTTCCGTTAGATGGAAGACACGGATGGGAAAATTATAGATATCTTGGGAATAATGATCAAAAAACTTTTGTAGGGATTTTTCGTTGCCAGTCCCACATTCTTTGACAAGTTCCAAAATTTCTTCGGTGGAATAAGAAGTCTGTTCCATAAACTACTTTCCTAAAAAGGAACCCACCCCAAGACTTCTAATAACATGAAACGTATTGTTGTGATTTTGACTCTTCTGGCAAGTTTTATTTTCGCTGAGGGACAGAAGTCCGAAGGGAAACTTAATTTTGTTTGGCCTATCCAAGGTTTGGAACTCTCCTCCCTAATCACGAGTACCTTTGGTGAATCGAGAAAAGACCACTTTCACAATGGATTAGACATTTCCTCAGTCTTACAACCCGTTCGTTCCATGGGAGATGGATTCATTTTGTACTCTCGTTATGCGGAAGATAATCCTTTTGAGGATGAAAGAGGTTCAGGAAATATTGTCTGGATTGCACATAAAAATGGTTATGTGAGCGGTTATTACCACTTAGGTGGAACAAGGAACGAACTCGTCAAAAACCATAAACCAGTGAAGGCGGGTGATACAATTGGAATCTCAGGTAACACAGGTCACTCAACCGGTGGACATTTACACTTTGTTCTAGGAAAAGACTACGGAAAAATTTTACTCGACCCTCTCTCCTATTTACCTCCCGTCGAAGACAATATGCCTCCTCAAATTGCCAATTTGTTCATCCATGTAGGAGAAAATTATACCAATCTAAATGATGGAGACAATATCAATGTATCCAAAGCATTTCCACTAACAGTAAGTATCATTGATGGTGGGATCAAAAATAGCCAACGAAGAGGTATCAAAGAAGTGAAATACTTATTTAATGGTGAAACATACAAAGTGGCAAATTTTGAATCCCTTCAATTTGATGGTTCCAAGTGGAAAACAAAAGATGGCCATAGTTTTGATGATTTATTCTTTAAAGACCGTTATTTGGTAGGAGTTTTGAATCTCAAAGCCGGCGAAAATACAATCAAAGTGCAAACAAAAGATTTTTCTGGTCATGAAGGAGAAAGAAACTTCAGTATTAACATCACAAGGATCAGTGGAGGAAATTAACCCTCCACCAAACTCCAATTCAAATATCCACGAAAGCCAATCACTCGTAAAGAGCTTGGATTTGGTTTTTATATTTTTCTGTGATCACATGGCGTTTGAGTGATAACTTCGCAGTAAGCTCATCACCTACTTCAAATGGTTTTGGGATCACAATCACACCAACCACTCGTTCAAACGATTTAAATCCAGTTTGAGAATTAATCTTTGATTTGATCTCTGATTCCATTTTTTGGATCACATCTTTATCTTTCCAAAATTCTTTTCCTGGCGTTGTTTCAAATCGATTTAGATTGGGATACACCATTGCACTCAAAAATTTTTGGTCCTGCCCAACAACCATACATTGGTCAATCCATTCAGATTCTAAAATTTTAGATTCAATCGGTACTGGCTCCACATTTTCTCCTCCGAGCAACACGATTGTTTCTTTGGAACGACCTACTATACGTAAGTTATGGTTTGAAGTAAATATTCCTAAGTCACCAGTATTCAACCATCCTGCTACGAGCACCTTGTTTGTTGCTTCAGGGTTTTTATAGTAACCTGCCATAACCTGTTTTCCTTTAACGTGAATTTCCCCTTTTCTTCCATACACATATTTTCCGATTTCAGTATCTAGGAAAACCTCACCAGTGTTTAAGTCGACAAGTCGTAGGTCTGTTTTGGGAAATATTTTTCCAACTGAACCAGGAATGATTTCCTCAAAGGTTCGCATGGCAAGTACTGGTGCAGTTTCTGTCATACCATAACCTTCCAAAACAGGAATACCAATCATATTGAAGAATTCATCAACATGAAATGGTAGTGCGCCTCCTCCCGATACGGAACCTCTGAGTTCTCCTCCAGTTGCATTTCGAATTTTTGATAAAACTAAAAAGTCAAAAATAAAATATGGAAAACACACGACAAAGAATCGAATCAAATGGTAAACAAAGCGTATGATTTGTTTCCATATCACCATTGGATGGATATCGAGTACATTCCCAGTAATGACTTGTCTTGAATGAAAAAAACGTTTCGCAAAGTACATCGAAAGTTGAAACATCTTTTGTTTGACTAACGAAGATTTATTTAAAGTACCTAAGATTCCACCATAAATGCTCTCCCATAATCTTGGTGCAGAAGCCATAAAGTTGGGTTTTATAAATTTTAAATCTTCTTTGAGTGTACGAACACTGCTGTAATAAGTACAAGCTCCATACGATAAACTAAAGATTTCAAATATCCTTTCGAAAATATGCCAAATGGGTAAGATCGAAAGTGTTTTATCACCTTTTTTTAAACTCAATGGTAAGTTCCTCAGTTGAAACAAAATATTTCCATGAGTTAACATCACTCCCTTCGGAGTTCCCGTTGTTCCTGATGTATAAATCATTGTAAACAAATCAGATTCTTTGATCGTATTCTCTAAAAATATTTGATCAGAAGGATCTTCTTTTCTTTTTTGATTTCCTATTGTCACTAATTCCTGTAAGGTTTTGATTTTAATTTTTCTGGATTTGAGTTCTTTGTTTTGTTTTGGTGGATAAAATAAAATGATTTCTTTTAGAAATTCTAAATCTTTTTCCAACCTGATCACTTTCTCAAATGCAGTTTCATTTTCTACGAAAAGTATTTTGGATTCAGAGTGATTGAGAATGTATAATATATCTTGGTCGGTAACATCCGAAGCACGTGGTACGTCGATTGCGCCAAGGAGAGTTGTTGCAATACTCGTCTGGATCCATTCATAAGAATTGTCAGCAAAAATAGCGACTTTGTCTCTTTCTGACAAAGTTTCACTCAGTCCTAATGCCAAATGTTTTGCTTCATTTAACAATTCCATATAGGTTTTGAATTGGTAAACACCTGGACCCAATCTGGTTCCAAACGCTTTTTTATGCCCAAATCGTTTTGGGAGATCTAGATAAAAATCTATCATGGTTCGCATCGATATTCCTCTTTTGGATACAAGAGTAATCGATACAAAAACGTTTGTCGTCCTCTAGAATTCTTTGAGACTTATGGTTCGGAATGTTTTGATTGTTTTCGGAAATCTGTTGGCGTCACTCCCACCTTCTCTAAGAAAACACGATTGAAAGTGGATTTGGAATTAAAACCGACCGCATCGGCAATGGACAAAATGGTTCGTTCTTTGGGTTCCAATAAATAAAGTTTTGCTTCTTCGATCCTATACTGGTTGATGTAATTGTAAAAACCAAAACCATATCGTTTATGAAAGTATTCAGACAACTGTCCTGACTTCACTCCAACTAACTCAGCCAATTTAGATAAACTTAAGTCCTCATCACAGAAAACTTTTTCCAACATCAATTCATATAATTTTTGATCGATTATTTCAATTGGAACAGAAGACAACTTCGATTTTTCATATTTATTTTTTTGAATTGTATCACGTACATCAGAAACAAAGGGTTCCCAAAATTCACGAGTAAAAAAATAAAAATACATAAGAGTTGGCAATAGGTATGCACTCAATTTCCGAAAGAATGGAATTTGGAATCCAAAACCGATACTCCCTACCAGTAAATCCATCCAAATCAAAAGAATAAAAACCAAAGAATAAATGGCACGTTTCGTAAAAAAGACAGACAAACGTACGTTTGGTATCCATTCGCGGATTAAAAAAATTCCTACAGAAATTAAAACGGAAAGTTTGATTCCAAAATTAAGGCCAGATAATATACTTCCATATTCACTAGTTGTAATCGTGTTTAAAATTTTTAGTTTTTCTATATCTGATTCCAAGTAATATGGAATTAGGAATACAATGGAAACCAAAGAAGGTAAAAAACAAATCCCATGTAGATTGATTTTTTTCTCTAGAAATAAATTTTCTAAATAAAGATACAAAAAGGAGGCTGATAAAAATACAAATGGTATGTGGATAAAAACTATGGAAGGAAGTTGGTAATAAAATCCTGTAAACATAAAGGCTCCAGTTAACAACCATAAGCCTGTAGAAAACAAAATAAATGACCAAAGCAGATCTGATTTTTTTCGATTTTTGATGATGTTAGATAATGCCCAAATGAGGCAAAATATGGCACCAGATCCCATCCATAAAAACTCTAATAATAAAACGAGGGAAATAGATTCTGTTCCCACAGGAATTACCCGTAAACTCTCACTTCTTCCCCAACAGTATAACGCACAGCACCTTTTCCTAATATATCTGTTAACATCTTCATCAGATCTGTTGTGATTTCAATGGAAAAATGATCGTGAGCACGTATGACTTTTTTTTCATCACCATTCCCGATTAAATGGAAAAATACAGAAGAGGCACCTCTATGAACGGAAAGTATATCTTGCAGTTTCAAAATCACATCTCGATTTTTTTCTTCCTTCATATTGATGGTTAAATGAAGGGTTTTTTCCATTTTTTTCTCAATCGTAACGGAATTGAGCTCTTCTAGTTTATTAACTATGATTTGACCCTTTAACTCTGATTCGTCGGCATCAATCCGTTCCAAAATTCCTTTGATAAATACTGTGTTGTCTTCAGTAAAAAGATGTTTGAATTCGGCGTAAGTTTTTGGAAACGCCACACATTCAATTTCACCAGTTTGGTCTTCCAACATAAAGTTAACAAATTCTTCTTTTTTCTTTGTAAGTTTAACAACTTTTTTGGATAATACACCAGCAATTTCCACTTTAGATTTCGGTCGAACTTCCTCTAAATTTTCAATGGAAGTTGGATTTAGACTTTTGAGTTGTTCTGTGAATTTATCCAGTGGATGCCCAGACAAATACAAACCGGTTGTTTCCTTTTCTCTACGTAGAAGTTCGTCTCCGTTCCATTCAATTCCATCTTTAGGTAAATTTAAGTTTTCTTCCGTTCCACCATTTGCACCACCAAACAAAGAAAATTGGCCTTCTTTTTCTTCAGCTTGTTTTTTGTTGGCATAGTTTAGAATGATATCTGTAGATTCAAAAATTGTTTTTCTCGTATAACCAAAAGAATCAAATGCTCCACCTTGTGCGAGAGACTCCAAAACTTTTTTATTCGCAAGACGAGTATCTAATTTTTTTGTAAAATCACTGAGTTGTTTGTAACCACCAAGTTCATTTCGATTTTTGATGATATTTTCTGCGGCAAGTTCTCCCACCCCTTTGATGGAAGACAATCCAAATCGAACCGTTTTGTCATCTGTGATCTCAAATGAAATTCCCGATTCTCTTACATCTGGACCCAAGATTCTGATCCCCATATCTTTTGCATTATTGATGTATTTCACAACATCAGTGATCTTTGAATGGTCTCCCGATAATAAGGCAGTTAGGTATTCAATGGAATAATTCGCTTTCAGGTATGCAGTTTGGTATGTCACAAATGCATAGGCTACCGAGTGGGATTTGTTAAAACCATACTCACCAAATTTTTCTAATTGTTCGAATAGTTCGGTTGCTAACTTTTCGTTGATCTTTTTTTCGATGGCACCTTTTACAAATTTTTCCTTTAAGGCAGGAAGTTTGGACTTATCTTTTTTAGCCATCGCCTTACGAAGAACATCCGAGTCTCCCACAGAGAATCCACCCATGATCCTTGAGATACCCATTACCTGCTCTTGGTAAACAACAACACCATAAGTTTCGCCGAGTACTTCTGCCAAACTTTCGTGTGGGAAAATTACTTTTTTCTTTCCGTTTTTACGATCTAAATAATCATCCAACATCCCTGATCCCATGGGACCAGGTCTATATAACGCAAGCAAGGCGGCAATTTCTTCAAATTTTTGCACCTGCGCTTTTGCAAAAAGGTCACGAATTCCTGAGGAAGAATCCAACTGGAATATACCCAACACATTCGCTTTTCGCAATAAACTAAAAGTAGCTGGGTCATCGAGTGGTATGGTATCCAAATCTAGTTTGATACCATGTCGTTTTTGAATCAATTGTGTTGCATGATGGATGGTAGTTAAGTTTTTTAAACCTAAAATATCCATTTTGATAAGTCCCACTTGTTCCGACATATTTTTGTCGTACTGTGTAACAATCGAACGCCCATCACGTCCCGGTTCACTAACCGTTGACAATGGGACAATTTCTTCTAATGCAGTTGGTGCAATGACAACTCCAGCCGCGTGTCTTCCCACCTGACGATAGTTACCTTCTAATTTTTGAGCAATGGAAAATACTTTTTTATTGAGATCAGATTTTTCTGCGACATCACGTAAGTCTTTTGAAGTTTCAACTGCTTCCTGGATGGTAATTCCTAATTTTTTAGGAAATAACTTACTCATCTCATTCACTTCTGAAAATGGTACATTAAAAACTCGAGCCACATCTTTAATTGCCGCTTTTGCAGCAAGAGATCCAAAAGTGATGATTTGACCAACTCGGTTTTCACCATACTTATGTTTGATGTAGTTGATCACTTCTTCGCGACGTTCTACACAAAAGTCAGTATCAATATCAGGCATATCTTTTCGATCGGGGTTTAAAAATCGTTCAAATAACAAATTATAACGAATTGGATCTACATTTGTGATTCCAAGTGCATATGCGATGATGGAACCCGCTGCCGAACCACGACCAGGTCCTACAGGGATACCTGTTCGCCTTGCAAAATTAATATAATCTTGAACAATGAGAAAGTATCCTGCAAAATGCATATTTCGAATGGTTTGCATTTCATATTCAGTTCTTTCTTTGACAATGGGTGTGATTTCTTTGTATTTTTCCTGAATTCCTTCCCAAACCAATTTCTCTAAATAACTGTCTGTATCATACCCATGTGGTACTTCGAAAGGTGGAAGTAATGGGTTTCCAAATTGGAAATTCAAAGAACATTTATCACGAATGGCAAGTGTATTATAATATGCATCCAAATGATTGGGAAAAAGTTCCTTCATCTCTGAAGGAGATTTTACATAAAAATTTTGATTAAACCCAAAACGCATTTCATCATCGATGTTTTTGCGCATTCCAATGCGTAATAAAATGTCCTGTGCTTCTCGATCATCTTTTGTTAAAAAGTGTGAATCATTTGTGAGAACAAGTGGGATACCAGTTCGTTTGGAAAAACCAATGACAGCTTCAGCAACAATCTTTTGTTCTGGAATTCCATGGTCTTGGATTTCCATATAAAAATCTTCTTTACGAAAGATCTCATGCAATCGACCAGCTAACGCATACGCCTTGTCTTCTTTGCCTTCCAGGATTTTCCGGTTCACTTCTCCTGCAAGGCAAGCTGTCAAACAAACAAGGCCTTCACTATGTCGTTCTAATAAATCATAATCGATGCGTGGTTTGCGGTAAAAACCTTCTGTAAACGAACGGCTAGCAAGTTTGATGATGTTATGATAACCAATTTCATTTTTGCATAATAAGATGATGTGATAAGCTCCACCATCAGCAATTTCATCTAACTCGGTTTCTGCACTTCTGGAAGGAGTCACATAAAATTCACAACCAATGATGGGTTTGACTTCGTGTTTCACTGCCTCTTTGTAAAATTCGATGGCACCATACATATTGCCGTGGTCAGTGATGGCGACAGAACTCATTCCCAATTCTTTCACTCGTTTCATCAAATCACTGATTCGAATGGCACCATCCAACATGGAATAGGTAGTGTGCAGATGCAGGTGGGCAAAATCTTCCATGGCTTGGTGACATAGTAAAGCCGATGCCCCCGTACGTAAAGCGCCCCAAGGGAAGGATTTCCGATTTTTTTTGGCCCAAATTGCCAATTCCCAAACCTGCCAAATCCATCCAAGCCCAAAAACGATGGAAGGTGTCAGGGCATTACACAAACTGGTTTTGTCTATGTCCCCATTTTCCCTACCAAAAATTAGCCCCATAACTCATGTTTTGCGAGACAAAATCCAAGAAAAAATTGATACCAAAACAAAACCATTAGGTTCTCTTGGTGCACTCGAAACGATTGCACTTCAAATTGCAGAAATCCAAAACACTACGTCTCCAACACTCAAAAATCCGAAGTTGATTTTATTTGCAGGGGACCATGGGATCACGGAAGAACCGGTTTCCCTTTATCCAAAAGATGTCACATGGCAAATGGTCTTTAATTTTTTAAATGGTGGAGCATGTGCTAATGTATTTGCAAAACATAGTGGGATTGAAGTTGAAGTTGTTGATGTTGGAGTGGATCATGATTGGGATGATTCCACAAAAAATCTTTTGATCAAAAAAATTCGCAAAGGTACATCCAATTTTTTAAAAACACAAGCAATGTCCAAAGAAGAATCCCACCAATGTATACAAAATGGATTCAATTTGATATTGGAAAATAAATACAAAGAAACAAATGTATTTTTATTTGGTGAGATGGGAATTGGGAACACCTCTTCTGCTTCGATGATTTTATCTCATTTAACAGACATTCCACTTTCAAAACTGGTTGGAAAAGGAACAGGTTTAAATCAAGAAGGGAAACAATCCAAACTTCAAATTTTAGAACGGGCATTCCAAAGAACAGGAAAATTAACGGATCCAATGGAAATTCTTTCTGAATTTGGCGGATTTGAAATCGGAATGATGGCTGGAGCGATGTTAGGTGTCGCATCCGAACAAAAACTTTTCCTTGTAGATGGTTTTATCACTACCGCTGCGTATTTACTTGCTTATCACTTAGATCCAAACGTAAAAGACTATGCAATTTTTTCTCATGTTTCTGATGAAGAAGGCCATATCATTGTTTTGAACCACTACCAAATAAACCCATTGTTAAGACTGAATTTAAGATTGGGAGAAGGAAGTGGTGCTTTGGCCGCTTACCCACTTGTCGAACTCAGTATTCAATTTTTAAATGAAATGGCTTCCTTTGCTGATGCAGGGGTAAGTGAAGCAGATAAAAAAGTATAATACATGATCCGATACATTGCTCTAGAAATTCGATTGTTCTTTATTTGTTTGGCTTTTTTGACAAGAATTCCATCTCCAAGCTGGATTGGATTCAAAGAAGAATGGTTACACAACTCGATAAAATATTCACCTAGTGTTGGTTTACTACTTGGTAGTATACAATTTGTCTTATTCCTATTGTTCCAATTTTTATTTGGACCAACAATTGGCTTCACAATCTCTCTTGGTTTTTTACTGATCCTAACAGGAGCCTTTCACGAAGATGGATTTTCTGATTTTTGTGATGGGATCGGTGGAGGATGGAAAAGAGAGGATATTTTACTCATTATGAAAGACAGCCGTGTTGGCAGTTTTGGTGCTGTAGGAATATGTCTTCTTGTTTTACTAAAAGTACTCGGAGCGAACGAAAGCTTTTCCTATTTCCAAAGAAAAAACCTTCCGATGATTTCGAATCTTACTAACAATTTTCATCTAATTAGCGTTTGGTTGTATTTTGTAAGTGCCCACACACTCAGTCGCTTTTTATCAGTTTTTGTAATGAAACTTTTGCCGTATGCAAAGGAAGAAGGTTATGCCAAACCGATGGCAAAAGAAATTACTTGGCCTCAAATCCAATTTGCAAGTCTTTTGGGAGTTTTACCTTACTTGTCTCTTGCTTATCTACATCCTAATTTTTTCTTAAGTCTTTTGTGTATCATCCCAAGTTATATTTATATGGTTCGATTGATGAAACAATGGATCCAAGGTTTTACGGGGGATTGTCTTGGAGCAGTCCAACAAGTTGTGGAAACTTGTATTTGGATTTCAGGAGTATTTATATGGAACTTTATTTAATCCGCCACCCAGAAACCATAGCACCTAAGGGAACTTGTTATGGTCGTACAGATTTTCCACTCAAATACCCAGTGGAAGATACAGCCGACTCAACCTTTTCTTATTTACCACCTAACTTTGATCATTTTATAGTTAGCCCAGCACCTCGTGCAGTCAAATTAGCAAATGCCTTACTCTCTAAATACAATCCAAATCAGAACCGATTGGATCTTGTGATGCAAACCGATGAACGTTTGTTAGAAATGAACTTTGGTGATTGGGATGGAAAACTTTGGGAAGAAATTCCAAGAAAAGAAACCATTCCTTGGATGAAAGACTTTGTGAATGCCCGAACACCAAATGGAGAAGCATTCACCGATCTAATCCAACGAGTGGATTTGTTTTTAGAAGATTGGAAACCAAATGGGATTTTGAATCAAAAATGGGAGGAAAAAAACAATCAAAAACTAAACTCTATGATTGTTGTATGCCATTCGGGACCCATTCGAGCTATCCTATGCCGGAGCAAAGGAATTCCACATGAGGAGGCATTTAAGTCCCCAGTGGATTTTGGTTCAGTTCATAAAATTGAAATTTAAGAAGGTATTACACCTTCTTTTTTTCACCTAACGGGCCTAATTTGGCAAGGATCAGTTCGTTTACCAGTTTGGGGTCAGCTTTGCCTTTTGTTTCTTTCATCACTCCACCCACTATGGCACCTAACACACGATCCTTTCCATTTTTCCAACCTTCTACTGATTCAGGTTGGGATTCTAACACTCGAATGACAATTTCTTCCAAAGCTTTATCATCCCGAACTACCTTGAGACCTTTTTTCTCGACAATGGATTCTGGTTGGTCTTTCGAAGTTAACATATCTTCAAAAATGGTTTTGGCAATTTTTCCTGTGATCTCTCCTGAGTTGATGAGCTTCACAAGTTTTCCAATGCGAACTGGATCGATGGCAAATTCTTGGATGGAAATATTTTCTTTATTCACAATTCCTAAGATTTCATCTTTTACCCAGGTGGATGTTTTTTTTGCATCCCAAAAAATTACAAGAGCCCCTTTGATGAGACTTTGAATTACCCTTTCAATTTATAAAGCTATT
>JACVCB010000017.1:68468-85073 GCA_016742255.1 Leptospira sp.
TCGAAGTACTCTGCAATTTCTCTTTCACTGGTTAAGACTTCTGCATCATACTCAGGAAGACCGAGTACAGTTTTATAACGTTCCTTTTTTTGTCTTGGAAGTTCCGGTAATGTTTTACGAATGTCCTCAATAAACGAATCCGAAATTTGGATCGTTGGTAAATCAGGTTCCGGAAAATAACGATAGTCATGGCTCATTTCTTTGGAACGCATGGGAATCGTTTTGAGAAGAGTTGCATCCCAAAGTTTTGTCATTTGTTTGAATGACTCACCTCTAGAATAAACATCCTTTTGCCATTCCACTTCATAATCAATCGCTTGTTTTACTGCCTTAAACGAGTTGAGGTTTTTGATTTCAACTCGTGTACGAAATCCTTTTTCCCCTTTGGGACGAATGGATACATTGGCATCACAACGAAGGGAACCTTCTTCCATATTACAATCCGAAACTTGGATATATCGAAGTATGGTTTTTAATTCGTTTAAATAGGCATAAGCTTCATCAGAGGATCGAAGATCTGGTTCAGATACAATTTCAATTAGCGGAGTACCCGCGCGGTTATAATCCACGTAAGATCGATTGATGGATGGATCATGTGAGTGGATGAGTTTTCCCGCATCTTCTTCCATATGGATCCGAGTAAGAGGAAGGAACTTTTCTTCCGTTTCGCCTTTCAATTGGATATGAATTCCACCTTTGGTTGCATATGGTTTATCAAATTGCGAAATTTGGTACCCCTTAGGAAGGTCTGGATAAAAATAATTTTTACGATCAAATTTTGTGAATTGTGTAATTTCGCAACCGAGTGCCACACCTGCTCTCACTGCTTTTTCAAGCACAACTTCATTTAACACAGGCAAGGTGCCTGGAAGTGCAACACATAATGGAGAAATATGAGTATTGGGACTACCACCAAATTCGTTAGTGGCAGTGGAGAAAATTTTTGAATTGGTATTGAGCTGGACGTGAACTTCCAGACCGATGATGACTTCGTATTCCATGGTTTGGTAACAGGATTTTCACGGAAAATGAACCTGGCAATTCAAATTCCGTCAGTTTTTAATCCAAGGGGTCTGGGACCGTTTGTAATACCAATTTATATAGATTTTTTTGTTCTCTTGAGATCCCAATTTCCCCACTTTGGTGGAGTTTTTTGGTGAACTCGGAAAGTTCTCTCACCCTCGATTCAAATGCCAGACCAATTTTTTTATCTTCTAGCGCTATGTGTGAAAGTAACCAATTCCTAAGATCTTGCACCAAATGTAATCCCACTCGAGGATTTCCCAATTTATATTCATCATTTCTCATTTTGATAAATTCAATAAAACGTTTGTGTTGGTTCATGTGTTGCACAACATCCGTATACCGAAAGTAACGCATTATTTTATCTTCCACACCAAAATGATCTTTTGTATACTCAATTGCTTCAGCGATCACTTTATGAAAAGTCTCACTGGAACCATCACCTAACTTCAAGGAATGATCCAATTCAACTATCATCTTGAGTAACCAAATATGTTGTAAATCTATGATGGGTATACCGGTTGATAGATTATATGTTTTCCAAATATTCCGAATTTCTTGGATCGTATCTATCGCCTGTTCATGTAAAGAAATGTTTGTGGTATCGATTTGAACAATATTTTGGTAAATCAATAGTTGTTCTTTTGAAACCGGATACTTTCCAGACTTTAATAACTGATTACAATATGATTTTAAATCAAAATTAGATGCTTTAAAAAATTCTGCATAATCGGTATCATCATGTAAAATATGTTGGAATAACCATTTTTTCAGGATCTGTAAAATTCCAAGAGCAGCCATCTGGCTATTTTTGGCTTCATAGTATTTTTCCGTTAGTCGCTCAACAAATTTCCTATGTCCAAGTACATGTTCTTTGAAATTAGGATAATTGAAATGTTCCAATATATCCTCCTCCAAAGCGAAATGTTCTGCCACATAATCCAAAGCCTTTCGAAAGGATGAATGAACATCGATATCTGAATTTGTTTTCTCAGCCTCTACAATTTCTTCTTCTAACTCTAAAATGATATGCACAAGCCAAACATGTTGTAAGTCAATGATGGGAATGCCAAGATGAAAGGGTTCACTCAACCAAGTGATACGAAGAGAATCAAAATGCGCGGAAGAATCCTTTTGCATGATTCCACAAAATTCCGCCACCAAATGTTGTCACGGAAATTGAGGAAAATCCTAAGTTGATATTTATCATGACTTTAGAATCAAACAAAATTCGAAACCTGGGAACTCAGATGTATGTGATTCTAAGTCGAATTTGAGAATCATCCCCGAGAATCGCTCGGGGATGACTTATGTTTTTGAAAAGAATTTTTGTTTTATACAAAAAACTTTGTAGTGAGTTTCACCATAAGTCTCACAAAACCAGAGTAAGGTGGATACATCAATTTCGCGATCGAAGCTTTTGGTGTTTGTAAGACCGACCTTTCATGTGAAAAGGTTTTGAATCCAAAAACTCCATGGTAACTTCCATGACCTGAATGGTTCACTCCACCGAACGGTAAATTTGGATTTACCAAGTGTAAAATGACATCATTGATCACTGCTCCACCTGAACTTGTTCTTCGGAGAACATACTTCGAAGTACTTCTTTTCTTTGTAAAAATATACAAAGCCAAAGGTTTTGGTCTTTCGTTGATTACGTGAATTGCTTCATCTAATGTTTTATAAGTGACGATTGGAAGTAGTGGTCCAAAAATTTCATCTTCCATAATCTTTGCATCTAACGCAACATTGGTGAGAATTGTTGGTGCGATAAAGTTGTCAGAACTTCTAACTTCTCCACCGTACGCAATTTTTGCACCTTTTTTCACTGCATCATCGATATAGGAAGAAACTCTCGAAAAGTTTTTTGCATTTACGATACGGCAAAAATCAGTACTTGCTGTAAAATTCTCAGGTTTGGATTTAAAGAAACTTTCAGTAGTTTCCTTTGCATGTTTTACAAATTCATCTATCTTCGATTCTGGAATGAGTAAATAATCAGGTGCCACGCATGTTTGTCCTGCATTGAGAAACTTACCCCACATAATTCGTTCAGCAGCCACTTTCATGTCAGCATCTTCTGCGATAATGGAAGGTGATTTACCACCTAATTCCAATGTAACGCTAGTTAAATTTTTGGCAGCTGCCGCCATAACGATTTTTCCGACAGGTGTAGATCCGGTGAAAAAGATATGATCAAATGGAATTTCAAGTAATGCAGTTGCAACACTCACATCACCTTCAAAAACCGCTACTTCCTCTTCAGAGAATACTTCACCTAACATTAAGTTAATCACATTTGCTGTGTTGGGAGTAAACTCAGATGGTTTTAACATAACCGTATTTCCAGCTGCAATAGCAGCCGCAAGTGGTGCAATTGCTAAATGGAATGGATAATTCCAAGGAGCAATGATGAGACAAACTCCTTTTGGTTCATAAACAATCCGACTTGTTGCTCCAAGAAGAGTTGGTGGAGTCATCACATTTTTCGGACGCATCCAATGTTTTACGTGACGAATCGCATCGTTAATTTCTGCAATTGTTGGTAAAATTTCTGTAATGTCCACTTCACCAGCAGATTTTCTAAAGTCTGAATGAAGTGCTTTTTGAATTTCAGTTTGGTACTTTAAGACAGCTGACTTTAATTTTTTAAGTTTAAGGATTCGAGTTTTAAAGTTCGTCAATCGAAGTTCGAGTGACTTTTTCTTTTGTGCATTAAAAATACGGTCTATGTCTTTTGGAGTAAAACTTTTGGTTTGGATGACGGCAGTGTTGCTTACATTGGCCGTGGAAAGAGTAGCTTGGGTCATGGGAATCTCCGTATTACTGACTCTCGTTCAGTTAGAGAGGAAATTCAAGAACTTTTTCACCATTGAGGGCGAATCTATGTCTTTTTTATGCCAAAAACCCCTTCCCAAACCCAGGTGGTGGCCCATTTTGGATGTATTGTTTTGCCCGTTCTAAATAAAGGTTGGCTGCCTTATCTGAAGGATCTTGTTTCAAAACAGAAGTAAAACCTGATTCCGCTCCTTTAAAATCACCGTCCCAAAAAAGATTTACACTTTCTTCAAAAAGTTCTTTCGTTTGGATTTTTAAATGGAATGTTTCTTCCACTCCGTCAACTAACACCTGCGCAATTCCTATTAACTTCTGTTTGGCTGGAATTTTAATAAAATCCAATAATCTGTGTGGGTAAGAATCAGGTTCCTTTAATTCCAAAAGTGCATCTAAACTTAAAATGATTTTTGCTCCGTACTTTTTTGTCATTGATTCTAATGAGTTGGCAACTCCCATTGAGTCAGACAGAACCGCTGATTCAATCCTTTGTTCTTCTCCAACAATCCCTAACATAAGTTCACCGAAGTGAATACCAACTCCGATTTGGATCTCACCAACTCGGTGGTCATGACTTTCTGCATTCCATTTCGCAATCGTTTTATGCATTTGGATCGCCGCAGACAGGGCATCTTCCGGCTCTTTTTCAAAAAGTGCAAAGATAGCATCTCCCACATATTTTTCGATAAATCCATTATGAGAACGAATGATAGGTCCAACTTGTCTTAGGTAATCATTCAAAAACAAAAACGTTTCTTCGGGACTCAGTGTTTCTGAAATTGCGGTAAAATCTCGGATATCAGAAGAAAGAACTGACATTTGTTTTACGATGAAATCTCCTCGTTTTACTCTAGAATCCACTTGTTTTGAAAAAAGTTGGATCAAACGTAAAGGAACAAATTTCGCATATACTTCGTTTGATGCTTCAAGGCGATTGTTTACATCAATCAATTCATTCGTTAGAGTATCCATAGAGGAATAAAAACGTGCATTGCGTCGAGCAAGTAGGATACTTTGAAACAAAAAGAAAACAAAAAGTGAAAATGGCATAAGAGGTTGTGCTTGAAACCAATAATTTCCTGCCATCAAATCATGAGTGGATCCTAACATTAAGATTAGTGATCCATAAAACACCAAACTGCTGTCACGTTTTCTTTGGCGATAAATTCGAAGGATTACATAAAAAGAACAAATACTAAAAAATAAAATAAATACTTGGGAAACAATATTAGTTGTAGTAAACAATTTTGGATCTGTGAGCAAAATGAACAAAACATATGTTACACTAAAACTCCAACAAAACTTTAACATCCAATTTGGAACTTCTGATTTTCCAGGAAACAAACTACGCAGATAACTTAAGAAAAAACAAACAAGTAGTGGAGCTGATGTATAATCCAATACCTGCATCCATTTCCAAGAAAAATCAGGAAATGCATACACAATGTAAAAATTATCTAACACAACCAATCGTAAACCAGTGAACAAACAAAAAAGTGCAAAAAACAAAGAACTTTTCTCTTCTCTACGAAAGAAAAATACTGTTAGTTGGTATAATGCCATTGTAAGCATTGCGCCAAAAACAAAAACTTCACCTGCAGAATAAATTAATGATTCATTCTGGATGACTTCTTTTGTACCAATTTCAATTGGTTTGCGGTATCCTCCGCGTGCATGATGGAAATTACTTACAACATAGATGATTTCTTGTTCGTAGGATTCTGGTTGGAATGATACATATTGGATTTGGTATTTTGGTTTTGCCGAAATTTCATCCATACCAACAACACCAGAACTTGCTATTTTTTGCCGATTGATGTACAACTCATAAGCACTTGTCGCAGGTTGAACTCTCAAATAGTAACGAATGTTTGGATCAGGCACTTTAACTAACAATCGAAAGCTAGCGTATCCATCTCCACCTCCCCCTTCTGGACGGACAGAATTCCAAGACGAGGGAACTTTTACATATGTTTTCTGATTTGATTCAATTTTTTGAAATAAGGAATCTCCATACAATTCATTCCAATAAAATTCCCATTCCCCATTGAGTGAAATTTTTTTATGAGATTCCACATACACATCAGGGATTTCCAAATATCCAAGTTTTGCTTCTTTCGCATTACTATAATTACACGAGAACTGGATAACGATTAGAAATAGTAACCCAAAGAATGGAAATGACATTGGAATTGGTTTTATTTTTCCCATGCGGATACTCCATCCCAGTCTTCTCCAACACCTGCTGATTGGTAGTATTCACACCTTTCGATATAAATCTTTGCGGCAATGTCATCTGGGTTGTTTGCATGGACTTCTCTAAATCCATTTAAAGCTGAATTAAAATCAGCACGTTCGTAATCAAAAATCGCTGCTTCAAATTGTTCCCTGTAGGCTATTTTTTGATCCGAGATAGAATCGATTCCTGGGATCAATACTTCGGCAATCATCACTGTTTCTTGTTTGCCTTTTACACGAACAAAATCTAAAATTCGATAGGGAATTGTATCTAAATCCTCATGTAACATCAGTGAAGTTAAACTTACCAGAATCCTCGCATTGTATTTTTTTGTTAATCCTTGGATACGACTCGCCAAATTGACAGTATCTGATATCACAGTTGACTCGAGCCTTTCTTCTTCTCCCAAAATCCCAAGCATCGTATCCCCTGAGTGGATTCCTATCCCTGCATGTAATGGTAAATAACCAAAACCCCTTCTTCTCTCATTGTATTTTTCCAATTCCCATTGGATATCTTCTGCAGCTTTGATCGAATTTTGTATCCCACCATCAAATAGTGCCATTACAGCACTACCAATGTATTTATCGATGAATCCATTATTTTTACGTACACAAGGTCCAATACGTCCCAAATAAGAATTTGTAAATAAAATTCGGTTTTCCAGTGGAATGGAATAAATAATATCCCAATATTCCCAAATATCCGCGAACAAAACTGTCATCTCTCGCTCGCTACTGTCACCTAACTTTACTTCTTCGATACTTTCTTTTCCTAAATGAGTCAAAAAATCTCGTGGTATAAATTTTGCGTAAAATCGATTCGTTAATATAAATTGTTCATTAATAGATTCAAATTCTTCTTTCAGGAGAATTTTTTTGCGAACCGTTCTAGCCGTACGAAGTGTCACAATTGTGGACTGAACTCCAAAGAATAGAAATACTGCAATCTGTGATAAGGATGATTCACCTTCGCCTGTATAAGCGAGGAATACATCAAACACAAATCCAAAAAATAAAATCAGATATCCTAAAAAGAAAATATGAGAATCGGGTAAACCTTTTGCCACCATTTGGTATAATCGGATTCCAAGAAAAACTGCGTATACAATCCCTAATACTTGGAATACGACTTCAAATTCTGTATAAAACTCTGGTTTGATGATGAGTCCATATACCAAAATAAACTGAACAAAAGCACTAAAATAACGAATGAGTCTCGTTTCGATAAAACGTGGGAAAAGACCGTCAACAAACCATAAAAACAAAATTCCCAAAACAAATACGGATGCATACTCTACATAGATAACAAGTTCCCAAGGTATGTTTGGAAACATCGCATAAATGGTTTTACTTCCTACAAACGGTAACCGAAAGGCAAACACCAAACAAAAGAATCCAAAATAAAATGCTTCTCTTTGTTTATTCCGATAGAAAAACAAAATAAAATGATACAATCCAAACATAAACAAGGCACCAGTCAGTGCAATGTCCATTGTACTCTCAGCTAAAATATAGTTTTGTACGGTTTCGGCAGTTCCAAAAATAGGTGCATTTGGTAATCCACCTTCCTTGTGATGGAAATTACTCACTTCGATTTTGATTTGGATGTGGTCCTTAGTGACAAATGTAAAACTTTGTCCTTGTGCAGAAGGAATAGTTGTCTTTTTATCTTCACCTGGAAATCCAGAGAGCAATACCCGATTACCTGCTGTTATACGATAACTCGTCCTCACTTCCGGAAGGTACAATGAATAAATTTGTGATTCATCGGGGAGTAAAATATCAAGAATGTAAGTTCCATACCCTTTCCCATCGATCATATTCGAACGTAAGGGAACATCATTCCAAAGTGATGGTACGGGTAACAGGGTATAACTGGTATCAGGTGCCAATTCCCCCAATGTATGAGGATAAAATTTCCATTCCCCTTGTAGTTTGATGGCCTTTCCTGTTTTCCATGGGAAGGAACGAAGGTCGAGTGTTCCAGACGTAACTTCCTTAGAAGGAGTCACAAGTTGGCATGCCACTGTGAGGAAAACGAGGCAAAGAGTGATACGATTGAAAAGGGTCATCCCTATCCTTCAGAGACATTTCAGACCCTTATTTGGAAAGGAAGTTTTCAAAATGAAAAAAATAATATTTTTTGGTTTGTACGAAGCAATGAGTAAGCTATTATGTCACCTAAATGGCACATTCTTCCGGTCCCAACAAAGCCGCACTGGCATACCAAATTTTAGGCCAATACTTACCGGATGAAGTGTTCGCCCATCTGACTGATGCAGAAATCGAATCTCTACTTCTGAAAGTAGAGACGAATCCTTCCCCGACAAAAGGCCAAGAAAAAGACATCTTACTCTCGTTCACCCATTTCCTTCAAAAAAAAGGAATCCGTTCGAATCCGAACCAAGGAATCCAAACATTCCACGCAGGGAAACCTAACCCAACCACTGCGAAACAAAATGAGGCAGAATTGCCTTACCTTGGTTTCCAGAATCCAATGGTGGCAAAACCAAACTTGCCAGTGGGAAAACCTGAAACAAACGAACTGTATTCGTTATTGGAAGAGATCCTCAAAGAAGAGGAGAACAAACAATCAGGTCCACTTTGGGCTGAATTGCCAAAATTTTCCGTTGAAATGCTTCAAAATCTCACTCGAGACGAATCTCCCGAAGTGGTAGCAAGGGTTCTCAGTTTTTCGGACCCAGAATCTGCCTCCGAAGTCCTTGCAGAATACCCAGAAACTCATCGAGAAGAGATCATTTTGGCACTTGCCGAAATTGACTACCACTCGGACAGAGAACGGGACCAACTCGATCGTTTCCTACGCTTCAAAATGGAACTGATTGAGAAAAAAATGCCAGTTTCCAAAATCCGAAGTCGCAAAGCCAAAACCGCAGGGGAAATTCTCACTAGACTTCCTTTTTTACCATCTCAAAATTTAATTGAACGAATTCAGAAAAAAAGCCCTGAATATGCCGAAACTATAGTAGAACACTACTTTCGTTTGGAAGACCTCCTTCATTTAGGAAGGACAAGTCTCACTCGTTTTTTTTCTGAGATCCACCCCCTTGTCATTGCATGTGCATTGAAAGGTGTTGAGACTGAATTTCGCGACCAAGTGTATTCCAATTTGGAATCTTGGCTTGTGAAAGAGATTAAGATCGAATGGGATTCGTTAGGTCCTGTTTCACTGGCAGAGATTGAAGAAGCCCAAAAAGGGGTTCTCGATCGTTTGCGGGAAGCAATGGATGAAGGCAAAGTGAAACTTTGGAGATTGAAGTAAGGATATGGCAAAACTAGTTTTTAAACCCATTCAAATTGCCGACTTACAAGAAGAAGTTGAAATCCAACTTCCTGATAAGTACAAAAAATTTCATAAGACCGACGAACAAGAAGACTTCGAGATAGACCAAGAAGGGAATATCATCGAACAATACCAAGGTCCATCGATTGAAGAGATCGAAGCGGAACTCCAAAGGTATCGCCAAGAAACTGAAGAACAAGTCCGCCAATTATTAGAAGATGCTAAAAAACAAGCAAAAGCCATTGAAGAAGAAGGTAGAACCAAAGCCTTCCAAATGGTTCAGGACTCAAAAGAAAAAATCAAATTAGAAGAAGATTCTGGCCGAGCCAAAGCGGAACAAATCTTAGATCGTGCGAAGATGGAAGTCGAACGTATGATCAAAGAAGCCGAAATGAAACAGGCTGAGATCGAACACGAAGCCTACCAAAAAGGATATGATGCAGGTCGTGAAGTTGGTTTTAAAAAAGGCCAAGGGGAAGTAAGACGACTCATTGACCGATTGGGAACTATCATTGGTAAAGCGATCGACATTCGTGAAGAGATGATTGCCGCTTCTGAAAAACAAATGGTGGAAATGATTCTTGTCATCGCAAGAAAAGTTATCAAAGACGAAATCATTGAACGTAAAGAAATTGTACTCAATAACATTCGTGAAGCGATGAAACGAATCAAAGACCGTGACCGTATCGATATTCGTGTAAACTTTGCTGACTTAGAACTCACAACAGCACATAAAGACGAACTCATCAAACTGATGGAATCACTCAGAAAAGTAAACATCTACGAAGACTCACGTGTCGACCGTGGCGGTGTGATCATCGAAACAGATGTGGGTGCTATCGACGCAAGGATTTCCACTCAGCTCAAAGAAATTGAAGAGGCAATTCGAAACGTAGAACCAATATGATTTCGAAAACCCGTTTTTCCCAATTATTCCTCGGGTTCTTACTGTTTTTGTCACCAACTATAGCAAGTTTGGTGGCAGAACCATGCGGAACCATGATCACATCCTTTGAAAAACCAGTGGTTTTAAAAACAGATTGGTTATTTAGAAAGGGAGACAATTTAGATTGGCGTGATGAGTCAGTTGAAGAAAGTTTTTGGGTCAAACGTTCCGTGCCTGATTATGGAATTTCTAAAACAGAAAACCTAACAGGGTACCACTGGTATCGTTGTTCTTTTTATTTACCTGACAATTACACAACTCCTGTAGAACCAATTGCCATCCAATTAGGTAGAATACGTGACATTGATGAGTTTTATTTGAATGGAACTTTGATTGATAAAACAGGAACTGTTTTACCTAGACTAGAAGTCGATTTTCAAAAAATCAGAATTTATTCTCTTCCTACACATTTACTCAAACCAGGATTAAATGTGATGGCCATTCGGATTTATGCAGCTACAAACCTAAATGGATTAAAGGAAGCTCCCACAATTGCAAAAGAACGATTGTTACGTGAATCGGTATTCTCAAAAGAACTCTTTGCGATGGTTTGTGGTTATGTTTTTATTTTTATGGGAATTTACTTTTTAGTAGGTTCCATTGTTCGCGGAAGAGCTGGGGAAAATTTCTTTTTTGCATTATTTTCAATTTTTATGGGAATTTATGTTCTCATCCGCACTCAACATAGAGATATTTTATTTGAAAGTTTTACTTGGTCATATGTCGCAGAACTTTTAGTCCTCATTTGTTTACCTGCATTTTTCATTAACTTCATGCACCAATATTTAAAATTGAAACGTAATATTGTCTTACTTGTGTATGAAGTGTTTTTATCCGTACTTTTTATCATCACACTATTTTTCAGAAATCCAAAAACATGGATCTTGGTGATTGCTCTCTTTAATTATGCATTACCAATTGCAATGGGACTTGTGATTTACTTATTTGTTAAAAATGGTAAAACAAATATTAAAAAAGTTAAATTTATACTCATTGGGATCGCTTGTTTATTACCTACAATATTAATCGATAGTTTGTCCGCTTTGGAAATCATCATTTCCATGCCTGGCACTTTATACTTGGGATTCTTAATTTTTCTAGTAATGATATCAATCCAATTATCAAACGATATAGTCATTGGATTGGAAAATTTTATAGAACAAGAAAAAGAACTTATCCAAATGGAAAGAGTCAAAACCGGTTTTCTTATCAACTTATCTTCCGAATTTAAATCGGGAATGGAAAAAATCAAATCTGCAATTGAGAATATCACTACTAATCAAACTAAGTCTCTTGCGAAAGAAGTGGTAAAACCTTCTGCAAAAAAAGCCGCTAAGAAAAAATCAAAAGTTACGAACACAAAACAAATTGGGGATCCTGTTAAACAAGCAGAAGATCATATATCTTACATGAGTTATATGGTCGAGGAAGCAATCTTACTGCGAAAACTGGAAGAACGAACCTATATTCCATTTTATGAAAGTTTCTCGGTATTAGAGTTGGTAAAAAACTGTGTTGCCAGTGTAGAAAATCATTTAGGCCAACATCGAAAAAATACCTTTATTGATATAAAACCAAATGATTTAGAAATTTATTTTCCAAAAGAATTATTGTTCTGTATTTTAAGAAATTTGGTAGAGAATGCATACCAATACACTGATCCAAAAACAGACATTCATATTGATTTTTTTAATCGAGATGGATTTCATCAATTGATAGTGATGGACGAAGGTATGGGCCTTAGTCAAATAGAAATGGAAACTATTTTTCAGAAATTTGTAAGGGGTTATCGTGACAAAAAAAATGAAATCCCTGGTGCAGGAATTGGCTTAACTTTAGTAGAAGCATCAACCAACTTTTTATCTGGAACCGTTAGTTTAAAATCAAGCGAAGGAATGGGAGCCAAGTTCACAATACATATCCCAGAAAAACCAAATAAATGATATCCTTACCATTTCGTCGCCTAGTTCTGCTTTCTATTTGCTTCATTTCACTTCATTGTTCACGTACAACTGATGAATCAACCGTTGTATTAAAGTTAGATGGTGAAGATTGGGGAATATATTTTAATGATAGTGCAGATTTATTAAACCCAGAATTTAATCCAAATAATTTGGACATCACAACTGTTCCAAACAATTTCCGAAATTTAAATAAATCCTATAGAGGTTCAATTTGGATTCGAAAAAGTTTTGAAATTACGACAGAACAACACCAAAAGTCATTAGCCTTACAATTAGGGAAAGTGTATCAGTCGGACGAAGTTTTTGTCAATGGTGTTCTAATCGGTAAAAACAATTCTGCCTTTGGAAAAGACCCTGAAGAATATTCGTTTGGAAGGCCTAGAATCTACCCTATTCCACATGATTTATTGCTTGAAGGGGAGAATGTTTTAATCATAAAAATTGATTCATCTCTTTCCACTTCGGCGGGTATCATTACTGGACCAATCAGAATTGTAACCTATGAAGAAGCAATAAACGGAAATTTATATGATTCACTTGTCGAACTCATTTTCGTAGGTTTTTATCTATTCATTGCTTTGTTTTTCTTTATTAACTTTTTTAACCTAAGAGAGAATAAAGAATACTTAAGTTTCAGCGTATTGGCTCTTATTTTCTCAGGATATGAATTATGCAAAAACGAAGTTAGATTTTTAATTTTTAATGATTTTGCAATTTTAAAATTTTTAGAATATTCCTTTTTACTTATATTGCCTTACGGTTTTATCAAATTCATTCAAGATTTTTTCGAATTAAAGCCGTTTAAATATCAAAGAATTTATCTCTTCTTTCAATTTTTCTTTATCCTCGTTTTTCTCATCATCCAAAACCCTGTGTTTTGGTATAACTTCATTGGATATTGGGATATCCATTTACTTGCTGTTATTGGCTACGCAATTTATGTAACGATACTAAAATTCCGCGAGCAAAAGAGAGGATCAACAATCCATTTATTGGCTCTTGTTTACCTGTTATACTCAATTCTAAAAGAAATTCTAATCGAAAGAGGATATTTAAACTCACCATCATCACTTGAAACTAGTTTTTTAGTGTATTTAATTTTAATGACCCTTGCTCTACGATTTCAGTTTTTGATGATGAAACGAAAACTCCAAAACCGATATGACAGATTAAAGGAAGCCGACTCACTCAGAGAAAAGATTTTCTTTTATATGGACGCAATGATTTCCGGTCCTTTAAAATTAATGAAAGATAAACTTTCAGAATACAGAGAATCATCTCAAAAAACAAAAGATAAAAACTTAGTAAAAGAAGTGATTGAAGTTCAATCTTCCATTGATAATGTCATGGACGATATCATTGAACTCTTAAGATTGGAAGTACTAAAAGAAGTCCCATTTAAAGAACAAGTCAATTTTGTATCCTTTATCAATGATGTAATTCCGGAAGATGACATTACATATTCAATTAAAGTAAATCCAGAAACTGAAATTCTTAATAGTTTAGATTTAATTAATTCTGTTGTAGTTAGACTAGTGGATTTTCCTCCATTTAAAGAATTTAATCATAATGATTTAATCATCACACAAGACCTAAAAGGGAATGTACATTTTAGATTCTTATTGTTCCACAGTAATTCCAAGGTGGCACAAAAATTATTCAACGAATTGTCCGAAAATTACAACCAACTCACCCCAATTAAAGTAAAATGGGCAATTATTCTAGAAATTGTACGTTTGTTAGGTGCAAAGATTGATTTTAAAATCATCAAGAAAAAATATCTAAAAATCGATTTGGGAATCTCAGCAATTGTTCCCGTTTCAGAATTACAACCGATCAAAGATTCAACTGCAGTTGGGATACCAAACCAAACAGCTAAAAAATCGGAAAAAGAAGATTGGAGAGTCACTTTAAAAAGAATTTGGAAATTTTTAAAGGAAACAGAAATCAAACTTCCTAACTTCAAAAAGAAGAAATAAAAAATTGTTTCAATGATTATTAAATACATCACCAAATCTAGTCCCGAATCATTAATGAAAGCCTTTGCCGGATGTAAGGAGCTTACATATGATAAAGATGAATTTTTATTTCATGCGGGTGATGAAGTCACTCACATGGATCTCCTTGTCAATGGTGACTTACAGGTATTTAAATATGATGGAAATATGAATGAAGTAACTCTAACTTTTTTCAGACCAGTATGTATTGTGGCGGAATGGGCTGTTATCCAAGGGATACCTTATCCAGCCTCTGCAAGGTTCACTAAAAAAAGTACAATCTTAAGGATGCCACTTTCAGAAGTTCAAAATCGACTAAATTCTAATATTGAACTTAACCACATTCTAATGCACTCATTGATGAATAAAATCGAAACATTAAATTTGGCAATAAATCGTGGTCTTACCATGGATGCAATGCAAAGAGTAGCACATTTCCTTTTTTATGGAACACCCGATTCCCTGGCTTTAAAACAAACGCAAATGGCTTCCTTACTTTATTTAAGACCTGAAACTTTCTCAAGGATATTAAAACAACTGAAAGACCAAGGACTTGTTGATACACAGAAAGGTGAGATTACAATTTTAGACAAAGAAGGGCTCTTGAAAATTTTGGCTTAGTACTTGATTTGTATCAATGAAATGATACTCCTTTCAGATAGTATTAAAGTATGAAACAATCTTTTTTTCAAAACAGTTTCTGGAACACAGCGTTTCGCCCTTTTTTTTGGTTTGGATCAGTTTTCGGAATCTTTGTCATTTCAATTTGGATATTCATACTTTCGAATATTCTTAAAAGTCCAATTCAGATCAATGCCATTCATTGGCATTCCTACGAAATGGTATTCGGTTTTACCAAAGCCATTGTATTAGGATTTTTATTCACTGCCGTTCAAAATTGGACAAATTCAACCATTCTAAAAGGGAAAAATTTATTTTATTTATTGGCCTTTTGGTTAATTGGAAGATTTTCATTCTATTCGTTTGGTTTTTTAAGTTATCTTTCGTTTGGGTTTGATATCTGCTCGGATATCATGGTAATCTACTTACTTGTTCCAAAGTTAATTGTTCCTACCCAAAAACACAACAGGCCAATCTTATACCATTATGCTCTTTTTACCATTTTCCATATTCTGAGTGCACTCTCAGCTTATTCCATTTTAGACCCAGAGAAGACATTACTATTTATCCACCTAAGTATCTTTGTTGTGTTATTTCTAATCCTCATCATAGGCGGACGAGTTGTACCATTCTTTTCAGGTGTCGTCATCCAAGGGTATTCATTTAAACGAATGCCAAAATTAGAAACATTTCTAATCTATCTTCCATTTATCTTTTATCTGACAAAACTAATACAATCATATTTTGAGGCGTACATTTTAAGATCCATTTCCTACTTACAAGGAACAGGTTTTACAATATTGGGAATTTTATCTTTTATAGTTGGATTTTCTTTATTTGTCTCGAATACGATTCGATTCATTTCATGGAAACCTTGGAAATCCTACCGAAGGCCTATCCTTTGGATTTTGTACTTAGGTTACTTTTGGGTATGTTCAGGATTTTTACTTTATAGTTTAGCTGAATTGAATCTATTCCCAATCTCATCAGCCATTCATAGTTTAACAGTTGGTGGTCTTAGCGTATTTATTTATGGAATGATCACAAGAGTGAGTTTGGGTCATACTGGTAGAGCTATCGTTGCTTCACCTCTCACTGTTTTTGCTTATATTGTCTTAAATGTTAGCGTAATCATTCGAATTATTTTACCACTCTTCAACCAACACAAATATGCATATTATCTGTCAGGAATAGGCTGGATACTGTGTTTTAGTTTATTTGTTATCCAGTATACAATCATTCTTTATTCACCTAGACCCGATGGCAAACCATCTTAATCGAAAGATTTAAATTTATTTCTCTTTCCCATTCATACTTAACTCTTAATGGCTCTTCTAAAAAATTCCTGTAAGGAATCGAGGAGCCTTTCTGGATGAAACAACATTTGATAACTCGCATTTCGCATCATCGCAGGGATCGTTGGTTTTTCCTCTGTTCCTATTGCCAAAGTATAAACTTGTACGCCGTTTAACAAACATTCACCCACAGCTTTATTCACATCCTCAATTCCATACTTACCTTCATACTGATCATAATCATTTGGTCTTGCATCAGTAATTAAGATGATCCATTTTTGTTTGTAACCAGAATCCTTTAATAGAGAATTTGTGTGACGAAGTGATGGACCCACCCGTAGGTAACCAATGGGAAGAAAAAGAAGTAAAAGTACTCTGA
>JACVCB010000018.1 GCA_016742255.1 Leptospira sp.
CACAGCTGGAAAATCCAAATATGCAAAAGCAATGATGGCGGCAATCCATTGCCAACTATCAGCAGAAGTATGCCTAAGTCATTGTATCACCGAACTTGGGAAAGGTGAAAAAGCGATGGCAGCATGTGCGGCCTCCACTCGTGAAGTGATTAGCCTATGTGACTCGTTTGTGAAACTTGCAAGCCAAAGTTCAACGTTTACGAAAAAACTAGCAAATTTATGTGTGGAAGTTTGTGAGGCATGTGCAAAAGAATGTGACAAACATGCCAATCACCATGCAGTTTGCAAAGAATGTAGAGACAGTTGTCTTGCTTGTGCAAAAGAACTAAAAAAAGTTTAAGTTCAATTTAGAACTTTGATTTTAGGAGCTGTCCATTGTTAGGTGGACAGCTTTTTTTATGGATTACCGTTTGGATTTCTTTTTCGGTTTTGCCTTTGGTTTCGGAGTCTGTTTCGCTTTCTGATTTGGTTTTGCTTTTGGTGTCGGTTTCGACAACTCTTTGTTAGAAGAAGATTTCTTTTTTGCTAGTGTTGCTTTATTCTTTTTATAAACAGCTGGTTCATATTTAGAAAAATCAACTTCGATTTTTTTAGGGACTGCAAAGTCGGGATTTGCTTTTGGACTTGGTGTGATATTGATATTGTCCTTCGGTGTTCCTAAAAATTCACGTAAAGTTCGGATGTTTTCATTCCTGCGTACAAGATTGTAATTTCCTGGAATGTCAAACCATAGGTCACGTCCTTGTCCAAACTCAGTACTTTCTTGAGGGGGAAAACTAAAATCTTCAATGGCAGAAAGTGGTTGGAAAAGTGGAAAAAACAATGCGTTTTTATAATTGGTTTTCACCCAATCCGATTCAAAACCCCAATACGAAAATCTTGTGTTGGTAAATCGATCAGATCCATGAAACGGAGTTCCTAAAGTGATTAATCTTTTTACTTTTCGTCTCGCTTCATCTGGTAAAATCAAAACCAATAGACCACCAGTATTATGAGCGATCAAAGTAACTTCGTTAGGTGCTGTTAAAATTTGTTTCGCCAAGTGTTGGATTGCTTCTTCTAACGAAGTGGGGTTTCGTAAAGTAGACAAAATCCCAACTTTAAAACCCAAATTGTCTAAATTTGACTTTAGTCTTGCATAAAAAAAACGTCCGGCTCTAAACCCAGGCACAATGAGAATATTTTTATCTTTATTGTTATCAATCGACAAATGACTAGGCAGGTAAAACGACACCAAAGCCCAAAATCGTTCCAGATATTCCATGAATCGAAACATGAATTTGATGATTCAATCAGACACAATTCTTGTCTAGGAAAATCAATTCCAGGGGAAGAATTCCTGAATTGACCTCTAACCGTCTTCACATAGGATTGCCTTTTAGTAAGCTATGTTACATTTGGTGCGCTTTTTTTTGTTCTTTTTGGTTTTGCCGTCCTATCTCTCGGCAAATCCTGGGACCTATGAGGATGCAGCCAAATTACTCCCTGAAATTTGGGAGACAAAATACCCACTTCCTTATGGAAAACTCATTAAGAAGGACCCTCTCAATCAGGGGATCCGTCAGATTTCTCGTAAAAAAGGAAAGTATTGGGTGTACAATTTTGAAGTATTTATGCCAAAGTACGAAAGGAAAGAAACGACACCGGTTCCAAAACTGGAAGGTCGTAATATTCATGTCTTTTTTTTCTGGAATCCGGGAATCATTGATGAACCCCACCGGATCGAATTAGGGGAACCACACGAAGGGAAATGAAATGGAGAAAGAAACCGTAGACCAACTGATCCGCGAGACGATGAAACAAGCAGGTCTTTCTGATGCATTCATCGCTGACTTTATACTTAAAGTAGACGCAGTCCGTAATGGTGAAACAGGGATCGTACGTTGGGAAGAGGTAGGAGATTTAGACCCCAAATCTGACGAAATTTCCCTTGAGTCAATCCATGAATCCTATCCACTCGATACCACACTTCTTTCAAAACTTGTTGTCATCAAATTGAATGGGGGACTTGGGACAAGTATGGGACTCGACAAAGCCAAGTCTCTTATCCCGATTAAAGGGAATTTGTCTTTTTTGTCCGTGATGGCAAAACAAATCGAATACCTTCGTAACAAGTATGGAATCGATGTTCCTCTACTTTTTATGGATTCTTATAATACCCAAGAAGATTCTCAAAAAGAATTAAATCATAGTGGATTCAAACAATCGTTACGTTCTAGTTTTTTACAACATAAGGTTCCAAGATTAGATGCAAAAACCTTTGCACCTATCAAAACCGATGTAGAAAAAGAAAACTGGTGTCCACCTGGCCATGGTGATATTTATTTCACAATGATGGAAGAAGGGATTTTAGATGAACTTCTCTCCAAAGGATTTGAAATCGCTTTCCTCTCCAATGGGGATAATTTGGGCGCAACGGTTGACCCTCAAATTGTATCTTATTTACTCAAAGAAAATATCCACTTTGCAATGGAAATGACACCAAAAACATTGGCGGATAAAAAAGGCGGGGCCATTTATCGCAAGTTAGTCGGCGGTAAAATGATCCAATACGAATTATTGGAAACGGCTCAAGTTCCAAAAGAACACGAACACGAATTTAGTGGGCTTGGAAAATTCAGAACGTTTTCTACAAATAATCTTTGGATCAATTTACGGGCTCTTAAGGAAAGATTTCAAAAAGGAAACTTTTCTTTATCTCTCATCGTCAATCCAAAACAAGTGTCTGGAAAGGATGTCATCCAACTGGAAACAGCAATGGGAAGTGCTGTTGGGAATTTTTCAAAGTTTAAAGGAATCATCATTCCAAGAGATCGATTTGCTCCAGTCAAAAAAACAGAAGACTATTTGATACGTCGTTCAGATGCCTATGTTTTAAACGAGGATTATTCGTTAACAATGACGAAGGAAAGAAAACAAAAAGGACTTGGCGAAGTTCTTGTTTCTTTAGATGAAAAATTCTATAAAAAAATCCAACAATTTGATGCTTTGTTTGTCGCCTTACCATCTTTAGTTGAATGTGAAGAATTAATTGTGGAAGGTGAGATTTTATTTGATATTCCAGTGAAAATAAAAGGAAAAGTAAAATTCCAAAATGTTTCTGGTTCACTTAAAAAAATTTCATCTTTATCAAAAGCTGAATTTGAAAACCAAATCATTTCCTTATGAAAGGTTTGATTGGTTCTTTCACTTTCGTATTTTTAATGGGGTGTGGTGCGCCATTTTCGTTTCGTTCTGCTTGTTATGAGCGGAACAAATGTTCCACAATTGAAGGTGCGTGTTTTTTACGTAACGATGCTTTTTATCGAGTGTCAACTGGGGCGTCTACTTACAGTAACGCAGATTTGGCGGCCATTGTTGGCAGTTGCCTTGGATTAGAAAAAGTCTGCCGAAAAAACTGCGAAAGTGGGACTCTTTTTTGATTTCTTAAAAAAGAGTCCATCATGACTCCAAGTCTATATTAGCGTTATTGTAAGTGGTTTGATTGGTTCATGATTCTATGAATCCAAATCAATTTGTTTATTCGCGGATAAATGATAGTTGGCTTTTTTCTGGGACTAAACCTTTATCTTCAAATTCACCTGATAAAGATTCATAGTTTGGAGATAGTTTAATTTTCCATTTTCCTTTTTCTTCAATTAAATCGGAATCTACTATATTTTTGCCACGAAAGATTGGATTTTCATTCCATTTCATGACAATGTTCCCTTCTGCGTCTTCAGCTTCGATGGTCAATCGAACTGGTTTCACTTTGTTTTTTCCATCCCAATACATTGCGGTCCAAGGGCCGATAAACTTCTGTATGGCGGATTCACCAAAAGTTTTTACTTTTTTAATATCGGGAACAGTTTCTGATAAAACAGCAGTGACCGGGGAAGAATACAGACTTTCACCAACTCCTTTTTGAACGGATTGAATCACAAAAAAATAAAATTCATTTTTAGAAAGATTTTGTAGTTTAAAATTAGATTCTGATGTTTCTTTGACTAGACTCCAGTCTTCTTCATTCTTTTTTCTTATCAGAATTTTATAGGAAGTGACTTTTGGGATTACATTCCAACTGAACCAGAGTTCGCCAGATTTCCGATTCTCTGTGATTGTTAATTCAGGAGCCTTTATACTTAAAGACCTTCCTGCAACAAGTGATGCATATCCTATATCTGGTTCAGATGGGAAACTATACAATTCCCCTTCGAATTCTGCTGTGACAGCATAAAATGATTCTTTTCCAGAAGGTTCCTCGTCTTTGTAGAGTAAGTCTGTGGTTTTCGCAATTCGTTTCCAGGAACCATTTGTTTTTCGAAAGATATGGTAAGCTGTTGCACTCGGAGAACCTTCCCATTGTAAGACGGTCACACCTGGATACAAACCCTTGGATGCGGTGAAATGTTCAGGTCTTGGTTTTAAAACTTCAGAAGGATCTAAATGTGCAGATACGTAATAACTGGATTCTCCTTCTAATTGGTTTCTTTCTGGAACAACTTGGTAAATTTCGTTGTCACCATTACGACTTGCTTTTAAATCCGTGTAAGAATTTTTTTCAGTTTTTCCTAAAAAGCGAAAAATCCGTGCCATTGCGTTCCATTTGTACACGACATAGGTAGTAGGGATGGATTGGTTGTCCCATTCTAATATGATGCGGTCATTAGTTGGTGCTACTGATGCTCGTAAATTGGTGACTGGTAAAATCCCTGCAGGTTTTGTTGGCTCTGACGCATAACCATCGTTTGAGTCAATTGAAGGTTTGGATAAATAATTTTCATCTAAGCTAGCTACTTTGTAATGATAGGCAGTATTTTTTTGAACACCAAAATCGTCAAAGTAAGGTTGTTTGGAAAGTCCAACAAGTTGGTATTTTGTGTCGATTTTACGTTTTCTGTACACTTCGTACCCAATGGCACGTTTTTCACTCGACCAAGAGATTCTAATCCGATCGGAATAATCACCTCGGGATGCATATACTTCTTTTGGTGGGAATAAATTATGTTCACCGAATTCCAATGATTCCAATTCATTCATCAACTTTGATTCTGTGAGTAATTGGTTTCCTTCTGAGGGATCGGCAACATAAATTGATTTGGTATGTTTTGGGAAACTTTCGTAAGAAATCCAAAGATAACCTTTGTCTCCCCAATTGGTTCCCCAAGTATTCCAAATTTTAAACGCTTTCTTTTTGTCATTAAATCCCAATATCACAAGGGATTGGGCTCCTATAACTTCTCCACTGCCTTGTTGGAAAACGGCATCTGGTTTTGGATCTAGAAAATTTTCATAGACCAAATATCCTATTAAAACTGGTTTTTTTTCAGCTAATGCAAGTTTTATGGAGGAAAGGTCGTGAGGTTCAATTTTATAAATTCGTCCAAGCCTCGCTTTTCGACCTATTTCTACAATGTTTGCTTTTGGTCGTACCCTCAGATTGTTACTTGATTCATTCATGAGCTCAATGGGCACAGATCCTCTACTCGTTGCAAGTACCAAGGCATCGAGTAAGGAAACTGCTTGGTCTTTCCCACTGTTCAATTGGTTATAAATGAAATTTGCGGAATATAGTAGTTTTTGTCCATTTGCAGAATTTGGCCCAATTGTTGCTAAATTGCGAATCCCTTTTTTACCAGCTTCTAAAAACGAAATAAGGCCATAACCGACCGTAAATCCTACATTATCTTTTCCTGTGCCTTGATCCATAGGAGTCGGAAAGTCCGCACTAAGGTCGATACTGGAAGGTAAATCTGAAGGGGAAACTTGCGAAATATAGGGAGGAATACTTTGGTATAAGGCAAATGGGTCTGGTGTTAACCCTGGTTTTTTTAAAGATGATTTGGTTTCCGTTTTTCCAGTAATTGGTTTTGATTGGAAACTAACAACGATTAGCCCAACAATGAACAATAAAGTACCAATTGCAATTTTTTGTTTTGTATTCCGAAACATCTTAATCCTCTTCTAAATCAAAACTGATGGGCAATCTATGTGCCATTCGAGTTGGTTTTCCTTTGTCATAACCAGGTGTAAACCTTGCACGTTGGATGATTTTAATTGCAGCTTCATCGAATCCGTATCCCGCTCGCCCTGAAACAATTTTGACTCCTTGGAGTACACCTTGTTCGTCAACTTGCACCATAACAACCACTGTCTTTTGGCTAATGTTAGCAGCTTTGGCTGCCTCCGGGAAATATGCTTTTAGATCAAAATCAATGATAGGTGTGGGAGGTCTGTCTCCGTTAAATGAAAACAAAAATCCATCTTTGTCTGTTCCATTCCCTGAAAGTTGGTTTGGGTTTAAGTCTGAATTATCGGGTTTGTCTTCTGCATCTTTATTCGATCCCTCTACCCACTCTTGTTTTTCGACGGGAGCAGGGCTTGAAGTGCCACCAATGAGTTCTGGTGGAATTTCTTCAAAGGATACATCCATATCTTCCAACGAAGTTTCTTGAAAAGCTGCTTCACTGGGTAATGTTAAAACAAAATATACCAAATAACACATTACATGTAAACTCACAGATACAAATAAGCTGGCTCGGAAAAGACCGAACCGCCTGAGTTTGTATTGTAAAAATAATGTAAATGATTTCATATAACTTATGTTTAGTGGTGGATGTTGGGTGTGGAACTAGAGGATTGGTTGTGTTTTCCACTCGTGATGAAACTTGCATGGATTTCTTTCGAAAGAATTTCTAATTGTCCTAATACCAGTTTCATTTTACGGGTGAAGTAGTTGTTTGCCATCACAACAGGAATCGCAACAGCAAGACCAGCAGCAGTGGCAAGTAGGGCAGTGGAAATACTACGCATCACTACTTCTGCTCCAGAGTTCCCTAAAGTACCTAAACCATAAAACGCTTTGATCACCCCAAGCACAGTTCCCAAGAGTCCGATGAAGGGAGTGTTGTTCCCAAGAGTGTTGAGAATTGGGAGTCGTTCCTCTAAACTGAGACGTTCTTTTAGAATTTTCCCTTCCATGAGTTCGGATAAACCTTTGTGATTTTCTTTTTCACGTTCCAAAACAAAATGAATGAATCGTGTGTAAGAATTTTCCATAGGATGGCTTTCGAGTAATTTTTCTGTACCTTTTAGATCACGGTGGCGAATCAGAAGTGTGAGTGAATCGAGAAGTGATTCAGATTCTTTGTTAAAATTGCGTTTATAAACAATTAACCTTTCGATGAAAACAGCAATGGCGAGGATACTCGCGAATAACATCACGAGAAAGATGATTTTTTCACCAATGTCTACGAAATCTTGCATTTTTTGAACCTTCTAACGGACAGAATCCAATCCCTTGGACAACAATCAAAGAGAAAATTTGCGTAAAAAATACTTCGGTTGATCCCAATTCCACCCCAAAGAAAGAATGATTCCAAGGATTGGTATGAAGGCAAAAAACATTCTTCTGAACAGTTTTGGGGTTCTTTTCATCGGTTTCGGCGTTTTTCTCGTCGTGTTCTATGCTACAAAATCTTGGGAGGCCTTCCTCCAAATTTGTCCCAACAAAGATTTTTTGTCTTGGGATGAAAACATACGACTGAACCAAGTCCTCGACCAATACGTCGATTTTCGGAATGGAAATTGGTTTTATGGAATCATGCCATTTTTGGAAAGCCCCACGTGGCCACCATTACGTTCGATTCTAACCTTTGTTACTTTATACTTACCTATTGATGCTTTTGAAACCTATCGAGATAGTTTTCTTGGACTTTTCTTTTTGGTCTTAGTGTATCCAGGTTTGGTGTATACATCGTACCGGATGACAAAATCTCTTTTTTGGTCAGGACTTTTTTCATCTCTCATTTTTATCCTTACCATCCAAACAGTAGAAGTGCCTGCGTATTCTTTGTCTTCTATGTTGGAAACCCAATCGATGTTTTTTTTACTTCTTTCTGTTTATGCAATTTACCGTTTGTATGATACAGACAACCGAGAGCGTGAGATTGATGGCACTACTAAATGGATGATCTTTGTTTCCTTATTTGGATTTTATTTTACCAAATATCCATATGGGATTTTATTCTTTATGGCATGTTTTGCCTATGAACTCATTCGTTCCCCAGGTAAATACAAAGAAGTAATCCTTTATTTGTTAAAACATTACGCAAAAGGCATTCGACTTTTATACTTAGTATTTGTTGTACTTATGGTATTTTCTTTACCAGTCTTACGTGTTGTCACCAAAATCAATCTGAATCAAAAGAGTTTCAAACAGTTTATGTTTGGGATCACCTTGGTTTTGTTTGTTGATCTTTCTGTATATTTATTCCGAAACCGCGATGCCATGAAGAGAATCTTCCCAAAAACAGCTGTTGTACTTTGGGCTTATGCTATTTTTCCTGCATTTTTATGGTTATTTTTAAATCCAGATAGAGTGAATGCTCTCATTGATGCACAGATGATTGTGAATGCCTACACAAGGAGTTTTTTCCTGACCCTTTGGACGGAACCAGGAAAAGACCCATCTGTTCCTGGGGTTTTTGATTTCATTTGGGGATTTAGAACTTTGGTATTATTTTCCACCTTGTCTTTGTTATACTTTTTTGTTCGTACGAAAGAAACAATGTGGAATAAAATCAAAGACCCACTTGTGGCTGGCACTTTTATTCTATTTTTAGAACTTTTGATTTTGGAACTCACCACTGGGAACAAACAACCAAGGCATGTTCTCCAGTTTATCCCTGCGATTGGTCTTGTGGGGTTTTTATGGATTTTAAGGCTTTATCATTTAGCGGATCACAATTTTCAAAGGATCACTTCCATATCAGTGATTTTACTCACAACTAGTTTTGTATTTTATAATTCGGTTTACGCACAAGGGATTCTTTCCGGGAAAATTTATGAGAACAAAATGTTCTGTTACCGTGGGATGAATGCGGGTGATTTCCAACCTGCAAGAGAAATTGCCACACATGTGGCTCCTAATAAAAAATACATCCTCATCAATGCCTTCCATTTTACAGAAAAATATGAGACAAAAGGGCGAGTTTTAGCCTCTGATTTTGATCTGGCGATGAAACTTCGCACTTACAAAGAGGGGATGGTACGAAATGACAACAAATACCGATGGAAAGATTGGACAAATTTTGATTCCGTTCTCTTATTAAGTGATGTTTGTCCTGATAGTTTTGTTGAAGAAAAATTTGAAAATCGCACAAAAATGTTGAACAGTAAGTCAACATTGCTGTCTACTTACAGAGAGAGCTCTGGTACTGCTTGTTTACAAGAATACAAACTGCTTAAATAGAGATAAAAATTCATGAGTATTGCTTCTTTTTCGATCAAACGCCCCATATTCATTTCATCCCTCGTGATCATCATGGTGATCACAGGTTACATTTCCTTAAAACGTATCGGTGTGGATTTATTCCCGGATATCAACATCCCATTTGTTGTGGTGTCCACAGTGTACCCTGGAGCAGGCCCAGAAGAGATTGAAACTTCCATCTCCAAACCTTTGGAAGAGGAACTTAGTTCTATCTCTGGACTTAAAAGGATCACTTCCCGAAACCAAGAAGGGATCTCTCTTGTTTTTGCTGAGTTCAGTTTGACCACTGACATCAAATATGCCGAACAACAAGTTCGGGATAAAACAGCAAGGGTCAAACCACTTTTCCCTGAATCTTCAAAAGAACCTCTTGTACAAAGGTTTGATCCCTCAGACCAACCCATTATGCGGATCTCTTTATTTGCTGATTTACCTGAAGGTGAATTGTACGATTTAGCAAAAGAAAAAATCAAAACCAAATTAGAACAGGTGAATAACGTTGGTGCGGTAAAGATTATCGGTGGTGCACGCCGTGAGATTCATATCGAACTTGATCGTAACAAAATCAATGCTTACCAAGTGCCTGCCATTGCGATAGGGAACCAAATCAAAAACTCTGGTGTGAACATCCCTGCAGGAAAAGTAGAAGGTGGAGAAAAAGAAACATCCTTTCGTACAGTTGCAAAATACGAATCCTTATCCCAAATTGAGAACACAGTTGTTTCGTTTGGTGGTGAATTTGGTAGAGGAGTTCTTGTCAAAGACCTTGGTCAGGTCAAAGATACATTACAAGACCGTCAAACCCGTGGTCTATTGTATGCTCCCATCAAAACAGAAGAACACGAAGAACCTTCCATCATTGGAAAATTATTATTCAAATACGAAGCACCAAAAAAAGAGCGGGTTCAAAAAACAGCACTTTTCCTAGATGTTTACAAACAATCGGGAGCAAACACGGTTGAAGTAGCCGATGGTATCTTAGCAAAAATTAATACCATCAATGACCAAATCAAAGATATGAAGGGCACGCCAAAAGTCATCCTCATCCGAGATGGCTCTAAATGGATTCGTGCTAACATTGAAGATGTAACACTCGCCATTATTCTAGGGATTTTTCTTGCTGTTTTAGTTGTGTATCTTTTCCTTGGGAACGTTCGTTCTACCATCATCACTGGTATGGCACTCCCAAACTCAATGTTAGGTGCTTTTATCATCATGTATGCCATGGGATTTACCATGAACGTGATGACACTTCTTGCCTTATCACTTGCGGTAGGGCTTTTGGTTGATGATGCCATTGTGGTTAGGGAAAATATTTTCCGTAAACTGGAAGAAGGGGAATCGGTCATTGTTGCAGCCCGTAAAGGAACGGAAGAGGTAACCTTAGCGGTCATCGGTACCTCTCTCACAGTGATTGCGGTTTTCCTTCCCATTGGATTTTTATCAGGAATTGTGGGTCAGTTTTTCAAACAGTTTGGACTCACAGTTGTTTTTGCCATGATCATTTCTCTTTTTGATGGTCTGACAGTTGCACCAATGTTATCTGCTTATTTTGCAGGTAAAACTGACATTCATAAAGAAAAGAATTTTGTCCTTCGTTATTTTGATACGTTCCAAGATTTCCTAGACAGAATGTACGCAATCATTATGAAGTTTGCCTTAAAAAAACCATGGGCAGTGATTTTACTTACAATTCTTACACTTATCACAAGTATCTTCTCGCTTGCCTTTGTGAAAAAGACCTTCCTCCCTGCAAACGATCAGGGAGAATTTATGGTGAATGTGGAGATGGCACCAGGGACTTCCTTAACAGGAACTTCTGAAGTGGTAGAACAAATCCAAAACGAAATCATCAAAAACGTTCCCGAATTAGAATTATTGGCAACAGTTGTAGGGAATAGTGATGGAGAATCGAATATCGCTACGATTGGTGTTGCCTTACTCCCTTCAGAATACCGCAAACGTACAACAGCCGCAGTAAAAGACCAAATCAGAGATTTTCTAAAAGCATATCCTCATGCAAGACCGAAAGTGAACGACTATTCTGCGATTGGTGGTGGTGTTCAATATCCATTCAACCTTAACTTAAAAGGGGAAAATTTAAAAGATTTGGAAACCTATTCCTTTAAGGTAATGGATGAACTTAGGAAAATTCCAGACTTAACCGATGTGGACACAACTTACAGAACAGGTAAACCAGAATTCCAAGTAGTACCAGATCGTGCCAAAATGCAAACTGTTGGAGTGGTGGCAGGGGTGATGGGAGCAGAACTTCGTTACCACATCGAAGGGGGAGAAGTTGCCAAATACCTTGAAAATGGAATTGAATATGATGTTAGGTTACGTCTGAAAGAAGACCAACGAAATTTACGTAAGTCTTTTTATGAAACAAGAGTGCCAAACATTCAAAACAAACTCATTCCTCTAAGTGCAATTGCAGATGGTAAGGAAAGTACATCCCCTGCAAGGATCATTCGTGAAGACAGATCTAGAGTTGTTCCTATCAATGCAAACCTAGCACCAGGTGGTGCGATAGCATCAGCTTCTGAATCTGCTGTCAAAATCCTGAAGGAAAAATTACCTCCACCTCCTGGGATTACGTATTCCTTTGTGGGACAATCAGAAGACTTCAAAGAATTGTTACAAAACATAGTCCTTGCCTTTGGAATGGCGCTTATCTTCATTTATCTTGTGTTAGCTTCTCTTTATGAGTCATTTATCACACCGATAACGATTTTGTTTGCCATTCCACCTGCCATTTCGGGTGCCTTTTTTGCACTCGCTTTAACTGGTGAAATGTTAAACTTATTTAGTATGATTGGACTCATCCTACTAATGGGACTTGTTGCTAAAAACTCCATCTTACTAGTGGACCATGCGATGCTTGCCATGAAAGAACATGGAATGTCTAGAAACGATGCCATCTTTGATGCTGGTGCAAAACGTTTGAGACCAATCCTTATGACATCCCTTGCGATGATTGCAGGAACATTGCCGATTGCACTCGGGATTGGTGAGGCATCTAAATCGAGAACTGCAATGGGGATTGCCATTATTGGTGGACTCATCCTATCGACACTGATCACACTCATTGTGGTACCTGCCGTTTTTGGATACATTGATCGACTCAGAGAGAAAATTGAAGGAGCCTTCCGTCCAGATTACGAAATCCGACCTGAGGATTTAGAAGGATAACAGAAATCTCACTCTTAGATACGGGTAAGATTTTCATTTTAAACTTGCCCTAACATTGAATTCGGTGTTCTCTAGCATTCATGTCTAGCGAACGCCGCATTTACAATCGTATCTCTGAAAAAGTCCATCTCACCTACCGTGTGATCCAATCGGGTGCAGGTTCGGCTCAGTTTTTGCCTAGTGACAAAGGGGAGGGGGACTCACAAGACATCTCAGAAGGTGGACTCCTCTTTCGTACGAAGGAACCAATGTCATTGGGTACAAGGCTTGAATTGGAATTACGTTTCCCAGATGTAAAATATGTTTTGTACCCAAAGGCAAAAGTAGTTCGATTGGAGGAATTTGGTGAAGGTGCTTTTTATGAAGTCGGACTTGAATTCAACCAAATCTTTGATGATGATAAAAAACTTCTATTGGAACATATCAAAAAACTAGAAGTATGAAGAAAGTCTTCATTCCCTACCAAACAAAGTATTGGTAGATTTATGAACATTCGTGTTTTCTATCACAAACTTTTGGGTAAACAATTTGACCCAATTTCTTTAATTGCTGTTTATTCTGAAATTTTAAACAAACTATATTTTTTAGGATTCGCTTATACCTTGGCTTATGCTCATAGCGTTTATTTGGAGTGGGGAAAAGTTGATCTAACGAATTGTTATCTTTCGTTTTTACAACTCATCATCAGTTTATGCTTAGTTGGGATTTCTTTTTTTTATCGAACAGTGAATGCCAATATCACAAAACTCGTTCGAATTTTATTTTTTTCTTTAGTCTTAGTCGAAATTGAAACTGGCTTTCATGATCCAACTATCCCTTACTTTGATCCAAGAAATTGGTTAACGATCATCGCACTCATTGGTTCAAATTCGTTTTTTTATCCAGGACTTGTTTGGCAGTTTATTTCTGAATGGACACTTGTTTTTTGCATTTATTTAATACGAGTTTTCATCCAAAATGATTCTTTGATTCCAGAAGAAACATGGAGAGAGATGTCTACCATTGTACCATTGTTTTTAGTTTCTTTTTTTCTGAACCATTGGTGGTTCCAAACGCGTTACATTGCAGCGTATCGAGGTATGTTACTCGAAGAAAAACGTAGGACATTTTTCCAAGACATCCATGATAGTTTGGGTTCTAAACTCACGGACTTGGTATTACTCTGCCAAACATTGGAGACCAATTCAGTTGGAACTGCAACTGCGGTGGTACATAAAATCAAAGAACTTTCTTCCGACGCTTTACAATCTTTACGGAACCAAGTAAAAGAAGAAGACCAGAGAGAAATTTTGCAGGAATCTCTTATCGATGGTCTACATCTCCTTGTTAAAAAAAGATATAAAATGTTAGGCAGGGAAATTTTAATCCAAAGCGAGACCTTTACCGACCGTTTGGTCTCAATCAAAGAACCAGAAACTGCACACCATATATTACAAATCTTTAAAGAAATTAGTACCAATGATTTAAGGCATGGTAGTGGAAAAACTATTTGTCGTTTAGAGGAAACTGAAAATTCCATCTCCATTGAATTTGCCACAGAAGGCAAAAAAACAAAAGCAGAGAATCCAAATGTAATCATTGAAAATCCAGAATCGTTTTGGAATTTGGGAATCGGAGAAAAAGGGATTGAACAAAGAATCCAATTCCTAAATGGTCAATTAGAAATTAGTCCATCTCCTTACCGGATCAAAATGCAAATCCCGAAATCATTATTCTTATTATGAATGTAGTCCAAATTGGCATCATAGAAGACAATCCTGACTACTTAGATTCTTTAGTAGCTGTATTAAAAACTAGAGATACACTCTCTATCACAACTTGGAACTCTGCAGAAGCCTTCGATTCAAATCCTCCTAAGGAAGAATTACAATTGTTGATTCTTGATATTGGACTACCGGGCGCCAGTGGTATCGATGTTTTAAAAAAATACCATACTGTTGATGTGAGGAAAAGTCTTGTGATCTCTTCTTTACAAACAGATGATGTGATCTTTGCTGCGATCAAACTTGGTGCATCAGGTTATATCTGGAAGTCAGAATTGGATTCCCTATGGGAGACCATCCAAACAATTTTGGATGGGGGGAGTGTGATTTCTCCTTCTATCGCCACAAAAGTATTGTTAGCATTTCGAAAACCAGAAACGAGTCCAACCCTAGGTTCCCATCCTAAAAAAGAAAAAGAATTGGGTTTAGAAGTTTTATCACCCAGGGAAAGGCAAATTTTAGAGCTCATCATTGAAGGGGATACTCCCCAACAGATTGCCCAATTGTTTGGAACAACCATCGGGACTGTCAGGCAACAAATCAAAACCATCTACAAAAAACTCCAGGTCAATACCAGGGTCCAAATGTTAAAAAAAGCGAGGGTATTTGGTATCTTCTGATTTGTTTGCAGGTTTCTTTTTATACCATCTGGTAGATAGACGAATCTACAATTCTCCCTTATAATGAAATCCGGATTCAGAGAATTTTTCTTTTAAGGACACTTTAAAAGTTTTGGTCTTCTTTTTTGTTACCTACTTTCGTTTTTTCCTTTGGTTCGGTGTCTATTTCACCATCTTGTTTTTTGTGAATTTTATTCTTTAATTCACCCTATTTCGAATTGGACTTTTCCTTTAAATGAATGATAACCTTATAATACACCATCGTGTTCAGTCACGGTGGTGTTTTTTTTATTTCCCGAGGAGGAACTTGATTTCGCGTAGTAGTGTGGATTTTCCACTCATCAATTTGGATTCAGAGAGGCTAATGGCTTCTTTTTTCCCTTCAGTTGCAAAAAACTGATCCAAAACAGCTTCCCTCAAAGATTCTTCAAACCAAGTTTTGGTTTGGTCTTCCCGATTTTTCGCATAATAACCGTTTGTTTTTGTGGTGGTGGTGTAGTCTTGGATGAGATTCCAAATTTCATCAATTCCTTTTCCTCCAAGTCCACTGCAAGTGGTGGCACGAGGTGTCCATTTGGATTCGGGGGCAGGGAAGAGGTGGAGAGCTGATTCATACTCGGCTCTAGCCCGAGTGGCATAGGCTTCATTTTGTCCATCGGCCTTGTTGATGGCAATCAGATCTGCCATCTCCATAATGCCTCGTTTGATCCCTTGGAGTTCGTCTCCCGCACCTGCAAGCATGAGTAACAAAAAGAAATCCACCATGGAGTGGACTTGGGTTTCAGACTGACCGACACCTACCGTTTCAATGATGATAGTATCAAACCCAGCTGCTTCACAGAGATACATACTTTCTCGTGTTTTTCGTGCGACACCTCCCAGTGAACCACTGCTAGGTGAGGGACGGATAAAGGCATTTTCTGCTTTGGACAAAACTTCCATTCTCGTTTTATCTCCGAGGATAGAACCTCTTGTACGTTGGCTACTGGGGTCAATGGCGAGTACTGCGAGTTTTCGGTTTTGTTCGAGGATGTAACTTCCAAAACTTTCAATGAAAGTGGATTTTCCCACTCCGGGAACCCCTGTAATCCCAATGCGAATGGAGTTTCCTACCTTTGGCATCACAAGTTCTAAGATGGCTTGGGCTTTGTCATTGTGTTCTTCCAAATTACTTTCCACAAGGGTGATGGCTTTGGAGAGGGCTGTTCGGTTCCCTGTTAAAATTCCATCTGCAAGGGATTCTGGTGTGGTTTCTTTTTTGGAGAGGGACTTTCGTTGTTCTTTGATATAGGGAGAGATGGCGGGAGCATCCGCAACACCAGGATTGACAGAGAGGGCCGATTTTGGCTCTTTCGGTTCACTGGAAAGTTTGGTTTTCTGTGAGTCTTTGTTTTCCTGATCCATTTGATTCTCTATGAAACGTAAGAATGTCTCGGTTGTGTTTTGAATCCTGATTTGTCAGACACCAAACGAACACCGACCGCCAGGTTGACAAGTCGGTGTTTGTTGTTTGATTCGGTGTTTTGCCGGATCTTTGTTTGGTAAACCTTACGCGGCTCTTCGTTCGCCGAGTAACAAATTGAGGATTTGTTTTGCGGCTTCCGAAATCACTGTTCCTGGTCCAAAAATCGCTGTAGCACCTGATTTGTAGAGGAAGTCGTAGTCTTGTGCAGGGATCACTCCTCCCACAACAACTAACACATCTTCTGCGCCAAGTTTTTTCAATTCTTCGATCACTTGCGGAACCAAGGTTTTGTGTCCTGCTGCAAGGGAAGAAACTCCCAGGATGTGGCAGTCGTTTTCTACCACTTGTTTGGCAACTTCCGCAGGTGTTTGGAAAAGAGGCCCGATATCAACGTCAAACCCCATATCAGCAAAACTGGTGGAGATCACCTTGGCACCACGGTCATGGCCATCTTGTCCCATTTTGGCAACCATGATCCTTGGTCGACGGCCTTCGAGTTTGGCAAATTCGTCGGCAAGACCTCTCGCTTCGATATAACCTTTGTCTTCGGAAATTTCTGAGGAATACACTCCCGAGATAGATCTGATCACAGCTTTGTACCTCCCGAATACTTTTTCCATCGCAAACGAAATTTCACCGAGAGAAGCACGTTTGCGTGCTGCATCCACTGCGAGTTCGAGTAAGTTTCCGTTGCCTGTTTCTGCACATTTCGTAATGGCGTTTAACGCAGCTTCGACGGCTGTGTTATCACGGTCTTTTTTCATTTGTTCGAGTCGTTTGATTTGGGCGAGTCGAACTGCAGTGTTGTCGATGTCTAAAATATCAAGGGGAGCTTCCTTATCCAAACGGAATCGGTTTACTCCGACAATCACATCCTTCCCAGAGTCGATACGAGCCTGTTTTCTTGCGGATGCTTCTTCGATCCGCATCTTTGGAATTCCCGTCTCAATCGCCTCTGCCATACCACCTAATTTTTGTACTTCGGTGATTAGATCCCACGCTTTGTGGACTAAATCGTTTGTGAGTTTTTCCACATAAAAGGATCCTCCCCAAGGGTCGATGACTCGGTGGATGTTAGTTTCTTCTTGTAAGTAAATTTGTGTGTTACGTGCAATCCTTGCTGAGAAGTCAGTCGGAAGGGCAATCGCTTCATCAAGAGCATTTGTATGAAGGGATTGAGTGTGGCCAAGGGCTGCTGCCATGGCTTCAATACAAGTCCTTCCCACGTTATTGAATGGGTCTTGTTCGGTGAGGGACCATCCAGACGTTTGGCAATGAGTTCGGAGAGCCAAAGACTTTGTCGATTTCGGTTGGAACTGGTTTACGATTTTGGCCCAAAGGAGACGTCCCGCACGCATCTTGGCAATCTCCATAAAATGGTTCATCCCAATCGCCCAAAAGAATGAGAGGCGTGGTGCAAATTCATCGACAGAAAGCCCAGAAGCGATTCCTGTTTTGATGTATTCCCAACCATCCGCAAGTGTATAGGCAAGTTCCAAATCGGCTGTGGCACCCGCTTCTTGCATATGGTAACCAGAGATGGAGATGGAGTTAAACTTTGGCATGTATTTAGAAGTGTAACCAAAGATATCAGCGATGATTTTCATCGAATGTTTTGGCGGGTAGATGTAAGTGTTCCTCACCATAAACTCTTTCAAAATATCATTTTGGATGGTACCAGAAAGTTTGTCCTTAGAAACCCCTTGTTCTTCTGCTGCAACAATATAGAATGCAAGGACTGGGATGACCGCACCATTCATGGTCATGGAAACAGACATCTGATCGAGAGGGATTTGGTCGAAGAGGATCTTCATGTCGAGGACAGAGTCAATCGCCACACCCGCTTTCCCCACGTCTCCTACGACTCGTTCGTGGTCGGAATCATAACCCCGATGTGTTGCCAGGTCAAAGGCAACAGAGAGTCCCTTCTGCCCTGCGGCTAAGTTTCGACGATAAAAGGCATTTGATTCTTCAGCTGTGGAAAATCCAGCGTATTGGCGGACCGTCCAAGGTTTGTTTACATACATGGTGGAATACGGCCCACGTAAATAGGGAGGGATTCCAGCCGCATAATTTAGGTGTTCCATTCCTTCCAAGTCGGTTGGTTGGTACCGAGATTGGATGGAAATCCCTTCTGCCGTTTGCCAAAGTGAAATGGACTTTGGGTCTGGTTTTGGGGCACTAAAAGAAAGTGGGGTAGTTGCAAAATTAGGTTTCTTCATTTTATTTCCCGATCCATTTGCTTTGGGCTTTTTCCATAAACTGAACGAGGTTACGTTTCATGTGGATGAAGTCATCGATCCCGAGAGATTCCGCTTGGCTAACTAAGTCTTTTGGGTAACCAGCAAGCAGTTTCCAAGCGTTTGGAAGTTGGGTTGCCATTTCCTTTGCAAATTCAGGAAGGTAGGTCGCATACTCTTCGTCAGACGAACAAAGGACAACAATCTCGGCTCCCGATTCTTTTGCTTTGGTCACTCCTTCTTTTATAGAAGAAAATCCCAGGTTGTCGATGATTTCGTATCCTAGGCAACCAATGAAGTTGGAGCTAAAACCAGCACGTGCTTTTCGCATCGTTAGGTCCCCAATGGTCAGTAAAAATACCTTAGGTGCTTTTTTCCCAGAAGCAACCTGGAGGTCTGTTTTGTTTCTCCACTTGTCAAATTCATACGAAAGTCTGAGTGGCACCAAACGTTCGTATGTTGATTTTTCTGAGTAAGATAGCCGTTTTTCAGTTTCGGCCACTGATTCTTTTAGCTCAGCATGCCGTTCTGTTGGGAGTGGGTATTGGTTTGTTCCAAGCAGGATTTCTTTTTTGGTAGCAAGGGCTTCCCGTTTTTTGGAAGCACGAGTTTGGATTTCGGATTGGATGGTACCTTTTTTCAAAGAAACACCAAACCCACCTTCTTTTTCCACAGTTTGGAATTTTTCCCAAGCCGTTTCCGCTAATTTTTTCGTGAGTACTTCTAAGTAGTACGAACCAGACGCAGGGTCTTCTACTTTGTCGAGGAAGGATTCGTAACGAAGAAGGAGTTGTGCATTCCTTGCAATTCGTTTGCCTAACTCTTGTTTTGTGGTATATTCTGAATCAAAAGGCGATACTGCGATAAAATCAGCACCACCAATTACGGCAGACATAGCAGCCGTTGTTCCACGTAACATATTCACGTAAGGATCGTATGCCGTGTACTGAAAATTAGAAGTTTGGGCAAGGATAAGAGCAGGATGCATTTCTCCAAGGCCTGGTTTGTAGGCATTGAGAATTTCAGTCCAAAGGATTCGCATAGCACGGAATTTGGCGATCTCTGTGAAGTAATCAGAGCCAATCCCCATCCAAAACCAAAGGTTTGATGCAGCATCTTCGATCGAAACTCCCGCATCCAAATGTTGGTTTAAGTAATCCACACCCCAAGAAAGAGAATAGGCGAGTTCTTGGCCAATGGAAGCACCTGAATCCCGTAAATACAAACTATGAATGCCCACACCAGAGAACCCTTTGGTTCCTGAAAGTGCTTGGAAGGTTTTGCCAATACTCTCTTTTTCACAACCAAGTTCCCCGCAAAGAAGTGCCGTTCCATAGGGGTCAAAGTCACCTAGAACCGTGTTATGCGAAGATGCCAGTTTTTTGAATGTGTCGCTGAACTTTGGAGTTCGTGTGGCAAGTGAAACGATAAGAGGAATTTCACCCACTGATTTTGCGAGAGATTCTAAGTCAGAAGTTGAGGAGATTTTACAACCATATTGTTTTCCTGCCTCTTCGTGAGAAACAAGGATGGCTGCTTCAACACCTTTCTCTGTTAAAGATTTTGTTTCGGATTCGGATGTGATAGTTTCGGTTACTTTCCATCCAGGGTTTCGTTTGAAAACTCTAGGTAAAACAGGAAGGTCTTCTTTGCGATAAAACGGTTCAATTTTAAAACCTTCTTCGGTTTCCCAGGTCACTTTGTCCCAAGGACTGCCTTTTAGGTCTTTGAGGATTTGGTTTTTCCAATCCTCAGTGGATACTTCAGGAAAATCTGAAAATAAAAATTCGTTCAATTTATTCCTCTACGATTTGGTAATCTTCCATATAACCAGGGAAGTCGCCTAACCCTCGTGTGAAGGTGAATTTTGCAGGGTATACAACCAATCTTCTTCCAGACTGCAAGAATGTTCCAGAGAGAAGAGTGAAGGGAGATGCGACGATAAATGCAGCAGTTCCTAATACAGTACCTGCAAGTCCCATGGGACGAGCAACGATAAGATCTATCAACATTTCTCCGCCGGAAGGGACTTCTCTTGCAGATAAGGTTTGTGTCCACAAAAGACAGATTAAGAAAAGGATAGACAAGGGTCGTGTTTGTTTCATAGGCTGATCACTCGGGCTTTCCATCTGATGAAATCTCGAGAATGATATCTGTGTAAAGTAAGAAATATGGCTAAAGAAATTGTTTTGTTTGTTCTCTTTTCTGTTGTTCATCTACTTGCGATCGTTACGATCTCAAAGGAAGATGTTTTTTATCTACCTTCCAAAATTGTCCCAATCTTAATCTTGATTGTCGCATTGTTTCGTTCGTTTCCCACATTGGAAAAACGAGGAAAATTGGTTGCGGTAGGACTTGTTTTTTCTCTATTTGGAGATAGTTTTTTGGCCATCCCGAAAGAAGGATATTTTGTCCCAGGGCTTGGTTCGTTTCTCATCGCCCAATTGATTTATTCGTATGCATTTACCATTGATTCCAAAATCAAACCTGTCCTTGCGATTCCATTTTTGTTATTTGGTAGTTCCTTTTTTATGGTGCTTGTTCCGAAATTAGGTGCTCTCACGATCCCTGTAGGATTTTATATCTCTGCCATTTGCCTTATGGGTTGGCGGGCAGCTGCGAGAAATTCGATCACCAAACCATTCTATTTGGGACTCCTCGGTGCACTGGTTTTCATCCTCTCGGACTCCATTATCGCATATTCGATGTTTCTCAACCGAGAAATGGACCGGTCCGTTGCATCTCTTGGAATCATGATCACTTATTATCTTGCACAACTACTCATTTATGCTGCAACAAAGACAGAAGAGTTAGATGTTCAATCAGTGAAAAATACTTGATTCACTTCACTCAAACGAGTATCGTATTTATGGTTTTACAAAACCAGGGAAAGGGATTATGAAATCACTAAAAAAAACATCCTTTATTGAAGCAGTAGCAGCTGCGATTGAACATGAGGTTCAATGTTTCAATTTTTATCTTAAACTATCTGAAAGTTTGCCTGAAGGTCAAATTAGAGAACTTTTCAGCCAACTTGCGTTAGATGGTGATGAGCACATCAAATACATCAAAGACATTTATAAAAGTGCAGAGGGGAAAGAACTTCCGAACCTCAAACAACTTTCGGAGATTGAAAAATTCCACTCTTCCACCATCCAAAAGATCATGGATCGTTTAGACCGAAACAAAAATGCAGAAGTCAAAGCTGACGAAAAAAAGGCCATTGAACTTGCCATTCGCGAAGGGGAAGATGCACGTAATTTTTATGCAACCATCCGTGGGAAATTCCAAGATCCAAAAATCAATTTGTTGTTTCAAAAATTAGCAAATTTTAATGAATCCAATAATTCACTTTTGGAAGCCCAAGCAATGGCGATGGAACAATCCACTCCAGCTGACCAAGTTTTTTATTGGGAAGATGAAGATTTACTCGCACAGGTAAACCAACCTTCGAAGTCACAAGGGAAATCAAAACCAAGTGCGAAACCAAAAACTACTGCAAAGGCAAAACCGGCATCCAAACCAGTCGCTAAACCACAAAACAAAGTGAAGGCGAAGAAAGCTGTTAAAAAAGCAGCAAAACCTACACCTACAAAAGCCAAACCAAAGGCAAAACCGGCAAAGAAAAAAGGTAAGAAAAAATAGTGAAATACCAAGTCACCCATACATTCCCAGTTCCCTTAGATAAACTTTTGCATGCTAGAGAGGAGAGATACAAACACCTAGACCAGTTTCCTGATCTAAAGAATGTAACGTTACTCGAAGAAAAAAAAGAAGGGAACCTCATCCACCAAAAACGAAAGGTGAGTTTAGAAGGATCAATGCCTGCCGTTTTATCAGCAGCTCTCAATGATCTTTCCTTACTCGAAGAATCTACCTTTGATACCACAACCAATACACATGAGTTTAAAATTGCCCCACCAGGCAAAGACAACGTATTTGTGATCAAAGGGAAAAGTAAATACGAAGCAAATGGCTCTGAGTCCAAACGTTCTTATGATGTAGACGTGGTTTCTAGTTTACTTTTTGTTTCTCCAATTGTGGAAAAGGCAATTGAAGAAATTCACAAACATAGTTTGGAGAAGGACAGAAAATCCATCGCCAAATTTCTAGGGGTTGAATCCTAAGGAAGAAGTGAAAACTTCTTCCCCTTCTTTCCTTCGTTCTGTATTAGAACTCAATTTGACGATCCTCATTATGGGGAACGTCACTTTGTTTGCCAAACTCCTCCCTTTTCCTGCGGTAACCATTATCTCTGGTCGTGCATTGTTTTCTGTACTGATATTAGGGTTATTTTTTCTCCTCAGGCGTAAGTCCATATCCTACCAGAGTTTTAAACATTTTGGATATGTATTTGGGATTGGGATTTTGTTCGCCTTACATTGGGTAACTTACTTTCACTCCATCCAAGTATCCACAGTTGCCGTTGGGATGTTGTCACTGTTTACCTATCCTGTTTTTTCTGCAATTTTAGAACCTATGTTAGGTGGTAAAAAGCCAGAACCATTTGCATTATTTTTGGCTTCCTTTTCTCTTTTTGGTTTATTTCTCATTGTGCATGATCTGTCTTGGGACAACCAAATGTTCCAAGGTGTGGTTTGGGGAGTGGTTTCTGCTGTTTTGTATGCGATTCGCAATCTACTCACAAAAGAGATGCATGTACATTACCCGAGTTCCCAAATTTTATTCACCCAACTCTTTGCAACCTCATTGGTGTTACTCCCGTTTGCCGATGGACTCTCCCAGATGCTCGCAGAACCAAAGTATCTCCTCTTCCAAGTGATCCTTGCAGGAATTTTTACCTCCCTTGCCCATACCATTTGGATTCGCAGTTTGTCAAATTTATCTGTGACTACAGCGGGAACATTGTCCACACTAAGCCCGATTTACGGGAGTTTGGCGGCATGGTACTTCCTCGGAGAAGTTCCGCCCGATCGGTTATGGCTCGGTGGAGCTGTGATTTTGTTTTGTGCTGTGATGGAAGTGTTTCGGAAACAGAATGAGTCTCGGACGCGGGAAAAAGAGAAAATTATTTAGTGTTTTTTTTTGAAATTGGTTTGAGTGTTATTGGAGATTCAAATAACTCCAAGTTATGCGTCAATAGGGCAAAATGGGAGGAAATATGAAATACGCTATTAAATGGATTATCAATATTATTTTTATACTTCAAAGTAATATAATACTCTCACAGAATATAAATTCAAATATAGATGAATCAATTTTAAATCAATTACCTGAATTTATATTCAATGATGTTAAGGGATCAATTGTAATTGTTAGTGTAAAGAATCAAGAGAAAACAAATTCAGAAAATGTTCATTCGAGGCAACTCGGAGTAGGATTTATATTCAATTTAGATGGACTCATAATTATTAATCGTTATGCACTTCGTAAATTTAATTCCGATTTTGAAATTACCTTCGCAGACGGAAGAAAAATTCCTGGCAAACTAGTAGGTATAGACGAAAAGAATAATCTCGCAATCTTAAAAGTCGCAAATAATGTGATTTTAAAACCAATTCGCTTCAACAATGATTCAAAATTGAAAATTGGGCAATTTCTAATTCTAATTACTCACAATGAGAAAGATAAATCTGTAAATGCTTTAACATCCATTTCAAAAATCAATATTAGTGATGAAATTTATCCTCAAAATGAATATTCAACTAGGGAAAGTCTCTTGATCTCATCGAGATCAAGAATTATACCGGATCCCGGTTTACTATTTAATATTAAAGGCGAGTTTGTAGGTTTTTCCAATTTTTATTTTGAAGACGACATTTATACAAACAAATTTGCTATGGCGAATTATGTTTTAGATTTAAATTCATTAGTAAATGCAATTCTTGAAAAAGAAGAAGGAAAATAGTATCAATTGTTTCCAAAGTGGTATTTGTTACGGTCGTACCAATACCAACAGTACGTATTCAGTAATTTGGTTTGAGGCGGGATCACCTAATGGAAAGAATGCGAAATTCTCATCCATTGGCGAGGCGCCCCCGTTAATGGAGAAACAATTACAAAAAGTACTTTATTCGTGGAGGTGGTGGATCACTCGTACAAGTTTGTCCTGCACTTCTTTGGCGATCGTTTCCAGTTCGGAATTTTGCACGAGTTTAGTCATTGTCATGGGATCAAAAATAGAAACTTTGATCTCACCATTTTTTTCTTCTGTCACTACCACATTACATGGTAACAACATTCCAATTTCGTCCGTGGTTTGTAGGGCTCTGTGCGCAAAACTTGGGTTACATGCACCAAGGATGGTATAACGTTTGAAATCAACGTTAATTTTGTCTTTTAAGGTTTGTTTGACGTCGATGGTAGTCAAAACTCCAAACCCTTCTTTTTTTAACGCTTCCGTTGTATCGTTTATGGTTTCTTCAAAACTTTTTTTTCTGTGAACGGTTAACCCTAACATAAATCCTCCGAAATCCTATACCCCATAGGGTATAGGAGAAGTTGGAAGTTGCAAGAGCTTTTTTTAAATTTTTAAGGAGAAGTTTCTTTTTTCGGGAGTTTTTGCATTTCTTCTACACTGGGAAGTTGGTTCGAAGTATGCCTAATTTCGCCCGAAGCATTCAACAAAAAGTATTGAGGCAGAGGGTCAGATTTGAGTGAGGCAAAACGATCATCCAAAATGAGGGTTTGGAATTCGTTGTCACGTGGAGTGAAGTTGAGTAGGACATAGGTGCCGAGGTCTGGTTTTCCTTCCCCACATTCCAATCCTTTTAACATTTCACAACGTGATTTTGTTACGGATAATAAAATGAGTTTTCCTTCTCTTGAAGCTTGTCCAAACGCAAACGATTTATTATGGCCCCAATGGATTTCTTCACTTGCCATTTGGTTGATTTTGATATAGCCAAAAACCAAAAGTAAAATAAAGAGTGGCATCGCTAAAAAACCAACTAGGTAAAAAACGCGAGAATATTTCTGCATACAAATCTATGGAATGGTACTGACCAATTCCCGCCAAGTTCAATTTTTAAGCTTTCCCATTCCTAAAACTTTAAAAAAAACTACACCTTCTTCTTCCCCTTCCTATTCTGGTTCAAAGAGAGAATCCTTAGGAGCATTTAATGGAGATTTGGTACACAGAAAAATTGGAATTAGAAAAAGGGCGAGCCGTCAGTTACCGAGTAACAAAGACAATCGAAAGCCTACAATCTCCGTTCCAAAAAATTGATATATTTGAAACACAATCATTCGGTCGTATGTTCACTTTAGATGGTGTAACAATGGTTACAAACAAAGACGAACATTCTTACCATGAAATGATTGCACATATCCCAATGATGAGCCATCCCAATCCAGAATCTGTCCTTGTGATTGGAGGAGGGGATGGGGGAACTGTTCGTGAAGTATTAAAACACCCATCTGTCAAAGAAGTTGTTTTGTGTGAGATTGACAAAGCCGTTGTAGACATCAGTTACAAATACTTTCCAGAATGTGCAGATGCCATGAAAGACCCAAAAGTCATTCACCATTATGATGATGGAGCCAAATTCGCAAGAGACAACAAAGGTCGTTTTGATGTGATCCTTGTGGATTCTAGTGACCCTGTGGGCCCTGCAGAAGTTTTATTTAAGGAACCTTTTTTTCGTGATATGGCAAGTGCCTTAAAACCTACTGGGATCATTGCCACTCAAGCAGAATCGTTTTGGTACCATGGTGATGTGATCACTTCACTCTTTGAATTCATTCCGAAAATTTTTCCTGAATATGGATACTATTACACAACGATTCCAACTTACCCTTCCGGAATCATTGGGTTTACTTTTTTATCGAATGCAATTGATCCGTATTCGGTCACACCTGATCCAAAACGAGTTCCAAAAGGACTTAAATACTATAGCCCTGAAATCCACAAAGCTGCCTTTGTATTACCTGAGTTTGCAAAAGCTTATATCAAACGAAAAGGTTAAAACTTTGTGAAATTTCGATTCGTTTCCAATTTCATTTTTTGTTTTTCCCTTTTGGGAAGTACAAATCTATTGTTTGCACAAGAAACAAAAGCAACAGAGATGGAATTGGAAGCCGAATCGTACGAAGAACGAGGTTATCCAAAAAAAGCAAACCTCATCCGAGAAAAAATCAAACGGATACGAAAGGAAAATTTTCAATCCAAAGAAAACGAATCGGTATATCTCCCACCTAACCAAAATTTACCAACGACAAAGAACGGTTCACTCGAATTTATGAATGGGACTTGGGAATTCGGGTTTCGTTTTTTAAGCCAAAATGCAGGATTTCGTTCTGGCAAGGAATGGGCGTTAGATGATGGAAGAGTTGCCTTCCAAGCGGGCACTCCCTATTTTCCAAGGTCCCCCATGGGATACCAAAATATCCGCACACTTCCTTACCAATTGGAATGGGAAGATACAAGAAAAAATTCAGATACTTTTTCTCCAAAGATTTCCTACCAACATAGTTCCAAAAAGTGGGGAGTTGAATATGTATACATGCAGTTTAACACCACTAGAAACTTTTTTTCGATGGGGGACATTGCAGGTTTCCAATTAGGATTCCAAACGGATCGATTTTATAGCGCAGACCATAAATTATCTGTATTAGTCCATGATGAATATTCGCATAACAAGAGATTTGTGTGGGAATTCGGATTCCGAATGGGATCGTTAAATACGAATTCATCGCAGAATTCACAATCATTGGGCCAAACAGGACTTTTCCGAGATTCAATCCAATATGTGGCTCCGAGTACTGGTTTTAAATTTGTGCATCAGTTTTTTGAAAATTATTCCTATGAATTGGGAGGTGATTTGTTTTTTACCCCCGTTGGGAATTTAAAGTACAGAAGGGATAGTTTGACAAGTAGTGGAGGAGTAAGCCGATTTGGGGGTGAACGGACCACAACTGATGAAGTGTATTCTTTATTCTCAGAAAAAAGAATTCTAACGACAATAGTTGGGTTGAATCTGAATGCCCAATTGAATTGGGTTCCCTTTCCGAATCATAAATTCCATCTGGGTTTACAAGCCATACAATACAATTGGCGTGCCAATGAATCTCAAGCACCAGGGCTTCGTGCTTTAAACCAAGAATCTTATCTTGCAGGTGTTAGGGATTACTTTGTGAGTTCTGCGTATTACGAAGCAGATGGAGGGAAGGGTCGTCCTATGAGGTCCTATGGTATTTCGAATTTGTACTTTGGGTATACTTATGTTTATTAATCGATTCCTTTTTATTTCAAGTTTGTCTTTGTTTCTATTTGGGTTTTTGCATTGTGGAATATCTTTACGAGTGTACAGAGTTTTTCCAAATGAAAGGGAATTTGATTTTGTAAAAAAAATGGATCATATTGTCATCCAGGTCAAACAAGAAAATCGAAGGCAAATGGCAGTGTATGATCCCTATTTTTTTGATTCCGAAGCCTTACAAAATGAATATGGCCCATTATCCTATCTCATCCGAAAAGAACTTTCCATCCGAGAGTCACGGTACCCATTACTTGTTGAAAGAGGGGGTTCTATTTTTGTAGAGGAATTCCAATTAGTATCTTTAGATCGTTGTTCTCGGAATTTAACCTATGTTCGGTTAAAGGCAAAAATCCAAATCCGAGGTTATGCCGAAGAAGAAATTAATTATTATGATGAAATTGATTCGAAGGTTACTAATTGTTTTTTAACAGGTAGCATCATCACTGTTGTACCTCTTTTGTGGTATGTGCCTTATAATGGATTTCGTGGAAACCGCGAAGACCAATTAAACCAATTGGGCCGAAATGCGTTGACAGAACTATTTACCCAACTAGAAATACGTTCTGGTTACACTGAAAAATCCACCGAATCACAAAAGTTAGAGGAGCAAAAAATCATTCCAAAACAAACACCCAACAAACAAGAGCCAGTGGATCCAAAGTTAAAGGAAATTTTAGACAGTTTATGAAACGATATGGATTCATCTTATTTTTGGGGAGTTTGGTATTTTTTTCCAATTGTTATTCCTTGGAAAAACCATATAATTATGGAAATCCTTACCATCCAAGCCCTGAATTTACAGAAGATGATCCTCAATTTGAAGAAGGGGAACCGATTTGGATTTTGGACCAAACGGGGAATTGGGTTTTTTCTCTTCCCTCCAAATTGGTATTATGGAATCTAAAAGCAGATAACCATTATATTTCAAAAGAAACCAAAGAATATTTAATTCGTTACATCAAAGAAAACAACCTAAGAGATGTTAAAGTACGTTTCAACCAGTATGCTCCTCTTTCTGAATGGCGTAGACTTCCCAAAAACAAAAATATTAACCCTGTGATCCGATATTTTTTTGGATCCATCTCCCTCCTTGCCTATACGTTTTTACCTGGTAGATTGTTCGCAGGTACGATTGGTGGTGATCATTATAATTCATTTACCAATACAATCAATGTCTACTCTGACTTACCACCAGTCGTGATCCATGAAGGTGGGCATGCAAAGGATTTTTCACAAAGAGAAAAAAGGACTTTGTATGCAGTTGTTTATGCCATTCCCGTTGTTGGAGCTCTTTACCATGAAGCAAAAGCATCTGATGATGCCTTAAATTATTTTGCAGAGAAAGAGGACATGGCTCAATTAAATTCCTCTTATGAATTGTTAACACCTGCTTATTCTACGTATGTGGGTGGAGCTATTGGAGATGTGGTTGTGAACCCATTAACAGCTGTCGCTGTCATCCCTGGTCATATTTATGGTCGTTATAAAAAAAGAGACATCCCTCTCGAATTAGAAAAACGAAAACAAAAGAAAAAAATCAAGGAACCAAAATCCAATCCATGACTTCATTTTTAACCAAATTCCATTCCCGAAGAGACAAATTACGTTCCTTATTATGCATTGGAATGGATCCTGAATTGGAAAAATTACCAAAACCCTGTTTGGATTCAAAATCACCTCTTGTCTTTTTTGCTGAGACCATCGTTCGATACACCCATCCTTACGCGGTCTCTTGGAAACCCAACATTGCTTTTTTTGAACGCCTCGGCGCAGAAGGTTATTTTGCGTTAGAACATACAGTCCACTTAATGAAGGAAATTTCCCCCGAAGTCCCCATTGTGATGGATGCCAAACGTGGGGACCTTGCGAATACGGCAAAAGAGTATGCAAAGTATTTTTTCCAAACCTTAAAGGTGGATGCCCTCACAGTGAATCCTTACATGGGGCGAGACAGCCTTGTGCCATACTTAGATTTGGGTGGGTATCTATTTGTTTTAGGGTTAACCTCAAATCCAAGTTCATCTGATTTTCAAAAACTAAGGATTGGGTCCAGTGATTTGTACGTGTACGAAGAGGTGAGTGACCAAATGGCGCGCCTGGCAGAATCCTATCCTGGACAATTGGGTTTAGTTGTGGGTGGAACCCATCCCTCTGAAATTGAATCCTTACGAAAACGCCACCCAGAGTTATGTTTTCTCATTCCTGGTTTTGGAGCACAAGGTGGCGATTTAGAATCCATCATCAAAGCAAGTGGGAAAGAATCTCTTATCAATTCATCACGTGGGATCACCATGAGTACAGTTGCTGAAAATTTTGGAGAAGTTTCTAAAAAGAAATCAGAAGAAGTACATTTGCAGATGAACCAACTCTTTCCTTAACGGTCTAATCACCATTAGGGAATCAAGTGAAAGAAACATTAGCAATTGTTGGAACTGGAATCGCAGGTTTAGGTTCTGCTTACTTTTTAAAAAACGATTTTGAATTAACTATTTTTGATCATGCTGATTATATCGGCGGACATACCAATACGGTTATAGTAGAAGAAGATGGAATCCAAATTCCCATTGATACTGGGTTTATTGTATTCAACCATGTTACGTATCCCAATTTATTACGTTTATTCCAAACCTTAAATGTTCCGACTAAAAAATCGGATATGTCATTCAGTGTGCAATATGATCCCACCAAACTCGAATTTTGCGGATCTGGACTTGCTGGTTTATTTGCACAGAAAAAAAACCTCTTCCGTCCTCGGTACTTAAAAATGTTACTCGAGATCAATCGATTTAATACGGAAGCACCTAAAATTTTGGATAACCCAACGTACGATGATTGGAATTTGGGTCGTTATATGGAAACCTTCGGGTATGGAAAAGACATTCTCAATTATTATTTGGTTCCCATGAGTTCGGCTGTTTGGTCCACTCCACCAGATTTGATGTTGGAATTCCCTGCCAAATCACTCATACGATTTTTTTACAACCATGGATTTTTGGGACTCCATACACAACACCAATGGTATACAGTTGACGGTGGATCTAAAGAATATGTAAAACGAATTGTTCCTCCCATCCAAGACCGATTTCGATTGAATACACCAGTACTCGCCGTGAACCGATTGCCAAATGGAAAAGTGGAACTTGTGTTACCTGAAGGGAAAAAGGAAGTTTTTGACAAAGTCCTTCTTGCAACTCATGGGCATATTTCCGCGAAATTACTAGGAAACCCAACAAAACTCGAAAAAGAATTACTCCCTCTCTACAAATACCAACACAATACAGCCACATTACATACAGATGATTCCGATATGCCATCCATCAAATCTTGTTGGTCGAGTTGGAATTATAAAATCACTGAATCAAATAGTGGAAAATTGGAACCATACACCATCTATTGGATGAATCGATTACAAAATGTATCCAAAAAGAAGAATTATTTTGTAACAATCAATGATCCAGGTCGTGTGAAACAAAGCCATACAATCAAAAAAATTGATTATGAACACCCATTGTTTTCCGTCGAAGCGTCTCTTGGTCAAAATCGGTTGCCCATGTTAAATGAAGATGGGCCAATTTATTATGCAGGTGCTTATTTTAGATATGGATTCCATGAAGATGGATTTTTGTCTGCAGTGAATGTATCAAAAAGTATTTTAAAAAGAGACCCATGGACTTAAATTCCTCTATGTATGAAGCGGACGTATTTCATATGCGTACCGCTCCCACACAAAACAAATTCCAATATAAAATATTTAATTTTTATTTGGACTTGGAAGAAATTGATAACTTGGCGAAGTCTAGTTTTTTGTTTTCCAGAAATCGGTGGAATTTGTTTTCCTTTTATGACAAAGACCATTTACAATTCGGAAAAGAATCCATTTATGAAAATGTAAAAACGTTTTTGGAAGCTTCGGGTGTCAAAGGACCAATTGGTAAAATTTTCCTCTTAACCAATCTAAGAGTTTTAGGTTATGTGTTCAATCCTGTTAGTTTTTACTTTTGTTTTGATACATTGGGGGAACCACTTGTTGCAATTGCAGAAGTAGGGAATACCTTTGGGGAAATCAAACCATACATTGGGAAATTCCAAAAAAGTAAGGGAACCATTGCAGACCCCGAGGTATACATACGAGAACCAAAGAACTTTTATGTCTCTCCATTCATTGCCTTAGATTCCGAATTTGAATTTCGACTGAATGTACCCAATGAAAAATTACAGATCGGAGTCGACTCTTATGAAGATGGGAAACGAATTTTGATTACGTCCTTTATAGGAAAAAAAATTCGCTTTCAAACGAAATACTTGTTAAAACTTTTCATCCAATTTCCAATTATTACCGTCAAAATAATAACATTGATTCATTGGCAAGCATTCAAGTTGTGGATCAAAAATACCCCTTATATAAAGAAACACCAAAACTTAGAGAAACAAACAGGAGTTCCCCTTGGAAAAATCAGCGAACCAGTCCCTTTTACAAGAAACGATTGATTCAGAGCTTTTTATTGAACTAAAGGATAAGTCGGTTACCGAACAATATCCAATTTACAGGAAAATATTTTTTAAAGCGATGAGTTCCATGAAACGTGGATCCCTTCGAATGATTCTCCCCAGTGGAGAACAAGTGATATTAGGAGATACCAATAGTAAGTTTGATCCAAAGTTTCACTCGGCATTAATCCATGTTAAAAATCCTGTATTCTTCAAAAAATCAGTGTTACATGGTGATATTGGATTTTCCGAATCTTATTTAACTGGAGATTGGGATACAGACTCCATTGAAAATGTAATTTCTTGGTTTATATTGAATGTGGACGAAGCTCCAAATTTATCTGGAGCCAAGAAAAAACTATTCCATTTGGATTTATTCAATTTGGGAAATAAATTCTTACATTTCCTCCGAAGGAATACACTAACTGGTAGTAAAAAGAATATTGTGGAACATTACGATTTGGGAAATAGTTTTTATAAGTTATTTCTTGATCCTACAATGACATATAGTTCTGCTTATTTTGAATCTCTCGACCAGTCACTGGAAGAAGCACAAACGATTAAAGTTGATAAACTTTGTCAAAAGTTAAAACTAAATCCAAAAGATCATTTATTGGAAATTGGAAGTGGATGGGGATTTTTATCTATACACGCAGCAAAGAACTATGGATGTAAAGTAACTACTGTTACGTTATCAGAAGAACAATACAAATTTGCAAAGGAAAGGATTGAAAAAGAAGGTTTATCCGACAAAATTGAGATTCGTATTCAGGATTATCGTAAAATTGAAGGTAAATTTACAAAATTAGTATCAGTTGAGATGTTAGAAGCAGTAGGAGATGCATTTTACGAAACCTTCTTTCAAAAATGCCAAGATTTACTCACACAAGATGGAATCATGGCTTTACAAGTGATCACTTGCCCGGATGCTCGCTTCACTTCTTTTAAAAAGGGAATTGATTTTATCCAAAAACATATTTTCCCAGGATCACTTTTGCCATCCATTGGCCGAATGAACCAAGCCATTAACCGTACAGGTGACATGTATCTTCATAATTTAGAAGATATGGGACTCAGTTATGCAAAAACGCTTCGTTTGTGGTTAAAAGCGTTTGAAGAAAATCTAACAGAAGTGAGAAACCAAGGATATAGCGAAACCTTTATTCGTAAGTGGAGATACTATTTAGCATATTGTGCAGCAGCCTTCCAGATGCGAAATATCAGCGTTGTTCAATCTGTTTATGTAAGGCCCAACAATTTAAATATCTAAATCAGAATCATTCCCAATGGAAGGGTATTATTTCCATCCATTGGGATTTTATTGCTTAAAAAACATCTTGCCAAACTAAGCTTCCAAACGTATTTCTCTGTCTATGAGAGAAACCAAGTCTATTTTTACATTTGATGAACCAATTGAACGTTTATGGTCAGCGGTCACCGTTTATGAAGTGTTAGTGCATTGGTTGGCAGATGAAGTACGTGGTAGGCCAAAAGTAGGAGGGGAGTTTTCTTGGACTTGGAAACTTGGACTTGAAGGAAATTTCACTTCACATGGAACTTATAAAAAAATAGAACCTCTTCGTGAACTTGTGATGGAGTGGAAAGACCATCCCGCAGGAGATGTTTTTTTACAATTAATTTTCGAATCTATCTCATCCAATCAATCCAGATTAACGATTGTTAATGGAGGATTCCCTGATAACGAATCATCAAATGTGTGGTTGGAAAGTGCAAAAGATGCTTGGGATGGACAAGCTGTCCTCTTAAAAGAATTTTTAAAACAGAATCCAGATATCAGCAAATTTATGAAAAAAACTTGATCTCTCGACCCTTTCTAAAATCCTGGTAAAAGTAAGGGTTGTTAAGGAGGGTTGGAAGATGGAATATCCTGAATTGGAATCTTATTTCCAGAAATTAACTGATATAACAGACCGTATCGCAATGATGAACAATCATTTTGATGCGACACCTGAGATCGACATACCACAGTTATCTGAATTGTTTGATGACATTCAATCAAAGGATTGGGAAAACACTGATAGAGAGTATTATGAACTCTTTACTAGTTATTTCACATTCCATGTGAAGACAGTGGAAGAAATCATCCAAGAAGCACGTGAAATCTTAAATCCAGAAAATAGAGAACACGTGAAAAAGTTAGTAAGCCACGTTCGTAAGGCTGATGATTGGTTCCTAAGTCTCAAAAAGAAACGCAAACTTGCTCGTACACAAGTAGCATAATCACTTTCTCCCTCATTCGAAAGTCTGAGGGAGTTATCTCAATTCGCTTTACATTTTAATCCGTTTCCTTTCTCCTTTCAGATATGCTCAAGGCACGGTTCCTTTTTTATCCAGTTTACCTTTTGATTTTTTTGTTTTTAGTGGATTCTATTTTTAGGATCCCATACATCCAAACACTCGCCAAGATTGACCTAACAGCTGTTAATTATAAAGCTAAATCAGATTTTTTAGAAAAATTATTAAAAGAGAAACCCGGTGTAAACTCTCCTAAAACGAAAAAAATCATGCTGATTTTAGGATCTTCTCGTTTGTTGTATTTTGATTATGATGAGTTAGTATCTTTTTACCCTGATTGGGAAATTTACAATTTATCTTCAGCAGTCACAACTCCAGCCTATTACGATTTTCAACTCACAAAAATATTGGATGCAGGCATCAAACCTGACCTTGTGATCATGGAAACTGATCCAAACCAATTCAATCAAAACTCTGTTTTCAAAAGTTCGAATTTAACTTATAGTTTTGATTTAGGTTATGTTCTTTCTAATTTATCTTTGTTTGGAAAAGACCATGTTTCCTTTTACCTTGGTCGCAAACTTTTCGCAGTTGGAACATATAAACCTTATATAGACCAAATGTGGAAAAATTACAAAAATCCATATTTAGATAATGTGCTAGGAATGCACCAGTCAACTTATGATTATATAATTTCTCATAATGGGAATGGTTTGTCTCCCATTGATAATTACATGGAAAAAGATTCCAACGCCCTCCTTTTAACAAGCCATAGAACACTTGATTGGTTATTTGCATCTTACCAAAGGAGTAATATGCAATTTGGATTTTATGAAAAAATTCTAAACCGATTGCAAGAAGAAAAAATCAAGGCAGTGATTGTATGGCCTTTGTCGTCTCCTGATTTTGAATCCTTGATGGAAAAAGAATCTCTTGTAAAAACATGGGAAACGGAAATTGATTCCATTACCAAAAATCATAACTATTCGATTTTAAAATTGAAACATGATCCTTCTTATAATTGTAATGCGTATGCTGATGGCGGACACGTCGCCAAAGATTGTTATAGAAGTTTAATGCGTTCTATTTTATTGGAATACTTTCGTAAGTATGAGCCAAATCGTTTGTAAATTCAATTCCACAAATTGGGGTCATCCCATTTTGAGTTGAATTTTCAATGACTGATTTAAGTGATCTAGGTTTGCCTGGATTTTGAATGGGGGTATCATCTTGTCCTGGGACGTATTTAAGGCTTGTATTGAATCCTTGGGGTGAGTCTGCCCAAAAAACAATTCCTTGTGAAATCCCTGTTAGTCGACCATAGTTCTTCCGAGTATTGGGAGCTGAAAAAGTAGGGGTTGCGGAAGTGTAAAAGTTTGCAGCTCCTTGTTTGATTGTCGTTTTACTAGTTGTTGGTGTCACAGGGTTTGAGACAAGTCGATTCAAACTAGAAGAAAGAGGGTATTTAGTCAAAACTCCCGACAAATCAACGGTTGTTGCTCCTTGCCCATCACTTGCGACTTGTTGGACAGAAGATACATTCCCAATCCCAAAACTCTGTGCTGAAAGAACTGCAAACAATCGAAAAAACATATCTGAATTTGTGCTGGTTAGTACAGTTGAATCATAATTTGCACTGGTTTTGAATACATTCATAAGATTACCAGTGGCATTGGCCCGCGTTCCGCCTATTCCAATCACCGTATTACGAAAAAATTGTTTCCTTTGAGTATCATTCGTTCCGGAACTATCATAGAGGTATCTCATAAATACATAAGCAAAGGAATATTGTTTTAGAACATCCGAACTACTGCTATTCCAATCTAATAAGGAAACCCCGTTGATTCCGTCATCACATCTAGAATCGTTTACACCTGAATAACAATCCAAACGACTTGTTTGCGGTCCATACCCAGCAATGTCACTTGCAACTTCGCTTGTACCTTCATTGATCCACAATTCGTCTGATTGATTTGCTTCATACATCCTTGGGAATCTTAGTAAGTGTTGGAACTCGTGTGCTGCTGTTGATGCAAATGCATTTGGGTCTTTGGTATTTGCTGTGATCAGTTCCTTTCCATCTAAGTACAAAACTTCTGCAAAATTTGATCTCACCCGTAGTAGGAAATTATCTGGAAAATAATTTATAGGATCAAAATATCCTGCAACATAGGCGCTGTTAGCCGTTGCTCCATCTTTGATGTCCATCACTAATATTTTAACTTTCCCATCACCATCGACGTCACTCGGTGTTCCAAATGTTTCAATCAATTTGGGATATGTGATGGTATCAAAATCTTTAGCAAATTGGACTAAGTTAAAGTTTAACGATAAGGATTTTTCTTTGTACACTTCTATGTAGTTGCCAGAACTAACAAGTTCGACTGGAACACATACACTACTTTGAGTTCGCAAATCGCGTGCCCATAAATCAGGGCCAGAAAAACAATTGGCTCCCAGTAAGGAATACGCTCCCAATAACAAAATGAGGTCATCATTTTTCCCAATTTCAGAATTAACCGGATTGCAATGTGAGAATGAAGTGATTAAAAAGAAAAAAGGGAGTAAGATTTTTTTTCGAAAATGCATCATAATTTAGCGATTTTACTCTTCCTTACTCTCTCCATTCTTTGGACGAATCCTTTTTATGGAAAGTCAATTGAAGGATTGTATTTTTCAGACCGTCAAACAACTGAAAACGGATACTTACTTTTAGGGATAGAAATTTTTTCTGAAAAGGGAAAGTCTTTTTACAATGCCCAAGAACTTCGGTACAAAAAAACCTTTGGTTGGGAAGAAGTATTGTTTGTAGGGAAAATGACGAAGGAAGGTGACAATTGGATCTTAGTTCCAGAAGCTTGTCAGATCCGAGCCAAAACGCTTTGGGATGCCAAATTTGCCCTCTTACGCAGGTTTGATTGTGACCATTTGGTATTCCACCTAAGGAAAAATGAAAAAGACCAGTGGGTGATCTCCGAATCCTTACTCGGTACCGAAACAAATCTTCCCTTCCGTTTCCAATTGGACCACACAGTTGGGAACCCTGTCGCCGTACAAATCCCTGAAGCTCCTGAGGTTACGGAGGGGTTTTGGGGCTTCCATTTGAATGGTTTGGGGGGAAAACCACCCGCAAAAATTTGGAACCCTTCCAAAGGGAATTGGGAGCCTTTTTCAGGGTTCAAACGGAACCAGGAACTCCAATTCTACCAATGGAAACGATCCTTTTCTAATTGACCCAAACGTTCCTTCCAGGGACTTTCCTTTTACATTGAAAAAGATCAGAATTGGGGTGATAGCCGCAGCTGGAAAAGGTACAAGAGCCTACCCCCGCACTAGTTTTATTCCAAAACCCCTTTTTGTCATAGAAGGTAAAACCATCCTCCATCGAAACGTGGAGTTAATGGTCAAAACCTTTGGAATCGAAAAGGTATATGTCCTTGTGGGACATCTCAAAGAACAGATTATCAGTGAATTAGAACAAATTCGATTGGCACTTCCCAAAGTTGTGATCGAACCCGTGGAATGGACAGAACGAGGACTTGCATCGGATGTGGCCAGCCTCGAAAAAACGATCCGAGAGCCATTTTTAACCATTTTGGGTGATGAGTTTTATTACCGAACTGACCATGAAAACTTTTTAAAAGTTTTGAAAAAACATCCAAAAATGGCTGCTTCCATCGGAGTTGTCAAAACTTCTCTTTTGTCTCGTATTCGTAAAAATTATTCCGTTGTACTGTCAGAAGATAAAATTCTGAATTTGGTAGAAAAACCCGAAAATCCACCTAACGAACTTTTGGGATTAGGAAGTTATTTTTTTACACCTGAATACTTTGCATTCTTCAAAAAAACACCACCTTCACCAAAATCGGGTGTCATTGAGATAACAGATGTTATCGATAAAATGGCAAAAGAGTCAACGGGTTGTGTATATGCAACGATGTTGAATTGTGAATACTTTAACATCAATTCAATGCAGGATTATTACCACGCTGTTTATGAAGTAAGAAATGATTTGTTTTCTAAGTTTAAAACTAGCCTTATCATTCCAACCAATAATCATGAACGTTCCATTACCGATGTGATTGTTGATTTTAAAGATAAGTTTAATGAAATCATAGTCATTGATAATGAATCAACAGATGATACTCTCTCGCTTGCAAAAAAAGAAAAAGTAAAAACATATACTTTCCCTGGTGATGGAGATCCTACTCGATTAGGTGAACAAGTGAGAAGGGGAATTGAATATGCAACGGGAGATATTTTAGTAGTTGTATCACCCGATGGATCTTTTCGTTCTAAAGATTATCCGAAACTTCTGGAATATATGAAGGATTCGGATATGGTTATTGGCACAAGAACCACAAGGCAGATGATAGAACAAGGCTCAAATCTAAAACCCTTGTATCGTTTGGTGAATTTACTGATGGGCAAACTTGTCGAAGTATTTTGGTGGGGACAAGAACCTAGATTTACAGATGTCGACTGCCAATTTTTCTCTGTTTGGCGAGAATCCTATGACCGAGTCAGATCACAACTTGTTGTCGAAGACAGAAAGTTTATAGTTGAGCTGATGATTGACATCGTTAGATCACATATGCGATGTATAGAAATTCCTGTGTCTTATTTCAAGCCAGTAGGGCAGATCGAATATCGTCTTCGAGATATGATTTCTGATTCATTCCAAATATTCAAATTGATATTATCAAAAAAGTTTTTCCTAGGAGAAAGTCGCGATGGCGAATAAAGTATTGGTTACAGGTGGATGCGGATTTTTAGGTTCGCATGTTTGTGAATTATTTCGTAAAGAAGGTTGGGATGTTGTCAGTTTTGATAACATGACAAAATATGAGTTAAAAAGAACTGGTTACGGATCTGATGCGACTAGAGATTATAATTGGAATTATCTCAAATCACTTGGTGTCACAATGGTGAAAGGTGATATCCGTAATCTTGAACATCTGATGGATCGAAGTGCCGATTGTGATTATATCATTCACACTGCTGCACAACCAGCAATGACGATCTCTTGGGAAGACCCAGAGCTTGATTTTTCAACCAACGTAATTGGAACTTTTAATGTGATGGAAGCAGCGCGGAAACATAAAATTCCTGTCGTAAACACTTCTTCTATTCATGTGTACGGAAATTCAATCAATGATAGCTTAAAAGAAGATAAAACCTCTTACGTTCGTGAGCCAGTTGAAATCCCTGTTACTCATCCAACGATGGTTGGCCAAATTTCTCCTCTACATGCATCAAAAATGAGTGCAGAACATTATGTTCGCTCATATACCGATATGTATGGAGTAAAAGCTGCAAGTTTTCGATTCACAGGAATTTACGGCGAACGTCAGTTTGGCGGTGAAGACCATGGATGGGTTGCTAACTTTGCAATTCGTTCTGTATTTGGATTACCACTTAGAATTTTTGGAACTGGTAAACAAACACGTGACATCTTACATGCTGAAGACGGAGCAAAGTCGTATCTTGAATTTTTCAAAAATCCAATCCCTGGTGTATACAATATCGGGGGAGCAAGCCCACATAAAATTTCCTTATTAGAATGTATTACCTTAATTGGTGAAATTCTTGGGAAAAAACAGGAAATCCTTTTTGAAGTGGAGCGACCTGGTGATATGCGTTATTTCATTTGTGATATTTCAGAAGCAAAAAAGTTTGGATTCAATCCTAAAATTTTACCAAAAGAAGGTGTCACTCGTCTTCTGAAATGGATTGAAGCAAACAAAGACGTATTCAACATCGCTGGGAAATAAAATGGCTAACAAAACATTAGTGATTATTCCTGCTTATAATGAAGCCGCGACTATCGAAGAGGTGGTTCGCGGTGCCATCGTTTATGCTGATGTATCCGTCACTGATGATGCTAGTAAAGATGAAACTCCTGCTATTTTAAAGAAACTCCAAAAAGAATTTGGAACACGACTCAATGTAATTCGACATGAAAAAAATACTCACATACCTAAAGGGATTCAAGATGGTATGAAGTATGCTGTCGAAAAAAAATATGATTGGGTCGTTACAATGGATGCTGGTTTATCACATGATGCTGCCTATTTAAAAGACTTTATCCAATTCCCTAACTGTGATTTGGTGATTGGATCTCGGACTTCGACAGTCAATGTACCTTTGTACCGAAAATTCATTTCATGGTTAGCAGCTAAAGTAATGAATTATTGTTTATCGAATGGAGTTTTCAATTTATTTGGGAACAATCTTCGTGATTGCACAAGTGGTTATAGGCGATATTCAAAGCTGATGTTTGAAAAAATTGCATCCTATCCATTAGAGTCGGTTGCATTTGATTTTCATATGGAAGCTTTATCCATTGTTTCCAAAAACAATGGAACTATAAAAGAACTCCCAATCAAATATGTTTTTTCGAACAGTAGTTTTAACCGTAAGGTACTAAAACTTGCGATCCAATTTGCAAAAAAACTTTTATTAAGAAAATGGAAACTGACTCCCGAGTACCCTTAAATCAAAATACACTCGGAATGAAATGGAAGGTATTTTTATCCACCATTGCGCTGTTATGTGCAATTTTTTTCTTTGACCGTATTTTCTTTTTTGATTTGTATTTTCTATTTCCGAATGAAACCGAGTGGGATTCCTCGCCTTGGTACAACTTTATTTACAAAACTAAAGAATTACAATCATCCAATGACAAACACAGAACCATTGTCACAGGAAGTTCTGTTGCCTTGTATTCGGTATTACCAGACGAACTGAATAAAAATGAAAAACTAAATACAAAGTATTCCTTTTTTTCGCATGTAGCAATGGCACCAACGGATCTTTATTACTACAAAGAAAATTTACTTTCAACAAATCCAAATTTGGTGGTGTATCTACATAATTTTGCAGATTTACAATGGGAGTATTTGGCAAAGAATGGAGAGTCATTTTCATTTGATGAAAAAACATGGGTCAAAGAGTTTTCGTCTCGTTATCCGACAAAAACCATCTACCCAACCTCATATCTAAAAGATTATTGGAATGAAATAGATCGTAAATCATTATCGAAATTGGCAACAAAAGCCTTATTTTACGTAAGTCGTTATCGAATTTTCTTTTGGGATCCGATAGTTGTGTATATTGATAATCATTTTCGAAGTGGTAGGAAATACCATTTATACCAAGGGGTCCTACCAAAAGAAGGAATTTGGTCCAAGGGTTGGACAAAAACATCTGCAACGATGGAGTGTAAGCAACAGAAAGACACTGAATCTATTTTTGTTCAAAATAAAAATACAAAACTCCAGTTCCTTTTTTTCGAAAATCAACATACACTGATTAACAATGCACCGATTCATACACAAATCATCAACATTCAAAAATCAGGATGGTTAGACATTCGTTGGAAAGAATTAAATCCTTCCAATTTACCTTGGAGTATCGTAAAGATACAAATTCTTTCACAACTCCCGACTGCAAAAGAAGTCAACTTAATTCGTTATGGCAGAGATGAAGAAGTTGGGATTCGTTTGGCGCATTTTTTTTGTAATATTATCCAAACTGAAAATCGTTCTTATTCAAGGGCAAGTTATTGGGATGATACTCGATTTGTTCAAATGTCAGTGGACGAGTTCCAAAAAGAATATTTTGAGCGAATGATTAGGGATGCTGGAAACCGACAAGAATTGTGGAGATTGCATGTTGTCCGTGAAGCTAAAAAAAATGTAAACACGGTAAAATTCAAACCTTGGTCTGAGTACAATCGGATCTTAGAAATTTCAGAATTTTTCTACAAACATCATATTCCTTTTGTTATCGTCCTATCTCCTGAAAATCCAATTGAATTTGCTTTTTATAAAAATTCAAACTGGCGAAAAGAGTGGATCTCTCACTTAAAGGAGCAGTTAACAAAACGTGGACAAACAGTCATTGATCACACAGAAGTGATTTCAGATGTTCGTTATTTTTTTGACCCACACCATCTAACGTATGAAGGCGCAAAAATATACAATTCAATTTTTGAATCTTCCATTGCGCCAATCATCAGCAAAGAGAATTAACCTTTCCTTAGGAGAATCTAAATGATTTTGAAACAACTCAATCCTTTTTTTGAATACTTGAACACAAAACAGTGGTTAACCGTTAGTTTGTTTTTGATTTTATGGGGTGTATCGACACTTTCCTATTGGAAAAAGTACCAATGGAATCCAAGTTCGATGGTTAATTTTGGCTATGAATTTGCCTTACAAAATGACTCAGAAACTCCAAATAATGCCATTTTATTCAAAGGGGAAACTGGTGATTTGGGTGCAGGTTATGATGGTCAGATTTTTTACTATTTTTCCAGACCACTTGCAAATTTGAATTTAGATTGGCCAAAAGGATTCGATGAATCTTACCGTGCTCCTCGGATCGGTTATCCTTTGTTAATCGCCATCTTTGGTGTTTTTGGTAAAAGTTTTGCTATTTTTGGGATGTATTTTTGGAATATTTCTCTTATCCTAATCTCTTATTTTTTTCTACGAAAACTATTAAATGAAGAAACTAAACCATATGCGGTTTTGTATCTACTGAGTCCATTTGCGCTTGGTAGTTATTACGTGCTTGTTAGTGATTCCGTAATGGTTTCCTTACTCATCATAGCTTATTATTTTTATGTGAAGGAAAAATGGGTTCAATTTGTACTTTTGTCGAGTTTGGCAATCTTAACAAAAGAACCTGCTTTATTCCTTCTATTCCCACTTGGGTTACTTGCTTTGATACGAATGGATTGGAAACGAGTCATCGTCGTCGGATCAGTTCTTGTCATTCCTGTTTGTTGGCATCTTTATTTATCTTATAAGTTTCCAAATTGGAGACCTGGCCGCCTTACAGACTTTATACTGCCATTTGAAGGATTAATTTCTTATTCAGAATCGATATGGAGGCAATTGGCATCTGGTGGAAGTATTAAAGAATTAGCCCGATTATTATCTCGATTCCCTCTAGTGGTTCTCTTTTTTTTGGGAGTGTTTCTACCATTTACAGGCAAAATACAAAAAGGTTGGGAGTTTCGAATTTCCTTTCTTCTTGTAATGTTTATGGTTGCTACGGCTGGGTATTACCATTTTTGGTCAGTTTATGAAAACGTATCACGCATGTTTACATTATCGATACCAATTTTACTCCTTTTAATGAATGAAGATCGACAAATTAGAAAACAGGAATATATTTTGATGACCTTATTAATCCTTGTTTTCTTTCTATTAAAAGTATTATTCATATCGAAACAAATGAATTTCCAAGTTGGGTTTTAAAAATTGGAATCAGATGGAATTTGAAAACTTTTTTTAGCTTCTTCATTCAATGAGCTGATTTCCTCTTTTTTGAAAATCAGTTCATAACCATCATTCATTGAAAATCTTATGTATGGTGACTCATCCTGGTTCACTATAGTACGTAAGTCTTCTAATGATGAAATTTCCTGGCCGTTTACTGATTTTAACACCAGTTGGTGGGTCATGTGATAGGCTTTATTTCCTGAGAGTGGGACAACCTGTGATAAAAAAATCACTTTTCCTTCTTTGGAGTTCCTTTTGATTCGATAAAAATCATTTAAGTATAATAACTCTTTGCTGACTCGGTTTCTCCATTGATTCCCATGTTCTGTCAAATAATGTTCTGAAAGTTCTTGGAATATGATTCCAGCTAACATTAAATACTTTGGCATTTGAGATCTAGTATTCCCATGTGGAATTCGTATGGCTGTTTCGTTTAAGGGTTTGGATTCTATTTCTAATGTAATAGGTTTTTTGTTTCGAAACACTTTGATTTTTATTTTTTTTTCAAACGCAGAATCCGATTCATTTGTGTTATGAAACAAATAGGACATGTTTAATTTGCCAAATTTTGGATGATCAAAGTAACCTTTTGGATCTATTTTGAAATTTGATACTTCTAATATCACATCCTCTAATTTTAAAATTCCTTCTGCAGATGATCCAGGGTAAATTTCGGCAACGAGTACACCTAAATCGTCTTTACGTAGACCATAGTCATTCCGAGAGGCACTATCCACTAAAGGTTTGAATCGAAATCCTTTAAACGGAAATGATTTGCCATCGATGAAGTGTTTGATTGAAAATGAAGGGATCATTTTTCCCATTCCATTTTCTTTGAATTGGTATAAGATTCCTTGTGGGATACGGGAAGTAACATCTAATACAAGTTCACCAACCCCATCTAATTTTTCTTCGGATTGGATTTCTATGTATGGGTATTCCACATAACCACTTGCATAGGAATCGATATCCATTCGGATCATTCTGAGTTTTTTCTCTTCTGAATTCCTTTGGTCCTTACTCTCCATCACTGTGCCAGTGCCAGGTAAAAATACTTCACTTTGAAAGATAACAGCTTTTAAATCTTTTTGAAAAGATAAGTCATTTAACTTAAGTATGGCGATTCCTAAATCTGCATCGATTCGTTCAACTTCTGCTGTATAAACTTTTAAGGTATCGGGTTTTTTCACTTCTATATTAGAATAAAAATAGATCGCTTGCGCAGGTACAAGAATCCTGTTTTCACCGATATAAATTCCTGTGGACTGACGAATCTCTGGATTTTTGAATCTCCAAGGTTGAATATAATTAGGGTACAATACAGTGACTTTGATTTGTAAAATCGAAGGATCCTGACTTGCCACAGGCACTGGTTTACTTATGAGTGAGACAGAAAAACAAATTGAGAGAATCAAAAATGAGAGGATTGGTGATAAAAATTTCATTTATTTACCTTTGATATGGTTTGTTCGTTTGATTTGTTCGTCTGCTTTTTCAGATTCTTCTCGGTCCAAAATCATCGGAACTTGGATTCCATAAAAATAAATTTTGTAGGTTTTATCTTTTGAAGATTGCACTAAGTTTTTGAAATGATTCAGATTACGCACCTTCGTACCGTTAAATGATTCAACAACCATATTGAGATAAAAGTCAGAATGTGAGTTTGTGGGGTGGGGTAATTTACGGTATAATACAATATCTTCTGTTTCACCATCTAATAAATTCGAACCTTCATAAAATCGATACACAAGTAAACTTCCTCCTTGTGTTTGTCCAATTTTACTCCAAGATTCCAATAGATCTCTATTGACAGATTGGAATACGAGACCTCCCAAAAGTAAATAAGGGTAATCTGCGCCATACCTTGACCTTTGGTTTTCCATCTGTGGCATTTTTTTCGCAGGAAAACTCACTCGAATTTTTTTCTTCTTTCGAATGATATCAAACTGGATTTCTTCTCCAGCAAATTTGTTATCTATGACTTCTAAAAAATCGATTGAGTTTGATTCTTTTAAATTTCCATTCCTTCCGATTTTGCGACCATCAATGGCTGTTAAATAATCGCCAGGTTGAATGTATCCATCTGCAGAACCTTGTTTGTACACACGGGTGACAAATACACCTTCCTCTCCACTGGGGATTTCGTAAAAGTTTCGATGTGATTCGGAGAATGAATTTTGTGTTTGGATCCCAAGTTCCACATAACCGTCGTATTCACCATCTTCTATATCTTTTAGAAAATGTTGGATGACATTGGTTGGGATGATATAACCGATATTTTCACCCTTGGTTGATGCTTGGAAAGCAACACCAACTACTTTCCCATTTTGAAATGCAGGACCACCTGAATTCCCAGGATTGATTGCCGCATCAACTTGAACAACCAAATGGCTATCAATTTGAGAATGTGCATAACTAGATTGTTCAATACGAGAAACGATCCCTCTGCTGACAGAAATTTTACTTCCTCCAATGGGATATCCTATGATATCCACGGGGCTTGCGAGTTCAGGTAAACCACCTAACTCTAATTCCATACTATCGGTGTAAAAATTTTGATCTGGTACTTCTAAGATTGCTAAATCACAATCATGTGCAATATATAGAACCTTTACTTCGTACCATTCCGTTTGGTTGTTTCTCTGCGTTTCAATGAATTTTGCATTTGAAACAACATGTGCATTGGTAAGAATCCTGTTCTTTGAAATGATAAATCCAGAGCCTGTGGAAGCAGAGATCCCGGAAGACATCCAAGGTGAATAAGGATCTTTTGCTTGTGAAAATACGCGGATTTGGACTACAGATTTCCTCAATTCGTCAATGGATTGGCTGTTGGGTTCGGCAACGATCCTGGAGGAGAATAAAGTGAGAAAAAATAAAATAGTACTCGCAAAGCGAGGTGGGGAGGTTAAGATTTTTTTCTGATTCTGCATGAGTTTTTTTGAATCCATTTTATTCGGATCGGTAGCCTTCTTTTCGTTAATCACAGGCATCGTTTCCTTTAGAAAGAACCCTCGCACGGGAATGAAAACAAGTTTTTCAATTCTTGCTGGATTTTTCTGTGTTGGTAATTTGACAATCCTACTTGATACTTTGTTTTTAAAAAACCAAATCCTAAACCACCCTCATATCATTTCGACATTCCTTGTTTTTTTATCATTTGTTCTGATTTTTTTTGGACTCCATTTTCCTACTTTTTTCCGTAACTTCCCAAAACTACTCATCATCTCTTCTTTTGTTTTTGGTATGGGGATCATGTTACTGTTGGTTGATTTAGGAATACTCAACGATGTATATCCTGAGGCTAGTTTGATACTATTGAAATATTACTATAACGCTTATTATATAGTGACATTCATTGTGTTTTCTTACTTGATCATTGCAAAACTGCGTTTTAATTTCCCAGCGATTCAAACTTTCATGGAATATATTTATTATGCAGCATTTGTAACTTGTTTTAGTTTCCTAATCATTTGTAATTTCCCATTACTCATCCCAATCTCTACTTCCTATTTTCTGCATTTTTTCTTATTTTTGAATTTATTGTTTTTATTCTGTTTTACCGTATTTTTATTCCATTATTCCTTTACGAAGGATTACTTAACTCATCCTTTTTCTTTTTTATTTGAAAGATCAAAACAAATCTTTGAGGAACAGATTCCTGCAAATAGGTCCAATTCAAGATTAGTGAAAGAAAAACTTTGGAATTTGTATGAGAAACAAAATTGGCGCAAAACAATGGATAGTTTCTGGTTCCAAATTTTAGTAGATGAAACTTTGGACAATGCTCTTGAACACGGTGGGAAAAGAGAAGAGGATATCATCACCGTACATGTGTTTGAGTCTTCAAAATACATTGATGTTTACGTGATTGATAGTGGAAAAGGATTTAACCCAAGGTCAATCCCAAGCCCAATTGAATCAGATAGAAAATTGGTAACTGGTGGACGTGGAATCCATATCCTTAAAAAACTATTTTTAGTAAGATGGAATTTTTTAGGAAATGAAGTGAATATCAGAGTGGATAAAACAAAAAGTTCCAATTGGAAAACTAACGTTTAGTCGAAACTTTTTGTTATGAATTAATAGCTAGGTTTAGTGTCCTTCAAACTCACAAATAGAATAAACATCTATACCATAAGTATCTTTGATTCTTTTTGCTCCACCTAAATCAGGTAAGTTGATGATAGTAGAACATTCATGAATTTGACCTTTTAGGTTTTGGATGAGTTTTATGGAAGCTTCCAAGGTTCCACCAGTTGCAATTAAATCGTCCATGATGAGAACTTTGTCTCCTGGTACAATGGCATCGGTATGGATTTCCACATGGTCAACTCCATATTCCAAAGCATAGGATTCGGAAATGGTATTCCCAGGTAGTTTTCCTTTTTTTCGAATCGGAACAAATCCAACTCCCAATTGGAAAGCGAGTGCAGCACCTGGAATAAATCCCCTTGCATCAATCGCTGCAATTTTATTTAATTTTGAATTTTGGTATCGTTCTACAAACATCCCAATGGTCAGTTGGAAACCCTCTGGGTCGATGAGAAGGGAAGTGATGTCTCGAAACAAAATCCCTGGTTTTGGGTAATCAGGAATGGTTCGAATCTTAGATTTAACAATGGACATATAAGGATGAAACCAAAGATGTCAAGGGTCTTGCAATAAAAAAAGGCCGGCAATGGCCGACCTTTCGAATTGTTTTTAAACTTTTGGAAATGATTATCTCATTTGTTTGAGAGCAAGGATTCGATCTTCCAATGCCGGGTGAGTGGCAAAAAGAGATAAGAATCCTCCTTTCTTAGAAGATATTTTAAAGGAAGCGATTGCTTCTCCTCTTGGGTCTTCTGGCATCTCCACCATTTGTCTAAGGGATTCGAGAGCTGAAATCATCGACTCTCTTCCCGCAAGTTTAGCACCACCTGCATCTGCTCGGAATTCTCTTTGGCGAGAGAAATAAGCAACTGCCATAGATCCTAAAATGGAGAAAACAATGTCAAGAGCGATGGTCACAACAATTCTTACAATGTGAGCCATTTCTTCTTTCACTGCATTGGACGCTACGTAAGCAATGATACGAGAGATGAACATTGCAAAAGAGTTCACAACACCTTGGATCAGAGTTAAGGTCACCATATCTCCGTTTGCTACGTGAGACAATTCATGTGCAAGCACACCTTCTAACTCTTGTGTGTTCATTCGATTGAGTAGTCCAGTGGAAACGGCAACAAGGGCACTTGATTTACTAGGTCCAGTAGCAAACGCATTTACTTCTGGAGATTCGTAAATTCCCACTTCTGGCATGGGAAGGTGGGCACGTTGTGCTAAAGACTGCACTCGACGATACACGTCCATTTCATGAGCAGAAGCTTGTTTTGGGTCGATGACTTTGACACCCATCGTCCATTTCGCCATCATTTTGGAAAGTAAGAGCGAAATAAAAGACCCCGCCATACCCCACATTAAACAGAATACAATGAGTTGTGTTAGATCCAAACCATAGGCACGGATGCTAAATCCCATCGAACCCAAAAGGGTAGTCACGATGGAGATTGTTGTCATAATCAAAATATTGGTTAACAGGAAAAAACCGATTCGTTTGATCCAAGTCATAGGAAATTGTTCTCCTTACGGTTCTTAAACAAGAACCTACATATTAGACTGAAACTGTAAGCCTCTCGCGAAAAGATTACAAGCAATTTAATGTTCTAAATTTTCGCCTTTTTCTTTGGAACCAAGGAACTGTATGAATAAAAATAAGGTCGCAAGAGAAATATAGGCAATCGGGAAGTCCCAAGATGCAATTTCTGTAAACCGATTGAAAATGGCATTCCCTTTTAGTTCGTATGCATGGATCCATCCAAACATGGACAAACAAGCGGCAATGACTGCCCACAAACTTGCTTTTAACCATTCTCGTTCCAAAATAAAGACTACCATTGCTGCCCAAATCATGGATGTGATGAGAAATCCTTGTGAAAGGGAAAGGATCCCAGAGAGAGCATAGGGAAGGAAAGTTAAGTGAGGGGGAATATCAGAAAGCGAAAAATGATATGTTTGTTTTGCACCTAACTCTTGCAAGATTCCTTGGAGTTTCCCATCCAAAAATAAAAAAACATTCTGGATGATAAGAACTGCCCAACCAGCAAACGCTGGTAACAAACCCACAACAACAGCAGGGGAATGGTGTTTGGGAATTGCTTGGAAGGCTTGGCTTGTGATGATGATCCCAATCCAAAGAACAATTGCCATTCCCGCTTCCACAGGAATTAACGCTTGTATTAAACCCATAAGACCAAAGAGACTTACAATGGTCATGAATACACCAGATAACATAGAATAACTATGTTTTGCACCTAACGCTTTCCAGCCTGGATGGCCGATGTAAATCGTAGTCGGGAAAGGTGAGCCAAATGCGGTTCCAGCGAGTGTACCGATCCCATTTACAAGTAGGGAAGTTTTTGTATCAAAACTATCTCCAGAAGCTTCTGCAGATTCGATGTTTTGTAAGGAACCAATCACATTGAAGATTCCCATGGGTAGTATGATGGAAAAGTATGCTTGTAAATTTGAATAGGTTAGAGTTTCAAATAAAGAATTTAGCGACAACTGTGGGAAATAAAAACCCAATGTTTCCAATCCGTTTTGGATCCCACCTTCTTTGTAAATTGGATCTCCCCAAAAACCAGAAAGATAAGACAAAAGTACACCAACAAGAATTGATAAAAACCCACCAGGAATGCCAAACGGGAATCGAACTTTCCCAAAATATTGTAAGAGGATAATCCCAAGAGGGATAAAGGCGATCATGGGCCGTTCAAAGGTTCGCAGTAAAAAGTCCATTGAGATAAAGGTAAGTGCAATGCCAGCTAAAGCAGAAAGTAAAGCTGCTCTTGGCGTGTATTTCCTAATTTTTGCAGCAATAAAAGATCCCAATACTTCAATGAGACCGGACGCAAAGGAAACTAGTAAACCAGCTTTCCAGGCTTCTTTATAATCGCCTGTCGCTTGGTAGGTGGGAAACATGACAAAAAAGATAAATGCAAATAGAGAAACCGTATTGATCCCGTATGGAATCGCAGTTACATCCGTACGATTTGTCCTTTGTCCCAATTTCCAAGCTTGCCATGCATAAAAAACATTCCCAATGAGTAAGGAAATTGCAGCGCCAGGTAACACAACAGAGGTGATAAATGGCAAAGGAAATCCGCATACGCCCATACATAAGGCTGAGAGAACAAGAAGTTGGATGAGGTTGTCGACCATGAGACCAAAAAATCCATCTAGGTCACCGCGTGTGATGGTAAAAAAATTCATTCGTTTCGTTTGCCTCCAAAATCAACTCGAATGACATTCCCGTCGCCAGTGACTTCTGGTTTTTGGGATTTTGGTTTGGATAATGATTCTTCAGGGTTTGTGTTTGTTTCGATTTGTAAAAACCTAAGTTGTGTAGCAGAATTTTGGAATTTGTCGTAAATTCTGAAAACTGCATCCCAAGGGATCATGGTTGGTTCCCAAGTGGAACCAAATTGTAATTCCGCAAATAAATAATCTGGCTTACTATCCAAAACTTTTACTGCTTTGTCACCAAACACGAGTACAATACCAGATTCTTTTTCTGCATTGAGTAGACCACGTTTCCCAATTTCCAATTTTGGATGAGGCATTACATGGAGATAAAATACTCCAAATCGTTCCCAGTATAAATTGAATAAATCTCTTTTGAACTCACGTAATGTTGTGATTTCTTCCTGCGTGAGGTTTTGGCTCATAAATTCCTTTTACCGTGTGAAGTTTCCCATTCGATGTATTCATCGTGGATTTTATATTCTGGAATGATGTCTTTTAGTCCTGCAAAAATTTCCCTATTTTTATTGGCTTTTGCGAGGGAAAATAACCGATTCAGTTTATTTTGAAAGAGTAATAAATTGTAGTGATCAAGTGGAGCAGCAATTCGAATTTTTGGGTGGTGGGTTTTTTTGATTCCTTCGGCATTTAACAGAAGTTCTTCGTAAAGTTTTTCCCCAGGTCTAAGCCCAGAAAATTCAATATTAATATCTTTATAAGGTGTGTATCCAGAAAGGCGAATCATTTCTTCGGCAAGTGATAATATGCGAACCGGTTCACCCATATCGAGTAAAAAGATTTCCCCATGTTCTCCCATACTCCCTGCTTGTAAAACCAGTTGTGTGGCTTCTGGGATTGTCATAAAGTATCGGATCACTTCCGGGTGAGTCACTGTCACAGGACCACCACGTTTGATTTGTTCTCGGAATCGAGGAATCACACTTCCGTTGGAACCTAATACATTCCCAAATCGAACTGTGATGAATTTGGTTCTAGAATTTTGAGAGATATGTTGCAGATAAATTTCAGCCGCACGTTTTGAGGCACCCATCACATTGACAGGGTTTACAGCTTTGTCTGTAGATATGAGTACGAAACGTTCCACTCCAATCAATCGACAAACATCCGCTACGTTTTTTGTCCCCATCACATTATTGAGAATTGCTTCTGAAGGATTTATCTCCATCATGGGAACATGTTTGTAAGCAGCTGAGTGGAAAACAACAGATGGCCTATGTTCTTCAAAAACAGCCGAGATTCTCGATAAATTTTTGACATCAGCGATGACTGGTCGAATGTCAATATTCAATTCAGAAAAGTTTTTCCGAAGTTCATAGTCGATCTCGTATAACGGTGTTTCGGCGGCGTCTAAAATAACAAGTACACTAGGTTTAAAAAGTGCGACTTGGCGGCAGATTTCAGATCCAATGGAACCACCAGCTCCCGTTACGAGAATGACTTTTTTTTCTAGATAAGATCGAATGGATTCAATTTCTAAATCAACGGTAGGTCTACCAAGTAAATCTTCAACTTGTACTTCGCGAAGTTGTGTGATATTGGGTTTCTCTGCAAGGTATTCGCCAAATGTAGGTAAGATTTTAAACTCAACACCTGCACCTTCGCATTCTTTCATCAGTTTACTCACAACACGTCCATCGGGTTGTGGAACAGTCATAATGACCTTTTTTACCGCATAACGATTCAAAACTTTTCCAATTTCTTCAGTTGATCCGAGAATGGGAATTCCTTGGATGTAACCACCTTTTTTGGAAACATTATCATCCAAAAATCCGATTGGGAAATAATCTAAGTCTACGTTTCGCCTAATTTCAGTTAAAAAAGAACTTCCTAATTTCCCTGCACCAACGAGGAGGATTGGAGTTCCTTTCCTGGTTTTGTCAGGGCTAAAAATTTGTTCTCTGATCATTCTCCAACTCAAACTTCGTAGGCACAAAAATCCTAAAAGGATGAGGGTATCAAGAATAGGAACCATTCGTGATAATTGGTAAAATCGATTATAAAAGAGAAGGGCTAAGGTAGAAACCAAGGAAGAAAGGATAGTCGCTTTGATGATGGCCAAAAGGTCGTGTAACGAAGCATAGGACCACAAAGAACGATAAATTCCTGAAAATAAAAATACAATACTTCTCGTGACCACGACGATTGTGGCGCAGACCCAAAAATCAGGGTAATTCTCGAGAAACCCAATATTTTCAAATCGCACCAAGTGTGCGAGAAAATAGGACAGAAACATAAAGAGAATGTCTACAGGAAAAACCCAGTATCGTCTTGGGATCGATTTCATATCTGATAAATAAAGGTATTTGGAACAAAATTCCTTGTAAATACAGAATCTGTTCCGAAGAATAGAAAAGAGGAAAAACCTGTTTGAAATCACTTCTTTTCCGCCTTGCGGGGATTTTTTCCGCAGAAATTGGCTCGGAACTTTATTTAAAACTAAAGGAAGAAACTCTTTCGCCTTCACTTTTTTGCCTTGATTTTACAGAAGTCACAGAGGTGACGGAAGTAGGTTGGGAATTTTTGAGGAAAATGGCAGAGAGATGCAAAGAAACTGGTTCAAAACTAGCAGGCTTTGGATTAAAATCGGAAATCCCTTCTGAACAAAATGCAGTCCTTTCGTTTTTTAAAGAAGAAGCAGAGTGTATCCATCATCTAGAATCTTTTTATATCGGGGATACTCCCGCAAACGAACTCACTCCAAAGTCACCACAAGAAGGGAAAACCATCCACTGCCCCGAGTGCCAAACTTTACTAAGATTTAAACAAATGGGTGATCATCTTTGTCCCAATTGCCAATCAAAATTTTTTGTGAACCAAAAAGGTTGGGTCTCAACTTACGAACGTTTGTTGTGATTTAAATGTTTTGTGGGAATGGCTTCCCAAGGTTTGTCAGGCCAAGGGTGTTTTGGGTAACGTCCTTTTAACTCTTTTTTTACTTCATGGTAACCATTATTCCAAAAACTTTCTAAGTCTTTTGTAATTTGGACTGGCCTTCTTGCAGGTGACAACAAATGGACTAAGATTTTAACTTTCCCATTCGCCAAATTTGGTAAGGATTTCAGTCCAAATAACTCTTGTAATTTGACATGTAATTCAGGTTCATTGCCATGGTATTGTATGGGAAGAGTAGAACCAGAAGGAACTTGGATTGATGTTGGTGCTTCTTTCTGGATGATCGATTGGTTTTCATATCCTACATATGATTTAAATGCTTCTAAGAATGGAAGATTCGTTAAAGAAAACTTTTGTGTTTCAAAATTTAGAAATGGAAACAACCAATCCTTTACCGATGATTTCAAATAGTCCAAGGAAACATTGACACCTAACACATCATTTTTGACCAAAAACTGGACTCGATTGAAATAATTGAAAAGTTCTTCTCTTTTATTCCATTCATGCTCCCAATCCATATGAGATAAGTATTCTAAGAGTGCATTTTGAATGGCTGAAGGATTTGGTTTTGTCAGTTCTTTCGAATCCAAAATCAGATCTCCAATTTTTCTCTCTTCTTTGACGACTAAAAAAGATTCATCCCGTTGGTTTGTTCTGATTTCAGGGCTTTGTACGATTTCAATATGTTCGTTTAGACTTTCTTCGATCAGTTCTAGGGAAATGGGGAGGTATTGTGTGATGTACAAAGTGGATCCAAACGAAATTGTATCGAGTGCAAGTATGAATTCGGGTAATTGGAGTAAGTTTGAATTAAACGTACCAATTTTTCCATTGGAGAGTTTGTATTCTTTTCCCTCTTTTTCTTTTCGTTTCCCAATCCGATCTGGGAATCCTTTGCAAAAATAATAATCCCTAAGTTCATTTTTGTTTTTTTGAGGATATGCATTTTTCCCTTTAAAAATGCTTAAAATTTGATCATATACGAGTTTCAATTCTTGTGAGAATGAATTTTGTGAAATGGAATTTGGAAATTCCTTTGTTTCTGTACCGGTGGATTCTTTTCCAAGAATGGAAACAATATCTGCAATGATTGTTTCGTTTTCTTTTGGTAACCTTGAGATCACACATCCCAATCGAATGGGAAGAGGGTACAATAATGTTTCTTTCCCTAAATCGGTTAGTTGGTTATTTTTATCTAAACAACCTAATAATTTTAAACGTGCCATGGAAAGTAACAGTGAACCTTTGTTTGGTGGATCAAGGAAGGGAAGAGAATTTATCTCTTCACCAAATGATTTGATTTCCAAAACCAAACGGTCTAAATCACCTTCGAGGATTTCTGGTTTTGTACGATCAAAAAAATTTGTTTCTTCTTCTTTGGACCAAAGTTTATAAACGAATCCTTTCCCTTCCCGCGATGCACGTCCTGCTCTTTGTTTTGCACTACTAAGACTAATTCGGTCTCGGACCAAATGTGTGATTCCGGATTCTGGATCAAAAATAGAATGTTTAAAATAACCAGAATCAAAAACAACTCGCACACCAGGAATTGTTACAGATGATTCTGCAATATTTGTGGATAAGATGATTTTCTTTTTGCCTCGAGAGTCTGGTAAAAAGATATTTTCTTGGTCAGATAAATTCATATCGCCAAACAAAGGAAGAACGATAGAATTCTCTTTGATAGTCTGGTTTAACTCAAGTTGGAATTTTAAATCTAAAATTTCTTTTTTCCCCGATAAAAAAACCAAAATATCACCTGTTGTCTGTTCGACTGCCTTGGGTATTAGGTCGATAAGTCGTTGCAGAAGGTTTTTTTGAGATTGCCCCATATAGAAAATTTCTAAAGGATGTGTAACGGTTGAAACTTCAATTGGGGGATTTGTGATTCCCAAGTTAACAAAGTTTTGTCCTTCTAAAGTAGCAGACATGATGAGAATTTTTAAATCGTTACGAAAGATTTCTTGGGTTTTTCTAGCCAATGCAAAACAAAGATCTGATTCTAATCTTCTTTCATGGAATTCATCAAAGATAAGTAAACCATAGTCTGAAAGTTCAGGATCAGACAGTAGATATTTTGTTAACATCCCATCAGTAACAAATTCGATTTTTGTATCTCGATTGATTTTAGAATCAAAACGGACACGGTACCCAACAGTTTCTCCCACTGGTTCTCCAATGGTTTGGCAAATCCGTTTTGCTGCATTTTTTGCTGCAATCCGTCTTGGTTCAAGGATACAAATTTTTTTACCTTCATTTAAATTGAATTTTAAAAGTTCCAAAGGTAAGGCAGTTGTTTTACCAGAACCAGGTGGTGCATCCAAAATTGTGACAGGATTTTTTTGGATAGATGCAACTATCTTTTGTAAGGCGGATAATACAGGAAATATTTCGGTGTTGGGATTCACAGTCGTTTTGATATAAAAAAATACTTCCAATACCTGCAAAAAAATGCAAACAAAATGTATTTTTTCGAAAAAATCACAAGAATCGGGTTTCCGAATCGATACCGATTGGGTAAACTTTCATTGTGGAATCGCAAGGAAAACATTACCAACTCATTCAAAACGTAATTGAATATTTGATTCAAAATTTTGAATCCCAACCCAGTTTAGATTCATTGGCTCAATTTGCCAAATTAAGTCCTTCTCATTTCCAAAAACTGTTTTTAGAGTATGTGGGAGTCTCTCCAAAACAATTTTTATCTTCAGTAACTTTAACGCACGCTAAGCGACTCATACAAAAAAATTCAATATTAGACACAACCTATCGTTTGGGATTATCCAGCACGGGCAGATTACACGATTTATTTATCAAATTAGAAGGGATGACACCTGGTGAATATAAATCATTTGGAGAAGGGGTACATTTATACTATGAGTTTTTCCCTACCATTTTAGGGGAAATGGTTGTTGTCTCCTCTGAGAAATCGATTCAGAATTTACAATTTTTACAACAGGGAAGTCACAAAGAAGAATGTTTATCAGCTATCAAAGTGAGTTTCCCAAATGCAAGATGGAAAGAAGAGAAAAGAGAAATACACAATCCAGTGAAAGATTTTTTACAAACCTTTCGGGTACCGAAATCTCCCATCCAACTCTCTGTGTTAGGGACACCCTTCCAAATAAAGGTATGGCAATCACTTCTATCGATCCCTTCTGGAGATACTTCCACTTATGGAGAAATTGCTGAATCCATTGGCCAAAAAAATGCACAACGAGCAGTGGGTACCGCCATTGGGAAAAATCCAATCGCAGTACTCATCCCATGCCACCGAGTCATTCAATCTTCTGGTTTATTTGGCGGTTACCGGTGGGATCCCAAACGCAAACAAACATTACTTATGTGGGAAAATGCAACCCACTCTCTTACAATGGATTCAGAACTCACTTTTTAATGGGCTAGCATTCTCGTATGGGAAACAAGAAAAAACCCAACGAGTAAAAAACACTGAGCAATGAGATAGGTAATCCATGGAACTTGAAACTCCCATTTTGGATGCCTTGTGCCATTGATTGTTGTTTCGCCCATTACAGCATCCGAGAGAAGGAAAAAGCCAGCTCCAATTCCCAAATAAATCCAAACACCACCATACAATAAATAGGCGTTAATGCATAAGGATACAAAAAAACACAAAATAATTCCATAGATAAATGCAGAGGCCATCACCCATTTAGAGCGATTTGGATTGTACACTCTAAAATAAAAAATCACAGCAGGTAAAATAATAAAAAGTAAACTAATGATAAAAGGTCTCGTATTAGAATACAATTCTTCCCATGTGATCAATTGGCGAATGGCCAATATAAAAAAGACTTGAGCAATGGCAAAACTAAAGATGCCACCTAAAACGGGATCTTTCATATATTTTTTAGCCAAAGGAAATTGCAAATTGAACCAGTCACCTAGCATAGAAAAGGCGATTGCAATGACTGGAAAGGCAAATCGTGAGTGACCCAATTGGAATAATAACCAAGCAAAAACAATCACTTGGAAAGAGAATCCTAAATAAACCCCTCGGGAAATCTCTAAACGTTTTTCTGGGTTCGATTCTTCGCTAAGGGTGATCCAATGGATACAAAAAGCGGAAACGATGGCAAAAGGAATGGCTGTGAGGATGAAGTAATATACCATACTGGATATTACCATGATTCAGAAATAAAAGCAATGCTTAGTTCTGGAAGTAGTGAAATTCTTTACAATTCCATCATTAAATATGAACCAAACAATGATTATATGATATAAATTACTCCTAACAGCTAACATGTTTCCGATTTTTATCAAAAAAAAAAGGAATCAAACCAGAATTTACGTTCTAAAAATGGCATTGCACCGTTTTTAACGGTTTGTATGACCATGGAGTGAAAACAGTGTGATTGAAAGTAGACGAACGTGAATTATATTGGTCAAAAATTCGGACGTTGGGCCCAAATCACATGCAAAAAAAGTACATTCTAATTCCCTTATTCTCTATCTTCACATTTATATCTTGCCCAGGAGCAGGGGGGGGCGGTGGTGGAGCCGCATTTGCACTCCTAGGACTTGGTGGTGGGGGAACGGACGTAGGTGCACCAAAGTTAGAAGTTACCTATTCAGGTGTTGTCAGAGAAAGTGGAGCAAGTATTGATCTCGGTACTGAACCCATCAATACTACGAATGGAAAATTGGCGACACTCACCATCCAAAACAAAGGGACCACATCCCTGACTTTACCAGGATCGCCTATAGTTAATATGACTGAATCCGAACTCAATCAATTTCAATTGACGCAACCGAACCAAACAACTCTAGCTCCCAATGCGTCCGTAACCTTTACTTTGCGATTCAAACCAACTTCAACCGGTCTTAAGACAGCCGTCGTAAAGTTATCCACTTCAGATCCAGCACTTTCTGCTTTCCAACTCACATTCACGGGGACAGGAGGAGCTGCTGCAGCACGGCTGGCACTCTCTCAAGGAGCAACTGAGATTGTCAGCAATGGAAGTTTTAGTATGGGGAGTGTGGAAGAACAGTCTTCAGGAACACCAATCCAATTCACAATCAGTAACACGGGGAGTCTATCCTCCACTTTAGGAACTCCCGTTGTGGAAAGTTCCAATGCACAGTTTACAGTTTCTGCAGTTTCTGTTGCGAATGGATCAACGTTAGCAAAAGACGGAACATTTACATTTAATGTAACGTTTTCGCCAGCGAATACAACTCCAACGTCAAAATCAGCTACGATTACGGTGAACGCAACACCTTCCAATTTTATATTTACGGTGAACGGAACGGCAACAGTAAAACCAGTTCCAACCATTGCAATTTCACATAACTCTAGTTCTTACACTACTGGTGGGACACTTCCAACGTTTGGAATTTTATGGCCAGGTTTATCTTCGTCGGCAAAAACGGTTACGATCACTAACAATGGAACCGCAACACTCACAGGACTTGCAGTAAATGAATTCAGCGGGAATACTGATCAATTCGTAACTAGTGCTGCAGGTACAACTTCACTAACTCCTGGACAAAGCACTACATTTACAGTAACATTTTCCCCTTCAGCTAGTGGATCAAAAACAGCAGTCGTAAGAGTCACTAGTACGAATGGAAACAATGGTTCTTCCTCATCATCTGATATCACAGTAGAAGGGACTGGAAAATCAAATGCTGGCATTTCAGTTTCATGGACAGCTTTAAAAGAAAAAGCTGTGAATGATACAGATGGTGGTTATAAGGTTTGTTATAGTAAAACAAGTGGATTTAATCCTGCGGATGTAAATGGAACTACTATATTTTGCGACACAGTCCCAAATGCTGGTGGATCAACACCTTTTACCAAAATCATCACAGTGAATACCTATGGGACATGGTATATAAAGGTTTTTGCATTTGGTAAATACAATACAACCGGTGGGACACCATCGACTCAAACATCAGTCAATGTACCGTCTACCTAATCCAAAAGGAAAATAATAGATATGAAAACTAAACTAAGTTACGCTTCGAAAATAAAACTCATTTGTCTAATAACAGTTCTTACATCAACGGTTATCACTTCCAATCCAAACCAACGGAATTTTTTAACTGAACCGTTCCGATTTGAAAGTAGTATTACCAATTCACATTCAAAATCTGGAGCAACAAATCGACCTGATTTTGCACCAGATGAAATTGTCATTAAATTCAAACCATCTGTCTCAAGTGATGAAATATTCAATCTCTCGAGATCATTAGGTTTTCAAGTTGGACATGTGAGCAAAAGAGCAAATTTTACAACTGTTAAAATTGCGAGTAATGAATCGGTAGCTGATGCGGTCAGTCGTGCCAAACTTGATCCTTCTGTCGAGTATGCTGAGCCAAAATACTACTACTATGCCCAAGCTACTGCACCAAACGATACTGATTTTGGAAAACTCTGGGGTTTAAATAACACAAATCAAACCATTTCATCACCATCTTATACAACGAATAACCCACCTGGTGCATCCGCTATCGGGAAAGATATGAATGTATTAGGTGCTTGGGATGTGACATCGAACTGTAGTTCTATCATTATTGCTGTGCTTGATACCGGCATCAACTATAACCATGAAGACTTAGCAGCGAATATGTGGGATGGTTCCGCAAGTTGCAAAGATAAAGATGGGAATACGATTGGTGGAGGTTGTCCTAAACATGGTTGGGACTTTGCTTCCGGAGACAACGATCCAAAGGATGAGGAAGGACACGGTAGTCACGTGGCTGGGACCATTGGAGCAGTAGGGAATAATAATAAAGGAATTTCTGGAGTTTGCCAATCTGCTCAACTCATGTCAGTTCGAGTATTGGGAGTAGGTGGAGGAAGTAACGCTACTGTTACCGACGGAATCTACTTTGCGGTAAGAAATGGTGCTAAAATCATCAACATGAGTTTAGGTGGAACACAATACAGCCAGTTGATTTACGATGCGGTGGAATTTGCAAAAGCCAATGATGTTTTAGTTGTAGTAGCAGCTGGAAATGAAAATACAGATCTTGCATCTGGAAATTCTTACCCATGCAAAAACAATAATGCCAATCAAATTTGTATCGCTGCACTAGATCAAAATTTCCAACGTGCAAGTTTTTCTAATTTTGATACAACAACTACTGCTGCAAATCGTGCTGTTGACTTCGGTGCTCCTGGAACCAATATTTATAGTATTTTTGGAAGTGAAACTACATACAATGAAGGAACTTCAAATTATACGGGTTGGACAACAGGTGGTTCAGGTGGTGCTGTAACTTGGGCTTACCAGTCTTGTACAGTTGGATCAGGTACTTTGAAAGGGTTGGCATTACCAAACGATTGTTCGGTTATTAACTTCAATTTTACTCCACCTTACAATAATCCAACATCTGTTTCAGCAAGTATTGATAGAACTGTTTATAAATCATTCACCATCCCAAGCAATGCAACAAAAGTATCCTTATTTCAAACTATAGTTTCCGATGGAGAATCTATCGGAGACACATGTTATGATTATACGGAAGTATATTACAAAAATGATGCATCTAGCCCATTTTCAGGAGGAACACTATTAACTCTTCCTGACTATAATCGATCGATGTATGTGCAAAGATTATGTAGAAAAACTATTTCTGGAGTTGGATATTCCTTCATATTATCAGAAGAAGTTACTTTGACAAATTGTATGAATACGGCAGCAACAAGTTGTACTGTAGGATATCGATATAAATCAGATAGTTCTACTCAGAACGGTGGTGTAATGTTTGGAGACTTTTATCTAAGCGCATGGATTGCATCCAATAATTCATACGGTAATTACAATGGAACATCAATGGCAACACCAAATGTAGCAGGAGTTGCGGCATTGATTCGAGCCTATAATCCTCTGTTTACTTATGCGGAAGTTATCCAAAAATTAATAGATGGAGGAACTGCGACTGCATCAATATCATCCAATACAAAATACGGCAAAGCTATTAATGCGAATGCTTCCGTGAAACACATCAATCAGGTGACGGGTGTTACAGCAACGCTTCAATAAACTTTTACTCTATATTCTTTTCATCCCTTACGTTTCCTGTGCGCAAGGGGTGAAGGAAAGTATGCCAGAACGTAAAAAACCAATACTAACAAATGTTCCAATGAAACCAATCGCAAATCGCGGTGACTACATTGTTGGGACAGAAAAAGAGTTATCTACAGAAGAATGGAAACAACTTCTCCAGGGATTCGGTAATTACCAGTTGGAACTCCAGATTAAAATGAAACCTGCTTATAGAATCCAATTCGAATCGGATCCTGGATTAGAAAAATTAAAAATGGAGCTAAAACAAAGTCCTTCCATCCGGTATGTGGAAACGAATGCCATCCTCGAGAAAAAAAATTCCACTTCAAATCCATAAAATTGTCTAAGTACCAACGTGATCATTCGACATTCTTTTCTCGTTTTAGTTTTACTCTTCTTAATCCAATGTACGAAGACCAGTGAGTCTTATGAAAAATGTGAACGTGCGGATTTAGATTATTTAGCATGTTCACTTGTGATTTACCAATCGTATACGTATTGTTCAGAATCCGCTTCCGCAGTCACAGGGAGTACCGAAATCAAAGCATCTGCTAAATTCCAATGTGATGCAGAAAGGTTGGTAGGTTCCTATCTTTGTGAAGACTTAAAGAAAAAAGCCTGTGGAACAAAATAAGGTTCGAAATGTTCCGAAGATTCGGATACCATCCTGCTTCTTCTCTAATGTAATCCATGTGAGTGATCTAAAGTGTTACCGATGTGCCTTTCTGCACAAAGGGTTCGTACTAGTTTCATCCCTTACAAATTGATCTCACATCATCCTTTACAAACAAGAATCTAATTCTTCGATTCAGAACACGATATACACACCAGGAGTGTGTCATGGCTTGGAAGGAGACAAACGTGTTTGAAGAAAGAATGAAATTTGTTGTCGCTTGGAAACGTGGTGGTTGGTCTCTCACAGACCTTTGTCATGAATTCAATATCAGTCGAGTGACAGGGTATAAATACTTAGAACAATATGAGCGTTATGGGATCGATGGGTTAAAAGATAAAAGTCGAAGACCGAAACACCATCCACACCAAACTCGAAAGAAAATCATTGAACTAATCTTACAAGAGAGAAAAGACCATCCCAGGTGGGGAGCAAGAAAACTCTTAGCATCTCTTTCAGCTCGGTTTCATATGATTAAAAAATGGCCACATCCCAGTACAGTTGGTCGTATTCTCAAAGAAAACAACCTCATCAAACCTCCGAAAAGAAGGATCCGTAAACAATCCATCGAACAACCGTTCTCCCATGCACTCGGGCCCAATGATATTTGGTGCGCTGATTTTAAAGGCCATTTCACTGTTGGGGATGGAGAAAGATGCACACCATTAACCGTCACAGATGCCTATAGCCGTTTTTTACTCTGTTGTGAGATTGTTCCCAAAGCAGATACGACCAATGTAATCAATGAATTTAAGAAGTTATTTAAACTTTATGGGATGCCACTTGCCATTCGAACTGACAACGGTCCACCATTTGCTTCGAATGCACTTGCTGGTCTTAGTAAACTTTCTGTTTGGTGGATCAAACTGGGAATTAAGTTGGAGCGGATTGAACCAGGCAAACCACAACAAAATGGTAGGCATGAAAGAATGCATAAAACCTTAAAGGAAGAAACGGCTTTGCCTCCAAGGTCTAGTTTAGAGACACAACAAAAAGCATTTCGAGACTTCCAAAAAGAATTCAATTATCTAAGGCCACATGAAGGAATTCAAAATTCTTTTCCTGCTGACCATTACCGAAAGTCGACAAGGAAGTTCCCAAAACGGATAGTAAAAGCTTCTTATCCAACAAACATAATGATTGGAGAAGTCAATGACATAGGGAATCTTCATTTGGAAGGTCATCGGATCTTTCTATCTTCCTCATTAGCAGATGAAGAAGTTGGTTTAGAGGAAATCTCAGACAGGCATGTAAAGATTCATTTTTATGGGGTAAGTCTTGGTGTCATCGACTTGTATACGGGAAAATTGTTGCATTTTAAAAACCCAATGCCATCCTCATTACCGTCTGGATCAGGATTTCTATGATCCTTTTTGTAAAGCATGTATAAAGACAAAACTGTAAAGGATGTACGAGTACACTCAAAAGCAGTAACACTTGTTATGCGACATAAGATTGATTATGGGAAGTAACTCACTGCATCACGTAATCATCTACAAAGAAACACTATTCGTTGTATTGGAAACAAATTCAGAATCAGTCATACAGAAACAGCGAACGGAGGTGCCTCGCAAATGGAATCTACATTCGAACCTCTCTCCCGAAATGCGATCCCGCTCTACGCTCCAATCTTTCGCGATGCGAAAGGATTTCCGCTACGATCGGTGGCGAAACCAAAACAAAAAGAATTCATTTGGATTCAGATAGTTTTTATTTTTATTAATGCCAATTCATTTCAGTTAGGTGATCAATAGGTGGTTGAAATGATCAAAACATGAACTAAAGTATAGAAAAAATTGGGAGATTTTGAGACTAAGTTGAAAGAAAGAGGAAATTCTGTTAGGTTGAATTTGGGAAAAAAGCCCACAAGGCCCACCTCCACCACCCAACTCAGGGCGGGGGCCGCCCTGAGTTATATGTGACATAGAATTATTATGTAGATTTTTTTGTTTATTTCAAAAAATCAAAGGTAGTGACTTCCTCAATTTTGCAAGAAAGTTCGACTGAAGCATAATTGGGAAGTGCTAATCCTAGAATATAGATATTCTTTACACAAGCTTCTACTCCATCTCGTTTATAATACTTATCAGGATTAATTTCTGCAAGGATTGGAATCAAAACACCGTTGAGAAGTGCTGAAGATGCTTCTGCTCCAGATGAGTTCACTCCCAGGGGAGCAAATTTGACACCATCAATTCTTTTCGAAGCTTGGAGAAGTTCTGCCTTTGCATCGGATCCTAAGATATTGTCATTACTGAGCCTAGCAAGCGTTGGCTGGTTACAATTTGTTACTAAGATCATTCCCAAAAGAATGATACCTACGAGAATCGATTTTCCAGATTGTTTCATATCGGAAAAAGTGTATCCCTATTCATTTAGTAAAGTCAATCGGAATCAAGAATCGGATGTTTGCCTTTTGGAAAATGAATTCAATTTGGGTTTGAATCAAAAAAAAACGATTTGGATGTTTTCAAATCTCAATTAGATTTGGTGCCAAATATGAACTTTTGTTCATAATTTTTTCAGATGTGTAGGATGGAGTGGACGATTTGTTTGAAATCTGTTAGGGTTGGATTTGGGAAAAAGACCCACAAGGCCCACCTCCACCACCCAATTCGGGGCGGGGGCCGCCCCTACTTTCATGTGACATAGAAAAATTATGTAGACTTCTTGTTTTGGTCGTTCATCCTCTTTTGGATCACTTCATTCAAAACTTCTACTAACTCTTGGAATTCATCCCCTTTTCGAATCCGAATGGTTTCAATTGGGTCTCCAGATGCCATTCTCTGCAAAGAACGTTTGATGCTAAAGACAGGACCTGCCATCTTATGTGATTTGAAAATGGAGAAAACTGTGATTAACAATAAATACAAGACAGACAGTGTCACCACAGCATCAAATTGGATGGTGTATAAATTCAGTTGGTGGTCGTAATTGGGCAGATAAATTTCACGTGGTACAAACTTTTCTTTCGCTTCTCCAGGTGCCGCATCTTCGTTTTCGACTTTCCAATACACAGTTTGTGCATCCTGACGAAGGCGGAACACTGCCCCACCATCATATTTGGATTGGTTCAACCAATATAAGAACAAAAGAGTGACAATCACCCCAGAAATAAACAGAAGAGAATAATGTGCTAAGAATTTTAATTGGAATTCTTTATCGATGAGATAACGAAATCGAAAGTTTTTTTTGTGATTCTCTGGCATAATTTCCTTTATATGGTCTTACAGGTATTCGGTAAAGAGCCTTTCAGAAAAAGGAAATCTTGTCAAAAAACTTATGATTTTTAACGGATTTTTTCGGTTTCGAGTATGTTTTTGATGGGGATTTCGATTTTTCCATCCATTCCTTGGAAGTGGAGATGGGTTTCCGATTGTCCTAAAATCACACCTCGGTATTCCGTTCCATCCTCTAAACGAACCAATTCTAATCGAGAATGTTCACGGTAAAGTAATGACTCTTTGGCAAGTATGGATTGGGTATAAAACGCTTTGAGTTCCTTATCTTCTTTGGAACTCACTTGAGAAGCAATAACTGGGAACGACTCTCCTTGTTTAACAACTGCTTGTTGTTTCGCATTTAGGATTAATTCACCAAAGGCAACAGATCCTTCTCGTACCGCAACAGTTTCCACAACTCCGTCGTATGAAATGCTGAAAATAGTCCCGCGAACTTGCGTAAGGTGTTCACCTGCTTGGACAGTAAACTCACTGTCTTTCGAAAGTTTGGAAACAGAAGCAAAAAGTTTCCCTTTTTTCACAGAGAACTTTTGTGAATAGGATCCCGTATCAGATTTTTGTAATGACTGAACAATGACTTCCGATTGCGGATTGATTCGGATCCAAGAACCAGTTTCAAACTGTAAGTCTACTTGGGATGCTAGTTCTGTAGAAATGATATCTCCAGAAGTGATTTGGTACTTTTCAACCAAAGGTACTTTTGTTGTACTACCAGCTGGAAAAATAAAAACCTTCCCTTTAAGCTGGGATACAGAAACAGAAAGAGGAGAAAGGATCTGGCGTTTTTTTTCCACCACTGCCGAGGAAGAGACCTCGTTAGAAGTGGGATTCTGTTTGATGATAAAGGCAAAGAATATGGCGGCGGCGATGGCAAAACTAGTCCCTCCCACAAGGGTAAGTCCCGCTGGTTTCCGAAAAAAGGATAGGACTTTGTTTGGTCTAGAGGGTGAATCACTCCATTCTTGGCGAGGGGAACGTGTAGCCAAAGTTTCCCAATTTGGGAATTCCACTTGCTCAGTCACCTTCGACGGTTTTCGTAAAAGGGCTTCCAACGCTTCTATGTGTTTTTGGTCTTCTAATTCGCTCATTCGTTTTAATCTGGAACCAGATTTTCCCTTTTTGCTATGGCCAATACTTTCTCAGTGGCTTTGATGACAAGCCTAGAGGCGGTGGAAACAGAAACTCCTAAGATCTCTGCGATTTGAACGAGTTGGAATCCTTCTACGTTTTTGAGTAATAACGCTGACCTTTCATCTTCCGAAAGTTCTCCTAGAAACGAATACAACCGGTCTTCCAAATCTTGGTATTCCGCTTTTGTTTCTAATTTGGGATTGTGACTGTGGAATTCGATTTCATCAGAAGCAATTTCCCTAGACGTGGAAAATTTTTTAGCATAATTAATGGATAAATTGCGAGCAATGGTGTACAGAACCATGACGGACTTCTCTTCCGAGAGACCAGCATTACCATAATGTTTATGGAAACTTAAAAAGCTGTCTTGCATCAAATCCATGGCTGTGTCCGCGTTTTGAGTGTACTTATAAAGAAAGTCAAAAATTCGTTTATGACTTCTTTCGTAGATTTGACTCATGGAGACAGAATTGTCGGACACAATCTTGTATGTGTTCGTAAAACCGAGTCTCTGACAAGTAAAATCCCATTCCTCTCTGTAAAAGAAAACAATTAGGGGACCTCAGATTCTCAAAAACTCAGATTATTTTTCGCGTAAAAGGGCATCGTTTGCAGCATTTTTATAAGCCCCAATCATAGTTGGGTAATTAAAAATATGTTCTGTGAAATACTCAATTGGCGCTTTTAGGTTCACTACACATTGCCCAAGTGTTATGAGTTCTGTTGCTTTGTCTGAAATGATATGAACACCAAGAACCCGCCTCGATTGTTTATCGAATAGAATTTTGAGTAATCCAACTTGGTCTCCGCTGATTTGAGCCCTAGTGATAGTATCAAATTTAGCAAGACCAACTCCATAGGAAACCCCTCGTTTTTTCAAAGCTTCTTCTGTAGGACCTATCGTTGCAATTTCTGGTAGTGTATAAATTCCAATCGGGAATTCTTCCGCATCTACAGGGACAGAAGGATGACCAAACATATGTTTTGCGACATAAGCACCTTGGTACATTGATACTGATGCTAAACTAGGAAATCCAATCACATCTCCACAAGCGTAAATAGTGGGAACATTGGTTTGGTAATTCTCATTCACTTGGATTTGTTTTCTGTCATTTGGAATGATCCCTACAGATTCCAGTCCCAAATTATCAACATTTCCAAGCCTTCCTCGTGAAATTAGGACCTGGTTGACTCTCACCACCTCACCTTTATTAGTTGTAAGTTCAAAACCTTCTTCATCGGAAATTTTTTTATAATTGGTGATCGATGAATCGACATGGATTTGTATTCCTGCATTTTCCATGATCCTTGTCATTTCGTTAGATATATCTTCATCTAAAAAACCTAGAATCCGATTTTGGGAATCAAATAGGTGCACTTTGACTCCAATATGAGCAAAAATGGTAGCATACTCGGAACCAATGATTCCAGCTCCAATCACAGCTAATGTGCTTGGCAACTTTTTCATCGCAAACAAACCATCACTATCGTAAACTAATCCTTCTTCAAAAGGAATATTTTCATTCGATGGTCGTCTTGGGCTACTGCCAGTTGCAATGAGAATGTTTTCTGTTTCGTAAACTTTTTTCCTTCCCGCCGAGTCCGTTACTTCGACCCGGTTTGGATCTACAATTTTTCCCCAACCTGTGAGAGTTGTGACTCGGTTTTGGATCATCTGTTCCCGGGTCACATCTTCTTCTTTTTCGATGACAGTGGAGGCACGAAACATTAACTCCTGGAGAGTGAGTTGTGTTGTTTGTGGGGATTGTAATCCGTGTAGATTGGAAAGTTTTAAGTTCCTGTAGAACCGACTCGTTTCCTGGAGAGATTTGGAAGGGATTGTCCCCCAATGGACACAACCACCACCTAAATAAGGATCTTTTTCAATGATAGCAGCCTTTTTGCCGAGTTTACTTGCTTGGATAGCAGCTTTTTGAGCGGCAGGACCGCCCCCGATAGCGATTAAATCAAATCGATTGATAGACATTGGATAAAAGAACGCTACCGAGAAAGTGAAAAATAGCAAGCAAAAATGCTGTTTGAATCGATTTGGGAAGGATTCGTTAGTAATCTTCACCTAACAAACTTAAAGTCGAAAGACAAAAAATCTTGCAATTGCATTTTGCCTTTTTATTCTTTTGTAGAGCCTATGGAATTTTTAAAAATGATTCAGTCGGGAATGTTATCCCTTTGGAAGATCCTATCGGAAGGGATTCGCGCAAAACTTGCTTGGTTTACAGGAACTCTGATTGCATTAACCATTTTACTTTTGTCCATCATCACCGTCCGCCAACAAACAGCGATCCTTTCCGAAAGTTATGAAAAACAAGCCGCTGTTTCAAAGAACTTTATAGCCGGCCTTGTGATGGAGATTGAATCTATCTCCCAAAATTTAATTCGGATCGAAGAGTTCAAATCAAGAATTGAAAAACAACAGGAAGAATTAAAAAAATACCAAACAGCAAAACTTGTTACGAAGAAAAAAACGGTTTCTGTTTTTGGATTCAAAACCAATTTATTTGGTTCCCTTGGTTCTTCTAAAGTTCTTAAGAAATTTGATACATTTTTTTCGGTCTACTTAACCAAAGATGATGTAACAATGTTAGAACGAGAAATTCGCCAACAGCTAAGGGAAGCATCTAATCGAAATATCAGCGAACGAGATTGGAATACATTAGTCAATCTTGCTGCAGCGTATGTAAAAAATGAAGAAAAGTATTTAGATATCATCAAACAACCTACTCCCGAGGAAAATGAAGCAAAATCAAAATGGGAACTCGATATCAAAAATATCAAAAAAGAAATCCGGAATCATAAATCCAAACTGGATCTTTACATCGCAAAGTTTTATGCGGACTCCAAAAAGAGAAAATTAGAAGAATTAGGTCTTGATACTAAATTATTCCGAATCCAAACATTCCCCATTTCAGCGATGATCCAAGGGGAAACATCCATTGCTTCATTTGACACCCAAATTATTGATAATACATCTCCCTTAGCAAAAATAGATCATTTTGATCAAATGGAAAGTAGTTTGGTGGATTCGTTTCAAAAACTCTCGGATGATATCACATCGGTTGAAGAAAACGAAAAACAATATGTTTATGAGTGGAGAGAAAGAGAAATCCAAGCACTTCATTCTCCCCTTTTCCGCCATCAAAACTCCACCAAACGTGCCTTTAACTTAATTGGCATCAAATCAAAATTAGGTGATTATAGAGAAGTGATCAAAGAAGATTACCGTATCACCAATGAGCTGGCTCAACTCATCCCAAAATTAAGAGAAAGAATTCAATACTTAAAAAATGCAAAACCACCTATTCCACCTGCCAAAGACAAATTATTTACGAGTTATTATAAATCGTACAATGAACTAGTCTCAGATAGAGAAAAAATTTATGACGAAGTTTCATTGCGATATCCAATTTCCAAGGAACTAGAAGAAAAAATCGAGTCTTTACGAAGTTTACGTGATGTAACTTTAGAAGATTGGGTACTCTTAAAGTTTAAAACAGATCCTTTAGAGTATGAAAAATACTACCAAGACCCTGAGGCAAGAGAAGAACAAAGGAATCGTTGGAAAGCCATTCGGAAATGGATCATCACTGCAGAACAAGAAACTCCTACAAAAGAACTCAAAAAACTCTTCCCTGACGGAAGTTTTGGTCATTCCCGAAGTGAATCAGAAGAAATTATGTGGAAGTTAGATGGAACACATTTATTAGAAGCTGAGAATGTTCCGCTGATGGTGTTACGTGATAACTTTTCGGGACTCATCCGAACGTTAGTGGATCGAACAGATGGAATCCGTGCCATCAAAGACAATCGAAACCAAATTGTATTCACTGCTATCACAATCTGTTTGGTTGCGATTTTATTCGCAATTTTTATCTCTGGGGTCGTTGTTCAAAAAATACGTAAAATCATTCGAAGTGCAGAAGATGTAGGGCAAGGGAATTTACACGTACATTTTGATGATGGTGGGAATGATGAATTTGGAAATCTTACAGTTGCTTTAAACCAAATGGTTTCAGGACTCAAAGAAAGGGAAAAAATGCGAGGGGTACTAGGAAGTATGGTGGACCCTGTTGTTGTGGGAGAAGCATTAAAGGATTTGGAAAAATTAAAACAAGGAAGTGAAAAAGTGATCACAGCTTTTTTCTCTGACATTGCAGGTTTTAGTACCATTTCTGAAAAACTTAATTCGAAGGAACTTGCTGACCTACTCAATGAATACCTTTCCGCAATGACACTCATCCTAAAACAACATGATGGAGTTTTGGATAAGTACATTGGGGATGCCATCGTTGGAATTTTTAATGCACCACTTGATGTTGAAAACCATTGTTTAAAAGCAGTTTCTGCTAGTGTGGAAATGAGAGACAAATTAGAAGGTCTCAAAAAAGAATGGATCCAAAATAATGCCTATATACCAGAAGCCCATGATATGAAATTCCGAATCGGACTTAACATGGGTTATGCGAAAGTTGGTTTTATGGGAACCGATGCTCTCGCTTCCTACACCATGATGGGAGATACAGTCAATCTAGCAGCAAGGCTTGAAGCAGCAGGTAAGGATTATGGAGTTTGTATCCTCGTTTCAGAATTTGTCCACGATGAAATCAAAGACCATTTTTTCACACGTAAACTTGATACTGTTCGTGTGAAAGGAAAATCCAAACCAGTCACTCTGTATGAAGTGAGATGCAAAAAGGGAGAAGAAACAGAAGAAGAGAAAAAATTCGTGAATGCATACGAAACAGCCCTATTCTCTTATTTTAATCGTAAATTTCCAGAAGCAAAACGGCAGTTCGAAACTCTATACCAGTCCTCTCACGATGAAGCTTGTAAACTTCTATTGGAACGTTGCCAATACTATATTGAAACTCCTCCAGAATTGGATTGGGACGGTTCGTTCACAAGGACTAAAAAGTAGGAAATACATAGTATTTTCTGCTAAAATAGACGAAGTATCCAATAAATTGTATAATTTTCTTGCTTTTGTCGATACGGTTTCAATATTGGGAAGTATCTGACCCTATAGGAGATACACGAGATGGCACTACGACTCGGCGATGAAGCACCCAATTTCCAAGCGGAAACTTCGGAAGGTAAAATTGACTTCCATGAATATTTAGGACAAAGTTGGGGGATTTTATTTTCTCATCCAAAAGACTACACTCCAGTTTGCACAACTGAGTTAGGTTATGTGGCTAAAATCAAACCTGAGTTTGAAAAAAGAAATGTCAAAGTGATCGCACTTTCCGTTGACCCTGTGGACAGCCATAAAGGTTGGATCTCTGATATCAACGAAACACAAAGCACAAATGTAAATTACCCAATCATTGCAGATGCTGATAAAAAAGTATCCAATTTATATGATATGATCCACCCAAATGCAAGCGAAACAACGACAGTTCGTTCCGTGTTTGTAGTAGGACCAGATAAAAAAGTAAAACTCACTCTTACTTACCCAGCTTCCACTGGAAGAAATTTTGATGAGTTACTTCGGGTCATTGATTCTTTACAACTCACGTCTCAATTTAGTGTTGCAACTCCTGCAAACTGGAAAGATGGAGAAGATACAATCATCGTTCCATCAGTTTCCGATGAAGATGCAAAGAAAAAATTCCCAAAAGGGTTTCGTACAATCAAACCTTATTTACGTTACACACCACAACCGAATAAATAGTGTAAAAGTGGCGGGGCAAAACACCCCGCCTGTGTGGAACATGATTTATGCACATTCATTTAAAACGTATCGAAGCCCCATTTGTCTTAGAAGCAACTAACGAAGTAGGCAATTCCATTCGGATTGATGCCTCACCCGAAATTGGTGGCAAAAATTCTGGTCCGAGGCCAATGGAACTTCTCATCATGGGACTTGCAGGTTGCAGTAGCATTGATGTCATCATGATCTTAAACAAATATCGCATTGAAGTGAAAGACTATTCAGTGGATGTGGAAGCGGACCGTGAAAAGGTAGACGAAGCCAATCTCTTCAAAAAAATCCATATGAAATTTTTTGTAAAAGGAGAATTCCAAGAATCACAAGTAAAACGAGCAATTGACTTGAGTTTAGAAAAGTATTGTTCCGTTGCAAAAACCTTGGAAAAAACCGCAACAATCACTTACGAACTAAAATTGGTTTCATAAAATTTACAATACCAATCTATTATTACAAGTTTCAATCATTTGATCGAATTGGGTTCTTATTTCAATTCGTTTAGATCCCAATTGTATTCATTGTAAATGATTTTGGCATCCGGTTTGATCGTATCTTCAAATCCATCTTGTACAAATTGGATGAGTGACATCTTTTTGGTAAAGTCAGGTTGGAACCAGTTGAATATCTTACTTAGATACAGAGTATTTGTGTTCTTATCATAAGAATTTTTCTTAGGGTTTTTTAAGAACGTTAGTTTTGCTGTTTGTAATTGTTTTTCTAAGTTAACAGGTGTATACGCTTCGGATTGTAATATCGGGCATCCGATTGATGCACAAACGATTGCAAAATGGATCCTTGGTTCCATAAAATCTTTTCTCAGTTTTTCATGTTCAATCCAATCTAGGTGTCTGGACTTTCCAAGTAGATTAAAAAATTCTTTTTTCCAAGGAATCCCTCTAGCCAAATTGATTTTAGAAATTGGCGATCCAATGTCGGTGATACTGTCCACAGGGTAATGGTCCATTATCAATTTTACTGTAAATGCATTATAAGCATTGATTAAAAAACTGATTTTTTCTTTTTCAGAGAAGGATTGGTACTGACTGTCAGAAACTTTTGTTAGTTGGTCAAGGTAACCATTCAATTGGGATGAGTCAGAGATAAATCCTTTGTAAGAGACAAGTCCATTTTTGACATGTTTTTTGAGTAACGAGTCCCAAACACTATGTTTGTGATCAAAGTTCTGTGCAATTAGAGATTGGGACATCCCCAGAACGAAAAAAAGTGCAAAATAATGTTTCATAACAACCATCCAGAACTTAGACAGACCTGTTCCCCGATTGACACTTCAATTTTAAAGTTTGGCCTGGAATTAGGATAAACTATTCAGATAACGGCTAATCCCTTGGACCACCGGAGCAGGAATCTCGTGTCCTCCAGGGAAAGATATGAACTCTCCTAACAAACCTGAACCTCGAAGTAATTTTTCCAACTTTTTCGCATTGGCATAACCTAAAATGGGATCGTATTCGCCATGAGATTGGAAAAATCGTAAGTTTGATTTTTTTGGTGCCAAATCTTTCCAAAGAGATTCGTTGACTAAAGCGCCAGAAAGGATCATTAATCCTTTTGACATAAGTTCATTTCGGAGTGTAATATCGGTAGCAAGCATTGCTCCTTGTGAAAAACCACCTAAGATCAATTGGTTCCATGGCACACCTAGAGCTTCTAACATCAAATATGCGGAAGCTCTTGCGATATCCATACCTTCTGGGTCTTTGTCTGCAAAATTTCGAAAATCATTTTTGCGTATCGCTTCTTCTAAGGCGGCCATATCAATCGGGAACCAGGCACGCCCTGAATACCCAGGCATCAGAGGAATACTCAAATGGCCATGTGGAAAAACCCAATTGAATTTTTGGTCTGTAACAAGAACTTCATGGATGGGATATAAATCAAATGCACTCGCACCATATCCATGAAACAAAACTACCGTGGGAGCATCAGGGTCCCCCTTTACTCTTAATACCTTTAATGGTCCTAAAGATTCTAAATCGCTTTCATCATCTAACATAAATTATCCGAATAAGGAAGGTTGGTCTTCCAAAGTTTCTTTTTCATAAAAATTGGTAACTGATAGTCCCAAAAGTCTAATTTTTTTTGGAGGATCAAAATTATCCTTCCAAACATTTGCCAACATGTTCGAGGATTGTTGGAAAAGGTTGTCTGCCAAGAAGAAAACAACGTCAGAAGTAATTGATTTTTGTTTTACTGTAAAATCTTCAAATTTTACTTTTAAGGTAAGTGTTTTACCTTTTTTGTTTTTTTTCAACATTCTCATTTCAAGTTCTTTTGCAAGAGATTCCAGTTTGAGTAAAAAATAAGAAAAATCTTCTGAATCATGAGTGAAAGTGGTTTCCACACCAATGGATTTGGGATCACGGGAAGGGACAACTTCTCTATCATCGATTCCCCTTGCCATCCGATAAAATAAAGCACCCATTTTTCCAAATTCATGAACAAGAAATGATTCCTCTGCATTTCTCAAATCTTTCCCTTTTGAAAAACCTAAGTGTTGCAGTTTTTCAAAAGTTTTTTTCCCAATTCCAAAAAATTGGTACAAAGGTATTTCATCTAAGAAAGAAATTTCTTCCCCTGGTAAAACGACATACAATCCGTTTGGTTTATTTTTTTCGGAAGCCATCTTCGCCAAAAATTTGTTTGTTGCAACTCCGGCAGAACAAGTGAGCCCTGTGTTTTCCCAAATCTTTTTTCGAATTTCTTTGGCGATTGTACTGGCAAGTGGAATCTCTTGTTTGTTAATAGTTACATCCAAATAAGCTTCATCTAAAGATAAAGGTTCGACTAAATCAGTATATTCCAAAAAGATTCTACGAATTTCTTTTGAAACTAATTTATAAACATCAAATCGTGGAGGAGTAAAAATTGCATCAGGGCAAAGTTTGAATGCTTGGTAACATGAAATCGCTGATCGAATTCCAAATTTTCTAGCTTCGTAACTTGCAGCACAAACCACTCCCCTAGAATGCGGAGATCCACCAACAACCACTGGTTTCCCTCTCATTTCTGGGAAATCACGTTGTTCAACTGATGCATAAAATGCATCCATATCAATGTGGATGATCTTTCTCATTTGAATTGGGGAGAATTTTTATCTCCTAAAAAAACCTTGCCAAAAGTTTTTTGTAAATCATCCTTTTTGCATAGTGAATTCTAAATTAGCCGCAAAAATTTTAGTCGTTGATGATAATGAAACCAATATGGAAATCATCACCCATATTTTACTAGGCCAAGGTTATGAAGTTGCCGTTGCATACGACGGAGAGTATGCTTTAGAACTTGCGGATGTTTTGGATTTTGATCTGATATTACTCGATATATTATTGCCAGGAATCAGCGGACTCGAAGTGGCAAAACGACTTTTGGCAATGGAACGTCATAAAAATACACCTATCCTTTTTCTCTCAGCATTAAATGAAACAAGTGATATTGTAAAAGGTTTAGAAACTGGAGCTGTTGACTACATCACAAAACCATTCCAAGAATCTGAAATTTTAGCAAGGATTCGAACCCATCTCAAAATCAAAACGTTAGAAAAGGAACGGATCGATTTATTGTATGCCATTCAGAAAGATTTAGAGTTAGCAAAAACAAACCAAGAAAAACTGGTAACATTTCAATTCCCCCCATCGCCCTTATACGAAATATACACATCATATAAACCTATGGATTTAGTTGGAGGGGATTTGATAACTTATGATGTCCTTCCTACTGGAGATTTGGATATCTTATTTGGTGATGTAACAGGCCATGGAATCGCAGCGGCAATGGTGTCTTTAATGGCAATCATTACATTCAAAACAATGAACAAATCGTTTTTGTCACCTAGCGAATGTTTATATTGGATTCACAATACCCTCACTCCATTGATCAGCACACATTTTATAAGCGCAGTTTATATTCGTTATCGTGCTGAGGAAAACTTACTTTCTTTTTCGATGGCGGGCCATCACCACATGTTTTTACTTCGAAAAGACAATATTCAAAAATTGGGGACAAAAGGTTTTTGTCTCATGATGTTCCCAGATCAATTGAATACAATCAATGAAGACATTATATTACAATCTGGTGATCGATTGTTTTTATTTTCAGATGGTATGTTTGAAGTGCCTAATGAAAAAGAAGAATATTTAGGTGATCAAAAATTTTCGGAAATTGTGGAAAAAAATATCAATCTATCGTCTCAACAATTTTTGGATTCGATTTCGGAAGAAGTGTTAAAGTATTCTGAAGGAAAGGTTGCAGATGACATGACAATGTTATTACTTGAAGTAAAATGATAGGACAAATCATATCCATTGGAATTGCTTCTGCCCTTTTGTATATTGTATACTTCTATCAAAATGCATATAGGAGGGAAAAAAAACTAAGGAAAATCCTTTTCCGAAAAAATTTAATCAACGCTGAAGAAATCGAAAGAGTCATTCGTGAAAAAGAAAAACAATACCAAGATATATACGATACAGCAAATTCAATCATCATTCGTTGGAGTCCTGATTTTCGAATCCATTCTGTAAATCCCTATGCTGAAGAATTTTTTCAAATACCAAAGGACAAGGCAGAAGGAAAAGACTTAGTCCTGGATTTGTTTCGGATACCATTTGAAAAATCAAATGAAATCAAATCGTTATTATGGAACATCTTTCATCGTCCCGAACAAAACATTCGCCAAGAATTTGACGTGTATGTAGGTTTAGATGATAAAAGAACTGTTACTTGGTCCAATCGTATTTTGAAAAATGAATTCGGTTATCCACACGAAGTGTTATCAATTGGGATCGATATCACAAACAGAAAAATTGCCGAAGAGAACTTAATGAAATCCTATGAACGGATTCTGGATTTATATAATAATGCTCCTTGTGGTTATCACTCTCTAGACAAAGATAATATTCTAGTATCAATCAATGATACTGAATTGGATTGGTTGGGTTATTCAAGAGAAGAAATTGTTGGTAACTTTCGAATTAATGATTTATTAACCCCAAGTAGTTTCGAAAAATTCCAACAAATCATTCATTCATTTCCTCATGAAACTTTAACGGGAGTTGAATTAGAGTTTGTTAGAAAGGATAAATCGACCTTCTTTGTGAGTTTAAATTCTATTCCAACATATGATAAAAATGGGAATTTTGTGATTAGTAAATCGACTGTTTTTGATATCACTGACCGAAAACTCGCTGAAGATAAACTAAATGATTATTCGCAAAAAATCCAACTCCAAAACAAACGACTGCAAAAAGCTGTCGAAGCAGCGATCAAAGCAAACCAATCAAAATCAGTATTTTTTTCCAAAATCACTCATGAACTTCGAACACCATTACACGCAGTCATCGGATTCTCTCAAATTTTAGAAAAAGATCCTAATTTACCTGACCATTTAAAGGGGTATGTTAATTCCTTATACGAAAATGGTGTACATTTATTGGGAATGATCAATGATATATTAGATCTTTCTAAAATAGAAGCAGGTAAGATGACAGAGACTAGAGAAAAATTTTCTCTAGTTCAATTATGGGACACATTATTTTCAATGTTTTCGTATCGATTTGCAGAAAAACAAATTCATTTTGAGCTACTAAAACCGGAAACAATTGAAAATAAATTTTATGAAGCAGACCTGCAAAAAATTAGACAAATATTAGTCAATTTACTCGGCAATTCGTTGAAATTTACTAACCAAGGATTCGTCAATTTGGAAATCCAGATTAAGCAAGGATTGGAACCTAATATTGATTTGGTTTGTTTTACTGTCAAAGACTCTGGCATTGGAATTCCTAAAGACCAACTCCATTCTATATTTGAAGCTTTCCAACAAACCGAGCAAGGGAGTTCCTACCAAGAAGGGACAGGGCTAGGACTCTCCATATCACATCAATTAGTCGATTTTTTGGGAGGAAGTATCCATGTAGACAGTGAATTGAACCAAGGTTCTACTTTTGTATTTGAATTACCTCTTCTACGTTTGATTGAAATTCCAAATGACCTCATTCAGAAATCAAAAATTGGCCCTACAAATTCTAAAGAAGTTTGGCATATAACAAAGGTTGACGAAAGAGAAAAAGAATATGTACAGGACTTCCTAAATTCAGAAGACAATCAGTTTAAAAATGAAATTTTACAACTGATCAAAATCCAAAACTTCGGCCAATTATTACAACTACTTGGCAAAATCCCTTCGGAAGAAAAAGGGAAAACCATTTTACTCGAAAAAGTGAAGAACAAACGATACAAGTTTTTAATCGATTTGGTTCAATCTTCTTCCCTTTAAAGGTCATTGTTTTTCAGTTTTGATGTCTATTTTTTGGTAATTTTTTTGTTTTAAAATGTCTGTGACTGTAACAAAAGTTCCAAATTCGATGTGTTGGTCTACTTCTAAGATTACAGTTTTGTTTGGATCAGAATTGATCTCTAAGGTTTTTACAAATGTATCCATATCCATTTTGGTATCATCCTTATATAGATCACCACTAGCTCTGATTTGAATTTTGAAAGCATAGGTTTCATTTCCAATACTTTCGGTTTTTGATTTGGGTAAATCCAATGAGAGGGATGATGTTGGTTCTGAAAATCGAACAGCTAACATTAAAAAGATTAAAAGGATAAACAAAACATCAATCAAACTACTAATATCAATTCCTGATTCTTGTTTAGGTTTTCTGAGTTTCATTCTGTTTTGGTATGGTCTTTTGCGATCAGTTCCGATATATATCGAATTTTATTCTCAATGATTCGATGGAAAAACAAGGAAGGGATAGCTACAAGTAACCCAGCGATAGTAGTATTCAAAGCATCTTTGATTCCACCTGCCAATACTTCCAAACTTACCTTTTTTTGGGCTTCCATTTCACCAAAGGCAGTGTTGATCCCAATCACTGTTCCAAGTAAACCAAGTAACATGGCTAAGGAAGCTATGGTTGGGAACCAATGGGTAGTTCGTTCTAAGGGAGAAAAAAACAGATCCAACTCATCTTCAGATGGTACTTTCGGGAAACAGTTCATTCTTGTTTCCTTTTCTTCCAATTTTCGAAATCCAAGGAACAATCGCAAAAAAGAAGCCAAAGAAATCATCGAAAAAGCCAAAAGAAGAATAAAAATCAAAATTGCGGGAATTGAAAATGTCCAATTCATGGATGTATCGACCTCTATGAACCAATACAAACTGCCTTCCCAAGAAAAGAAACCCGAATATGTGAGAAAGAACTTTGATGGAATCGCGAGAGCTTACGACAGATTCAACGATTGGAATAGTTTTTACCTACATCGAATCTGGAAGGATTGGGTTGTCAAAGAAGCGAAAAAAGAGGTCCCTAACGCAACTTCTGCACTGGATCTTTGTTGTGGTACAGGTGATATTACCTATCGGTTATCCTTGGACCCCCAATTGCAAACAGTGGTAGGACTCGATTTTTCAGAACAGATGTTATCCTATGCCTTCCCGAAAGTGGAAGGGAAAACACAGGTTAAACTCCTTGTAGGTGATGCTATGGACCTGAAACAATTTTCCGAAGGGAGTTTTGATATTGTAACCATGGGTTTTGGCCTTAGGAATGTTTCTGATTTAAAAAAATGCCTATTTGAGATCAAACGTGTGTTAAAGAAAGATGGAGTGTATGTCAATTTGGATGTTGGTCGTGTGAGACCCAAATTCCTGAAATACTTTGCTGATTTTTACTTTTTTAAAATCGTCCCTTTGTTTGGGCATTTGTTGTACGGGAAACAAAACGAAATGTTTGATTATCTCCCCCATTCTTCCAAACTTTACCCTGACCAAGAATCACTTTCTCTCATCCTAAATGAGGTTGGATTTACTAATGTTCGTTTCCAGAATTTTGTATTCGGAAATGCAGTTGCCCACATTGCAAAAAAGGGAAAATGATGTTTTTTTAAGCAATTATGTCTGATCAGTTTCAAAAATTGTCCTTTTTTTTGATTCCTGTTCGTACTTCTACCCAGAAATCCCATGGATTTCCCTAAATTTTTTCGCAAAAGCGTTGATTATTTTCAATATTTGTCGTTTAATCCCCTATATAGGTAGGAAAAAAATATGAATCGATGGATCATTCTTTTGGTGCTTCCACTCTTTCTTCTGGATTGCTCCAATAAGAAAAAAGGAATGTTATTACTCCCCTTTTTAGGGCTCGGCGATGGAACCACACAGGCCACTACGGCTTCCGCAAATGATGGTGATGGAACATTTACTGTGGTAGGATTGGAAACAACAGATCCAAGCCAAGTAACAACACCTGATGCCAATACAAACACTGGTGATACTGGTAATTCCGATACTCCTTCCGTAGTCACTCCTACACCAACTCCAGCGGCTCCAACACCTGCTCCCACAACCGTTAATAATGAAACAACAACGACTGTGGTTGACCAAACCAATGGTGGAGATTTTAATTTTGAAACAAATATCACTGTACCAGTTACTGTTGTGATTGTGAATGAGGCTGGTCCTGTGACTAACGCTCCTGTCACTGTGACTGAGTCCATTACAACAGGGGAACCAAATGTTGTAGGAGTCGGAACTACTGACAGCAATGGTTCAGTCACCATTTCAATCAGTGTTCCTCCTACAGTTGTTTCTGTAGATATCAGCGTTGTGGGTGTGAATCCAACAACAGGTGAAGTTGTTGAAATCGTGGGTTCAGCTCCTGTACAACAACCAGCAACTGGCTCCAATTCTGAGGGTACTGTTGTTGTAGCACCAGTGATCAATGTAGACACTACCAATTTCCAACCTGTGAATGGTTGTGTGCAAGCAGTTGACTCTGATTGTGATGGAATTGCCAATAATTTTGACGAATTCCCAGATGATCCAAGCTTAGCAACCATTGCAAGATCTGGACGTTATACAATTGCATTTGAGGACATGTTCCCTTCTGCAGGGGATGCGGATTTAAACGACCACTCTACAGTTTTTAGTACTGAGATGGATAAAACTCCAACTAACAAAGTAAAGATCATTCGTGGAACTTATACACATGTTGCAAAAGGTGCAGGTTACAATCACGAATTGAGACTTTCACTTGATGTTCCAACAAATGCAACTGTTCAAATCAGTTACCTAGACGGAAGTGGAAACCCTTGGAATGGATGTGCTTCTGCTCCCAAATACACTGCCAATACTGCAGGTGATTGCACTGGTGGAACATTAACCCCTACACAACTCAAACGTGGTGTATTAATCCTCCCAAGTTCTGATAAAACATTGTTTGGAAAGAAAAATGCTCCTGCAGCTGGATCTACTTTTACAATCAATGACTTTGTAAGAGGGGTTACTGCACAAGTTACAATTACTTTCGAAGAACCAGTGGATTTGAATGCGACTAAGAATTTAGTTGGGGGACACCTAAACTACTTCCTTGCCATTAACCAAAAAACTGACGGTGTTTTCAGACAAATTTTCCGTCCAGGTTACTTCAAAGATGCAAAAGGAAAAGACGCTTTCCTAGACAAAAATGGTTTCCCTTGGGCGATCATCGTTCCAGGTGTTTTCAACCACCCAACAGAAGGTGCTGACATTCGCAAACCATCTACTTCTGGTTACATTTTCTTTAACTCTTGGATGAACTCCAATGGTGTTGCTCATAAGGATTGGTATTTACACATCGACCAAATCCCTGCACCAAACCGTCCATCTTATGTAGTTAGAGTGAGTGATTTTTACACAGACAATGGATTTACTGCTTACCTCATCAAAGCGGTTCGTAAGAACGCATTTGAAGTATCAGCAAGCCTAATCGTCGTAGGAGCTGCGTTAGGTTTTCTCATGAAACGTAAAATGGGAAATCCAAAAGCCGCTTAAAAACAATTCTACCTAAACAAAAGAAATCCTTCCTCCGAAACCACGGAGGGAGGATTTTTGTTTTATGGCCTCTCTTTTACGATTCGCTGACAAAGATTACTTTTTATCTGGCAATTTTTTCAACGACCTTGAGTTCCAGCATCCGATCCTTGTGGATCCTCTTTGGCAAGGAACGAAGTTAGAAACTCAATTCCAACAATTCCCTCTCCCAGTCTTAGAAACACCAAACCACCGCTCGTTTGGTTTAGTGACATCAGGATCCACTGGAGTCCCAAAAATAGTATGGAAAGAGTGGGAAGAAATCCAATCAGAACTTGAGGTTTGGGCAAAGGAAAAAGAAATCCAAAGTTTTTTAGATGGGATAAGGGAAATCCAAGTCCAAGTCCCCTTTTGCCATCTCTACGGCCTTCTTTGGGGATATTTACTTCCAAAACAATTAGGGATCCCCATTGTCTTTGGGGATGGATATAACCAATCGCAAACGATTCTCTGCATTACTTCTGCCCCCCAGTTACAACTGGCATTTTCACAAGGTATGCAACTCCCAAAACGAGCCATTGTTTCTGGGATGAAATTCCCAGTACCTCTCGCTCGGGACCTCAGAGAAAAAACAAAGATATCGATCATTGAGATTTATGGGTCCACTGAAACAGGTGGTATGGGATACCGAGACCCACTGAGGCAAAACAGATTCCAATTTTTACCAAATGTAGAATTTCAATTCCAAACCGAAGAGGACAACCAGGAACTTTTAGTCAAAAGTCCATTTGTTTCAAAACAATATTATTCCTTACAATCCAGTGAATGGGAATTACATAAATTGCCCCCTAATTCATATTATGCGACAGGAGATTTAGGAGAAAATTCGGATCTAGGATTTTATCTTTTAGGAAGGAAAGACCGTATTATCAAACACAAAGGGAAACGAGTGTCTCTGGACCGAATTGAATCTGAAATTCTTGGATTAGGTCTCGAAGGTCAGTTTTTTTGTGTGCCAGTGCATCATGAAACAGGTGATACAATAGGTTTATTGACAGATTCTTCACTGGCCATCGATCGCATCTACCAGACGTTACGTAGTGAACTCCCAAGCAGTCATGTTCCAAGAGTGATTGTCAAACAAAACGAAATCCCAAAATTACCAAACGGGAAAACTGACTATTCCAAAATCTCAAGTTTTTGTTATGAAGAATTCCTTAGGCTTCAATCGCTAAAGGAAAAGGGAAAAAACATTCAAAACATCAATTCGGAAACCACAATTCCTGAAATCCTCGAATCAATTTTGGGTTCGGTTCCAAAACCAGACCAACATTTCATCTATGATTGTGGGATGGATTCTATCCTTTTCAGCGAACTCATTTTAAAATTGGAAAAAAAAATTGGGCACCCAATCCCAGAAGAAGATAAACAAACTGGATATTTATTCAGTTTGTCAGGGCTTGAAGAATATATCAGGGAAAAACTATACTTGTTAGAATGAAAACTAAAGGGGAAAAACTTGTTCCTCCCCCAGTGTTACTCAATTGGATTCTTTTTTATCTTAATTTTACAAAGATCCAATTTGAATTTGTACGTTTGTCTTATAATAATTGATGCACCACATTGGTAGGTTTCTGTTTGGAGGCAAAAACATAATTGAAAGCCAATCCCAATTAACTTAGAATA
>JACVCB010000019.1 GCA_016742255.1 Leptospira sp.
TTCCTGATCCTCTGCATCAGCAATTAAGCTATATTGAAATGTTAAAAGCAATAGTAAGGTGAAGATGAACTTATGTTTTATTTTCATATCGTGTTTAAACAATGGAATTTAACCATCTTAGAATTTTTGTATGAGCATCGCGAACCAATTTGATTTTCTTTGAGTTCGTTTTGTTAGGAAAATGATTGATTTGATTCAGATTAGCTAAGGAAGCAATGTATGGAATTCCTAGTTTTTGTTCGGCAAAAAAACCAAGAGTTTCATGGATTTCAGAAATTCCAATTAAACATACCTTTTTGAATTTTGCCATTCCTTCGATCATCGTTTGACCAAAATACGTGCATACCCATTCTGATGAATCAATTTCTCTGAGGAATTCTGAATACGAAATTCTTGGTTGGTATTCAATTTTTGAATCCTTTGGTTTTTTTCCACCAATGCGCACAATGGAATGAAAATGTGGATTCACTTGATTTTTGGATTGGTGGAACCTTAATAAAAACTCATCAAGCTGTGTTGATTCGGTTTCATCCAATTGTCCAGCATAAACCAATAATTTTCCAGATGATTCTGGAATTGTTGATTTGAGTTCAGACAATGGTGAACTATAGTAGGAAAGTGAAACTTCATTCGGAATAGAAATGGAAGGGTGTGGGAGAAAAAAAGTAGAATTGGTTGTGTTCGGTGGATGATTGAAGTTATCGATATAAAAAGCATTTTGAACTGGGTATTCGATTTCCCTTGTATCAAATATATGGGGAATGTTTGATTCTTTTTCTAAAAATGAATCTATGAGTTGAACATCATAACCATTCAGTTGTAAGTAAATTGATAAGGATTTACAACGTTCAAAGTGTCCGTATCCGAATTGGATTGGGTTCCCATATAAAACATTAACCCTCCTTTTGTTTTTTTTTGTTTTGGGAAGTGTAAATACAACTTGTTCTACGTTTGCATTCAAATCATAAATATTTGGATTAGAATCATATAATTGTAATACTTCTTCTGCTCCAAAAAAAGGATTCGTTTCTCCCAGTTGAATCCAAATGTTGCAGATCATTTCAAAATCTTTTTTCTCATCAACTGTGATCCTGAGGTGTGATATCTCACCGTTTTGTAATTTTCGAAAGATGTCTAGTGTTTGTAAATGGGGTGGAGAAAGTCGATATTGTTTATGAATTTCTGGGAATTCCTTTATGTGTAAGGATACATGTTCTTTATGTCTTTCCAATTGGGTTTCTTCTGAATCATAAAACAATGAAGCCGTTGAAAAACATTCCACACCCATTCCAAGAGGTAACCCACTCATTGACAAACTATAATAAGTGTCCTTGATTTCTAAAATTGCTTCATATAAATAACGAATTGAATTGATATCTATAAATGGATTATCAGCCGTTAGTCGAAAAATATGTTTTGCACCAAAATGTTTTGCCGCTTTGCGAAATCGATCCCTAACATCCAATTCAGATCCGCAGAAATAAAGATAACCTCTGGAGTTTAGAAATTGAATGGACTCTTCATCTGATTCTGGGATGAGGAAGATGATTTGGTTATGTTCAAATACGGTTGATAATCGCCGATGGATATGATCTAAAAATGTGACTCCTGAATCCTCAGGAATTGATTTTAATATTTTTTTTGGAAATCGTGTTGAGCCTAGTCTTGCCTGAATGAAGGCAAAACTATCATGCGTTGAATGTATACCACTCATCACAATTCAAACAAGGTGCAGGGATTTTGTCATGTTCGCCATTAAAACTTAGGCGAAAGGAGTCATGGCCTTTTTTCCAAACATCAGATAAGGATTCAGTATAGAGATTTCCAATGATTTTAGTTTGGTTTTGTTTACAAATTGAAACATCACCTGTTACAGATACATATAAATCGCGTGTTAAATGCCAACAAAAGTCTCTATGGATTGGCGTAAGGTCACTGACTCTTCGTTCTGGTAGTTGATTGGCAAAACGATTGTATTTTTGTAAAATGATGTTGATTCCTTTTTTTTCAAATGAAGTAAAGTAAGGATCAATTTCATCTTCTACTTCTTTCATCTTAATCATTTGCACATATAAGGAATTTTTCGGTAATAGTTTAGAAAGAGTATCCACCGATTCTAAAACAGTAGATAATCCTTTTTTGCCATATAAAGTTTGGTATGTTTCTTCTTTTAAGGTACTGAGATTAGTAATGATACAAAGTTTTTCTTTGTTTGTTTGGTCTAGTTCCTGGATGAGAGAAACCAAAACATCAACATTTTTGTATAGTGCTGTTTCAATGATGAGTTCTTTGAGTTGGGGAAGAGTGAGGATTTCTTTTATAATTGAGGTAAACTCAGGGTGTAAAAGCGGTTCCCCATTTCCTGATAAACTAATGGTGATAGGAGAAGTTAATTCCTTTTGGAATTTTGAAAACATTGTTTTTACAGAAGTGAGTGGAACAAAACTTCCATCATTTGATTTGTCAATGAACTCGCGTGGGCAAAATACACAGGACAATTCACATCCTTTGTAAATTTCCCATTCCATATAAGATGGGGAACTGCGATATAATTCGGGATTTTGTTTTAAAGTGGAGTGTAAATCTTCATAAGGAATTTCTTCTGCTATAGCAAGTAATCCGTTGATGAGAATATTGGAGCGTACCGAATGATAACGAAAATCCAAACGTAATTGTCGTAAATCAGGAGATTGGAAAAAAATATCTACATCATATTGGTTGATATTTTTAAGAAAAAAGGAATGAATATCGGTTATTAGTTGGTCTGGTAAAGAACTCAAAAATTCTCTAGTGATCACCGTTGGAATTAGGCCAGGTGGAATGTTTTCCGAATAAGAATATTGTGAAAAAAAGTTTTTATGGCGATTCCAAATTTTTTCAGTTAACGATGTGTTGAGTAAAGGTGAAATTCCAGTAAAATATAAAAAACAAACTTCGTCCCATTCTGGATCTTTAAAAATCGATTCAGGTAATAAGCTTCCAAATTGTTTGAAGAATTCAATTTCTGTTATATTTGGTTCGTAAAAAACAAATGAATTTACGAATTTTGAACCAGATAACTTTGATTTAACGGAATCATTCACATTTATGTGGAGATTTAAATTGGGAAACACTTTGTGAAGTTTTGAAACAAATGTTTCAAATAATTTTATATCAAAATTAGATTCTAAAAATGAAAGTGTTTGGGTGTCTAAATAAACAACGGCAAAACTTGGATTGTATTCTTTGCGATTGATCATTAATCTGAATTGTACTTTTCTTCGGGATTATTTATATTATGTTCTTTGATGTAAATTGGATCAAAGATTGTGATTGCCATATTTTTGCGAGTCACAACAACCCATTCTTCGAAAGAAGTTTGTTCCTTTTCACGAAATAAAAATCCCTGGATCCCTTTTCTAACAGCATCGAGAGGTGTTGGTCTCATTCCTTCAATATATACTAAACAGTATCGTTTTCTATCGTCACGGAATACTTCAGAGAATTTTCCTTGTCCACCAACTTGTGCTAACACAGAAGCAGTGGAAGGTTGGGTTTTGTACAATTCAAATGTAGGCACCCAGTTAACAAGTCCGCCATTCAATCGATAACGAGATTCATTTCTTGGACCAGATGCCACAAGCTTAAAAAAGGAAGGGTCATTGATAGATTTGTTTCTAATCTCAGTGAGTTCGTTAAACAAACGAGATTCTTCTTCAATGGAACCATTGGCTGGTGAAAAAACAAGCTCACGAAATTTAAATTCATTTCCAACTTTCGACTTATTTTTGTTATACCATGATTGTACTTCTTGTTCAGAAGGAAGTGGAGGACTTACTTTAATTTGTAAAAGTTGTCCCTTTTTGATTTGGTAAGGAAGGTCATCCAACCAAATGTCATACGGCAAATTAAATTGGTTTTGAACCGATTTTTTAAATTGTTCTAAGTCACTGATACCTTGAGCATCCATTCTTTTTTGAATTTCTGCTTCGATTCGTTTTTCATTCACTTGAATTGATTCTTCTTCGGCAACAATATCAACCACAGCCCGATCAATGAGAAAGTCGATCACCTGCGAATGAAGAGAACCTTTTTTACGGTAATTTGGGAAAAATCGAGATAGGTTTTTATAACGTTCCACACCTTCTTCATAATCCAAAGTGGAAATCGATTTTGGACCTACAATGGCTAGAACTGCATTGAGTGATTCATAGGAGTTGAGAGGTTTTGTGGGAACAGCGAGAGAAAAACAAACTACCGCTGCAAAAACTAAAACGAAGTTATGCGAGATTCGAATTCTTTTTTGCATACGGTCATAAATCTACCCAATAAAGGTAGTGTGTAAAGCTTTTACTGCATCTTCCGCTTGGTTTTGTTTGATGACACAAGAGATTTTAATCTCAGATGTAGATATCATTTCGATGTTGATGTTTTTTTCTGCGAGGGATTGGAACATTTTTGCAGCCACTCCAACGTGTGATTTCATTCCAACTCCAACAGCAGAAACAATCGAGATATTTTCGTCAATTTCTGCCTTTCCATTTCCATGGTCTTTTGCATATGTCTCAATGATTGGTTTTGCTGCGACAATGTCTTTTTTTGCTATTGTAAAGGAAATGGTATTAATTCCATCTCTTGGAGAGGATTGAACGATTACATCAACAATCACATCTTTGTTGGCAAGTTGAGTGAAAAGGTCTGCTGCGATGCCTGGTTTGTCTTTAACATCAGCAATGGTAACACGTGCTTGGTCCCCTTTTGCAGTGACTCCGCTAACTTTCATTTTTTCCATAATTTTATCCTCACTCATTACTAACGTTCCCGGTTTGTCATGGAAACTAGATCGAACGTGGATAACCACGTTATAGTTCATCCCTAATTCAACACTTCGTGAATGTAGGACACCAGCTCCTAAACTTGCTAGTTCCAACATTTCTTCGTAAGTGATTTGTTTGTGCATTTTGGCAGTTGGGATTTTTCTTGGGTCGGCTGTATAAACTCCGTCCACATCCGTATAAATTTCACACTCATCTGCACCGAGGGCTGCAGCGAGAGCCACAGCAGAAGTATCACTTCCACCTCGTCCTAAAGTGACAATGTTTTCGTCCTTATCGATCCCTTGGAAACCAGCAACGATAACCACCTTTCCTTTGTTAAAGGCTTCATCGATTCTAGACCTGTCGATCATTTCAATTTTACCATTGGAAAAGTTTCCATCTGTTAAAATTTTTAATTGAGAACCTGTAAACGATTGTGCAGGAACTCCTAATTCATTGAGAGCAATAGCAAGTAAGGCAATGGATACTTGTTCCCCTGTAGAAAGTAACATATCCATTTCCCGTTTTGGCGGGTTTTTCGAAATTTGATCAGCAAGGTCGACCAGTTCGTCTGTAGTATGTCCCATTGCAGAAACAACAACAGCAACCTTTTGGCCTTCGTCGTGGTAACGTTTGATGCGTTTGGCCACATTTTGTATTTTGGTGGTGTCACCAACAGAGGTTCCACCGTATTTTTGGACAACGATTTTCGATGACATGGGTTTATGGACAGGGTAGGAGAGGCAAATCGGGAATCAAGTAGAATGAATTTTTTTGCAACCAAACCCTTTGGAAAGACTCCAATAAGTATAGGTTATTGAATGAATTCTGCATCTTCTTCGGTGGAACCTGTTGTCAAAGAACAGGCACCTTTACTTTTCCTCGTTTTATTTTTTCTCGTCCAAGCGACTGTCTTAACGGTATTTACCGTCCCGTTTTCCTGGACTCTGGTTTGGGTTGCGGTTGGTTCTTATTTCCTTCGTATGTTCGGAATCACAGGTGCTTACCATCGTTATTTTTCCCATGCATCGTTTAAGACTTCTCGGGTTTTCCAATTTGTCCTTGCTTGGATCGGGTCCATGTCCATGCAAAAAGGTGCTCTGTGGTGGGCAGCTCACCACAGAAACCACCATAAGTACTCTGATACCGAAAAAGACATCCACTCCCCAAGCCGAAAGGGATTTTGGTATTCGCATATGTTTTGGTTTCTACGAGATGATTACAATGATTATGAAGCCAAACTGATCCCCGATTTTTATAAATACCCTGAATTACGTTGGCTCGATCGTAACCACTGGATCCCTCCTCTTACCTATGCAATTCTATTGTATGCAGTTGGTGGTTGGGCTTGGCTTGTGTATGGTTATGCTGTATCCACATTTATCTTAGGCCATGCCACATGGACTATCAATTCACTTTCCCACGTATATGGGTCGGTTCGCTTTGAGTCTAGAGACACAAGTAAAAACAATGTTTGGTTGGCACTACTCACAATGGGTGAAGGTTGGCACAATAACCACCATTACTATTGTTCGTCGGTGAACCAAGGTTTTTATTGGTATGAAATAGATATTACGTATTACATTCTGAAAGTATTAAGTTGGTTTGGGATTGTTTGGGACTTAAAAAAACCACCTAAAAAAGTGATTGAAGAAGGCATTCAAAGAGACCGTCTTAAAAAAGAAGAGATGGCACTTGTTCGAAAACAAAAACAAGAAATCAAAACAAAAAAGAAAGTAGAAGTGTTATCGACTTAAATTAAAGTCATACACCCAATCGTTTGCGTATATCTGCTGGGATACTTTGGATCGAGTCGTATCTCTTCTTTTTTCCTCCTGGCAGAGATACATAATAAAATCCATTGATCATTTCCAAAAAATAATCCTGTCCTTTTTCCCCTAACGAACGATTGTCGAGTTCTTTCACCATCTTTTGGTATTTTGATGGTAGGAGATTCCAGTTCATATAATTGGTAACAACTCCTTGGTCATTCACAGTATAGGCTCCATCTTGGTGGAGGATTTTGGTACCATTATAATCAAAAATTTCCATCACCTTTAGGTTGTTATCTTTTGGTGATTTGGGATCTTTTTTCGATTTTCCATCGGAGTTTCGATTGTTTTCTAAGGAAGTGGAGTTGGATTTTGATTTTTGATTAGAGGCTGATTCTTTTTTTCTGAGTTTTCCAAATAAAAGTAAAAAGACACCAGCGAGTCCCAATGCTGCGAACAGAAACATTTCTGCAGTTGATAAATCAAATAAATAACGCCACATAGTTAACGAAAACTTGTTCCGATCGCCTTACAAGAATCAGGAGTGTACCCTTCGGTATTCCAAGCAGGGCAAGTTGTGAGTTCAATGGCTCTAAAACAAAGATTTGCATCGTCAATTTTGACTCTGCCTAAAGCAAGAGCACCAGGTAATTTATTAGAACCGCATGCTGAATTTTTTAAAGTATACTTTTCAAAAATCTTTTGGTTCCCTTCTTGCGCAGAATAAAATAAATCATCTCGTTGTTGGATACAACTAAAGAATACCAAAGTGATGTTAACATAAAGAATAATGGATAGAAGTTTTTGGTTCATCGTTTCAGTTTGATCCGAGAAACTTCCCGAACAGGCACTGGTAATTTTCCAAATACACTATCAATTTGTACAGTTCCATAAATTTCAAACTCTGCTTCTTCCCCTTTTTTTGCAGCCTCTCCCAATTGTTTTGCTAACAAAAGTAATTTGGGAAGTAGGGAACCTTTTTGTTCGGGAACTAGTTTCAAAACAACAAGTGTTTCTGAATTTGGTTCTACTTCCACTGGAGTTTGGTTTTGGAGTTTTCCAATGTATTCTTTTCCTTGGTTTGTTACGAGTTCGATATCCAAATCAAATTCGTAAATACTGACTTTTGTAGGATTTGGATTTGTAACAGATACTTGGGGGTACAAATCAAGAAGTGGTATCAAAGGAATACTAGGATTTGGTTTCAATTCGACACGAACGTCCACCAAATCAAACTTACACGCCTTTAGACTTTCTAAATTTTTTTTGGTATCACTGATACAATTGATCAGTACCAATGAACCAAAAAAATAGATTCCAAATTGTTTTACAAAGTTACGGACCAAAAACTACCTTCCCTTCGGTCATATGTTGTTTGTAAAATTCTAAACCTTCTTTGTATTCTTCAAACTTAAATCGTTTGTTAATTTTTGTTTGGAAAACAGTCTTTAAGTATTTTTGTGCTTCTTTTGCTTGTTTCTGAAACTCTTCCAATCCAATTTCATAAATCCATGAAGACAGCCAAAAACCTTCAATTTTTTTGTTTTGGAAAAGAATGATCCCTGAGTTCACTGAAAATGGTTTTTCAGACAGAGCACCATAACAAACTATTTTTGCCCCATAAGGCATACATTCTACTAAGGATTGTGCTGTTTCGCCAGCGACTGCATCGATAGCATACGTTGCATTTAGTTTTTTAGAAAGTTTGAATAAATCTTTTTGGTAATTAGGTGAACTGGAATTTAAAATATGTTCTGCACCAATTTCAGTTAAGGTATCTTCTTGTTCTTTTTTTCGAACGATGTTGATGAGTGGAATTCCTTTCTCTCTACAAAGGCGAACCACCATTTTGCCAAGGGCACTTGCAGCTGCTGTTTGAATCATTGCTTGGTGTCCTTCTTTTTGGCATCGAGATACCATCGCCCAAGCGGTCATTGGGTTTACAAAAAAACTAGATCCTTCATCGAGAGTCACACCATCCACTAACGGTAAACAGTTGTCTTCCGTTGTGATCATATACTCAGCCCATGAACCATCGTTTTGAGGGGCCACACAGGAAACAGCCATCCCCACTTTTAATGTTTTGATCGCACTTCCTACTGCATCGACGGTTCCACTGGCTTCAAATCCTGCAGAGACAGGTGCTTTTTTTTTGAATCCATACAAACCACGAATGAACATCAAATCCGATGGATTGATGGGAGAGAGGTGGATTTTGATCCTAATTTCGTTTTCTTTCGGTGTTGGAATTTCTTTTTCACGGAGTTCCAATTGTGGTTCGATTTCATCGTATTTGAGGATGGTGACTGCTTTCATCTCATCCCATTCACTCACGGAAAATCTGCTTGCCAACTCTTTCTTTTGAGGGAAAGTACTTTGAGTCCCCCGTGAAATCAAAAAAATTAAATAACGAAACCATCACTGGTATCATTTTTTTTTCGATTTTAATTTTTGCATTTTTTACGACTGTCATCCAACCAGACAGGCCCACTAAAAAATACCCTTACCGACTATCGTTATTTTATTCACGTATTGATGGGATCAAAGAAGGGACAGAAGTAAGAATCCTTGGAATCCAAAAAGGGTATGTTGCCCATATTGACTCAAGGCCACTGATGGATGTTCCTGACAGACGGTTCCTTGACCATAACATGGATCATGCGATCGAATTACACATTGCACTCGAAGACCCACTTACTCTTTGGGATAATTATGAAGTGGATTTCCAAACTGTGACATTATTTTCTGGAAGGATCATCAATATCAACCCAGGTAGTTCTGACGGGAAACGTCCCTTTTTTAAACCTACGTTTCGTGAAGGGGAAAAATCTCCTGATTACTTACCCTCTGCAAGGTATTTTGATGATTTTTTCAAAGCAACTTCGGCAACGATGGAAGAAAATCGATCAGACCTGAGACAAATCACATTGGATTTTCGGTCCATCACCGATAAATTAAACCAAACAGAAGGTACAATTCCCAAAATCATTGGAAGTACTGAGATGTATTATGAACTTCTTGCGACCATCAAAGACGCAGAAACGATAGGAAAAGAAGGAAGAAGGTATATGGAAAGTTCTAGAAATTTGGAGAACACCATGCCTATTCCATTTTTAATAACAGCCTCGTATTACGGCCGTACAACGCCGATTACTGGAAGAAGGATTGGACCACAAGAATAATGAAAGTTGCAATTATACATGACTGGCTCACTGGAATGCGAGGAGGAGAAGTTGTCCTCGATAGTATGTTAAAAGCTTATCCAGAAGCAGATTTGTTTAGTCTTTTTTACTCAAAAGGGAAACTGAATGCAAGAATTGAAAATCGAAAGATCACAACAGCCTTCACCAACAACTTACCATTCAAAGAAAAGTACTACAGATATTATTTGCCATTATTTCCAACAGCAATTGAAACATTAGACCTAAAAGGCTATGATGTTGTGATCAGTTCTTCTCACTGTGTTGCAAAAGGAGTGATCCCTCATCCCGATACATTTCATTTGAGTTATGTTCATAGTCCCATGCGTTATGTCTGGGATATGTATTATGATTATTTCCCGGCGAGGAAGGGTTTTAAATTTTTTCTATTACAATCCATTGCCAATTACCTCCGCACCTGGGATGCTGCTTCAGCAAACCGTGTGGATTATTTTACATGTAACTCGCATTTTGTGGGAAGACGGATTCAAAAGTACTACCGACGAGATTATAAAATCATTTATCCTCCATGTTTGCCCCAAGACTTTCGAGTGCATGACAATTCCAAAGATGATTATTATCTGATGGTATCTGCCTTTGCACCTTATAAAAAAATTGACTTGGCCATCGAAGCCTTCCGTGAAAATGGAAAACCTCTCATCCTTGTAGGTGGGGGGCAGGAAGAGGGGAAACTCACGAAAAATCTTCCAAAAAATATCCTTTGGAAAAAAGGGTTACCTCGCCAGGAAGTCGTAGAACTCTACAAAAAGGCACGTGGGTTCATTTTTCCAGGAATGGAAGACTTTGGGATCACACCAGTGGAATCCCAGGCTTACGCCACTCCGGTCATCGCCTATGGAAAGGGTGGGGCACTCGAGTCGGTAAAAGATGGCAAAACTGGTGTCTTTTTTGAAGAACAGACAGTAAAATCCTTAAACGATGCCATCAAACGGGCAGAAAAAATCCAATTCAAACGTTGGGATTTCCAAAATTCCATCAATCGATTCACGGAAGAAAAATTCGTAAGCGAAATTCGAAAGGTAGTCGATAGACATAAATAGAAATCTCTGAAGGGGGATCTCTTGGTCATTTTACACCGACTCAAAGGGGCTGAATTTGTTCTCAATGCAGATTTGATTGAGACTATTGAAGCCAATCCAGATACGATCATCACTCTTGTGAATGAAAAGAAATTCATTGTACAAGAGTCTGTTGCGGATGTTGTGGAAAAGGTAATCACTTACCAAACAAGAATCCACAACCTGCCTCGAGTGAGTGATAGAAGGCCTGAGGAAACATAAGAAATGGATATAGCTACAGTCATTGGTTTGGCCCTAGGAGCGGCCTTGATGTTATTAGGGGTGGTTTCAGGGGGTCTTGCATTAACAGACCTTATCGATATTCCCTCGGTAATGATTACATTTGGTGGAGCTGCGGCTGCCACGATCATTTCATTTCCTTGGACATCCACCATTGGTGTGGGTGCGGTGACGAAAAAAGCCTTCCAAAATCCACCTTCAGATTTACCTGGTCTCATCACGACACTCGTTAGTTTCTCTGAAAAAGCACGTCGCGAAGGTTTACTTGCCTTAGAAGATGATATCAACGAATTACCGGAAGAATTTTTAAAGAAAGGAATCCAACTCGTAGTGGATGGAACGGATCCCGAACTTGTCCGTAACATCATGGAAACAGAAATTGGAAACACTGCATCACGTCATGCTTATGGTCGTGGTTGGTGGGATGCTTACGCTGGTTTTGCGCCAGGGTTCGGGATGCTTGGGACCCTTGTGGGTCTTGTGGGGATGTTAAAGAACTTAGGTGGTGGGGATGCGAGTGCCATTGGACAAGGTATGGCGACAGCTCTTATTACAACATTATACGGATCTCTTGCACAGAACTTATTTGCGGCACCTGTGGTAAGGAAGTTAACACGTAGATCAGAAGATGAACTTGTGATCAAACAAGTTATGGTGGAAGGTACATTATCAATCCAATCAGGTGATAACCCAAGGATTGTAAAAGAGAAACTTGCGAGTTTCTTAACTCCAGCAGAACGTGTTGCCTTAAAAGATGATGGAGATTAATCCTTAACCATGGCTTCCAAAAAAGAAAAATGCCCTGAGTGTATCCAAAAAGTTCCCGAGTTCATGGCAACTTACGGGGACATGGTGACACTTCTCCTTTGTTTCTTTATCCTTCTGTATACAACAGGGAAAACAGATGCAAAGGAAATGCAAATCATTCTCTCGGCATTTAAATCCACCACAGGATTTTTCACTGGTGGACAAACATTATCAAAAGGTTCATTGGAAGAGATGGGAATGCAAATTGAATCTTTGCCTTCCCAAGTAGTAGGTCGTAACTTATCCAAATCTAAAAAAGATGCACAAGAAGTATTCAAACCAGAAGTAGAAGCTGGAAAGGTGCGTATTTCGGAAAACGAAAGAGGTCTTGTGATATCTCTTGTAGGTGCTGATTATTTTTATCCAGGGTCAGCCATCCTAACGCCTGCTATCCGAGAAACGTTAAGAAAAGCTGCAGGTCTTATCAAGGGACTCGAACGTTTTGTGCGAGTAGAAGGGCATAGTGATGATGATGCTGTGAATCCAGTGAGTCGTCCTGGTCGTGAAGAAAGAGAATATATCAATAACTGGGATTTGGCGGGAGCTAGGGCGGTGAACGCCACTGTATTTATGATCAATGCAGAAGAAATTGAGCCTAGTTGGTTCCAAGCAGTAAGTTTTGGATCCTACAGACCTCTTGTGTTGGAAAATGAAGGTACACCAGAAGCAAAGGCTTTTAACAGAAGAGTGGATATCATCATTTTAACTGAGAAGTCTACAAAACGAGGACCAGGAGAAAGTAAATACGGACTTCCTGATACTCGTTTGCCGAACACTGAAACAAATGTAGAAGGAGAATTTTAACATGGGTGACCGTGAAGTAGATGAAGAAGAAGGTGGGTTAGCCGAAGGTAGTTCCGCCTCTGCTGGGATGTCCCCCATTGTCAAATGGTTATTGTACATCGCTGCGGCCATTTTTGGAATTATCATTGTAACCGTAATATCGATGTTTGTTGCTCAGAAAACAGCAACAAGTGTTTTCAAACAACAAAAGAATATCTCACTTGTGAAAGCTCCACCTCCTTTGGAAGTTTACACATTTCAGGAAGAGTTCCGAGTGAATACTTCTGATGTTGGAGAGTCACACTTTGTGAAGTTAAAGATGTCTCTTGGATTTGAATCAGGCCAACCAGCACTTTCTGCAGAACTTGCAGCTCGTGTGGCTCAAATGCAGAACATCATCAACTTGGTGATAGCTCGTAAGACAAAAGATGATCTAAAATCCATTACGAACCAATTGGATTTGCGTGAGGAAATCAAAGCCCACTTAAATCACATTTTGACAAATGGAAAAATCAAAGAGGTTTACTTTACCGAGTTCTTGGTAAACTAGGACTATGTCCGACCAGATTCTCGGTGTGATTCCTGCGCGTTACGCGAGCACACGATTTCCAGGAAAACCACTGGCCCTCATTGGAACAAAACCAATGATCCAGTGGACTTATACCCATGCATCAAAATCAAAGTCTTTCCACCGTTTGGTGGTAGCAACGGATGACAAACGAATCCATGATATTGTATTAGGATTTGGAGGGGAGTCTGTTCTTACAAGTCCCGACCATCCGACGGGAACTGATCGTATCATTGAAGTCGCAGAAAACTTTCCTAGTTACGGAATCATCGTAAATATCCAGGGTGATGAACCAGGAATGGAAACAGACCTCATCGATGGTGTGGTGAATTTAAAAACCAAACACCGCAATTGGGAAATGACTACTGCTGCTGTTCCTTTTTCTCCTTCTGAAGATCCGAAAGATCCTAACAAAGTAAAGGTGGTCTTCGACAGAAACTCGAGAGCCAATTATTTTTCTCGTTCTCCTATCCCTGCTTCCTTTAAAGGTGATGCCAAATACCACCGTCATCTTGGTATCTATGCGTATGAACGTGATTTTTTAATGTCCTATAACCAATTGCCTCCTTCTGATTGGGAAATGTTTGAGTCATTGGAACAACTCCGTGCTTTGCAGAATGGTGGAACGATAGGAGTGTTTCTTGCAGAGAAAGCCAATTTGGGAGTGGATTCTCCTGCTGATTTAGAAGTGGTGAAAAGAGAGTTCCAAGAGAAAGGTCTGATTTAGTCCATGGAAAACAACATTTGCTTTGTCTTGTGTTGCCGCGATACAAGCACCCATCATTATGATGAGTCAAAACAGACAAGAGGTGAAAGATAGAATTCGTTCAGAGAATGATTACAAAATTAATCTAAAATCTGAAATTGAAATCAGAACCTTACATGAAAAAGTGGATCATCTTTTACTGGACCAATGGTCAAAAATGATGAAAATCCAAGCGATTCAAATCGAAATTCTCAGCGAAATTCGAAGTAAAATCAGATAAGGTTCTGAAACTTCATTTTATCATGTAATTCTCTTAGTTGTTATTTCGCATCCCTCGCGAAATGTATTCATACAAAAATTCACCAGTGATCACACCTGGGATGATGACTTTTTGTGCACCGTCAGCGACTAACTTTTTAGCTTCACCCGGTTCATCACTCGTCAAAATGATTTTAGCATTCGGTGCTAATTTGCTAAGAGTGGAAAGCAAACGGTTGTTATTTGTTCCTTTGAGAAAGGAATCAGAGATGGTACAAATGACCATCGAAGCATCATGAAGCCCGATATGAGATAAGGAATCAGGATGAGCAAGGTCAGCATACGCCCATTGGAACCCTTTGTTCGTGAGTTCGTCTTTGAAAGCAGGGTTGTAGTCAGCAATGATGATCCGTTTGATGAGGGATGGTGATAAGTCTTCTAAGTATTCTACAAAGGCACGGGCAATCCGAAAGTATCCTAGGACTATGATGTCTCGCACCATTCCATCTCCATGACCACCGTGTCCACCATGACCGGCTTTCTCTTCTTTACTAGCGTCTTCCGTTTGGTCTGAGATTCCCACGCGAGCGAGTAATCGTTCGAAAGTAGCTGCAATATTATGGTTAAACATAATGATATAAGTAGATAGAACAGAGGCAATGATGGTTGAAGTTAAAATGACTGCTTGTAATTTCGGAGTGATGTGTTCGAAACCAGCACCTAACGCTAAGATTACGAGGGAGAATTCAGATATCTGAGCAAGGTTTAGTGCCGTAAGAAACCCATTCCTTACACCTTTGTTTAGTTTGATGATGACTGGGGCAATGGTGATCATCCTAACAAATAACATGAGTGCGATAATCGCAGCAGATAACCCAATCACTTCTAAACTGGGAAGCGGAACTTTTAATCCAAGAGCCACAAAAAAGAGAGTCACAAAAAAATCTCGGATACCAATTAGTTTGGAAATCACATCGGCACCATAAGGAAAAGCTGCAATACTCATACCTGCAACAAGTGCTCCCATTTCCTTGGAAAGACCCGCTTCTCCAGCGATCCCACAAACTAAAAAACACCACATAATTGATGTTAGAAGTATTAATTCCGGGCTACTGGCACATGCTTTGTATAACTTAGCTAAGACATAACGGCTGACACTAAAACTAAACGCAATCAGTAGTACAATGATTCCAACAGAAGATAGAATTTTTAAAATTTCAGGGTTGTTTAGGTTGGGTTGTACACCCATAAACAATATGGCCCATATGTCTTGGAAAACCAAAACCCCAACGGTTAATTTACCTGAGAGAGTGTTGATCTCTACCTTGTCTTGCAATAATTTAACAACAATTAACGTCGAACTTAAGGAGAGAGCAACGGCAATATAAAGAAGGTCAAATTTTTCAGAACCAATAGAAAGTCCAAAAAATGGAAATACAGAATATACAAAAGCAACAGATAAAGTGAATTGTAAGATACCGAGTGTGAACATCGCCTTTCCCATTTTAGCGAGTTCCGCAAGATTGATCTCAAGACCAATGATGAAAAGAAGTAAGATGAGTCCAATTTCGGAAATGAGTTCAATACTTGCTTCGTTGGTAACGAGTTCAAATCCCATCTCTTTCCCAAGCATCGCACCACCGATAATGTAACCTAAGATTAACGGTTGTTTGAGAATGCGAGCAATATGACTCAAAACTGTAGCAAATATAATACTGAGACCAATGTCTTGTAAAAGTGACTCTTCCCCGTGCATAGATACCTTCTTTAGGGAAAATTTTAGGAATTCAGTGAGATGTGAAAGTCGTTTTTTTTTCTACATAAGAAATACGACTAAGGAGAAGGAGAATTTTGCAAAAAAGTTGCTGTAGATGCTTGGAAGTTGGCAACTGCGACATGATGATCGTACAATGCCTTAATTTCACGCACGGCTGCTTCCGCACTTGTCTGTTCGCGAATATTCACAAATAAAAGTGTAGAATCTCCCAAAGCAAAACGTTCCCGTTCCATCTCTTCTAGTTTTCTGGCAAGTTCTACTTCATTTTGTGTGACGTTCACTCGTTTGGCTGAAGCAATGACTTCTGAGATTGCGTCTTGTACTTCGGTTTTGATTTTGTCTTTTGAAAATTGTAATTCTTGGTCAAGTTGGGCAATTTTTGCTTCTGCCGCTCCAATCATCCCACGAGGCCTTCTTGTTTGGATGGGGACATTCAAGACAAGTGAAGCTTCTAGTTCTGGTTTAGACCTTGTGACTGAACCCGGCCCTAAGTCCTGAGATCCTGCGACTACCAAATCCACTTGCGGTTTGAGTGAGTTATAACCCATGTCTTGGTCCACTCGAGCTTTCTCTCGTTTGAATTCATAGTCTTGGATTTCTGGTCGGAACTTCCATGCGAGTTTAATACTTTTGTCTAATTCAAGAACTTTGTAATCGATGGGTTTTGGAAATCCTATGGGTAATCTGTCTGTTGATGGTAAAATTAAATTTCCATCCGCAGCACGTAAGAACAATGACAAGTCAATTGCTGCTTTTTGCATTTCACGTTCCGCTGAAACGAATTGTGATTCCCTTTGTAAAATGGCGCGGTCATTTTCTGTACCTTCCATTTTGGGAATATCACCTAACTTGATTCTTTGGGCTATTTGTTGTTGTCTGTTCTTTGCAATCTCTAACAAGTCTTTGTTGACCAAGTATTCTTGGCCACTTGCAACCCATTTCCAATACCGTTTGGTTGCTTCTTTGATTACTTCAATTTTTAACTTTTGGATTGATAACTCAGCAAGTTTTCGATCAATGTCTGCTTTCCTAAGGTCGGCTCTGTTTTTATCAATCTCACGATTTCTCATGAGTGGAACAACAGCACCAGCTCTTACTTCTCCATAATCATTGGTTTCTCTTCGACCGTCATAAACAGGAAATTTTCCACGACCAATGCGGTATCCAGCAAAAAAAGATGTCCCACCAAGTGGAGTTGGTTTTTCGAACACAGTGTCCGCTCCATTATTAGTGTAATATCCAATTGGTTTGGTTGTACCCATAGCTTTGAATTGTAAATCAAAAGCACCTTCAGCTGCTAAATAATTGTATTCTGTTTCTGTTAATAGTTTTTCAGCAGCTAGGACAAGGGGATAGGATTTTTCAACAGACCTTAATAGTTCTGAAAGAGTTAATACTCCTGGTTGTTGGTTGATATAATCTTGTGTGTAAATGTTGGGTCCATGTAAGGATTCGAACGGATCTTTTGTTGGATCCGCTTCCAATAAAAAAGAAAAAAACATCCCAAATGGGCATAACAACGCCAATAAAAATCGATTTAATAGCGTTTTCATTTTGTTTTCTCTCCTCCTCCATTCTCATCTAACAACGATTTCATTTCAGGATCATCCATTGGTAAATTTGGAGGGAAATCGTTGAACCTTCTCCACAATTCATAACCAACACTGACTCGATTGAGAAAAATCCATCCTTTTGCTCTTACCCCTTGTCTGAGGTAACGACTCGAAGGCCACTGCCGATCTTCATTATCAGGGATTACAAGGACACGAAAATTTCCTGATCCATTGTCAGTGATGTCCACTAGTTTGACAACACCACCAAAAGTACCAACAGCAGTTTCGGGCCAACCACTGATTTGTAAAACTGGATACCCTTGGAATTGTAAACGAACTTTTCTTCCTTCACCAACTAACGGAATGTCATTCCCTGATATAAATAACTCTACAGCTTTGTCTTCCGCATCTGGGACAAGGATGGCAACTCCATCACCTTCTTTCACTTGTTGTGTATCTGGATTCACAAGGATTCTCATGATGGTTCCATCTCTTGGTGCAAACACTTCCTGATTTTCTTGTCTTGATAACCTTGCATCTAATTTAGGTAGTTCTTCTAAAACTCTCGCAACCTCAGATTGTGCAGAAGCAAGAGATGCCTTTGCATCATTGATAGATGCTTCAGCATCTTGTTGGACTTTTCCTGTATCACTATTTAATGCTCGTTCTTCTTTGACAGCGGCATCATAAGTTGCCCTTGCACGATCGAGACCGGTTTCTGCATTTGTATGATCAAGTTCTGCAAGTTCTAATGTACGTTTGGAAGTTAAACCCTTTTCCCATAATTGTTTTTGGCGGTCTAAATTGAGATTAGCTGTTTTTAAGGCAGCTTTTGCTGCATCTACTGCTTGTTCGCTGGCACGAACTCTATCCCTCGCCATCATCATACGAGAATCGGCAGCACTCACAGCACTTCCTTTTGACGAACGTAAACTTAATATCCTAGAACGGATGTTATCTTCTCTGGAGCGAGCAGCTTCGAGTCTTTGTAAGAGTGCATTTCTTTCTTCGCGAATCCTAGTGATAAAATTGGGATCATTGTCCGAAATATCAATAATAGGATCACCTTTTTTAACACGAGTCCCTTCGTGGACATGCCATTTAACAACTCTACCACTAATTGGAGATTCAATTACTTGTTGGCGATCTAGTGGCGCATATGCCACGACTCTTCCAAAACCCATAGTGGTTTGTTGCCATGGAACATAAAGTAAGATGAGAACACTAAGAAAAAAAATAACCGTTAAGATATAAGCTAAACTTTGTGCTGGAAGTGCAGTTTGTACCAATCGATATGATGGCAGATTTTTGCGAAGTTTCCATTTGGGTGACATATTCGTTTTCATAGTGGTTTATGAATTAACCTTTAAGGAATGAGAATCATCTTCTAAGCGCAGGATTTGGTCCATTTGTCCCAGTATGGTTGGTGATTTGGATACAATGAATACTGTCCATTCCCGATTTTTTTGGAGCAAAACTTTCAAACAAGAAGTTAACAAAGGAGGTGGTAATTGGTCAAGAATTCCATCAATCAGGATCAGTTTCGGATTTCCAATGATAGCTCTTGTTAGGATTAACAATGCAGATTGGACATTGTCAAAAGGATGCCCAAAAGTTAACAGTTGTGTGTGGATTCCTTGTGGTAAAGATTGAATTGTTTTCCAAAGTCCTAAATCTTCTAATAGATCTCGTATTGTAATCAGAGAAATTTCTTCGCGTCCCACTCGGATATTTTCTAAAATCGTTCCTTCAAAAATTTCATTCCCTCTGATGAGAACTGTATACGATTGAATCTGCTCTTTTGAAACTTCATGGATATTTTGATGGTTGTATTCAACAATTCCAGAGTTTGGTTCTCTTAGTCCGCTGAGTAAATCAAGTAAGATATGCGCATCGTAAGGTGTATTGGAAGTGACACCGATTGTTTTTCCTGCTTGGACTTTTAAATTGAATTGGTTGAAAATTTTATGTCCGTTGGCAAGTGAATAATCTACTCCTGAAAATTGAACCTGGATCGGTCCTTTCGGAATTTCAAAAGGAACTGTTTTAGCAGTTAATGTCGGTAAATGGAAAACCGAATTAATTTTATCAACTGCTGCTATTAAACTATAAAAACTATCCAATTGTTTTCCAAACTTGGATATATCATTTAGAACCTTTGCAATCACTAATTCTGCGGCAACTAATTGTCCAATTGTAAGTTGTCTATGAATGACCAAATAACCACCAATCCCTAAGACAATTGCACTTGCTAACGCTTGTATGCCGACAAGTCCAATGATTTGTTTGATGTAAACAGAGAAGTATTTTTTACGAGCAAAAAGATAATCGCGGATAATAGAATCTGCTCTTTCAATTGCAAAATGAGACCCAAACGTAGAATGAAATAAAGCGGAATGCCTCGAAATTTCCTCGAGCCATGCAGCTACCTTATACTTCTCTTTTGAAATTTTGATGTAGTTTTCAGAAGCAGGTTTTCCTAGTTGGTAGATTACAACGTAACCACCAACAACCAATATAAACAAAGAAAAAACAATAAAGATAGGATGGTAAAATGAGATGAGTACGAATCCGATAACGGTTGTTAAGACAACTGCTAATCCATCAACCAATAATGAATGAATGGATTTTTGAATGGTCATTGTATCAAAAAATCGATTCACAAGTTCAGGATTATGGTGTTTGTCTAAGGCATCTTGTTTGATCCTTGGAAAACGAACAGCAAACTCAGTGGCGATCCTAACAAACACTCTTCTTTGTAAAATTTCTACGACATAAATTTGAATGGTTTGCATTGCTCCTGCAAAACCCAAAAAGAAGACAACTAAGAAAGTTAGAATGATGACAGGTTGTAATAAAACCCCGAAGGCAACAATATTGACTAAGGAAGAGGTTGCAACTGGAACAACTAAAGATAAAATTCCAATTCCAATTCCATAAATAAAAACAATCCAAACATCCTTTGACTCAATGCGTATGAGATGATAAATTTGTTTGATTGCATTTTTGACTGCAGAGGATGTGGAATGAGATTCCTTTTGCGATGAAAAGGGAAACATTGGTTCTGCGACAATCCAATCCACAACATCCTTTGTTGATTTGATTTCGAATAATTTTAGAAATTCTTTTTCGGAAACCCATTCTTCATCACCAATATGATTGTGTAAAGGTCGTATGAGATAAGAGGATGCATGGTATCCTAAAATCGCATAAAATTCAGGAAGACCAAGTTCCTTATTTTTAATTTGAAATAAAAAAGGTGCTTCTTTTGTGATATAACTCCGAATCTCCAAAATGGATTTTTGGACGAAGTTAAGTTTAATTTGGTATTGGTGAGAAGCTGCTATTAAGTAATCGAGGAATTCCAGTTTTGCTTCATGTGGGAATTTGCTACGAAGTGATCGGAAACCTTCCAATAATTGGCTAGGGACAGATTGGATACTTAAAGATTCGGATAAAAAATCTAAAATGGACTGAGCGAGAGACTCACCAGTCGAAAGTCGTATGGGAAGTTCGATTTCCTTTGTTTTGAAGAGTTGGCTTCGGAAATGGCGAAGCAACGATTTTATTAATTTTAACATGTGAATTTCAATTCGTGCTTTAGACTCCTCTTGACAAAACTTAGTTTTTGATTTTCTATTTTTGGATAGAGGATTCTATGAAAATTTTTTATTCTATTTTAGCTTTATTCATTGTCGGCATTTTGGGGCCAATTGTTGCAGAAGAAAATTGTGAATATGAGTATGATCCGAACAAAACCAACTTAGAATGGACAGCGTTCAAGTTTACTGAAAAAACAGGTGTTAAAGGTAAATTTGATAACATTCGAGTGACGGGAAAAACGAAAGACAAATCAAAGTTTGGTGTCGCAGAAAAAATTCGATTCCAAATTGACAGTTCGTCCGTGAACTCATCCAATCCAGACCGTGATGCCAAAATCAAAAAGTTTTTCTTTGGATCTGTAAAAGGAAATCATAAATTAACAGGTCATTTTTCAGACCTCTCATCGGGAGAAACTGGCACGGCAAAATTACACCTTCAATTTGGAAAATTCAAAACATCAGTTCCCGTAAACTTTGTATGGAAAGAGGATACGGTAGAAGTAGTGGGAACAGTGGATGTGGCAACTCTTGGTTTAACACAAGGTTTATCTAAATTAAATGCCGAGTGTAATGATTTACACAAAGGTGCAGATGGAGTGAGTAAACTTTGGCCTACAGTTGATGTGAAAGTAGTTTCCACATTGAAAAAAGTTTGTAAGTAATTACAGATTGTTTTAACGTAACAAAGTTTTGTTAACTTAGGTTTGGGTAAGGACGGTGAAGTTTTAGATGGACAAAGAAATTCAAAACTATCATCAATCTTTATCCCAAACAGAACAAGAAATTTGTAACTTGTTGTTTGAAGTGATCAATACATCACTTTCAAAATCTGAACATAAAATTTGGCATGGGCATCCTGTTTGGTTCCTGGATGGAAATCCTATTGTAGGTTATAGTAAACGAAAATCATGTATCCAACTTCTCTTTTGGAGTGGCCAAAGTTTTGAGATAGAAGGCCTCACACCAGAAGGTAGTTTTAAAGCAGCAGTAGCTCGATTTACAGATGTAAAACAAATCAAGAAAAAAGATCTAAAACTATGGCTTACCCAATCAAAAAAAATACAGTGGGATTATAAAAACATTGTAAAACGAAAAGGGAAACTAGAGAGACTCAAATAAATTGAGTCGTTCCATCATGTTAAATATAAGTATAAAAAAACTATCTGCAGATGATTTGTTTGAGTTTCTAGATCTCATTCGTGTTTTTGAAGATGTATTTGAAATGAAACAGTTTCAAATGCCAAACGAGAGTTACCTTCAATCTCTTTTATCACGAGATGATTTTTTTGTGTTTGTTACATTAATTGATGGAAAGGTAATCGCTGGACTCACTGCTTATCTATTGAGACAGTATTATTCCGAAAGACCACTGGTTTATATTTTTGATTTAGCGGTACAAACGAAATGGCAACGAAAAGGAGTTGGTAAAACATTAATTCGAAGCATCAATGAATATTGTAGAAAAGAGGGCATGGAAGAAGTATTTGTCCAAGCAGATGTAGCTGATGAGTATGCTTTGGATTTTTACAGATCTACAGGTGGTCTACCAGAAGAGGTTATACATTTCACGTATCCTTTAAATTAATTCTTTTCATTTTTTTAGTTCTCTAATTAAGAAACTTCCTCTCTCTGAATTTGTTTACATAAATTTGGAATCGAATGAATGTATGTCATTACGAGGCCATTTATGAAATATATTTTTGCATTCTTTTTCCTAATTGTGATTGGGTGTAACACGCAGCAGAAAATCAATCACCAAAAAAATCCAAATGAAAACGATACTATTCAACTCAGTGAATCGGATCTTTATAAAGGTCCTGATTTACTCAGTCCTCCCAATTCTACTGGATTTCAATATTCAAGTTACCTTCCAATTTCGTTTGATGAATTCCTAGAACGAGGTTTTAGTGAAGAAAATTCGAAAGGAATGAAAATATTCAATTCGAGAAACAAAATCATATTAAAACTCACGGCATATCCAACTAAAAATTTGGATTCGGATGAAATTGGAAGAAGGGATACGTTTGCTCTTTTTTATCCAAATATGAAAGCCATCATTCATATTTATGATTCTAAGTTAAAATTTAAATACAAAGACCAAAATTTTTTATTCATTTTTCAATCCCAATTGGTTCCTTATTTACGATCGGAAGTGAAACTTGGCGATTTAGTTGGATTATTTGTACTACATGCTACCTACGATGAATTTTCAAATACACATGTGATACTTGTGAATGAATTTCATAAATACTAAATCAATTCTTTATGGAATAACTCCTAACTGATTCACAAATGGATATGTCCTGCTAAGTGCTTACCTGTTTCTAAGTACGTTTTTAGATTGGAAAGAACACTTGGCCATCCAGACGAAATGCCATTAAACATTTGTGGGTCTAAATCTAAGTGAGTGACAGTCAATCGAACAAGTCCATTTGCATAATTGGAAATTTCGAACGTGACTCGAGAGTGTTTTGATTCATCGTCTTTATCTTTCGGTCGTGACCATGAAATCACTAATTTGTTAGGAGGATCTATTTCCAAAACTTTACCTACGATATCAACGGTTTTTGTTTCATCCATCTTCACATGTTTCCACTCCGATCCAAGTTTCCATTCTGATACATTGATATGAGCAGGATTTTTGGACAAAGGATCTGACCAATACTTACTTGTGATTTCTGGATCGGTGATTGCATTCCATACCTTTTCTGGTGTACTTAGAATAAATGTCACATAAACAAAGTTATATTGTTCCATGGCTTTCTCCTTCCAATTGTGTTTTGATTTCGTGTAAAAATCCTAAACGATTCTCTTCAAATTTACGTACCCATCGTTCATAAACTTCGTAAATCGGAACAGGATTGAGAAAATGAAGTTTCTCTCTTCCTTTCCAAACCGCTGTTACCAGGTTTGCCTTGACCAAAATCTCAATGTGTTGGGTTGCCGATTGCCTTTGCATGTCGAGTTTTTCGCAGAGTTGGGTCAGAGTTTGTCCATTTTTAGAGAATAGAAGGTCTAGAACCTTTCTCCGGTTCGGATCTGCCATTGCCTTGAATATGAGGTCTGTCCCTTTTCCTTCTTTTTGCAAGTAATTTTATTATGCAGGTAAATACCTGCATGTCAAGGAGATTTTTGAACTTTAAGTGCAAAGTGTTGGGATTGTCACAAAAGTTTAGGTGGAGTGAGTTATCTTTGGCCTATAGTTGGTGGGAAAGCAATATGAACCAGTTATGAGATGCTAATCCCTTCTTTTTTCAATAAACTCAAAAACTCAGATTCCGAAACCAATTTCACGCCTAGTTCCTTTGCTTTGTCTAGTTTGGATCCAGCACCTGGCCCATAGAGTAGGTGAGTGGTTTTGGAGGAAACCCCTGTTACTTTTTTACCACCATGTTTTGTGATGAGATCCATGGCTAGGTCACGAGGTTGGAAATTTTCGAAACTTCCAGTGACACACCAACTTTGCCCAACAAATGGTTGTAATTCGCTTTTTTCGGTTTGGTCTGCTTCAAATTTAAGACCAAGTTTGATGAGGGTGTTTACCAGTTTTAAAGTTTCTTTGTCTTTGAGGTGGGTGAGTAATGCATCTATGGTTCGTGGTCCTATGCCATGGATCGCCTTAAGTTCTTCGGCTGCTGATTTTGATTTAGCTAAAGTGAGCAGTTTATCCCAGGAATCATAACCATTTTCTATGAGGATTTCAGTCACCTTAGGACCAACTTCATTTAGACCAATGGAAGGAAGTGTGAATCGAAAGTCTTTTTCTTTTGATTTTTCAATAGCATCAAATATGATTTTTACAGATTTATCTCCGAAACCATCTAACTCTAGTATGGTAGGTTTGTATTTTTCTAAAGTATATAAGTCAGGAATGTCTTTTACCCAACCCTTTTCAAAAAAAATCTGAATTTGCCTTTCGCCAAGTCCTTCGATGTTCATTTGTTTTTTGCTACAGAAAAAGATGAGTTGGTTTAGTTTCCTTTCTGGGCAATGACGATTTGTACAAAACAAATCAACGGAATCATCGACTTTCGTTAATTTTGTGTTACATGACGGGCATTGATTAGGTAAAACAAAAACAGTTTTTGGTGGGAATGTTACTTTTTCCACTGCGGGAATGATCTCACCACGTTTGGAGATGAGTACCTTGGCACCGATTCCAGCGCCAAGTTGATCGATATAGTCTTGGTTGTGTAAGGTGGCATAAGTAACTGTTGTTCCTGCGAGGGAAATCGGAGTCACTCTTGCTCGTGGTGTGACTTTACCAGTGCGACCAATTGCAAAATCGATTTCTTCTATCGTTGTTTCTTTTAGTAGTGCATCAAACTTAAAAGCTCTCGCCCAACGAGGGGAATGGCTTGTTTCTCCGAGGTTTTCCCGTAAGTTTAAGGAATCAAGTTTGATGACAAGTCCATCCACAGGGAATGGCATTTTATCTTTTTTCTTTCGGAACGATTCAATTTCTTTGATTAATTTAGTTCCAGAAAGTATAGTTGTGTCAGGAGCCAAAGGGAATTTTTCTTTTTTTAACACATTTAAAATATCTTTATGAGAATTGATTCCTTTTCTTGAACTAGAAAAATAAACATCATATACAAAGATTCGTAACGGTCGTTTTGCGACCTCAAGTGGATCTTTTTGTTTGATAGAACCTGCAGCTAAATTTCTAGGATTGGCAAATTTTCCACCATACTCTTCATTAAACTCTTCAAAATCAGCGAAGGTCATAAAAATTTCGCCACGAACTGTGAGGTTCATTGGTTCAGATAAGTTTTGTGGAATGGAAGAAATGGTTTTAACATTTTCTGTGACGATATCACCAATTCCACCAGTACCTCTTGTCACACAATTGGTAAGTTTTCCATTTTCATAGTATAACAATATGGAGGCGCCATCAATTTTCCATTCTAAGGAATAAGTTTCTTCCACACCGGTTTTTTCTAACCATTCGGAAAGTTCAGATTCATTATAGGTGTTTTCTAAAGATAATACAGGAACTTTGTGTTTGAATTTACTAAATTGAGGGCTTAGGTCTGAACCTACTTGTGTTGTAGGTGATGAGGAATCTGCTAATTGGGGATTTTCTTTTTCTAGTTTTTGGAGTTCTTTAACAAGAAGATCAAATTCTTTGTCCGAAATGATCGGAGCATTGTTTTTATAATATAAATCATTGTGACGATTGATTTCTTTACGAAGTTCCAAAATTCTTTTTTTTGGATCTTCGGCTTTTGTTTTTTTAGGCAATCAGTATACTCCCGCTTGCATGTATTGTTCTGGATCCGTTTTTCCTTCCTCGGAAATAAAAATTTCATAATGAAGGTGAGGGCCAGTTACATTTCCTGTTGCTCCAACTTCTGCAATTTGTTCTCCAGCTTTTACTTCTTGTCCTGAACGAACATAAATTCTAGAACAATGACCGTATAACGTACTAAAGCCGAAATCATGTTGGATGATGATATGATGTCCGTAACCCACGTTGGAGTATGTGACCCTAACAACTCTCCCTGGTGCAGACGCATAGATAGGTGTTCCAACAGCATTTGCCATGTCTAAACCATCGTGGTATTCCCAATAACCAGTAGTAGGTGATTTACGCATTCCAAATGGAGATGTTAAATTATAGGAATACATTGGATTAAACAATGGAGAGCGAGATAAGATATCTGACCTTTGGTATAAAAATTGAAAATTTGCTTCTGCCAATCGTTGGTAATTATCCATTCGATGTTTTAATTGTCTTAATTCGTAAATTTCACTTAGATACTTACGACCTACATCCAATTGTTTGTCTTCTTTTTCTTCTTTTTGTAAGGATTCAATGGCTGATGATTCAATCCAATCTTCTGCTGGGATTTTTAAGAGTTCATCATCATTCCCATCTATTAGAGTAAAGAGCTCCAACATGTTTTCGTTGAGTTTGGAATACTCTTCCTTCATTTCTTCTAATTGATTGGCATGAGTGATATAAGTATCAAAATACGTTCCATAAATTTTGGAAAGTTGGTTGATTTGAGTTTGTGTATTATTGGAACCAACAATTCCATAAATTGCTAAACTCAATAGACCTAAAGTGAGGCCTAAAAAAAATAGGATGGTAAAGTGTGAAATCTGGAAGTGGAAGGAACTATCGTAACCATGGGGGATGACAAGAATGGTCATCCGTTGGTGACCTTTTTCTTTCACCTTATCAATCTGTTTCTTGATTTTCGGATTGTCTTGTGAAAAAACAGACGTAATCTCTTTAATTTTTTTCTTCATGACGAACCGCGATTCCTACATAAATAAGACGCTCCGATTCCTTTCACGGGTCAAGTGGAAATCCCTGTTTCTGGGATTGTTGGTTATTTTTGGAATTCTTAGTTTTGTCACATTGGCATCCAATTTGGGATTTTGGATTCTGTATGAAAACTCAGTTCACACCAATCATCCTTCGGAAATCCCTGAGGCAGATGTTGCGATTGTTCCTGGCGCTGCCGTGTATGGAAAAACTCCATCCCCGATCCTCATGGACCGTTTGGCTTGCGGATTGGAACTCTACAAAGCGGGTAAGGTCAAAAAAATCTTACTCTCTGGTGATAATGGAAAATCAGATTATAACGAACTTCGACCAATGCTCGAGTACATGTTGTCCCACCAAGTGAAACCCGATGATATATTTGTGGACCATGCTGGTTTTCGGACTTTGGATACACTCATCCGAGCAAAAGAAGTATTTTTGGTAACCAAAGCAATTTTTGTAAGCCAATCCTTTTTTTTACCAAGAGCAATGTATCTTGGAAAAGAGTTAGAACTAGAGTTATACGGTTACGAATGCAATTTACGAACCTATAAAAAAGAAACGTATTATCTCTTTCGAGAATTTTCAGCAAGGATGCTTGCTTGGTGGGACATCCAATGGGACACACCTCCCAAGTATTTAGGAAAACCCTATCCCATTGAAGGGAGTGGGATGAGCACTTGGAAAGGATCAATACCGGTATCAATTCCGAAATGAAGTTCCACTTAAAAATATCATACCAACTGACCAAAACAATTTTGGTTAGTATTGTTTCTTTTATCATCTTACTGAAGTTACCACCACTATTGTTTGCTGCAAAAAGTGAAGCCAAAGTTTTTAATTTTGGTATGTACCATTTGATTCAGAATCCTTGGACTGAAAATACACAATGGGATCAATTTTTGACACCTTGGATTTTATGGGTTTCTGGTCTCATTTCAAAACCAGAGGATCTCGTTTTCATTTTAAATTGTATTACAATCCTATCTGGGGTCATTCTTGTTGGATTGATTTCCTATCAACTTGATTGGTTATTAGGTTTAACAGTTTGTTTCCTTCTCTCATCTTCCCCACTATATTTAATCTTTCAAACTTGGATTGGTTTTTCTGATCCATTTACATTTTTATTGATAACTTTGTATTTGATTCTTTTGTATTCAGAATTTTTACCAAAGTTAAAAACCTTTGGTTTATCTTTGGTTTTATTTTTAGGAATGACCAATCATCTTTTTCAGATGTTGTCACTCGTGTTACTTGTGAATGTATTGTATCTGGTATATCATCAAGATAAAATCAAAATGTTGTTCGGTGCATTTTTGTTAGCATCTGTTTTATATACGTTGTTTTTAGTTTCTATTTTTACGTATACATCCATTGGTTGGAACCAAACACGTGTTTCTGTATTTTCACAAATGTGGGGCAATGAATTTATCCGCATGAACCAATCGGAATTGTTTCTTGGAACTGTTGGTTTATTCCATGGACTATGGCCCTTAGTGGTTTACATCATGTACCGAATGCCAATCTCTCTATTAGGATTTGTTTTTTGTTATCTCCTTTCCATGATGACTTATGATACAGGGCGTGTTTTTGCAATCCTATCTACACCCATTCTACTATTGTTATCCATTCAAAATTGGCAATCCGCATCCATCATGGAAAAAAGAATTTGGATTTTGTTCTCCATTGCTTCACCCATCATCTGCAAATTGTATCCACTATTTTATAAATGGGATGGAAAGATTATCTATTTACAATGAAGAGTTTCTTTTAGAAAATTCAAATCATGAGAGTATACTTTGTTCTATTGGTTTGTATATTTTATACATCCACAGTATTTGCGCAGTCCATACCATACTTACAAAACGACCAAAAACCAATTGTCACAAAAGAGTCACTGAAACGAAGAAGGAATCTTTTAGAATGGCACCAAATTGCAGGTCTAACAACCTTAGCCCTTTGGTTAGCTACCAATTTGGAAGGTGATAAAGCGTCTGAATCTCTGCATCGAAAATCAGACCAGTTTGCACAGGGCCTTCTCCTCGCAAACCCACAGTATGCTGCAAATGATCCAATGTATTTGGTGGCACTGAGTCCACTCAATCGGCATAGTATCGCAGCTGATTATTTTTTACTGAAAGACCCAACCAATAATGCCGGATTGTATTTTGCCTTAAAAGCAAATGAAGAATGGGAAGCAAAACGTTCTGGCGATCTTCATAAAAACTTAGCGATGGCAACGTTTAGTATGTATGCCATTACGGCAGGTTTGGCATTTTTTTCTCCTTCAAAAATTGACACGGATGTTGAAAACGAAACCGATGGGCCAAGAATTTATAGTCCAATCTTTGCGCACAAAGCAATGATTCCGATTCATTTAGCTTCCATGTTATTGTTACCTGGACTAGGTGCAAGGATCGAAAAAGAAGGCCCGAGAGCAGCACACCAAATGGAACAAGTTGGTTGGGCGGGATTTGGTGCCATGTCGATCGCATTGCTTGTGATTACGTTTTAAAGGAAAGGAAATGGTTTTTCGAATGAAAAAGTTTATCTTAACACTTATCATTTTATTGTCTGGAATCCAATTACATGCAATTGAAGTTTCAAAAAAGAAGATTGAGTTTTTAGTCGAACATACAACTAAAAATGTAACAGGTGTTTGTACGGAGATCCAATTAGGCAACCTTAACTTACAAAGTTCAAATGGAAAATACAATCTAAAGAGTCCGTTTGAAATCAAAATTCCAATTTTAAAAATTTCATCTGGTGATTCCAATCGTGATTCCCATATGCAAGAAATATTGGGTTATCCCGATACACCTCTCATCCAAGTCAAAATAGAATCGATTTTACCTTCGAAAACAAACGATCAAATCTATAACATCAAAGGTAAATTGATGATCCATGGAAATACGAGGGATTTTTCATCCGACGCGAATGTAAAAGTTTTGGAAGCAGGTGAGTTACAAGTGGATGGTGTAGTCGTCGTAAAATTTTCTGAATTTGATTTGGAAAATCCATCGTTACTCTTTATGAAAGCAAAAGATGAAATCCAAGTGAAGTATCATTTCCAACTTAAATAAAATTCTTTTAAATCTTCAAATGGAACCAACTAGGTACCAATTAACTCTACCAAACGATTGTATTTTAATATAATTCGTTTGGTCATCTCTTCCCCCTTTTTGTTGATATCTGGATGGTATTTTTTTAATAATTCTTTGAATTTCTTTTTTACATCAACAATTGTCGCGCCAGGTTCTAAATCAAAAAAAGTGAGAAGATCTTTCACTTCTGAAGATACAGATTGAACGACTTTTTTCTTCTTTTTCTTTTTGGTTTCTCTAAATCTACCATATAATTCATAATAGGTGCGATCTCTAAATTCTCGAGTGATGTCACGAAAGTTTAAAATTTTTGTAGGGATCAGGCTTTTTAAGTATTCATACAAAAATTCTTCTGCACCAAATTCCGGATGGATTTCATATTTTTCTAAAAACTGATGGATGGACCTACGAACAAAAAAATCAATTTCAAACTTATCCATCAAATAAGAATCCACTGCATCATCAAAATCGATAGTTGCTGCAGTCAGTAAAAGCAAAAGTTCTTGGTCCAATCTGTGGTTTGCGATTGTTTTTTGGATGAGAGATTTATAAGATTCACGAAGTTCATATAACGGTCGTTCGCTAAAAAAAATACCACCTTTTAAAAACTCTTCCGCAACTTCATCTAATTCTAAATTCCAAGCTAAAAAATCTACCAAGAGGTCACCGTCAACTTCATGGAATCCACCAGAAAGTGTCATTTGTGGTTTGCTCGCTTTAAACTGGTAAACTTTGCGTAGGCATTCTTCCTTTCGTATTTCTAAGAGTTCGGAGAGTCGGTCATAAGACAAAAACCACTGCATGGCTTCGGAAACGTTTTGCAGTTCAAAAATGACATCATGCAAAATCTGTTTGGACTTTTTTGTTTCCGTTTTTTGGACCATAAATTTGTCTCTTAAACCAATTCCATATCGGGGTGACTTTTTTGCTAGTGAATCCTATTCCATTTTCTGAACTGGAGATATGAGTCACCATATTTCTGAACATCCATCTTTACAACCATTTGATATTTCCGAGTACAAAGGACTACGAGGTAAGAATTTTTACGATATGGATCCAGCCTTACAACGGATGGTAGAAAGGTATTCAGAAACATACAATCCATCTCACAAACAAGCGATGGTCGATCACATTCGGAAATACGGAGAGTTGGTTGGTGGCATTTTAGATGAACTCACTGAAGAGTGCCATAAGGAAGGTAAGTATGGGGAAGTGATCAAATATGATCGAACAGGCAAACGAATTGATTTTATAAAATACTCTGAAGAACAAAAATTAGCACGGAAAATATCCTTTGACCATGGTGTTGTCAATTTAGACTTCCACCCAGAATGGAAATACGGCTTCACACATATCCATCGTTATGCGTTGACTTATTTGATGAATCTAAATGGAGAAGGTGGAGTTGCTTGTCCCTTGGCAATGACGGATGGAATGATCCTTGCTTTAAAAAAGATAGGAACAGAAGAACAAAAGAAAAAATACTTACCCCTGGTTGCTGGTAAAGGAAGTGAGTCTCATTTTATGGCGGGACAATATGTGACCGAACGAGTGGGTGGGAGTAATGTATCTGCCAACCGAACCATTGCCAAAAAACTTCCCAACGGCAAATGGGAGTTAACTGGAGAAAAATGGTTTTGTTCCAATCCAGGTGATTTGTGGGTAACAACTGCGAAAATGGAAGGAACCAATACGGTGGGAATGTTTTTAGTTCCAAGGATCAAAGAGAATGGAGAACTGAATGGCCATCATATTCTTCGCAAAAAAGACATCATTGGTTCTCGAGGAAAAATTACTGTCGAGATCATTTATGATCGTGTGGAAGCAGAAGAATTTGGACGACCTGGCCATGGACTTGTCAATTTAATTCGATATATCATCAAAACATCACGCCTTCATGTAGGTCTTGGTTCCTGTGGAAATGCTAGGCGATCCGTAATGGAAGCATCCGAATATGCAAAGTTTAGAACAGCTTACGGGAAAAAAATCTTAGAATTTCCATCCTTTGTGAAAACTCTTGCTGAGATGCAAATTTTACAAACTGCAAATAGTTTTGTCAATTTTCGTTCAGTTCATCTTGCAGAAATGGATCATGATGCAGCAGAAATCACAGTTCCACTTCTCAAATACAAATCTTCTTCCCAAGCAAGTTATATTACACAAAAAGCAATTTTAACGTTAGGTGGAAATGGTATTATAGGAGATTTTTCTCCATTGCCAAGATTACATAATGATTCCATTATCAATGAAACTTGGGAAGGAACACATTTGATCATTACAGATCACTGTTTGCATGCGTTACAAAAACCAAAAGTATATGCTGCATTCCAATCACTACTTGATGGATTAATAGCTCATGTGGGAGACATTTCAGAATTAAAAACTGTTCATTCAATCTTCCAAGAAAAACGAAAAGAATTAACCTATTGTTTAAAAGAAGAGTCAAAAGATTGGAAAGACATGAATCGTGTTTATATCGCAGATTTAACTTACCAAGTATTTGTTTTGGCAGAATTGATAGAACAAACAGTCCATGACGTTAAGGCAAACCTACCTACAAAATACTTATATTTTGCGAAAGGATATGCGGAAATGGTTCGTGATGGGATCGAAGCACCAAGACAAAAAGATGGAGTATTTTTTGATCCTAAAGCGCTGGAGACGTTTCTTTCTTTTTAAAATAGAATGGAAAATTTTTTATTATTGGGAATTTGTTTTGGTCTTGGATTATTCTTTCGCAGACTACCACAGTTTCCCGAAAACACTCCCAAAGTTCTGAATGGTTTTATTCTCTTTGTATCTTTACCTTCACTCGTTTTCTACCATGTCCATGAATTAAAAATCAACGTATCTGCAATTATGCCAACCTCAATGCCATGGTTGGTATTTGGATTTGCATTGGTGTTTTTTTTGATTTTATTCAAACTTAAAATTATGTCATTTCCAACAACTGTCTGTTTGGTTTTAACAGCAGGTCTTGGGAATACTTCCTTTGTTGGATTTCCATTATTGGAAACCTACCTTGGTAAGGAATCGTTAGGGTATGGAATTCTTGCAGACCAACTTGGTACTTTTATGGTATTAAGTTTTCCTGGGATCATACTTGCCTCCATTGCAATGGATGGTAAATGGGATATCATAACCTTGGTCAAACGAGTCCTTGGATTTGCTCCTATATATGCTTTGGTTTTTGCCATAGTAACTAGGCAAATAGAATATCCAGATTCTTTAAAAATCGTATTACTTCGTCTAGGTGATACCTTAACGCCTCTTGCTTTGGTCTCAGTTGGATTTATGTTAGATCTGAGAACAATCGCGGGTCATGGGAAGTATTTACTGTTAGGATTAGGATTTAAATTAGTATTAGCTCCTATTCTAGTTTATTACGTTTATAGACCAATCCAAAACGATCAATTGTTATTCCAAACTATACTATTGGAATCAGCCATGGCACCTATGGTCACTTCAACTGTTATAACCATTGAAAAAAACATATCACCACATTTAGCAAGTCTTATGTTAGGAATTGGAATTCCACTGTCTTTTTTAACGACCTATTGTTTGAATTTTTTAATTAAAGGAAACTTCATTTGAACATTAAATTTTTATTACTTCTGATCCTTGCGATGGTTTCTTGGGGATTCTCTTGGCCCATTGCCAAGATGATTGCAGGTTCGGTACCGGTTCCTGTATTAGTGTTTTGGAGGTTCCTTGCTACCTTTTTATCAGTCATTCCAATTTTGTTTGTTATGCGATTGCCAATCCGATTAAAATCAGGAAAAGATTATTGGAATGTATTCATCGGTGGGATCATTTACACATTGTACAATCAATTTTTCTTTTTGGGTTTAAAGAATGGATTACCAGGTGCTGGTGGTGTACTTGTTACAACTTTAAATCCTATTGTAACGTTTTTTATAGTATTTTTAGTTCAAAAAAAATCTATCAGCAAACGCCAAGTTTTAGGGCTATTTTTTGGTTTTATTGGTGGATTGGTAATTCTACAAGTTTGGAAAATAAGTATCGATTATCTTTTGTTATCTGGTAACTTATTCTTTTTGTTATGTTCCTTTGTTTGGGCGACACTTTCACTCAATAGTCAAAAAACTGGGAAATCAATGTCTCCGATTACCTATAGTTTTTATGTCTATGGCGTTGGATCTATTTTAGAACTTTTATTCTGTTGGAATGACCCTAACTTTTGGAAGGTTTGGGATTTTGGGTATAAGTTTTGGTTTGCAATTTTTTATCTGACTGTGATCTCAACTACCTTTGGAACAACTGTTTATTTTTATGCAGCAACAAGACTTGGATCCGAAATTGCGAGTAGTTTTATATTTATCGTTCCTCTGTCTGCCTATTTGAGTAGTTATTTCATTTTGGATGAAGTTGTTCAAATTCCAGTGATCATTGGTGGTGCATTGGCAATGTTAGCAGTATATCTAATCAACTCAAAACACAAAAAGAAGGAATCAATCATTTCATGAGACCAATCTCTTGGAGAAAAAGATTTAAGATTTGGTTATATAATTTTTATCCACCTTACATAGGTGCGGGAATACGGATTAAAAAAATAGCAAAGGATTTAACTTCATTCGAAGTGGAAATGAAATTAAGTTTTTACAATCGAAATTATGTTGGTGTACATTTTGGTGGTTCTTTATACTCAATGTGTGATCCTTTTTTTATGTTAATTTTATTGGAAACACTTGGTTCTGATTATATTGTTTGGGATAAAATTGGATCAATGAGCTTTATCAAACCAGGTAAGGGAAAAGTGAAAGCCAGATTTTCGATTCCAGATGAGGAAATCCAAAAGATCAAAACTGAAATTGAGGCAAAACGAAAAGGAGAATTTCATTTTACCACAAATGTCTTTGATGAATCGAATAGTATAGTTGCTACACTAGATAAAACTATCTACATTCGGAAACGAGGAAAACTTCCGATACAAAATGTTTAGTCTTTATTCAGTTATCTTAAGTTTTAATTCAGTAGCAGCATCAAATGAAAGATAACTAGTATTTTTTGTCTTCATCTTCAGGAATCATACTTGCATAATACAGTAGAAGAGCGTCATTTTTAGAATGAACCATTCGATTTGCCTCTTCTATCATTTTACGTTTTTCTAAAATCTTTTTACCTTTCTCCCAAATTTCTTCAGGATCCCGGATCAAATAATTACCATCATGTCTTGAAATAAAGTCTTCAATTAACATTGTACTTTGAGAGACTTCTACTGAATAATCATTCTCCACTAAGATCTTTGCAACGATTTGATTTGGTAAAATCTTATGGTATTGTTTCCAACCCTTTGTGATACGATAACTCAATTCAATGGTAGGATCTTCTGTATGAGCATATTCCGAAATCGGAATCGGATCACAAAATTCAACGTAAACATTGGATCGTTTTGCTAAAAATCCTGCCATCCCAAGTTCTTCTGGTATATTGCAGAACTGGTTATCTTCAGGAACGGTTTCATATGAGACTGAGATCGGTACAATCACAATCTCTGTTCCAGAACTTCGGAATGCATTTACTGCCGTAGTGAGCAGTCCCGTTTTTACTGGTACAATTGCACCGGTTCTTGATCTGGTTCCTTCAGGATACACTAAAGATGGAATTCCTTGTTCAAGCATCACTTGTGAATATAGTGTCAAACATTCAAGATACAAACTATTCCTAGTTCGTTCTCGATCCACTGCATAAGCACCCAACGATTTTAACATCCACTCCCAAAATGGATTGGACATTAAATTGATACCTGCCGCATAACGAGGAACAGGTAATCCTAAATGAAATAGTGAATAAGCAACTTCAACCGAATCTAAATGTGATCTGTGAGTCGGTGCATATAACAAGTTATACTTAGAGGAGAGAGCTTTTACAACTTCCGTTTTACCACCGATATGTGGGATCATGGAACCTTTGAGAAAACCACCAGAAAACAATCGAATCGGTGCAACAAATCTTAAAACAGACTCACGTACTGTCGGGCTATAATTATCGGCGATTTCATTTACATAAAAACGAACCAACTCTTTGATGGAAGTGAGTTCTTCATCTTTTTGGCAATTTTGGAATCGTTGCCAAATTTCGATTTCTGATTCAAACTTAACTTCTTCTAGTTTTTGTTTTTTACGTTTCGCTTTTGTAAGTCGTTTTTGAGTGGATTCAATTACAGCAGAAGATTGTTTTTTCACTCTGCTAATGGTGCCTGGAACATTGCTGATTTGTTTTAGGATTCGATCTACTAATAGATTATGAAAATCAATTCCAGAGGTAAGATTGAGCCCAACTTTCTTTTGGACCACAAGCGGAATGTTCTTAGCTTCTGTTTTTTTACCGCAGATTAAATCGATGAGTGAACCTGGTGGTTGTTTACGGGTTAATACATCGAATAAAGTTCTGTGAAGGGTAAAGGGAAGGCGAATCTCATTGGCAAGTTCGATGAGAATGCTGAGTGCATAGGTTCCTTCCACGTTATCGTGCCATTTTGTGGATTCTCTCTCAATGAAGGAACGAGGAGCAAAAAAGATTTCGATTCGATCTTTGATACTTAATTTTTCTCCACCTGACAAAAGTTCGCCTACAATCTTTTGACCAAACCCTCTGTTTCTGCTTTTGTTACTTGTTGCAGTTGTGATAAAATCTGCGAGTCCAGACCTACCCATCACAGTGTCAGGTCTTGCACCATAACGCATCGCAAGGTCTCTTACTTCTTGGAAACCAACTGAGAGAATTTCTCCGAGTAGGTTTGATCCATAACGAGGCAGTAAGGATACAATCCCACTGGCAATCGCCATTGGATTTTTTGCCACTCCCACAATTTCCATTCCAATCACATCATCTGTAACTGAAGTGTTGATGAAATGAGATGTATAAACTTCAGATAAATATTCAGCTGTGATTTTATCAGATGAACCTATATTAAAAAAACTGAATTTTTCTTCTAAGATTTCGCCTAAAAGGGAAGGGCCGTTAACAACAGCCACTGAAGCATTATTAAAATTCCTTTCACTTAAGTAGTTTTGTAAATATTGAGAGTAAGTGATGAATCCTGTTTTTTTACGATTTTTAGAATCCAAAATTCCTTTTGTTAAAAAAGAAAATACATAATTATTAAATGGTTCTAAAACTTCAATGAGACTATGGACACTGTCCAAAAATGATCGGGAAGGAACAGCTATATGAAATGCCCAATCATCTCGCCCAAATGCATCTAAACTTGACACGATGTCAATGTGATCGGGAAGTTCTATTGTCTTTCCCATAATTTCTGTTTGGCGGCGTTTCTTTAGGAGCTCAACAAATTCTTTGTCTGGTATCCACAAAGTGATAGAATCATACTTTTCAGCCAGTATGGAAGCGATAATGATACCCATTGGGCCACTACCCAAAACTGCTTGTTTTAAGTCGTTATAGGTTATTTGCATAAAAAATTAACATTTAAATATTTCGGGAAAGTCTCATTGTATTTGTTTGCTTGAAACGAATTGAGTCTATCGAAAAAGTATCAGGTGAGTATAAAACGTCAAGTCACAATGATTCGAGCAGGTCTTCTATTTTCGACTCTTTCCATTTTTCCAGCCATCTTTGGCTTATACCAATCGTGGCTCGGACTCACCCCCGCCCAAGAAATCAATTTAGCAATTGCTCTGGTTGTTTCCTTCCTTTGGGTCACTGAACTCATCCCATTATATGTCACAGGATTTTTGGTTCTTTTTTTAGAGTTGGTTTGGTTGATTCCAGGTTGGGGTCCAGGTGCTCCAAAAACGATTACTTTTTTATCTTGTTATTTTTCGGAGACCATCTTACTCTTCTTAGGTGGTTTTGTGATCTCCAGTGCGATCAGTTTTTATGGTCTTGATGTGACCATTGCTAAATTTGTGATCAAAAATACGAAAGGTTCAGCATTTTTACTCGTTTTATCATTAGGTTTTGCCACTGCCTTTTTGTCCTGTTGGATGAACAATACGGCAACAGCCGCCATGATGTTAGGACTTGTCTCTTCCATGATGAAATCTTTGGATGAGAATAGCCCTTTACGAAAATCAATTTTGTTTATGGTTCCTTTTTCCGCAAATTTAGGTGGGATTGGAACACCAGTTGGAACCCTTCCCAATGTGATTGGCATTGCCTATTTACAAGAAAAAGGGTTTCAAATTGGATTTTTGGATTGGATGGCGTTTGCGTTTCCAGTCTTCATCCTTTCCGTTTTGGCTCTTGCTGGAATTTTGTACATTGTGTACCTAAAAAAAGAAAAATCCATCCAATCAATTCGATTGATCCAAGTGCAAGAGGAGAACACGTCTGTTTCTTCCCAAAGAAAACTGATCTCGATTGTGATCATTCTTATCACAATTCTCGGATGGATTAGTTCTGATTGGCATGGAATTTCCAATGGAACTGTCGCATTATTTCCAGTGATTGTTTTTTTTGGATTTTCCCTTTTGGATCTAAAGGAATTTCGAAATTTATCGTGGGATGTTTTAATCCTTATGGGAGGTGGAATTGCTCTCGGAAAAGCTTTTGAAGAAACCGGACTTGCCAAACATTTTGTTACCTTGTTAATGTTAGGTGACTCAAGTCAGTTAGGATTGTTTTTATTTTTTTCGATTTTGTCTTTGTTTCTCTCTTGTTTTCTTAGTAACACAAGTGTTGCAAATTTGATCTTACCCATTACCATGGGACTTCCTACGGATCTCATTTTACCGGCGGCCATTGGCGCAACCATAGGTGCCTCTCTCGCGATGCCATTACCTGTCTCAACTCCTCCCAATGCATTGGCTTTCAGTTATGGTGGCATTCGGAGTTTAGAAATGGTAAAAATAGGTGGGTCCATTTCCATCGTGGCATGGGTCTTTTTTACCGTTGTGGGAGGATTCCTTTTGCACCAATTGCACATTGTGGATTTTTCTAAGTTTTAAAAAAAAGACTTTTCCTTGGTTTCTCATCCGTTAGCCTTCTCACGGATTATGATTCGATTTCGAAAATTCGCACTACTAGTCTTATGTTCCCTTTTTTTTCTCTCATCTTGTTATAATTATATGAGTGAAGATGTGCCTATTGTCACAAGACCCGATTTTAAACAACAAATCCCACTGTTATCCATCAAAGTTTCCACTCCTGAAAACAATAAAAACAAAAGGGAAATCACAGCATTATATACAAAATATCTCTCGGAAACTGGTTATTTTGGCAGAGTATTGTCAGATGGTGTCAGAGCAAACCATCACATTGACATTTACACCAGTGAAGTGAATGAATACGAACATTTCTGGGTTTCGTCGATATCAACAATCTTTATGATAGGAACTGCAGGATTATTACCGTCTATTTACTCGAAAGAACGTGTGTTACATGCAGATTTTTATTTAAACGATAAACTGATTGGCCGAGAAAAATACAGGCAAAAACATTCTACATTGTTTGGAATTCCATTTATGTTTATTTGGGAAACTGGAATCAAAGAAGCAAAAACCATCCAATACAATAAAGAAAAAAATCTCATCCATAATGTCGTACAAGATTATAACCGTTACTTATAGGAGTTGTCATGAAATTACAAACAAACACAAACCAAACACCAAAACAAAAAAATCCTTCTCTTTTAGGAATTAGTTTTTTAGCTCTTTTTGTATTCACTTTGTGCAAAACTCCGGAAGTCAAAAAGGCTCCTGTTGTAGTGGTGGAAGAACCTAAAAAAGTAGAACAAGTTGTTGAAAAACAAGATCCTAATTTAGCATTTTTAGAAAGTATCGAAGATGGAAGGGAACTTCCCGATTCCGATAAATGGAAAGTAGAACAATATGAGTCTTTTAATGAGGATACATTTCCATCCTATGGCCCTGCAAATGCGACAATTGATTTTGCAAAAGTAGACTATCCTTTGTTAAATGCTGCTATCTTTTATGTAACATCAAAAGAAAGAAAACAATTAGGCTTACGACCATTTAAGTATTCAGAACGTTGCGAACAAGCTGCCTTTGGACATGCACAGGACATGGTGACTTATGATTTTTATTCGCATACAAGCACTGTAAATGGAAAAGAAACTCTAAGGGATCGATTGGATTTAGTAGGTTTTTCAGAAACTTATTCCGCTGAAAATATCATCAATGCATTTGGAATCCAATACCAAAGTGGACGACCTGTTTTCACACCTGCACAAAATGGCGGACCATTTTTCAGTTACACAAAGGCAGGAACACCAATTCCAAATCATACCTACTTAAGTTTAGCAAAAGCTGTGGTAGAAATCTGGTTCAATTCTCCAGGACACAGAAAGAATATTCTCAATCCAGAGTTTAATTATATGGGAGCAGGGGCTTACTTTTATAAGGATAAAAAATTCTTTGATGTAGACAAAGTCAAAGCGGTGCAGGTTTTTACTGGTAAACCTTAATTGATTACTTTACAGTAACGCCTGCTAATTTTGTAACAATCTCAAATTCCTTTTTTGTCACAGGTTGGATCGATAATCTCGATCCTTTCTGTGTGACAACCATCGATTCTAAACCTTTTGTTTTTTTCAAAAGATCGAGTGAGATCATTTCTTTGAATTTGGTATGAGGTTTGAGGTGAACGCCAAACCACCGAGGTTCCTTGCCTTTCAGTTTGGGATCAAAGTATTTGTGATTCGGGTCAAATTGGTAAGGGTCGGGACTCGCTTCTTTTGCGACTTCAGCGATACCCACAACACCTGGGGGTTCTAAACGACTGTGGTAAAATAAAACCAAGTCACCTAACTTCACTTCATCACGAAGATAATTACGTGCTTGGTAATTTCTGACTCCCTCCCAATACGAGAGTCTTTCTCGTATTAGGTCGTCGATGGAAAAAACATCTGGTTCTGTTTTAAAGAGCCAATACTTCATTAAGCCGAATAAGCTGGTTTTGTAGCAGAAGATCCTTTTCCTTTCTTGGATCCAACACCTGGTTTTGAATCAGAAAATTTATCAAAAGAAGGTTGTACGATATCTGTTAATTCCTGTGCATCAATGGTTTCTTTTGCAAGAAGTGCCTTTGCAATCGCATCCAATTTCTTTTGGTTCTTTTTCACCAAATCACGTCCTTTGTCGAGACAAGTTTGGATGATACGTTTTACTTCTTGGTCAATCATGGCAGCAAATTCTTCTGAGTAAGGTTTGCTTGTATGCCCATAGTCCCTTCCCATAAACGGTGAAGACTCACCCGATCCATAGTGGATGGTTCCGAGTTTTTCAGACATACCCCATTCACACACCATACGTCGTGCAATGTTGGTTGCTTGTTGGATGTCATTGGAAGATCCATTGGAAGGATCACCAAAGATGAGTTCTTCTGCGATGTATCCACCCATTGACATCACAATTCGATCCAAACAATAGTTTTTACGATAGGAATGTCTGTCTTCCACTGGAAGGGATTGAGTGAGTCCAAGTGCTCTTCCGCGTGGGATGATGGTGACTTTATGAACTGGTTCGGTATACGGCAGTAAGGTGCCAAGAAGAGCGTGACCCGCTTCATGGTAAGCTGTCATTTCTTTCTCTTTGTCCGAGATGAACATCGACTTACGTTCCGGTCCCATCATCACCTTATCACGAGCTTCTTCCAGTTCTTCTTGGGTCACACGTTTTTTGTTACGACGTGCAGCAAGAAGTGCTGCTTCGTTGATGAGGTTCGCAAGATCTGCCCCTGTAAATCCAGGAGTTCCGCGAGCAATGGAGTTTAAAGAAATATCAGAAACAAGAGGCACTTTTTTTGCATGAACGGCTAAGATCTCTTCACGGCCTTTTAGGTCTGGGAGGTCTACAATCACTTGTCTGTCGAAACGACCTGGACGAAGGAGGGCTGGGTCAAGGACATCAGCACGGTTTGTGGCCGCCATCACGATGACACCTTCATTCATTTCGAATCCATCCATCTCAACTAACATCTGATTGAGGGTCTGTTCTCTTTCGTCGTGTCCACCACCGAGTCCTGCACCACGAAGGCGACCAACTGCATCAATCTCATCAATGAAGATGATACAAGGTGCATTCTTTTTTCCTTGGTCAAAAAGATCGCGCACACGTGATGCACCGACACCCACAAACATTTCCACAAAGTCAGAACCAGAGATGGAGAAAAAAGGAACACCAGCTTCTCCAGCAACTGCTTTTGCAAGTAAGGTTTTACCAGTACCTGGAGGACCAACGAGGAGAACTCCTTTAGGAATCCTTGCACCAATGGCTTGGAATTTTTTTGGATCTTTTAAAAATTCAATGATTTCGAGAAGTTCAACTTTTGCTTCTTCACAACCAGCAACATCATTAAAGGTTACTTTTACTTTTGGATCCACATTCATTTTGGCACGAGATTTACCAAAAGTAAATGCTTTGTTACCAGATGCTTGGAGTTGGCGCATCATGATAAACCAAATGATCCCAAGAGCGAATAACCAAGGAATGATACCTGATACAACACTCCAAAATTTATTTTCTTCAGTGGACTTTGCAGTGAAACTAAGGCGTGACTTACGAAGTTTTGTCACCAAATCATCGTTCACTTGTGCTACATTGGTTTTGAAAGGTTTTGGTTTGTTGTCCTTACTGTTTTCAGGAATGTACCAACCTTCAATGAGTTCTTTATCAATGATGATTTGTTGTTTGGATGAAATGTCTTTCCCATCTTTAGAAGTGATTTTCCCAATGGGTTTTTTTCCTTCAATGGGTTCTACCATATTCAAAAAATCGGAATAACTGATTTCGTCGGGTTTACCGGCAAAGTCTTGGCCTTTGTAAACCGTTGCCAAAATGACAAGGAATACGAGTAAAAATAGGAATACGGTTTTGATGTTTTTATTCATGTAAGACTTCCGAAGATTAGACTACAATCAAAGGTGATATTTCTGAATCACTTCGTCGATATCCCCCATGGAAATCGAACGAATCGCCGCTTCGGCGTCATTGATGATCTGTATCAAACTCAGGTTCTCTAAAGGCTCAAAATCTTCACGTAAAAAATCTTCTCTTTTTTTCGGATTGTAGCTAGAATTAAGAACGCCGATCCGAATGCGAATGAAGTTAGGAGAACGTAATGAGACAGAAATCGAGTTTACCCCAGGATTTGTGTCATTTTCGCCACCTTTTGTGACTACGATTTGGCCTAGTTCCAGTCCCACATCTTCGTGGATCACAACGATGTCTTTGACTTGGATTTTGAGAAAGGAGGCAATGTAGAGGACAGACTCACCAGAGAGTTCGCTGAAGGTTTGTGGTTTGAGTAAAACCACTTCATCCCCTTCAAAGTCGCCTCGTCCAATGAGTGATTTTTTCTTTTTAGTTTTGATTTCGATGCCAATGTTGTTCGCAATGACATCGAGAATCTTAAAACCAATGTTAGATCGATTGTTGTTATATTTATCGCCAGGATTTCCCAGCCCTACAATTAACTTCATTGGTTCTTAAAAGTAGTTCTTACTTCTTAGCCGCTTTTTTAGCTGCTGGTTTGCCTTTTGCATCAGCTTCTGCTTTTTCAGCACGTTCTGCTGCTAGGATCGCTTTCGTTTTGTTACATGATGCAACAATCGGATCACCATTCACTAAGATTTCCCATGATTTTGGGTGTGGAAGTTCAGAAACTTTAATCATCATTCCCACATCAAGACCACTTACATCAACAGTGATTACGTCAGTAAGATCTTCTGGAGTAGACTTAACTTTGATTTCGTGAACTAAGTGTTCGAACTGACCACCAGCTTTTGATCCTTTTGCAACACCTGAAGTTTTGATCGCTACAGTTGTTTGGATTTTTTTACCTGGAGTCACTTTGTAAAAGTCAATATGACGAATTTGTCCTGTATGAGGAAATCTTTGGATTTCTTTTACGAAAACTCTTTCCGATTTTCCGTCGAGTTCAAGGTCAATGAGAGTTGCCTTACGAATTCCGGAGTCGATAAGTCTTTGGATTTCTTTTTCGACAACACTTGCCGATTTTGCCTCACCGTTTCCGATGATGTTAGCCGGTACTAAACCTTCCACACGCATTCTTCTGGCAGGACCTTTTCCTGTTGAAGTTCTTGGTTGTGCTTTGATAGTGATTTTTTCCATGATTATGTTCCTTAAAGTTATGAAAACAGACTAGAGATTGATTCTTCGTTATGAATCCGCTCGATGGCTTTTGCAAAGAGTGGGGCGATAGAGAGCGTTTTCAAGTGATTTATTTTTTTGCTCTCGGGAATGGCGATGGAATTGGAGAGAACAATTTGTTTAAAATTGGCCTCATTGAGCTTTGATGGTGCTTCACCAGACAATACTCCGTGGGATGCACAACACAAAACAGATTTTGCTCCATTTTCATAGAGTGCTATTGCCGCTTTGGCAATGGTTCCACCAGTATCAATCATGTCATCGAGTAACAAACAGTTTTTGTCTTTGATGTCACCGATCACATGCATCACAACTGACTCGTTTGCTTTTGGTCTACGTTTGTCGATGATGGCAAGAGATCCGTTTACTTTTTTACCAAAATTACGAGCACGTTCTGCTCCACCTGAATCTGGTGATACAATCACAAGATCATCCATCTTTAGTGAGTTGATGTATTCTGCGAGTACTGGTGAAAAATACAAATGGTCGACAGGGATACGAAAGAATCCTTGGATTTGGTCCGCATGAAGGTCCATTGTGAGAACACGATCTGGTCCAACTGTTTCGATTAGATCAGCAACCATACGAGCAGAAATGGGAACCCGCGGTTCTACCTTTCTGTCTTGGCGTCCATAACCATAATACGGAATGACAGCAGTGATACGACGAGCAGAAGCTCTTCTTGCTGCATCGATGATGAGTAAAAGTTCCATCAAACTGTCGTTTGCTGGATAACTGATGGATTGAACCACAAATACATCACGGCCACGTACGTTTTCTTCGATTTTAACAGAACTTTCTCCGTCAGAAAATCGTTTCACCGAGATTTGACCATTTGGAATGCCTAAGTTTTTGCAGATTTCTTCTGCTAAAGGTCTATTTGCATTACCAGAAAATACTACGACTTCGCTAGGATTCATACTCCAACCAACCCATTATCTATATATTGTTTCGCAAGTGCCAAATCATCTGGAGAATTGATTCCATGACTTTCTAAAGCATTGGTTAAAGTTTGTGCTCCAACCTTTTTCCCTTCGTTTCGGAAAATCTTAATCACATCAGTGAGGTAATATTCTTTTTGTGCATTATTGTTTCCAATTTGTTTGAGTGCTCCAAAAAGATCTTCAGTATTAAAACAATAAGTGCCGGTATTCACTTCGTTTACGGCTTTTTCTTCGGTACTGGCATCTTTTTCTTCTACAATGCGAAGTAAACTACCATCATCAGAAGAACGAATGATACGACCGTAACCAGTAGGGTTTTCCATTTTTGCAGAAAGAACTGTTGCCACATAACCATTTGTTTTATGGTGTTCAATGAGATTAGAAAATGAGGAAGCAGAAATCAGTGGTGCATCACCACAAGCAACAATCGTATAACCAGTATATGGTGCTAATTGTTTCTCCGCAGAAATCACTGCATGTCCCGTTCCGAGCTGTTCTGTTTGTTCAGCAAACTCAACACCTGGGAAAGATTTTGCAATGTCTGTGACAATGTCTTTGCGGTAACCGACAACCACAACCTTTCGGTTGATGCCGGCGGATTCGATATTACGAAGAACGTGGAGTAAAAGTGGAGATTCGTTCAGTACAACCGCAACCTTGGGAAGCTCACTCTTCATTCGAGTTCCTTTCCCCGCCGCCAAAATAACAGCAGTTACAGTATTATGTAGGTTCATCGTTCGTTCTATCGGATCTTTTAAAACTGGCTGGCCTGCTAGGATTCGAACCTAGGGAATGGCGATACCAAAAACCGCTGCCTTACCGCTTGGCTACAGGCCAGTTTCTAAAAAGAGAACGTTCGAAATTCCATTTCGGGGAATCGATTGGAAACATTGGGAAGGGCCTCGTTTCGTTTCCCTTCTGCCTTGTAAATGCCGTATAGACAAGAACCAGAACCTGAAAGAGAAGCAAAATCTGCTCCCGACTCAAAGAACCCTAATTTCAATTCCTTTAGTAAGGGTTGGGTCTGGAAAGCGATTTTTTCAAACTCGTTCTCTAGCCTGTTTTGCAGGTAAGCCCAATCCCCGACGTGAAGACTTCGAATTAAATCCTCTGCCAGAGATTTCCATACTTCGGAACCATAGGGTTTTTGTAAACTTTTTTGAAGGCCTGCGTACATAGAACCTGTAGATAATCCAAAAGGAGGGATGGCCAAAATGCCATAACCCTTGGCAACTGAGATTGGTTCCAAGACCTCTCCGATCCCACTCACAAAACAAGGAGAACTTTGGAGGAAAAAAGGCACATCGGCCCCAATGGATTTGGCAAAACCGATCTGTTCCTCCGGGTTTAAATTTGTAAAAGGGAAAAGTTCGCGCAAAAAGACACCTGCGTTGCTACTCCCACCACCAATTCCCCCCTCCGGAGGCAGAAATTTTTCTAAGTAGATGGTGATTTGGACAGGTGTTTTGAAATGGGGTTTTAGTTTTGCAAAGGATTTGGTCAGGATATTCCGTGAAAGGTCTCCTCGTTCTGAAACGGCTTCAAACAAGGCATGCCGGTAACCTTGTAAATGGTTCACGGAATGGAATTCAAATGTAGATTCATCCCCTTTTGGTACGGATTGGATCAGGATTTCCATAGGATCACCCAAGTCAATCGGCACAAAGACACTTCGGATTTCGTGTAGTCCATCTTCCCTTTTGTAAGGAATCACCAAACCAATGTTAATTTTTGCATGGGTGGTGGTTAACAAAAGATAACCTCTATTGTGAGACGGACTCGTTTTGTTTCGAAAGGGAAATGGATTGTAAATGGAGTTTGATGGAGTCTTGGATTTCTTTTGGTTCCGCGACTAAAACGGATGGTCCATACCCAAGGATGGTTTGGATGAGCCAATTTTCATCTCGCATCGGAGTTTGGAACTGTCGATACATTGTGTTTCCAATTTGTTTTGTCTTCCCTGTTTCTTTTAAAGGGAGTTTGAGACCTAAGTGGTAGGAAGCTGAGTCTGTCACCCATAGAGTTACATTTGTTTCGGAACTTGTTTCATTTTGGAACTTTTGTTGGAAACCTACTAAAAACTCACCAGCAGTTTCTGGTATTTTAGGAAATTCTAAATCGGTAAGAGTTACATCTAAAATATAATCCAATCGGAAGGAACGAAATCCTTCCTTTTTTAAATCATACGCGAGTAAGTAAGATTCATTTTCTTCCAGTAATAACCATGGAGCAAGAGTTCTAGTTTCTTTTTCTTTGGTGTTGCGTTTCCAATAAACAATTGTTAGAGTTTTTTGGGAACGAATGGCATCTTGGATGGTCTCTTTTGTTTTTTGATGAGGTGACCATTCTCCCGATGGCAAAACAGAATCTATTTTTTGTAAGATGGATTGTTTGGTTGAGGGATTTTTTTGTCCTGTATCAGAAACAAGTAACGAGCGAAGGTTTGCCCATTCTTTAGGGGAAAGGGGAAGGGCAGAATCAACTGCAATGGGGAGTCTGATTTTTACCTTATCCCCATCAAAGTCTAAATCCACAGCATCTGTTGGCGAATAAGGATACATCTCAATCATATACAACTCTCCCAAATCTTTTTTGAGAGAGGATATGGATTTGTGTCCTGTCACTCCTTGGATTTCTTCTAATGACAATCCTTCTGGGTGTGAAGCCAGAAGGCGGATTAGATTTAATTTAGAAGCGGCCCGAGCTGTTGAAGGGTTCATTAAACTTCGAGAATCACCTTTAGTTCTTTTGCGTTAGAAGCACATAAAGATTGTTTTTCGATGTTTTTTGCTTTGAGGTGTCCACCAGTAAGTCTTTGGCTCACAACACTTGGTCCGAAGTCAATAATGGTAGTAATCGCACTGTCGTTAAAAATAGGAGCGATCGCCAAATCCCAGTAAAGTGGTTCAATGAGTACCATTTTGAAAAGGATGTCACGAAGGTTTCCATCTTTTTGTAAGTTGTGACCATCATAGATGCTGTAAACAGGAACCTTTAAATCAGCACCAGTGTATGGGAATGGAACCACAGAAGCATCTTCTGCATTGAACTTATCAAGTGAAGATTCCATAAATGGGCAGTGGAAAGGCGCAGTAGTTTTTAAGTAGACAAACTTAAATTTCTTTTCGTCCATTTCTGCTTTCCATTGTTTACGGAAGGCGAGAAGAGAAGATGGAAGTGCAGAAAGGATCATGGAGTCAGGAGTGTTGTAAAGAGAGATAAACACTGTGTCTTGTCCTTTGAGTCCAAGAGATTCGTTTGTTTTTTTCACTCGGTCTTCGAGTTCGTCTTTTGTGTAACCAATCACCGCGACCATTGGTGCTGGGTTTTTGTCACCGTTTGCCTCGTTTTCTTTGACGATGTCTTCGGAAACTTGGAAGTTAGGATATACTTTTTGTCCATTGAATCCAAGATAAAAAACAAATTTTAAGAAGTCAGAGTAAGCTTTTAAGAAATCTGCACCTTCTTTTCCAAGACCGATGAGTGCAGAAGCAATCACACCTTGGCTATGACCACTCGCTGCACCCGTTGCTTTCATGAGGTCTGCTGTAGGGTAACCACGTTTGGAAACCAAAACATAGTTTGCAATTTGGGTCATAAAAATCCCAGGAACAGAAATAGGTGCACGAGCCAAATAATCTTCGTTTGGTGCTCCATCTGGATTTTCAATCCAAGACTTAAAATCAAGTCCTTCGTTTAAGAGAGGGTTTTTTCCATCTCGAGCCGCAATTTCACCAAGAGTTTTGAAACTAGTTTCGAAAAATTCTTTTAATTCTGGTTCTGCATACAATTTTACGAGTTCTTTGAGGTAAGGGGAACCCTGTCCTCCGAATTGAAGGAAAAATTTTTGCGAATTTTGGAGGGTACCGGTAAGGAGTTTTGCCGAAGTCATTGGATCTTCCTGAGAAATGATTTTTCTGTTACCGTACAGAGAGGACTTCTCAGAACAAGGAGAAAATTCCTGGAAGGACTGGTTGTACACCCCCAGGATATGGATATGAGAATTCGATTTAGGCGGCTTTGCTTTGTTCTAAATTGGATTTGATACGTTCGTGGTCGAGGGCAAGGAGGACCGTATTTTCAAAATAGGTAGCAAAATCAATTCTCCCAGAAGCATAATCTTCATGGAGAAGGGCTAAGAGAAGGTAGAACATAGATCCTCCTGGTTGTTCCGAATCTATCAATGTGACATAATTCGAAAAGTCTTTTTCAAAGAAAGTGTTACTAGGTTTGTCGGCGACTTTGGAAAATTTTTAAGGAAAATATGGGAGGAAGGCACCAGTTTGGGATTTCCACTTTACAAAGTCTTTTTCTCGGATTCCCTTTCAAACCTATGTTTGTTGCCTTAAAGCCCATTGATTACGCGATTATCCTTGTATTTGTAGGTTTTATGGTGGTGATTGGGATGCTTTTGAAACGATCCATGAACCATTCTACGGATTTTTTACTGGCTGGGCGGAAAATCCCCAGTTGGATCACTGGGATTGCCTTCATTTCGGCTAATATTTCCGCCTTAGAATTGTTAGGAATGAGTGCGAGTGGGGCAGAATACGGGTTTTTGACCTTTCATTTTTATTACCTCGGGGCCATTCCAGGGATGATCTTTCTTGGGATCTTTATGATGCCGTTTTATTATTCGACAAAGATACGAAGTGTTCCCGAATACTTACGTTACCGTTTTAACAGACCTGCCCATCTCGTAAATTCACTCATCACTTTGTTATCACTTGCGTTAGGTTCTGGAATTTACCTCTATTCCTTATCCCTAGTGTTCGAAACTTTATTTGGTTGGAACCCGCACTTATCCATTTTATTTAGTGCCCTCATTGTTCTCATTTATACTTACTTCGGAGGACTTAGTTCATCCATTTATACAGAAGTGATGCAGTTTTTTCTTACTGTGCTCGGGCTCTTTCCATTGGTCATTGTCGGTTTAACAAGGTTAGGTGGTTGGGATGGACTCATGCAAAAAATACCAGAGTCTCACAAACATATGTGGGTAGGATTACCTGGTGGACAAAATGAACTTGGTTGGGATGTTCTTAGTGTCACAGTGGGACTTGGATTTGTTTTGTCTTTTTCCTATTGGACTTGTGGGTTTGCAGAGGTGCAAAGGGCTATGGCTGCCAAAGATTACAGAGCCGCAAGAAGAACACCACTCATCGGTGCGATGTTTAAATTGTTTTTACCATTTCTCACTGTCATTCCAGGTCTTATTGCCCTTGCTGAATATTCCTCAGAAATGAATGGAGAGTACAATAAAAGTTTTCTGATTTTATTAAAGAACTTTTATCCATCAGGAATGTTAGGACTTGGCACAACGGCACTACTCGCTGCCTTTATGGCGGGGATGTCTAGTTCTGTCACAGCAATGAATACAATTTTTACCTACGATATTTACCAAACCTATATCAACAAAGGCGAAGATGACAAAACCTATTTAAAAATAGGAAAACAAAGTACGATGGTTGCTGTCGTGTTTGCCATATTTACTTCTTACATTGCGATGCAATTTGAAAACATCATGAATTACATCCAATTACTCTTTTCGTTTTTTAATGCACCACTGATCTCGATTTTTTTACTGGGGATGTTTTGGAAAAAAGCATCTAAGTGGAGTGCCTTTTATGGAATGTTAGTGGGTACGGCAAGTGGGCTTTTGCATTACTTTTTGTATGTTAACAAAATTTTATATTACAAATCGGATATGGTATCTAATTTTTATGGTGCTATTTATTCGGGAGTGTTTTGTTTTCTAGTGATGGTTGTTGTCAGTTTCATCGAAAATGAGGATCCAAATAGAGACTTACATGGGTTAGTATATGCAAACAGAGACAAAACCAATGCCTTCTGGGACCCACGGATTTTAGCTTGGGGTGTGATCTTACTTGTCCTACTTGCTGGGTTTAATGTCGTTTTTGCATAAAGATTTATACATCCGTAATAAAATAGTAATTGAATACGAGTATTCTGAATCCTATGTTTGTTGCAGTATACACCAAGACTATGAAACCAAATCATTATACCGAAATACCCTCAACTTTTGAAGTTCAATTGGAATCATTAAAGGATTACGATTCGAAAAAACATATCAGTGCCCGGGGAATCAAATTTTTCCATCCTTATGACATTGAAGTGCCTTCGATTTTAAAAATATCTTTAAAAATGATTTCGATGACAGGTTCAATCGACTTTCTTGTGAAAACCTTAAAGTCAGAGAAAGTGGATCAGGAAGACTTATACGAAATCCATTGTAATTTTTATGACACAAATGCTGAAAAAGAAGACGAAGTGTTGGAGTTTATCAGGAGTTTCTAATTCCTTCAAAGGGTTCCGTTTTTTTCTCCCATCCATTGGAAGGTCTCTTCACTAAATGACTTTTCTTTGGGACCGTATTGCATCAGCCACCGCGTTGGTGGTAAAAATCCGTCCGTATTCAGGCCATAACCCCCACCTAACGGGGCACCAATTTTAGATCGTAACTCAAAGTGGAGGTGGGCGGGATAACTTCCTCCCGCATCACCAATGGTTCCAATCCATTCCGTTTTTTTCACAAATTGGCCTGGTTCTACATCGATTGTGTGGAGATGAGCATATACTGTTTCTAAATAATAGAATTTTCCATTTGGCAAGTTCTGCTGGTGGACAATCCGAATCACCTTTCCCCAACCACCACCATAATCAGCAATTTCGGAAACGACTCCATTACCAAAGGCATAAACCGGGGCTGCATAATCAGAGTCACCACCAGTGAGTGCATTCCAATCTTCACCTAGGTGTTTTCTCCCACCAAATTTTGCATTTTCAGCACCAAACTTTTGCGCTAGGTAATACCCATCTGCATACTTTCCCCCGACAGGGAATTCAAAATCAATTGCATGGAATGTTGGATACCGTTTGAGGATGGGGAAGGGGTCAGTGGTTCGCACTTCCCCGGATGCTTCCATCCAACCAAAAAGTGGATTTCCTTGGTAGGAATACCCTTTGGAGGCACAACCTGTTCCTAGGATGAGAAGTGTTAGGAAACAGATTGTGTTTTTGTACGAACGTGACAAATGGATTGTTTTACTTGGATACCAACTGTTTTTGTTTGCGAGAAGAAAGAACATGGCTCTTCTCTGAATGGTACATGGCACGTGCTTCGATTGGCAAATGGTTTCCTTCCTTTGCTGCTCTTTTTTTACCTTGTTCCATTTCTTTTTTCATATCATACAAAAAGCTATCGTAATCCACTTGGATGGTGTGCCTTGTGCTACTCACGTATCTTTTTTTCATCGCCTTCTCATCTTTTAGAATGCTTCTTTCCATTTCTTCTTTGGATGGCAAAACATAGTTTCCAGTTAGGTACTGAGAAATCCATTTCCCTTGGCATTCTGCTAGTGGCATAATGGCACCTAACGGTTGCATGAGGCCCACAAAAAACAAATTGTGAATCCCGGGTTTCATCATCTTATAATAAAGTGGGATATAATTGTTTGGCGCAGAGAGAAAATCTTCTTCAAAAAAAGGAAATTTGATATTATACCCTGTGCAGTAAATGAGAACATCCGCTTCTTCTTCGGTTCCATCCGCAAAGGCAATTTTTTTCCCACGGAGTTCTGTGATAACAGGTTTTGGTTTGATATCACCACGACCGAGTCTCACAAGTAAGTCTTGGGAAATGGTTGGGTGAGCAGACCCAAATTTATGATCTGGTTTTGGTAAACCAAAGTCTTCCATTTTCCCCACTCCAAAACGAATTAGAAGGTGAGCGAGTGTTTGTTGGATGAAAAATGGAACCCAATGCGGAGTGTATTCGGTTAATTTGTCTAATGGTTTTCCAAAGAGATAATTGGGGATGACATACGCACCTCTCCTTGCGGACAAAAATACTTTTTTAGCAACACCAGGTCTCGATAATTCTACCGAGATATCCATGGCACTATTCCCCATGCCAAGAACCACTACGTTTTTTCCTTCGCAGTTAACAGGTGTTTTTGGGTCTACATAGGAATGTGAATGGATGGTTTGTCCGGAAAATTTTCCCGGGAAAGCCGGGTCGGGCCAACGTTCACTCCAGTGATGGCCATTCGCAACAACTAACACATCATAGATTTGTGTGGGTCCTTTTTCTGGTGTGATCCTCCAAAGACCATCTTCTGTACGTTCGGCTTTTTTCACTCCATTTTTGAATTGGATGTGTTTGCGAAGTCCAAAGTGGTCTACATAGGATAAAAAGTATTGTTGGATGGGCTCGTGATTGGGATAATCAGGGTAGTTTGTTGGCATTGGGAAATCACGGTATTCCATTCTGTCCCGATGGGTGTTGATGTGTAAGGATTTATAAATATTACTCAGGCCATTGTCATTTTTGTAACGCCAGTTGCCACCAACATCACTTCCCTTTTCATAACAATCAAACGGAATGCCGTGTTCTTTTAAGGATTTGATGACGGTGATTCCAGAAGAACCAGCTCCAATTACACATACTTTAGGAAGTGCCATAAGGGATCTCTCTTACTCTTGTTACAGATTTACTTTAGGGACAAATGTTTAGAATCAAGAACATCGTTATCAAGTAGATTTTACACAATGATAGAAAAAAGTAACTGAATTGAGTTTAAATAGGCGACAGATCGATCCTGAACCAAAGGTAAAATTGTGAAATTCCCGATGGTTAGAAAAAAATCAAATGTGAATTAGAATGGCTTTCGAAATAGGTATTTGGTTTCCCTTAGAAAAACAAATAAAATTTGAAAGGATAAGGAACAATAAAAGTATAAGAAGATAAAATAAAAAACAAACAAATGTTTTGTTAGTTCAAAGGTTCCATCACCGAAAATGGTTGCGTAAAAGCTAAGATAGAGTAACAGAATTGTGATTAGGTAATGTTTGGCGGGAAAATTTTTCCGGACATATGGACTTAATAATAACATAAAGACAAATATAGGAAAATAGAATAAATAAGTAAAATACTGGCTTTGTAATGCTATGATTTGATGGTTTAGAGTAAAAATATCTTTCTCTAATTTACCTTCTTCTGTCTGTGGGTATTCAAAGTTGATCCATCCTTTCGTTTCAATGAGTGCATGGTTGGTTAACTCAAAAAACAAATTTGGATTTTTCATTAAAAATAATATTAATTTTGAATACCCAATGTCCATAATCTCAGGACATGGATGACCATTCCAGAACTGGCCTTCAAACCAATTTTTACCAATGTAATTCTCACATTGTTTGTTTAATTGAAAATTTTCTTGAATTTGTGCTGGTTTGGAATATTTAAAAACAAACCCTAAAATCGTATTTGTTTTATTAATTTCTTTAATAAATGAATCATCATAATGACTTTTTTTATAAAGTAAAATACTGCTAACCAGAGTTATGATTAAGATAGTAACATGTTTAGTAAGTTGTGTTTTTCTTTTGGTCTTATTCCTCTTAAGGAAATAAAAAATACTTAAGCCAATAAAAACAATGGCTAATGGAGAATATTGTTTTTTCGTAAAAAAGAGCAGAATGGCAAAGATGAATAAAAAGTAGTTAAGTTTATTGTTATAACTAATTTGAAGTTGAGATAAGATAATGAACAGAAATGTTAAAAAGATGATGCCCGAGGGTTCGGCATAAAATGTATTAAAATAGAGTAAAACAGCTGGGTCGGAAATTAAAAACGTTAATATTAAAATCTGGACTTTCTGAAAAGTAGACATTCGATTTTTCAAATGAAATAAACTTAAAAAAATAACGATAGAGAGAATACGAACGATACCGATCGATTGTAATTGAAATTTCTCATTCAAAACGGATGAATATAAAAATGTGGGGAATTGAAAAATGAGTTCAGTGCTAACAAAACACGAGTCAAAATCGTATTCAATTAATGGATTGTTAAAAAAACCTTTGTATTCATACTCTCTAATCGGTTTACTATGTGCTTTTTCGATTAGTGAGTTGTCTACTGGGAAAACTGCATAACATCTGGTATATCGATTCGCATCAAAATTGTTAGCATATCCTTTTAACGGTGAAGAAATAAGAAAGAATATAGATTTGATAAGAAAAAAGATAAGGATAGAATCATATAGATAAGTTTTTAGCTTAGATTGAAAAATTTTTTCCATTTGGAATAGGATTTACTTAACTTTTGGCTATTACAAACTTTCTAAAAAATCCTTCACTTCCTTTTCTACATTCGAAATTTGAATTTTTGTAATTTTCCCTTGTTTTAATTGGATCATTGTCACGGAACCTTTTGTCCTAGGAAATGGATCCGCTAATTTTTCTTCTCTCACCAAACGAAGAGTATATGGATAGGATTTCATTTTAGGAAGTGCCACAAATCTTGTGATGAGGCTTGGCATTCTATGGATGTCGGAAATGAGAACTGCTTGTTTGGACTCCAAATACCCTTTGTTTTCCTTCTCCAAGATGGGATGGATAATCTTACTCGCATCCATATCGGAAATGAAGAATACTTTAATGGTTTCCTTTGGGATGGGACTTGGTTCTTCCCATTGGTTGGTATAAGGAATTTCAGGGAGTGAGTCACCAACTTTCAAAGTTTGGATTGTCGGTTCTTCAGCTATGAGAGAAGAAACAACCAAAATGTTAAAAAGGAAAAGGAGTTTAAATCCAATTGAGAGTGAATGAGTGAGGTAAATTGGAGTATTTAGTTTCATGATGTTTCCCTTTTTACAGTTTATATAAATATGCGAGTACTTGTTCTTTTGTCATCTTACTTGCGTTAGAAAATTCACCACCTTTTGTAGAGGTTATGAATTCCCCTTTGGGTGAAATAACAACAAGTGATGGGATTCCATTTTGAATTGGATTTCCTAGTAGTTCATTGAGACTTAAGTTTTTGTCAAATCGACCAACATCAACCTTCATCACAACAAATTCTGAATCGAGTAAAGTTTTGGTTTCTGGATCGGCAAAAATTCCATCTAATGCCTTACAGTCGGGGCACCAATCGGCACCAAAGACAACGATGAGTTTCCGATTTTCCAAATTCGCTTTTGCTAAGGACGACTCGTATTGGGTGAGAATTATGTCTCTTTGTTTCGAGCAGTGAGTAGGAAGGAGGAGTGTGGTACTTAAAAAGAGGAGTGAGAAAATCGTTTGGAATCGGTGTTCCATAAAAAATGCGGAAGGATCCTTCCGCTTCGATTATTTTTTCGCGATTTCTTTTAAGATTTCTTGTCTTTTTTTGTCTTTCTCGATGTGCGAAAGAGACAACCAATCACGTTTCAATTGTTTCTCTGAAACACCTTTAAAGGTTGCATATTTGCCGAGGATTTTTGCTGTTTTTGCGTTCATGCCGACCAGATTCTTTTAGTCCAGCTTTCTGTCAATGCGAACCTAAGAGACTTTGTTTCATCCTTGACCCCAATACTCACTGCGAAACATAGTAAAGTCCAAGAAATCGATCGACCTTATGAAATCACATCTACCTGACCGTTACGATCCTGAATCTGTAGAACCAAAGTGGAACCAAATCTGGGAAGAAAAAAAAACCTTTGCTCCTGATACTTCACGCAAAGAAACTTTTTCCATCGTCATCCCACCTCCAAATGTCACTGGGAATTTACACATTGGGCATGCACTCAATCATACCATCCAAGACATCATTATACGCATTGAACGGAAAAAAGGGAAAAACGTGGTTTGGGTTCCAGGGATGGACCATGCTGGGATTGCGACACAAGTTGTTGTGGAACGCGAACTGGCAAAAGAAGGAAAATCCAGAACTGATTTTACTCGCGAAGGATTCATCGAAAAAGTTTGGGAATGGAAAGCACACTCAGGTGGAATGATTGCCAAACAACAACGGTTACTCGGTGAGTCAGTTGATTGGTCCAAAGAACGATTTACTTTTGATGAAGGTTTATCTAAAGCCGTCATAAAAGTATTTCGCACATTATTTGATGAAGGTTTGATTTACCGTGGGGAACGTATCATCAATTGGTGTCCTGTTACCAAAACTGCCATTTCGGATATTGAAGTAGAATACAAGGAAAAACAAGGCAAACTTTATCATATCAAATACCCAAAAGCTGAATTCAAATCCAAAGACCCAAAAACATTAAGTGCAGGGGAATACATTGTTGTAGCGACAACAAGGCCAGAAACAATGTTTGGTGACGTGGCAGTTTGTGCTCACCCAGATGACAAACGTTATTCGGCTTTAAAAGATAAATTTGTATTTTTACCAATCGCTGAAAAAGAAATTCCAGTTTTGTTTGATTCCTTTGTCGACCAAGAATTTGGATCGGGCCTTGTGAAAATCACACCAGCTCATGACCCAAATGACTATGAAGCGGGCCAACGACTAAAACTCACACCTATCAACATTATGAATCTGGATGGTACACTCAATGACCATGCAGGTAAGTACAATGGTTTGGATCGTTTTGAAGCACGCAAACGTGTTGTAGAAGAATTAGAATCCAAAGGTTATATTGAAAAAATAGAAACCCATGTCCACAGTGTCGGCCATAACCAAAGAGGTGGGGCTGTCATTGAACCATTGTTATCCACACAATGGTTTGTGAAAATTGAATCCCTTGCAAAACCAGCCATTGAAGTTGTCAAATCAGGCAAGGTTCAGTTCCAACCAAAGATGTGGGAAAAAACCTACTTTGAATGGATGGAAAATATCCGTGATTGGTGTATCTCTCGGCAATTATGGTGGGGTCATCGTATCCCTGCTTATTATGCACCAAACGGTGATATGGTGGTTGCTGAGTCTTTAGAGGAAGCCATTTCATTGTTTCAGAAAAAAGGAATCTCTATTACTGCCGACACCATCAAACAAGACGAAGATGTATTAGACACTTGGTTCTCTTCTGGGCTTTGGCCATTTTCCGTTTTTGGTTGGCCAGAAAAAACAGAAGAACTCAAACAGTATTACCCAACTTCAGTTCTCGTCACAGGATTTGATATCATCTTCTTTTGGGTTGCTCGTATGATTATGAACGGACTCAAATTTATGGGCGATGTCCCGTTTCATAAAGTGCTTATTCATGGTCTTGTTCGTGACAAAGACGGAAAGAAGTTTAGTAAGTCACTCGGTAACGTAGTAGATCCTTTGGATATGATGTCCAAATACGGAACGGATTCTTTCCGATTCTTTTTGGCTGCAGTGTTACCGGAAGGAAAAGATATTCTCTTCGACGAATCTAGGTTAGATGGTTATCGTTCCTTCTGTAATAAAATTTGGAATTCCAGCCGATTCATTTTTATGAATTTGCCAGAAGACTTTTCTCCTAAAGAACCTGATTTAAATGCATTGGAAGACACTGACCTTTGGATCTTACATGAATTTGATTTGATGCTTGGTCGATATGAAAAAGCTTACTCTGGTTACCTTTTCTTTGAAATGGCGAATGCGATTTATGATTTCGTTTGGGGTTCGTTTTGCGATTGGTATTTGGAACTAACCAAAGCTCGTGTGTATGGAAATGTGACACCAGAGTCTGCAGAAAAAGCACGCCAAGTGCTTGTGAGTGTATTAAAAAAATCACTCGGACTCCTTCATCCTTTTATGCCATTCATCACAGAGGAAATCCATTCCCTTCTGGAGTCAAAGGAACTCGCAAAAACAGAATTTCCAAAAGCCTATGGAGTTTCGGAAACTTCACCTGCTGTGGTTCGGATGGAACTTGTTCGTGAGATCATTACCAAAATTCGAAACATGCGAGCTGAGCTCGGAGTAAAACCTGAAAAAAAATGTAAGGTCATCCTCAAATGTGCAAATAAAGAATTAAAAGAAATGATGGAACGAGAAAGTAAATCCATCCTTCAATTATCCAAAGCAGAGAGTTTGGAATTTTTAGATTCCTATGAATTAAAAAACACAGACTCAGTCGGTGCATTCTCGATTGGAGAAATCATTTTACCACTCGAGGGGATTTTTGATTTCGAAAAGGAAAAACAAAGATTGGAGAAAGAAAAAAAACAAATCCAATCCGAAATGGAAAAGTTAGAAAACAAAATTAACAATCCATCCTTTTTGGAAAAAGCAAAACCAGATGTAGTTGAGAAAGAAAGAGAAAAATACAATACTTGGAAAGAGAAATTAGAAAGTACAATTAGGGCGTTAGAAAAAATTGGAACATAAATATAAAGTTTTACTTCTTGGAAGTGGTGGCAGAGAACACGCATTAGCGGACGTGATCTCAAAATCTAACTCTTTGGAATCGTTGAAGGTATTCCCAGGAAATGGAGGATTTGCAACGGAGCTCCTGCTAGGAGCAGATGAAATTTCCATTACTGATAAATCTAAGTTTTTAGAATATATAAAGATTTCCAAAACAAATCTTGTTGTGGTGGGACCAGAAGACCCACTTGTCAATGGAATTGCCGATTGGTGTGATGAAGTTGGTATCCCTTGTTTTGGTCCATCTGCCTATTGTGCACAGGTAGAAGGTAGTAAACATTTTGCAAAAGAAATGATGAAACGAGCAAAAGTTCCCACAGCTTCTTTTGCTGTATTTACAGACCATGAATCGGCTTGGAGTTATGCTCAAAAAGAAATGTTACCAATGGTTGTCAAAGCAGATGGTTTGGCAGCGGGAAAAGGTGTTACAGTTGCTTTTGAATTGAAAGAAGTCAAACGAGCATTAGATGAAATATTTTTAGAATCAAAATTTGGTCAAAGTGGAAACAAAGTAGTCATCGAATCCTTTTTAGAAGGGGAAGAAGCTTCTTTATTTGTCATTACTGATGGAGACAGGTATATGTGTTTGCCTGCTGCCCAAGACCACAAACGTGCTTACGATGGAGACATTGGACCAAACACAGGTGGGATGGGAGCGTATGCACCAGCACCAATTGTGACTGATGTTGTACTTTCAAAAGTTAAATCGAGAATCATCGAACCAATGTTAGAAGACTTTCGTAATGCAGGACATCCTTACAAAGGACTATTATACGTGGGTCTAATGATCACAAAAGAAGGAGAACCCAATGTGGTCGAATTCAATTGTCGGTTCGGTGATCCTGAAACACAATGTGTGTTACGATTACTTGATGAAGACATTTTGCCGATTTTTTATGCATCTGCTACAGGTAATTTACCAGAAAGGAATTTAAAATTGAAATCTGGCTCTTCTGCGATTGTTGTACTTGCAGCAAAAGGATACCCTGATGCTCCTGAAAAAGGAATGGTGTTAGAAATTCCACCAAACGAAGGGAATGTGGTAGTATACCATGCAGGAACAAAAAAAGAAAACCAAACGATCCTTGCCAGTGGTGGACGTATCCTTGGGATCACATCGTTTGGATCCAGTTTAAAAGATGCGATTAATGATTGTTATGTATTTCTGTCGAAAGTAAAAGCACCAAATACATTTTATCGAAAAGATATTGGTAGGAGAGCTCTGTAAGTGCCATTTAGTCTCTCAGGAAATTTTAAATCTTGCGAACGTTCTAAACTTCGCAATTTTGAAAAACACCTAGGGATTATTTTATCTGAAAACCAAACTCAACTCCAACAACATTTGATGATCCGAAGAGCCCTACAAAACTTGAGTGGTTCTGTCAGTGTTTTGTCAAGTCTCAGTCGCCAAGAGTTACTTTCCTTCATCTTCATCTTAACTCAGTTTGGTGATATCACTCGCACGGAAACACCTCCAGAATATTTACAATTAGAATCCATTCCTTATGTGATTGAATGGTCAAAGGGTCATTATATGATCCCACTTGAAATTTTGGAACATTTGGCTCATGAAAGGATTTTTAAAGACCAAGGGTATTTGTTTGCTCTCATTCCTGCTCTTCCCATCAAAGAAAAAAAATCTTGGATCAGATGGATCGGTGTAGATTATGAAAAAGGTGGCGACAGGGATTTAAATTTTGAAATTTATTTCCAATGTCGTGTGTTACAAAAACCTTTTTTAGGTAAGTCACTTGTACAAGAATCAGAGATTCGATTGGAACAAATTTGGCCACGGGGCAAAAACGAATACATTGATTGGTTTTATAAAGGTTTATCTACATTTTATTATGCAATGGAAGAGATGAGCCGAAAAGAAAAGGATCCATTTTTACTTCATGTAATCGAACTCATCAAATCAGGAAAATTCATCCTGAAACGGTTACCTGATAGTTATGGAAAAGAATCGAGTTATTCTCTAGTGGGAACTGTAGAAGGAAATACTCCTCAACTGAGAGAAATCACATTCCAATGGGAAGTGCAACGTTTACGTAAAGATTCTTTGTTTTAATCTACACTTCGGATTTACGCATTATGGATAGATCATTAAAAGACTTAAAAAAACAAACAAGTGAAATGATAGAAACATTTCAAACCTACTGGACTGCACAAAATTTCCAAGAGGATTATGATCGTTTGGTGTCCTTAATTGAAAAGGCAAACGATCCAAAATTATGGGATTCACCTGACCAAGCTAAAAACGTAACTCAAAAACGAAACGAATTACAATTAAAGTTGGATCCATGGTTGGATTTAAAAAAAGAACTTTTAGATTTTCCAGACTTAATCGAACTCACTTCGGAAGAGATGGGAGAATCTGGTTTAAAATCATTAAACGATGATTTTGAAAGAATGTTTGAGGCATTTGAAAACTTGCAAATGTTAGATGCTCTTTCTGGCAAAGATGATGGAAAAGCTGCCTTTATCAATATCCATCCAGGAGCGGGTGGAACTGAATCACAAGACTGGGCTGATATGTTACTTCGTATGTACACAAGGTTTTGTGAACAAAAAGGTTACCGAGCAGAACTTGTGGACTACCAACCGGGTGAAACCGCTGGAATCAAAAACGCTACACTTTACATCCAAGGGGACCATCCATTTGGGTATTTAAAATGTGAATCAGGAGTCCACCGCCTTGTTCGTATTTCTCCCTTTGATTCTAATAAACGTAGGCATACATCTTTTGCGTCTGTCTATGTGACACCAGAAGTGGATGACGATATCCAAGTGAACATCGAAGAAAAAGATTTACGAGTGGATGTTTACCGATCTTCGGGAGCTGGTGGTCAGCACGTGAACACCACCGACTCTGCCGTTCGGATCACACACATTCCAACAGGAGTTGTAGTCTCTTGCCAAATGGAAAGGTCACAAATCAAAAACCGTGATACCGCAATGAAGATGTTAAAAGCACGTCTTTACGAAATGGAAAAACAAAAAGCAGAAGAAGAGAATGCCAAAAAAGCAGGGGAAAAACGTGACATTGCTTGGGGTTCACAAATTCGAAGTTATGTGTTCCATCCTTATAACTTGGTAAAAGACCACAGAACCGATTTTGAAACAGGAAACGTCCATGCGGTGATGGATGGTGACCTGGAAGATTTTATCATTGCCTATTTAAAATACCTGACAAATCAGAAGGCAAACGCTAAAGTATAATCCCATGTCTGTGAAACAGGATATTTCCGGTGCCTTAAGGAAAATCCAAAAAGAAATCCAACAACTTCCGAATATTACGGATCGATTGAATTTCATTTTGGATATGACCCTCACTTTATTTGGTGCCTCAACGGGAAGTATCTCCATTATGGACCAAGAAGAAAAGGTTCTTACCATCGTTGCTGCCAAAGGTATGGACTGGGAGAAAAAAATTGCAGCAAAATTACCGTTTAACTTAGGTGTGACTGGTCGTGCTGCATCCACAAGAGAAATCACCTATGTTCCCGATGTTCTATTAGACAAAGATTATGTAAAACTCATTGAGACGGTTCGCTCAGAACTTGCCATTCCACTCCTTACAAGAGACTCTGTTGTAGGAGTTCTCAATTTAGAATCAGACAAAGTAAACTTTTTTTCACCCGATATCATCAACCAAGCTACTCTCTTTGCTTCTCAATTAACAATTGTTATTTTAGAAGAAAGAATTGCAAAAGAAGCATTCGAAAAATCCAAACGGGAAGAAGACCCTGTTGAAGAAATTTTAGGTTATGATCCAAGCATTTTATTTTTGAAACATAGAATTAGGCAAGTAGGTCCTTCCGATATTTCGGTTATGATGATTGGAGAAGAGGGATCTGGGAAAAAATTAGTAGCAAAGGCACTTCATTATATTTCCCAAAGGAAAAATGCTCCCTTTCACACGGTTGATTGTTCTGGGCTCAGTTACGAATTATTGGAAGCAGAACTTTTTGGAAGTTTTAGTGGTAAAATCTTCAATCCAGGAAAATTGGAACAATCCAATACTGGTTCCTTATACATTGAATCAATTGGCGATTTACCTTCCAATTTACAAAACAAACTGTTTCAAACTTTAAGTGATAAAACCATTCCGAATCCAACTTTAAAGAAAAAAGACGAAGTTCTAAATATCAGAATTTTTACAGGTAGCAAAAGAGACCTTTTGGAAGACATTCAGAAAGAAACGTTTTCCATGGATTTATATTACCGCCTAGCGGAAGTTCCACTTCGTATGCCACCGTTACGTGAAAGAAGAGGTGATATACCACTCCTTGCACACCATTTTTTATACCAATACAATAAACAATATGGAAGAAACAAATCTTTCTCCACCGAAGCCCTAAAGTCATTAACAGGAATGCCGTGGAGTGGGAATGTAAGACAATTACAAAGTGTCATTCAATATGCAGTCCTTGTTCCACAAGAGACAGTGCTTGAGCCATATTCTTTCCAACAAGATGGCAAACGTGAGGAAGAAACACGGACGAAAGTATCGGGATTCGGTGTGGGGACAGAAATTCTCACTCCAAGTGAGAACTTATCTTTGAATTTAGCGATTGAAAAACTAGAGGCAATTTGGATCAAAGAAGCCTTCCAAAGGGCGTCCACCCAAGAAGAGGTTGCAAAACTTTTGGGGATCAGCCGTGGATCTTTGCAATATAAGCTCAAAAATAACCAATTTCTCGACGGTTTCAGCGTTTGATCCTAAGAAAAGGATGGATCGATAGACCTCTTTGGTCGATAGTATAAGAAAGGAGCTTCGAAGTGGCAGAAAGTTATTACCGTACCATCAATGGTAAACAATACGACAATGAATTGTTAGAAATCGTTGAGAAGGCCACCAAACGTAGCAAAGCTCCTATTGGCAAAAACATCGCAAAAACATTATTTGATGCCATCAAAGATGGTGGTGATTATACTGATGTTGAAAAAAGAACTGTAAAACACATCCGCGACAATTTTAAATTTTCACCTGATGCAGATGAATACTTACGATCTGAAATTCGTAAGTGGGCAGCTAAGATTTCTGTTCCAGCTGCAAAGAAAAAAAGCCAATCCAAATCTTCGAATCCCAAAGAGTCTTCTTCTAAATCAAAATCCACTCGAACCAAAAAAACATCTATTTCTGTAAATGAATCTGAATCTTCCTATATGGAAATTTATGATTCGAACGAAGACTCTGGTTATGAAGTAGCACCAACTCCCGAATACAACGAACTTGTTGCACTCAATAAATTCCAAATCACTCCGAAACAAAGCCAATTAGGAAAATTCATCGTCATTGGTCTGATTGTATTATTTTTTCTTTTTCTTTTATTCTTAGGCATTCGAAGTTGTAATCGTAATTCAAGTGCAAACCTTTCCAAACAAGGTAACGTAACATCACAAGGACAAGAGTCCAGTTCACGATCATTAGAACGTGTTAGCTTACAATCTGGAACTGTTTCAAATCGATTTGATTCCCAAGCCAAAGCCATTCGTTATATCAATGATTTACAAATTCGATTTATCAGACAAAGTATGGCAACTGAAGAAACTGCCTCTGATAAAATTGCAACTCTTGCCGAAGCACTAAAATCCTATCCAGGAATTAAAATTCGAGTCAAAGGGCATACCTGTTTCATCGGTGAAATGGACGAAAATAAAATTTTGTCAGACGAACGTGCGAAATTCATTTATGATGAACTCATCAAAAATGGTGTGAACCAAAGCCAACTCGACTACCGAGGGTTTGGTGAAACAGCAGAAATTGATACGAACCAAACGGAAGCCGGCCGAATCAAAAACAGAAGGGTAGACTTTACTGTATTATCAGTCCTTCCTAAAGATTAGATTGTAAACGATACAAGGATTTTGTGAGCATCCGTTTGGTGGAACGAATGGACTCATACAATCCTTCGTATAAAAGTAATGATTTTTTAGCTACACCTAGTTGGGCATTTTCCTTTTCTTCCAAACTCAATTGTTCATCATACCCTTCTGTAATTGTAAGAATCACTCTTTGGATTCCCAAACTCAAAATTTCATTTAATCCTTTTTTTTGAGATACCTCCTCATCGATCAAATCCATTCGTTTGATATCTTCTGAAAATGTTTTTGGATTGATTTGGTTTTTTTGGATTTGTTGGTACATCCGCTGTGAAACGGTAAGGCCTTGTCTGACAAGGATCAGAAATTCGATTAAAGATGTGATTGTATTTTGTATATCTTCGATGAGTAATGATCGTTCAAAAAAGGAAGTATTTTCCTTTAATTTAGATTGGATCAACTTTTTTACATGCATTACAGATTGGATTTGTTTTTGATCGGAAGTATTCTCAAATTCTTTTTGAAAACTGGAATGTTCCATCCCTTCTAATTTGGCACCAAACTTTGTTAAGTTGGTCCAAGGGTTTTCTTTGGTATGATCTTCAAACCATTTTTTAAAAATTAACATCTTTTCGTTGGTTATATAGGTTTCATTTTGAATTCCCGAAACTTGTTTTTGGGGAAGGGCAAAAAGTTGTTTGTAATTGTGTTTTTCCCTCCGAAACTTTCGAGACTCTAAGTAATTTAATCTTTCTTCTAACACTGCTCCTTTGGAATGAGCAAGACCCTTCGTAAAACTTAAATCTTGTCCGACCAAATACACTTTTTCGGCACCCATGAGTGTTCCAAGACTTGCAGCATTCGTAGAAACAGAACCACCAAAGGGAACGGAACCAATTTCACCAGATGCAGTTTTTTCTAATAATTGGAGTAATGGAAATGGAGAAGATGTCACAAAACCTTTGTTTGGTCCCTTTTCCAATCTAAGGCTAATATATGTGGAAGTAGGGTCAAAAATTAAAATCCCTTCACCAGTGTAGTCTTCCAAATATTGGCTATTTAATGCCTGAGGATCTACAGAATAAATTAAATCAGGATCTACACCAAAAGATGTAAGGATGGGAACTGCAGTGTCTACTGCTAATAACAAAAATTGGTTTCGGTAACGAAGGATTTCAGGAATGGATTCGGACAAACTTGGTCCTGCACAAGCAATGAGAACTTTGATTCCCTTCGCAATGCCAAATAAATCTGCTACAGGTCGAAACTCTGATAATTCTGGAAGGTTGTAACAAATGTTTTTTGCCCAAATTTTTTCAAACCGAGTCAATGTTGCTAAGTTTACGTCCTTCTTATGGAACATTTGTTCGGCGATAAGTTTCAATTTAAGGTATTCTGATTCTTTCCATTGCCATGACCCACGGTGGGGAACAAAACTAATGGGATGTGTTCCTTTTCCCTTAACTGCGTCTGAAAGTTGGTCTTCTAAATTGTCACCTGTTACGAGAACCAGTTTACCACTAAGTAATGCTTCTGAAAAATCAAACTTTGCCAAAGTCTCTTGTATAAGAAACGAAAAAGGTTCCATCCATATGATCGTTACTTTGGATCTTTCTAATAAATAGGGTATGATATAACCAATTCCTGCACCAAACAACAAATAAATACGTTCGGTTCCATCGTGTGGGAGTTCTGCAACAAAACGTGTGGCTTCTTTTTTCGGATCAAATTGGCTGTGGATCCAGACTCCATTAATTTCTAAAGTATCATCACCAACTTTGGATTTGACTCGTTTGTAATGAGTACCTTCCAACATGGAGTGATCATTTTGAATTAACTCAGAAACTTGTGAAGGTAAACAGGCTAAATTTTTGGAAAGAAAGGATTCGTTCACTTACGGTTCCAAGACAATTTTTACATTTACATTGGGAGAAAGAGATGTATTTGGTTTTGGATCTTGGGATTTGACAAACCCAGATCCATCAAGAGTATACTTCACTTTTAATTGTTTTAGTACTTGGATTACTTCCGATGCAGTTAGGCCTGTCATGTCAGGCATTTGTTTGGGATCTACCTTAAAGATTTTGTTTTTTTGGTTCTGTAATCGGTAAACCAATGCCTTTTCACTTCTTTCTACAATCGGAATGATACTTTCTACAACTTCACGAAAAACGGGAGCAGCAATTCCTCCTCCAGTATGTGCCTCACCGCCTGGTTCATCAAAAACGATAAGACCAACATACTTTGGTTTGTCGGCAGGAAAAAAACCAAGGAAACTTGCCGTAAATAAACCCGCTTGGTATCCTTCACCTGCTTTCGCTTTTTGGGAAGTCCCTGTTTTCCCTGCAATGAAGTAGTTTTCTAAATATGCCTTTTTTCCCGTTCCCTGGGAAACTGCTTTACCCATTGCATTTAATGTTTTTGAAGCAGCACCAGGCTTAATTCCAATTAACTCAGATTTGGTGGAAAATTCATGCACCAACTCACCATAAGAATTGGTTATTTGAGAAACGACACTTGGTTCAAATAAAATACCACCGTTCACGACGGCGGCAGCAGCGGTAATCAACTGAATTGGTGTTACTGAAACTCCTTGTCCTATTGACAAAAAATACGGTGTACTTTTGTTCCATTTGTTTTGTGGAGGGAGATAACCTTTTGCTTCATGGATGGAAAAATTAGTTCTTTTGCCAAATTTGAAACTATCCAAATAACGATAGTAAGTTGCCTCGTCAATTTTTTGAGCCGCTTTGATAATTCCAACATTACAAGAATATTGAAGGATTTCATCTAAATTTACATGGCCATGGTTGTCTGTACAACGAATCACAGTTTTGCCAATTTCAATATATCCCGGACAATGGAATCGTTCTCCTGGTAGAATTTTACCTTCGTTTAGTAACATCAATGCGATAAAAATTTTCATTGTGGATCCAGGTTCATACACATGCCGGATGGACCAATTGGTATGGGATTCCACTGGAAAGTCTTGGAAATGATTGGGATCAAAATTAGGAAAGGATGCCATAGCCAGGATTTTTCCTGTTTCTGTATCCATGATCATTCCGATTCCACGTTTGGAAGCGGTTTGGAGAAAAGCTTTTTGTAAGGATTTTTCCAATCGGTATTGTATGATACTGTCAATTGTTAGGTGAACATTATTTCCTTTTGAAGATTCAGCATCTGGTGTGGATAACAGTTCCAAGTTATACAACATTTCAAGACCAGATAGGGCTTTATCATCATCATAACCTGTAAATCCAAGTAAACTAGCAGCAAGACTTCCCTGTGGGTAAATTCGTTTGTATTCTTTTTCGACTCTTACACCTGGGAGTGAAAGTGCTTTGATATTTTCTGCTTTTGATAATTCAATTTCTCTTTTTAGTAAAAAATAGTTTTGTTTGTCTCGAATGGTTTCAATCAGTTTATTTGTTGGAATTCCAAGAACTGGACCTAACTCTTGTGCGGTGAGTTCAGGATCATAAATATTGGATGGATCAATTCCAACCGTTGCTGATTCTCGAGAGATCGCAAGTTCGATGCCTCGTCTATCGTAAATGGTTCCTCGTTGTACAAATTTATTTGCTTTTAAATTGATTATGTTTTCATTAAAGTAAGTGAGATACACAACTCGGAAAAACAAAACAACAAATAATGATAAGATAAAATAGAAGATATATTTAAAACGAAGTTTGTATTCTGTCATTGTTAAAAATAAAAGATTACCTTTCCTTTGATTTTTTCAACTGGTACGAGTCCAAAGGATCTTGAGTCAGTTGAATATTGTCGATTATCTCCAAGTAATAAATAATAACCAGGAGGGATCCTTCCTTGTTTGTCCATTGCAAGAAATGGAGAATGATGTCTGTTTAAAAAGACAGAAGTGGAAGGTTCACTTGTGTAAGTTCCTTTTGGAAGATAATTTTCTAAAAGTTCCATGGAATCAATGAGCACCCTTCCTGATTCAATGGAATAAAATTCGCCAGGTAAACCTATCACACGTTTAACGACAAGTTCGTCTTCTTGGCTCACAAATAAGACTAAGTCCAATTTATTGATACTTGGATCGGTGTACAATAATTCCGTTCCAAAAAATTTGGCAGAGATGGCATACCCTCCCTTCCAGACAAAAACGACAGATCCATGTTCCAAGGTAGGAAACATGGAATTCCCTTGGACAGAATAGATTTGGAATAAAAAGATTCGGACAAACAGTAAGAAACAGAGAAATAAGAAGACAAAGAGGCTTCTTCTCACGTAACGTTTGATTTTACTCCACCAATTGGGGCCTAAAGTTTCTGTTTCCATATCCATCAAAAAACGATAAAAATCATTCGTGCATTTTTCCCCTTTCCAAAGAATGGAAAAGGAAGTTTCCGTAAATCTGAAGCCTAGAGAAGTCTATGTCACTTACAAAATATCAATTCCGAGCACAGTTTCGATGCACCAACGAATCCTGTCGCAAAACATACCCGCTCCACCAAGTCATCTATTCCTGTTCCAGTTGTGGAGAACTTCTAAATGTTGAACATGATTTAGACAGCTTAAAAAAAATCCCAGCAGAAGAGTGGAAGTCTACCTTTGAATCTCGATTCCGTTCCAGCCAATTTCCCAATGCTTCTGGGGTTTGGGGCAAAAAAGAATGGGTTCTCCCCGAAATCAAAGAGGAAAACATCATCACCTCTGGGGAAGGGACAACCCATTTGTATGATGCGTCTCGTTTTGCAAAGGACCTCGGTTTAAAAAGCCTTCATGTCAAACAGTGCGGAGTTTCTCATACTGGTTCGTTTAAAGATTTAGGGATGACCGTACTTGTAAGCCAAGTGAACCAAATGATTGCCGATGGAGTTCCCATTAAGGCAGTTGCTTGTGCATCGACGGGAGACACTTCTGCTGCTCTTGCTTCTTATGCTGCCAAAGCTGGAATTCCAGCCATTATTTTACTTCCAGCTAACAAAGTTTCAACGGCTCAACTCATCCAACCTGTCTCGAACGGTGCCATAGTGCTTGCATTAGAAACTGACTTCGATGGTTGTATGGCAGTTGTAAAAGAACTCACTCAAGAAAAGTCAATTTACCTAGCAAATTCCATGAATTCCCTTCGCATCGAAGGTCAAAAATCAATTTCTGTGGAAATCACCCAACAATTAGGTTGGAATGTGCCCGATTGGGTTGTGATCCCAGGTGGGAATTTAGGAAATGTTTCCGCCCTTGGTATGGGTTTTGAAATGATGTTAGAACTTGGTCTCATTCAAAAACTGCCAAGGATCATCCTTGCTCAGGCAAAAAATGCAAGTCCTCTGTATGAGTCGTTTAAGAAGGGTTTTGCGGAGTTCTCTCCAGTCACTGCTGAAAAAACCTTAGCGTCTGCGATTCAAATTGGTGATCCTGTTTCCGTGAAAAAAGCGATCCGTGTTCTGAAAAAATTCAATGGGATTGTCGAGGTGGCAACGGAAGAAGAATTAGCGAACGCAAGTGCAAAAGGGGATTTGTACGGACTGTATAATGACCCTCACACAGGTGTGGCACTTGCTAGTTTATTAAAATCAATCCAATCGGGAGTGGTTAAACAGGGGGAGTCTGTTGTTGTGATCTCCACTGCCAATGGTCTAAAATTCACCGAGTTCAAACTTGCCTTTCACGAAGGGAAAATTCCGAAGGTGGATGATACCTTAAAGAATGTGATTTTACCTTGTAAGCCAACCTTATCGGGAGTGATGGAAATCCTCGGTAAACATTTGAAGAAAACATAAATCGCTAGACAAATCCCCACTTCACTGGCAATTTTTTTAAGTTTACCGGTATGTCCCAAGAGATTTCTCTCAGTCCAGATTTTTGTCGAACTGTGGATCAGGCTGTAGAGGCAGGGAAAAAAATTTCCATGATCACCTATGTGATGGGAGACATAGGTGAGGCAAAACTCAAATACATTTTGTTACGAATTTTGCGTTCCCTGGATCGTGAAGACCTGATGGAACTCTTCTACACAGCTGCAAAAGAATTAATTGTCAATTCTACGAAAGCAGCAATCAAACGAATCATTTTCGAAGAACTCCAACTCAATATCCAAAAATTAGAGGATTATGAAGAAGGAATGAAACTCTTCAAATCAAGTTTGAATGAACGCAAATTTCCCACTTATAAACAAAAAATGAGAGAATCGGGACATTTTGTTAAAATCACTTGTATTTACAAAAAAGACAAAATAGATTTAGAAATTCGAAATAATTTTCCTTTATTGCCAATTGAAGCAGAAAGGGTAAAAGAAAAGTTTATCAATGCTAAAAAGTATGATAATCTATTCGAGTTCTTTATGGAACATGGTGATAGTACAGAAGGAGCTGGAATGGGAATCACAATGGTAGAAATATTATTGTCTCAATCTGGATTTGATCGTCGTTTATTTTCAATATACTCATCAGAAAGGAAAAAGGAAACAGTAGCGCGTGTCGAAGTTCCATTACATGAAATACCAAAATCAAATGGAATGATCGAACAACTGTTTGTAGAATAATGTCAGAATTAAGTACAAAAGCAGACCAATTAAAAAGACAAGCAGACCTTCTCGGATTAACTAGAGAGGCTGTGTTTACTGATGAACAAGCCAAAGAAGTTCTACAAGGAAAAATCACCGATGGTTACTTGGTTAAAGTAAAAATTGATTTGGACAGTTTGAACGGAATGGTTCTCATTTTAGTTTCCTCCATACGTAAACACATTATGGAACTTTATGCAGTTGTGGGAATGTCTCCCACCTTCCGTCGGATTCGAACGTTTGCGGATCACGTACAAATTTCAACAGACTTAGGTGACATTGGTAAAACAGGTGGTTATGATCCTGCCATCTCTGAAAATATTGGTCGTGCTGTTCACCGAGCATTCACCAAAGAGAAGTTAGAGGAACTCCTTCCCCTTTGGCAAAAGAAGGATCCTTCTCATATCACAGAACTTTTAGAAAATCCAATTCTTATGGCAACCAAGGGAAGGAATATCAAACTACAAGCTGAAGTAGATAAAATTTCGACGGCAAAGTTTCGATATGAAAATCCAATGAAAGGGGTCATACTTCCCATTCCAAAACCAGAAGACGAGGCACCAGCCGCACAAGATGCTTCTGTTCCTTCTGTTTCCACCGAACTTCCAAAAGGTGAAGGTTCTGCTTTGGATCGACAAATTGCACAATTTCGTGTCGCTTTTCCAAAAGAACTCAATATGAAAACGGTTATCTCTCCTATCAATGGAGTTGAGTTTGATAACTTAATGGAAGGTATGGAAATTTTATTTCGAGTTCCAACGGAAACACCAGAAGGACTCACAAATGCACAAATATTGGGTCTCATTGACGAAGAAGGTAAAATCAAAAAGGAACCTGTTGTAGGCAAATTCCTTGGGATTGCGAGTAACAAAACCGAATACCATATTTTTGCTGAAGGACCGAATCAGTATTTATTCCATTCGATTGAAGAACATCCAGTAAAGGTAGCTATTCCTAAACCTGCATCCATTGCTGGAACGGGAAACAAAACGGGAGCCGGCCAAACCCAAAAGAAAAAAGTAGGGAATGCACAACAAGATACAAAATCTTCAGGTGCCAACTTATTTATGTTAATGGGTGCATTCATCACAATCGTACTCATTGGAGTTTTGATTTTTGTGATGGTGATTTTGTAAAATCAATTAACCAGCAACTACAATGTTAACGAGTTTACCTTTGACATAAATTTCTTTTTTGATTTCTTTTCCGACCCAGAAAGGTTTTGCCTTTTCCACTTCTTTTGCAAGGGATAAGGCTTCCTTTTCTTCAATTTCTCTAGGTGCTAAAAATTCCCCACGCATTTTGCCATTTACTTGGACAACAATCGTGATATTGGCATCTACTAAATACTTCTCATCCCATTTTGGATACGGATGGTAAGCAAGTGATTCTTTGTGTCCTAGTTTGGCCCATAGTTCTTCCGCTAGGTGGGGTGCAAAAGGAGATAATGCCAAAACAAAAGGTTCTAATACTTTTTTAGGTTTTCTTGGATTACTTGTGAACTCATTGATGAAGATCATCATTTGGGATACAGCAGTGTTAAATGAAAAACCATCGATATCGTCTTTTACTTTTTTAATCGTGCGGTGAAGTGTTTTGAGTTCTGCTTCATTTGGTTCGATATCTTCTACAAAAAATGATTCATTTTCCCCTGAGTGAAAGAGTCGCCATACACGATTCAAAAATCGGAAAACACCATCGACTCCATTTTTACTCCAAGGTTTGGACATCTCAAATGGGCCCATAAACATTTCAAAGAGTCGTAGAGTATCAGCACCGTATTCAGAAACTACATCGTCTGGATTGACTACGTTTCCTCGTGATTTGGACATTTTGCCTTTGTCCTCTCCGAGGATCAGACCTTGGTGGACTAATTTTTTAAATGGTTCTGGTGTGGACACATGTCCCAAATCAAAAAGGATTTTATGCCAAAATCTTGAGTATAACAAGTGTAGTACGGCATGTTCTGCTCCACCCACATACACTTCCACTGGCATCCACATCTTTTCAAGCGTTGGATCAATGAGTTTGTCATTATTTCTTGGATCGATATAACGAAGGTAATAATAACAGGAACCTGCCCACTGTGGCATTGTATTGGTTTCTCGTTTGCCGATTTCACCTGTGACTGGGTCTTTGTACACAAGCCAATCTTTTGCAAGGGCAAGAGGAGATTCCCCTGTTCCGGAAGGTTTGAACTCTTCTAGGTCTGGTAATACTAATGGTAATTCTGAATCCGATAATGCCTTTGGTGTTCCATCTTCAAAATGGACAAGAGGGATGGGTTCTCCCCAATACCTTTGTCTTGCAAAAAGCCAATCTCTCAGTTTGAATTGGATTTTTTTACGACCTACCGATTTTTTTTCTGCCCAAACGACCATGGTTTGGAACGCATCTTTGTAAGACTTTCCGTCTAACTGCACTTCTGCGGAAGAAGAATTAATACAAACTGAATCTTTGGAATCAAACGCAAGGTTTGGTTCCATTTTTCCATCAATCACTTGTTTGATGGGAAGTTGAAACTTCACAGCAAAGTCATAGTCTCTTTGGTCGTGAGCTGGTACCGCCATTATGGCACCTGTTCCGTAAGAGATTAATACATAATCAGAGATGTAAATGGGAACGTTTACGGAAGGATCCGTTGGCAAACTAGCATAGGAACCAGTGAATACACCCGTTTTGTCTTTATTCAGTTCGGTTCTTTCTAAATCACTTTTTAAGGAACAATCTTTTTGGTAGGTTTCTACCGCTTTTTTCTGTTCTGCAGTTGTGAGTTCTGCGACCAGTGGGTGTTCGGGCGCAAGAACCAGATAAGTCGCACCAAAAATGGTATCAGGGCGAGTTGTATACACCGTGATGTCTTTGTTTAATGCAGGAACGTGAAAGTTGAGTTCCAAGCCTTCCGACTTTCCAATCCAGTTCCTTTGCATTTCGAGAGTGGATGGTGGCCATTCACAGAGAGAAAGATCGTTTAATAATCGTTCGGCGTAGGAAGTGATGCGCATCATGTATTGGCGCATAGGTTTTCTTTCGACTGTATACCCTTTGGAAGTCCATTCTTCCACTTCTTCATTGGCAAGAACGGTTCCCAATGCCTCACACCAATTCACAGGGATATAGGCTTCATACACCAATCGGAAATGGGACAAAATGTCCTCTTTTTCTTTCCGTGATTTGGATTTCCATTCAGAACCTGTAAATTGGATTCCTTTGGGAAGTTCTATCCCCTCAAAAAACTGAGAACCTTCGGTTTCAAAGGTTTTGATAAGGGAATCGATGGGTACAGCTTTGTTTTGTTTCCTGTCAAAAAAGGAATTGTAGATCTGTAAAAAAATCCATTGGGTCCAACGGTAATAATCGGGGTGAGTGGTGGAAATTTCCCTTTCCCAGTCATAGGAAAGACCAAGGCTTTTAATCTGGCGACGGAAGGTATTGATGTTATTTTTTGTCGTGGTACGTGGGTGAATGCCCGTTGTCATCGCATATCGTTCTGCAGGCAGTCCAAATGCGTCCCAACCCATGGGGTGCAAAACCTCGTATCCTTCCATACGTTTGAGTCTTGAGATGATGTCAGTCGCTGTGTATCCTTCTGGGTGGCCTACGTGAAGGCCTGCACCACTTGGGTAAGGAAACATGTCTAAACAATAGTATTTAGGTTTGGAAGAGTGTGCGTTTGTGCGAAAGGTCTGGTGGTCGTCCCAGTATTTTTGCCATTTTTGTTCAATATCTTGGAATGGATAATTCATCGACTAACGTAGAGAAAGTGTAGTTAATTCTACTTTCTCACGGAGTCGATGATTTTTACAAGCTTTTTGAAACTCTTGGACAAACAAACTTTGCAGAGATTGTATTGATAAAGGGTAGTGACGGAGCCACATTCCGCACAAGGTTTAACATTATTGATTTTCACATTCATAAAGTCTGCAGTATTTATCTTTGTATTGCATTCGAGCATTCTATATTTACCTGTATGAGTCCGCTTATCGACAGTGCTGTTCATAACTTCCCAAAAATCCCCAAAAAACGGGAGAGGGGAAACACTACGATGAAGTTACTTTATATGAAACCCACCCTTTGGGGTCAAAAAAAATTAGGATGTACACACAAAAAGATAAGGAATTTTTTCTAAGTTTTTTTTTGCCGAGGTGCAATAGAGTTGGAACGAAAATGAGAATTGAAAAAAAGATAACTGTTATAAAAAAAATTGAAAAATCGTTGTTAGGTGGCATTTTATTGAATAAATGCCCGATATTAGTCATGCGTTATGTGTTAGATGGTAATTGGTTTGGGGGAAAAACCTAGTGTTAGAATTTAAAAATGTGTTCAAATCATTTCACAACGAAGAAGAAACGATTGATGTGTTGAAAAATATTTCATTTCGTATGGAAACTGGTGAATTTGTAGCGATTATCGGCCCTTCTGGATCAGGTAAATCCACTCTTCTTGGTGTTGCAGCAGGCCTTGATAAACCTGATACAGGGATCGTTTCACTCGATGGAATTGATCTCACCAAACAAAATGAATCAAAACTTGCAGATATACGTGTCGATCAAATTGGATTTATCTTTCAAAACTTCCAATTATTGCCAGGACTCAATGCAATTGAAAATGTTGGGATCCCATTGTACTTAAAATCATCACTTTCAGAGAAAGAGATCTTAAAAAAAGCAGAGACCATTTTGGAATCTGTGTCTATGTCTCACCGTGCAACACATTTCCCAAAACAGCTGTCAGGTGGAGAAGAGCAAAGGATTGCCATTGCTCGAAGTTTTGTGAATGATCCGAAGATTATTTTTGCAGATGAACCAACTGCAAACCTAGATTATAAAAATAGCAAAACGATATTAGACCTATTATTGTATAGGAACAAAAAACAAGGAACAACTCTTGTTGTGGTCACACATGATCCGGATGTGGCAAAACTAGCAGACAGGGTGCTCGAGATGAAAGATGGAGAGATCATCTCGGATTCGAAGAACAAAAAATCGTCGGTCAATCGAAAAAATTCTTCTAAGTCCAATTCCTCTTCTCTGAAAAGAGCCACCAAACAGAAACAAACGACAAAACAAACAAAGAAGGTGAGTCGATGAAGGCTTCCCTCTTTCGTTTTTACTTAAAACGTGAGCTTTTTTCACGGTTTCGGTATTCTATCCTCATTGTTGTCTCTATCACACTCGGTGTGGGTTCTGTGATTGGCATCCATTCCTATAAGGACAATACGGCCAATGCCATTAGGAAAGAGGCAAAATCCATTATGGGAGCCGATCTTGCTTTACAATCCCCCCAGGAAATCACTGAATCTGCTAAGGATTTATTGAAAAATCGACTACCGGCAGGTGCCAAAACCAGTGCTTCGATCCAATTTTTATCCATGATCTCCAATGAATCTGGCTCTGAAAATTCTTTGAGTTTTATCAAAGGGATAGAAACAGGTTATCCTTTTTATGGGGAAATGAAAACCGAACCTGAAAATGCGTATCGAAACTTAAAACCAAACCAAGTTCTCTTAGATCCTACACTAGTTGAAAACTTAAAACTGAAACTCGGTGATCGAGTTCGATTGGGTGATAGCCTTCTTGTCCTTTCTGGTATTGTGTTAAAAGAACCAGGTGCAGTTGGTTCCTTTGTGGGTTCGGCTCCTGGTTCTATCATTCGCAAAGACACTGCGATCCAAACAGGACTTGTGCAACGAGGCAGTCGCATTCGTTATACGATCTATCTACAATTCCCAGAAACTACCGATACTTTGGATTGGAAGGATAAAGAGTTTGAGTCCTTTATCAAAGAAGACTTAACCATTTATCACAATACAGAAGTCAATTCTGGGTCCCAACAGTTCATCAAAAACACATTTGATTATATGGCTCTTCTTGCTCTTGCCGGATTTTTTCTCGGAGCCATATCAGTGTATAC
>JACVCB010000060.1 GCA_016742255.1 Leptospira sp.
TAAAAATCCACAAAATCGAATTCCTAAGCCATATACAGCAGTAAGAGAACGAATTAAATCAGAAATGGAAGGTTCTCAACGAAATTCGTTCATTGAACAAAAAGTTTCTGGTTTAAAAACTACTTATAATTTAGTGATCGCAAACGATCGTCTAAAAGAAGTTACATTATAGTTCCCACCAAGTTTTGGAATATGGCAAAATTTTTTTATTGAATTTTGCCATATTTGACATATTTTGACTGTTAGGGGGGATAAATGAACAATCACATTTACATGCTTCGAAAGAAGAGAGGCATCAAACAGTACGATATGGCAAGGGCTCTGGGGGTATCTCCGAGTTATCTTTCCAAAATTGAGACTGGTGCCCAAGATCCGACTGAAAAATTTAAGTCATCTTGTGCCAAGTATCTCAAAACGTCCGTTGATAAACTCTTTAACGAAAGCGCTGTGGAAGACATCTACCCTGAGTTTTCCAATGGATTGAAAAACAAACTTTGGGCAGTCCGACGTGAGTTAGGAATCAAACAATATGATTTCGCAAAGAAACTAAAAGTTTCGACTCCGTTCCTGTCAAAAGTGGAACTTGGACTTTTAGAACCACCAGAAGATTTTAAGAACCTGGTATCTAAAGTTCTCAAAATGGAAAAAAACGAGCTTTTTTTAGGCTAAATTGAAAATCACCAAAGCAAGGCTTCCAAAAGCCTTGCTTTTTCTCCCACCAAACCAAAAAGATTTTGTCACATAATTCCTAAACCATTCAATAGTCCCTGATGAAAGAGAGACAAGCGGAACACCAAGATGGTTGGGCCAGTCGAGTCGGTTTAATTTTAGCAGTTGCCAGTGGAGCCATAGGGCTAGGAAATTTTTTACGTTTCCCTGGGCAAGCAGCACAAAACGGTGGTGGTGCCTTTATGGTTCCATACATCATCAGTTTTCTGTTACTGGGGATCCCTGTTTGTTTGGCAGAATGGACGATGGGAAGGATGGGTGGAAAACATGGCCATAGTACACCTTTTATCTTTCGAGAATACTTAAAAGGATTTCCTCTCAAACTTTCAGGTACCATAGGAGTCATGATTCCCGTCATGATTTATGTGTATTATGTATTCATCGAATCTTGGTGTTTAGCATACGCTTATTATTTCTTAACAGGCCAAATGTCATTATCTGCAACCACAAGGGATGGTATGACAAAAGAAGCCTCTTCCTTTTTTATGAATCTGACCGGTGCTGGCGAAAATGGTTCCAGTTTCCAATCACCCATCCTCATTTTCTTTTTGATCTGTGTCTTATTTAATTTTTTACTCGTTTACCGTGGCCTTTCAAAGGGCCTAGAGGCGTTTGCAAAAATTGCAATGCCACTCATGGGAATCTGCGCCACGATCATCCTTGTCAGAGTTCTCACAATCCCTGGTATTGAACAGGGACTTGCAGTGATGTGGAATCCCGATTGGTCTAAACTTACCGAACCAAAAGTTTGGATCAGTGCTGCCGGGCAAATTTTCTTTTCCTTATCTACAGGATTTGGGATTGCACTTGTATTCTCTAGTTTTCTTAAGAAAAAAGACGATGTTGTTTTATCGAGTTTGTCTTCTGCTTCGCTCAATGAGTTCGCAGAAGTTGTGTTTGGTGGAATGATTACAATTCCAGTGGCATTTTTATTTTTAGGCATCCAGGCAACTTCTTTTGGTACCTTTGGAATGGGATTTATTGCATTACCATCTGTTTTTGGGATGATGCCTGGAGGGAATTTTTTTGGAGGGCTTTGGTTTTTAGTCCTTTTCCTTGCAGCCATTACTTCTTCGGTTACGATGTTACAACCTGGTATCCTATTTTTAGAAGAAGGATACCGAATCGGAAGGCGCAAGTCTTCCCTACTCCTTTTCCTTTTTACCTTTGTATTGTGTTTACCCATCGTATACTTCAATAAAGATTTTGCCGCATTGGATATTGCTGATTTTTATATTGGAACCATTATGATATATATTTTGGCATCCATTCAAATCTTCATCTTTGTCTTTAAGATTGGTGTGGACAGAGGAGAGGCGGATGCCAATGAAGGAAGTCTCATTCCATTTCCCAAACTCATCAAATTTGTTCTGAAATACATCACCCCATGGTTTTTACTTTTTATCTTTGTTTCCTTTTGTTATATGAACTTACCTGAGTATTTGGATAAGATGAATCCTGAGGTCATGGGTCTCCTCGCTGAAAACAAAGGTCAAAATGTAGATGATGCAAAAACAAAAGCAATTGTGGCAAGGTCAGTTGTGATTGGTCTGATACTCATATATGGTTTTATTTATTTATTGGTTTCAAAAGCACTCGATTCTAGACATGAGAAGGTCACAAAATGAATACTGCAGTTGAGCTCAATTGGCAAGGGATGATGATAATGGCAGTATCTTTAATTTCTGTGACAAGTTTAACGATTGTTTGTGTCGTACTTTTGTTTCGGAATAGGCATTAACATTTGGACGTAAATTCGGTTTTTACAAAACAACTTCCAAAACTATGGAAGGATTATGAAGTTCGGAAAGAACAGATGGAAATGTCCGAAGCCATTGAGTCTGCTTTCAACCAAGGAACCAATTGGGTGATCGAAGCAGGTACGGGTGTTGGAAAGTCTTTAGCGTATCTCATCCCAAGTGCTTTCTTTTCCTCGGAAAATGAATGTTCTGTCGTT
>JACVCB010000061.1 GCA_016742255.1 Leptospira sp.
TTTCAGGTCTTATTTCCACCATCCTGGGTGGTGGAATGGCATCTCGGCTTTTCCAAAACATCCGTGAAAAAGAAGGGCTTTGTTATAGTATTTACAGTTTTCCTTCGTATTACAAAACCACAGGACTTTTTTCGATTTCCTCTGCCACTTCCAAAGAAAAAGCAGCAAGGTGTGTGGAACTGATTTTAAAAGAATTGGAAACGATCACAAAACATGGTTTTACCAAATCGGAACTGGCGGATGCCAAATCCAACCAAATGGGTTCGATTGCGATTGGGTATGAACTCCCTGAAAACCGAATGAATAATATTGGTTTGCAAGAAATCTATTACGGTACCTATTTTTCTTTGGAAGATCGTATGAAGGCAATTAAGTCAGTCACCTTAGACGAGATCAATCTTGCCGCCAAAGAAATGTTTGGTTTAGACAAAGTCCATTTGTCTTGTGTCGGGGATATGACGGAAACCCAATTTGCCAAAATTCCCGTTCAGTTTGGTGGATCGGTTTAAAAAAGGGAACTTGATGCAAAATCAAATTAACCAATTACAAATCCAGATTCTAAGAGAAGGGGCAGTTGTCCCTGAATACAAAACAGTTGGTTCTGCGGGTATGGACCTCTCCGCCTGCCTTTCGGAAAATCTTCTCCTTCCGAAGGGGGAAGTGGTATTGGTTCCGACTGGACTTGCCATGGCGATCCCTGATGGGTATGAAGGCCAAATCCGACCTCGGAGTGGATTTTCCACAAAACAGAGAATCATCATGCCCAATAGTCCAGGCACCATTGACTCCGATTACCGGGGTGAGATCCTCATCCCACTGTTGAATCTCAGTGGATCTGATTATCTTTTGGAACCAGGCACACGTGTTGCGCAAATGGTGATCCAAGCGGTAGTGAAATTTCCCATCCAAGTGGTTATGGAACTCAGTTCCACGGAACGTGGGACGGGTGGGTTTGGGAGTACAGGAAAATAAGACATAATCATAAAAAAAGACACTTAGCTTTTTTGACAGTCTTCCGATAAAAGCTGTAGAGGTGCCTTTTTATGATGCGATCCCTTTGGACCGGCGCTACCGGGATGATTGCCCAACAATTTCATATTGATACCGTTGCCAATAACCTTGCCAACGTGAATACCACAGGTTTCAAAAAGAACCGAGTGGACTTTGAAGATTTAGTGTACCAACACCAAGTGCTTGCGGGAACTCCAGCTACCTCTGTTTCCGAAATCCCAACTGGTGTGAATGTGGGTCATGGTGTGAAAGTCGCCGCCACACAGAAGTTATTCGAAATTGGTTCCTTCCAAGCAACTGGGAATAAACTTGATTTAGCTCTCACTGGTGAGATGGCATTTTTTAAAATCCAAATGCCTGATGGCACTTTTTCTTATTCCCGGGACGGATCCTTTAAGATTGATTCGAACCAACAAGTGGTGACTTCGAATGGATATCTTCTCGAACCACCCATCATCCTTCCTGAAAATGCAATTTTAAATACTCTTATGGTGTCCGAAGAAGGCGAAGTCACAGTGAAAATCGGAAATGACATTCGCCCCACAACCATCGGGCAATTGGAACTTTACCGATTTGTAAACCCTGCAGGACTCCAAGCTGTGGGTAAAAACTTATTCCGTGAAACCGTTGCTTCTGGCCAAGAAATTCCAGGGATGCCTTCCCAAGAAGGGTATGGAAGTGTGTTACAAGGATTCTTAGAAATGAGTAACGTGAAAATCGTAGAAGAGATGGTGAATATGATCGTGGCACAAAGGGCTTACGAATCTAATTCCAAAACCATCCAAACCTCGGATAACATGCTTTCTACGGCGATTGGATTAAAACGTTAATGAAATTTTGGATCTCCATCCTTTTTAGTTTGGTGTTCTGTTTGCCAGTAATTGCAAACAAAGAAGACAACCGACTCTATCTCAAACCAAAAACCATCGTGGGTATGGGTGAGGTACGATTGTCTGAATTTACCAACTGGAAAGGGAATTGGAATCCAATTGTGTTTCGTTCTGTCAAAACACCCATCATCATTAGCCCTGAATCACTTTCGGATACAATTACTTCTCTTTATACCAAAGAATTTGGAGAAGGAATATCGTTCCAGGTGATGGGGAAAGAAGGGATTCTCCTTCCAAAAACTTCCCATGTATCCAAAAAAGAATTAGAAGAGTCTCTTTGGAAAGCTCTCTCACTTGCGAACCCAAATGGGTTAGGCGAAATCGGTGAAAACTTTCGGATCCAATCAGAGAAGGAATCCTTTCCCATCATTTCGGGAACTTCTCCCGTATGGCGTAGCCTTGGCCGTTCTTTACATGCAGGGAAACGTTTGTTTCCATTGGATTTTTACTTCGAAGGGAAACTGGTTCATTCGGAATCCATTCCCTTCCTCATTGAAGAAAAGAAAAAAGCTTACTTCACGACTAAAGAAATTCCAGCAAAAACGGTTTTAACAGAAAACGATGTAGAACTACGTAGTTTTTTTTCTGCAGATTCATTCCGAGAATTCACTGAGGAAAACCCTGTGGGTAAAACGGCTCTCAATGGATTTTTACCAGCAACTGCCATTGAAAAAAAACAAGTACGTAA
>JACVCB010000020.1 GCA_016742255.1 Leptospira sp.
GTATGTAATACAACATCACTTGCTTCATAACGAAATTCATTTAAAATTTCTTTTTCTTCATCGTAACCTTCCCCAAGTAGATTTTTTGCCTGATTGGCTTGGGTGGAAAGGATGACATGATCAAATTCTTTTTCTTCCGTTTCGAATTGAATGATGATTTTCGAATTCTTTTTATAAACTTGTTTTATATTTGAATTCAAATGGATGTGTTTTAATCCCGAGGTAAGACGATTGACTACATCCCGAGTGCCAAATTTTGCTGTTTCTTGCGGTGTGTATGAATAACCTCGGGAATGGTATCCAATAATCGTTTCCGCAGGATAAAGGGCAACTGTTTCCGTCTTACAAGTGTTCACCAAAGCAAAGGTAGGCAACAAAAACTCATAAATAAATTCATTTGAATAATGATATTTCTTTAAAAAATCTAAAATAGTTATGTTTTGTTTCTCATTTTTCCAATCTGTTTTTGAATTTGTATAAAACTTCAATAAATCCGAAAAAATAAGCCTACCTTTTTTGGATAAAAAAACATCTGCAGTTGGAAATCCAAAGTGATTCCCAAATATATTTTTGGAAAAAAATCCAAAAACAGCCTGATCACTAGAATCAACTCGAAAAGAATAATCAACAACTCTGGTTTGGATGTTTGCTTTATCGTAGACTTGGAACAAAGTTGGATAATAATCTCTTTTGATGGTTCGAAATGGAATATCAAACTCTACTTCACTTCCATTGATCAATTGTTTGGCGCCAAAGGCCGCCATCCCTACTTCAGGGTGTTTCTCATATAATGAGACATCCAAAAATTTGTTCAAGGCCCAAGAAGCAGTTAATCCAGTAATTCCTGATCCAATAACTGCAATCACTTCATACTTCCTGATTTTAAAAATTGAACATGCCATGATAATGCATTTTCTAGGTCATGTGGTGTGTGTTTGCCTTTCGAAACTTTGAGTGCATTTTCATAATACGCTCTCAATTTATCTCGGTAGATAGGATGAGCACATTTTTCAATGATGAGTTCCGCACGTTTTTTGGGAGGACATCCTCGCAAGTCTGCCAATCCATTTTCAGTTACAAATATCATTGTTGAATGTTCGTTATGATCGGTATGTGAGACCATTGGAACAATCGCAGAAATATTTCCATCTTTTGCAAGTGAAGGTGTCATAAAAATACTCAAATGCGAATTTCTGGTAAAGTCCCCTGAACCACCGATACCATTCATCATGGAAGTGCCCATCACATGTGTCGAATTTACATTCCCATAGATATCAATTTCGATCGCTGTATTCATTGCAATCAGTCCCATACGACGAATGACTTCTGGATGATTCGAAATTTCTTGCGGGCGAATGACAAATTTTGATTTCCAAGCTGAAATATTTTCATGGAATCTTTTTAAACCTAACTCCGAAAAGGTGAGAGCAGAAGTAGATGCTATTTCTAATTTTCCAGCATCAATCAAATCAAAAACTGAATCTTGGACCACTTCTGTATACATTTGGATCGCATGGAATTTTGGATCTTTTGCCATACTTGCAAGTACGGCGTTTGCAATATTCCCTACTCCATTTTGGAAAGGCAGATACTCTTTTGGAATCCTACCCATTTTGATTTCGTGTTGGATAAATTCCAAAACATGAGAAGCGATGTTTTGGCAATCAGCATCAGGTGTTTTGAATACTGTAGCTGCATCGGGTTTACTGGAACGAACGATCCCTTTGATTTTCTCAGGTGGAACTTGGATAAAAGGTTCACCCACTCGATCACTTGGATTGATAATAGGAATTGGTCCACCTTTCATGTGATGACTTGGAAGATAGATATCATGATATGATTTTAGTTCGAGAGGATGGGTATCTGTTAGTTCAATATAAATTGATTCCGCATTTTTTAAGTAAGTCGCACTCATTCCTGAAGAAGTAGATAAATAAATTTTTCCATCAGTTGTTACATCAATCGCTTCCACTATTGCTACATCAATTTTTGGCAAAATTCCATGTTCGATGTATTTCACGACATGAGAAAGGTGCATGTCTATAAAATCGGTTTCCCCTTGGTTGATTAAATTACGTAAATGTGAATTGGATTGATATGGGATACGTAATTTCAAAGCACCAGTTTTCGCCAATGCTCCATCTAATTCTTCCCCGGTGGAAGCACCTGCATACAAATTGATAGAAAATGACTTCCCTAGTTTTTTTTCTTCTTCGATTCGTTTTGCAAAGGCAACTGGGATGAGTTTAGGGTAACCTGCGGGAGTAAAACCGGAACAACCCAAGGTGACATGATTTGGCAATAATTGGGCGATTTCTTCTGCAGTTTTAAGTTTTTCTTCAATCAATGAATTGGTTACAGTCATAAATGTTAAATCTCTTCTTAGACCAAAGATAAAGAGATTGCCTAAAAATAAAAAGTCCAAATTCTGAACGTATGGATTTTCTCTTATATTTCTATTCGGTGTTATTTGGAATCATTCTGATTGCTCCCTTTTTGGTATTCTATTATAGATTCCAAGTTGATGAGTCTCCCTTTGGTAAAGAAATGGATTCACAGTTGAGAGCAATTTATGAGAAAAAAAATAACTTGTTAGATTCGTTAAAAGACATCCGATCCGATTTTGATTCCGGAAAGTTGACTGAGGAAGAATTTCAAACTCAATCCATCCCTTATATAGAAGAATTAGAAACGGTAGAATCTACATTAATAGAAAAGAGTAAAAATTTGGTTACATTAGAACAGCCAAAGATTCACAAAGATTGGACTTGTTCCAACTGTGGATCGTTTGTTTCTGTTCCGAATGCAAAATTTTGTCCTAATTGTGGGACAAGTCGATTGGCTTAATTTCGACTAATTTGAGTTAGAGAATTGCATGTCATACAAACGTTTGTATTTTGAATTCGGATTTTGCAAAAGTTCTGTGTGACTACCACTCTCTACAATTTCACCATTTTCTAAATAATAAATTGTATCAGCAATTTTCACTGTGGATAAACGGTGAGCGATGATAATTACGGTTTTGTTTTCATACAATCGAACAAATGCTTGTTGGATTAATCTTTCTGATTCTGTATCCAATGCGGATGTGGCTTCATCTAAAATCAATACTTCTGGATTAGCGAGTAAGGTTCGTGCAATTGATATCCTTTGCCTTTGGCCTCCAGATAACATAACGCCCCTTTCACCAACGATCGTATCATATCCTTCTTCAAATGATTCTATGAATTCGGAAGCAAATGCATCCTCTGCAGCTCTTCTGATTTCTTCTTCCGTCGCATCAGGTTTTCCATAGGCAATGTTTTCACGAATGGATCCATTGAATAAAAATATATTTTGCGAAACAACGCCGATCCTTTTGCGTAAATTATCCAAACTTAAATCTTTGGCATTTACATCATCCCAATAGATTCCACCCTCAGTAGGATCAATCAACCTTGGTAGTAAATCAACAAGCGTAGATTTACCTGCTCCAGAAGAACCAACAATGGCGATGGTCCCTCCCTTTGGTAGAGTCAGATTGATATTTTTTAAGGCGTATAAATCTGTATTTGGATAAAGATAAGTAACATTTTTATAAGTAATGCCATGACTTAACTTCCCCAATGGTTTTGGGGAAGTTGGTTCTTTGATGTCAACTTCTCGTCCCAAAATTTCAAAAACTCGATCACTTGCAATCACTGATGCTTGGACCAAGTTCACTAAAATACTCATTTGTTTGAGAGGTCTCATTAGGAAAATCAAAGTTAGAAAAAATGCAATGAACATACCTTTTGAAAAACTTGCATCTTCCAATAAATAAGCCCCAATGCCAAGGAATACCATCGTTACAACAGATCCAGATAACTCGGTTAAGGCGGGTCCTATTTGATGGTAAAAATGAGTTTTAAAAGTTTTGTCTGATAAGTTTTGGTTTACTTTAAAAAATCTTTCTGCTTCCTTATCTTCCATTGAAAAAGCCCGAATCACACGTATTCCCGAGATCACTTCTTGTAAGTCACCATTTAGTTCCGATAATTGTTCCTGTTGGTTTTTGGTTGTCCTTCGAATTCGGTCTGCAAAAGCACTAACAGGTCCCACAATCAAAGGGATCACAATAAAAAGTAAAAAGAATAATTTCCAACTTAACACAAGTAATATGATCAAATGTGTGATGATATAAAAAAAATCGTTGATTGCATCTTTTAGATCGTTTGATACAACCTTGCCAACGATGTCTACATCGTTGATCACACGACTCATTAGTACTCCAGTTTTTTCTCTGTAAAATTCATTGAGGGGTAATACTTGTAGTTTTTGGTAAAGTGCTTGCCTTAGGTCTTTGACAGCAAGTAATCCAGCTGAGTTAACAAAATAAACAGTACCCGCTAGGCATAATAATTTCAAAAAGTAAATAGGAAGGATAATCAGACAAAAGAGATATACCAAATCATCAGGTTTTTTCTCAGCAAGTTCGGCATTTGTTTTTTCTTTTAAATTTGCAAACTGCCACTCCCAATACGTTAACCCTTGTAATCGATCTGGATTTTTGTATTCACCTAAAAGAGATTGGTCTTTTTTTGTAAGAGCAATTTGGAATTTATAATTTTCGCCTGACCCTAAGGAATCAAAGATGGGAATGAATGAAGTGAGAGAAGCCCCGTTAAAAATAGAAACAAATATAGACAGAAAAACTCCAAGACTGAGTCTGTATTTGTATTTTGCCAAATATGGCCAAAGTTTTCGGTAAATCTTCACGTATGAGAACCTTATCCCTCGTTTTCTTTCTCTTGTCCCTCACTTTTTGTGGAAAAGACAAACAGGAGTTTGTGATCCAAATCGCCTTACCATCGGATCCAGCCCAATTGGATCCATTGTTTTGTACGGATTTAACATGCCAAAAATTAGCTAAGTTCCTACACCAGGGACTGTTTAAGGCAGAAAAAAATACCTATGTTTCCCCTTGGATCCAAAAATCACAAAAACTTGGGAGTCCCACAGAGGAAATCCTGGTGGTCCAGTTAGGAACAAAGGCCCCTCCCATTGAAGACATCCACTTTAGTTTCGCAAGGTTAATCCAAGAATCATACCCACGTAAAGAAGATTACCGTTTTCTCAAATCGGTTCATATCGTTTCCCCATCGCAATTAGAGTTTCGATTCCAAAAAGGGACTTCGGAAGCAGAATGGAAAGAGAAGTTTAGTTTACCATTTGCATCCATCATTGGGAAAAAAGAATGGGAACAAAATCGCCTACAAACCTATGGAGATTACAAACTCATTGAATGGAAAAAAAATGAATATATCGATATGGTTTCACAATACAACGAAACAAAAAATCTTCCAAATTCCATCCGTTTTCTCATTTTACCACAATCCACAACATCCTTATTTTTATACCGCAAATCAAAACTTGATGCTTTCAAACTATCTGATTTTTTACTCTCTATCCCTGAAGCCACTTCCCAATTCACTCTGACAAAAAAAGGAAGATCCGTACAGTATGTAACTATCAATCAAACCAATCCATGTTTTGACATCCACTTCCGTAATGCACTGAACTTAAGCATTCCCAGAGAAGTGATCATCGAAAAATTATTAGAAAACCATGCAGACCTAACCTATGGCCCGATCCCAATTCCCTATTTAGAAAAACTGAATCTCCATCTGAAACAAAACGATATTGAGTATAACAAGGAGAAGGCGATTTCTGAACTCAAAAAATCAAAGTGTTATCCCAATATTTTAACGAAAGAAATTGATTTTCGCATGAGAGGAGATGATGAAAACCAAACAAAAGGTAGAGCCATCAGACAAGCGTTAGCTGAAATTGGTCTAAATATCAAACTAAGGCCAATGGAAAAAGCTCCTTTGTATAAAGAAAATGGAGAAGGCAAAGGTGACCTAACATTACTTACTTGGTATTCAGATTATGATTCTGTTTGGAATTTTTTAGACCCAGTTTTCCATCCCGATAAAATCGGTAATGGAGGGAATAGGTCCTTTTATCAAAATCAAATCGTTGGTTCCATTTTAAACAAACCAAATCGAAGTCTCACTGATGCAAAACAAGTGATCGAAATCGTTACAGAGGAAAAACCTTGGATCTTTTTATGGTCAATCCAAGAAAATTACCTAGTGTCTAAGGATTTTCTTCGTTATAGCGAACTCGCCGATTATCTATAAGCGGTGGTTCCAATTCAACGGAATCAACTGCTGCTGGTTGTGTTTTGGATCCATCTGCATTATACGTTGAAATTTCTGAATCTTCCTCTTCCATATTGTTTGGTTGTGATAGTGGATTAAGTTGTGGTTCCGATTTATTAAATCCAATTCGTTTGGGAGGTAAATCACCTATATAATAGTACTGTGCATAAAGTGGCACTTTACAAATATACTCGGGATTATTTTCAATGAGTGTACCATCATCAGCACAAACATCCACCTTCACAAAATCACCGACAAAACTTGGAATGAGTTGGTTTCCCATTCCCAATTTGGATTTTACATTTTGAATGTAGCGATACCAGATCCCACCTGATACTCCGGAACCTGACCCAGGGAAAGGTGCTCCCTCATCATGACCTACCCAAACAACAGTTACATTTCTCGGAGTAAGACCTGCAAACCAAACATCTCTCACACCTTTCATACCTTTCCATTTCGATGATTTGAGTTTAGGGGATTGTACTGTTCCAGTTTTCCCTGCATACAAAAATGGTTCCCCTTCCTTTCGTTTAAGGGTCATCGTTCCTTCTTCTGTGAGTACTGACTGTAACGTGTTGATCGCCATTGCACAAGCGACAGGATCTAATATCTGTTCTGCGGCTTCATTGGGAATTGTATTGTAAAACTCGTTCCCATCCATATCTGTGATTTTAATAATCTTTCTAGGAGTAACTCTTCTTCCGCCATTCATGAGTGTCGCATAGATTGTTGATAATTCCATTGGACTCAGTTCCCCTGAACCAAGGGCTAGGGAAAGATTACGTTGGAATCTTTGTTCTGCTTCCTCTTCAGGTATGGACAAAATGGCACTTAATTTTTGAATGAAATACGAAATCCCAACTTCATGTAATAATTTGACAGAGACCGTATTGACTGATTGTGCTAAAGCTTGGCGGACAGTAATCTCTCCTTTATAACCTTTATACCAGTTTTTTGGTGAATAACCTGAAATATCTAATTTCTCATCTTTGATTTTTGAGGATGGATTTACGATTCGTTTTTCAAAGGCCAATGCATATACCAAAGCTTTGATTGTGGATCCAGGTTGACGTTTTGCTTCTTCAGCACGATTAAAACGAAACACATTGGAAATTTTATAACCTCCTACAAGTGCTTCGACATCTCCTGTTTCTGGATCTAACGAAATCATCGATCCACTAAGTTGCGGTAAAATTCCTCTTGTCACTTCAGCTAAATCAGCTTTACCTTTACTTTGATACTCTAACTCTTGTTTGGAGAGATCTGCACGCACAGAATCAACACCAATTCTCAATGCTTCTTCAGCGAACCTTTGTTTTTCCAAATCTAAGGTAGTATATACAAGAAGTCCCCTTTCCTCTAAATCCTCATTTGAAAACTTCTCGAGAATGAACCTTCTGATCTCAGCATTAAAATCTGGGGCTAAATTAACACGAAAGTCTTTATCCGCACCGTATTTTCCAATTTCACTTGAATACTTTGGATTCCCATCTTCGTCTTTTGATTCTTTCACTTTATAAATCGTTCGAAACCGTTTTAAATTGACTTCGATAGAGTCGGAAAATTTTACAGGGATATCTTTTTGTGAAGGATGTAGTTCCGGATTTCGTGCCATATCGTATAACACGCGTTTTTGGCGAGAAAGTGCAATTCCTAAATTCCGAACAGGATTATACACACTTGGTGCTGGAATGATACCTACTAGAAGTGCCGCTTCTTCAGGGCTAAGTTCCGATGCAGGTTTCCGAAAATAATATCTGGCCGCCTCTTCCACACCAGTATTTCCTTCTCCCAAAAAAATTTGGTTCAGATACATTGCCAATATTTCTTCCTTCGAATATTGGCTTTCGATATAAAATGTACAATATAACTCAGTAAGTTTATTGAATAAATTTCGTTTTCCTAGATTGAGAGTTAGTTTTGCTAACTGCTGTGAGATGGTAGATCCACCTTGTGACAACCTAAATTGGACTAAGTTTGTAACAACTGCACGTAAGATTGCCGTGTAATTAATGCCTGAATGGGAAAAAAATTCTCTATCTTCAGAGGAAAGTACTGCCCAAACGATTACGTTATGTTTTCTTAAATTATCAGTTCGAATCGGGCGAAAATTACGGCGGTAAAATTCACCCATCACTTTCCCACTTCGATCCAGGATTTTTACAGACTTGGGTTGGAAACTATCATAAAAATTGGATACTTCTGATCGGTATTTCTCTAATGATTTATGTACCCTTGTTTCTTCGCCAGACCAAACGACGTAAGCACCTGCCAAGAAGAAAAAACTGAGAAAAATTCCAACAAGGAATCCAATTGTCAAAACCTGGTTCTTCTTTTTCCAAAAGAATCGCAAAATATCGATTAGATGACCATATAAAACTTCTAAAATCAAATAAAAGGAATTATTTTTATAGTTCATTTTTTCTTACTCTTTGTTTTAGGAAAAACCAATGATTCCACTTCTTCAAAACGAGTGACTGGATAGAAGGTAACACCTTTTTTCACGTAATCAGGGATTTCTTGGAATGCTTTTTCATTATCTTTTGGAAAGATAATTTTTTTAATTCCAACTCGTTTGGCGGCTACAATTTTTTCACGTAATCCACCAATTGCCAATACCTCACCAGTTAAAGTTAACTCACCAGTCATACCAAAACCAGGGTTTACGATACGATTAGAGACAAGTGATAATATGGCTGTTGCCATTGTGATCCCAGCACTTGGACCATCTTTGGGAGTTGCACCATCTGGTACGTGTAAGTGGATGGCTTTTTTCTCAAACAACGCATCGTTGTTCAAATAGTTTTTCACAAACGACAAAGCAATGTTTGCTGACTCTTCCATCATTTTTCCCATTTGTCCTGTGAGAGTCAAACCTCCCTTTCCTGGGATGAGGACAGCTTCAATGAGAAGTGTTGATCCACCTGCATTTGTCCAAGCAAGGCCAAGAGCCGTTCCTGGAACTTTTGGAATTGTCATACGGTCGTCCACAAACGGTGGAGGTCCTAAATATTCGACCAAATCTTTTTCACGAATTTCTTTGGAATACTTTTCCTTTAACACTTGTTTAAGGGCAAGTTTACGAACCAATTTATCGAAAGTTTTTTCAAGTCCACGTAATCCCGATTCTCTAGAATAGGAGTTGATGAGATGGCTCACAGTTTCCTTTTTCATCGAAAACAAATCAGGATTTAATCCATTTTTAATGAAGATTTTACTCCACAAATACTTTTGAAAGATTTGAACCTTTTCTTCTGTGATGTAACCTGAAAGTTGGATCACTTCCATACGATCGAGTAAAACTCTTGGAATGGGTTCAAAGGTATTGGCAGTGGCAATAAACAGTACATCCGACAAATCAAATGGAAGATCTAAGTAATGGTCTCTAAAATTAAAGTTTTGTTCTGGGTCCAGAACCTCAAGAAGAGCCGCTTGTGGGTCTCCTTGGTAACCTTGTGACATCTTATCAATCTCATCTAACAAAATCACAGTATCACGCTCTTTCGTGATTTTTAGTGCATTGATGAGTTTCCCTGGCATCGCACCTATGTAGGTTCGCCTATGGCCTTTGATCTCAGCCTCATCTCTCACACCACCCACAGAAAAACGGTAAAACTTTCGTCCGAGTGCTTCTGCAATGGATTTTGCAATCGAAGTTTTTCCAACACCAGGAGGTCCTACTAAACAAAGAATGGAACCTTTACTTTTCGGATTTAATTTGTGAACTGCTAAGAATTCTAAAATCCTTTCCTTTACATCTTCTAACTTATGATGGTCACGGTTTAAAACTTTTTTGGCATTAAGTAAGTTGATATCTTTTGCTTCCGGTTTTTCCCAAGGCAAACTATCCACTAAATCCAAATAATTTCGAATCACATTATAATCACTGGAAATTGGATCTGAGTTTTTGAATTTATCTATCTCTCGTTCCACTTCAACAATGATCTCTTCCGCAACAGGAATGGATTTTAAACGAGTGAGGAGTTTATCATATTTTTGTTCTGTTTTGTCTTCACCAACACCTAACTCTTGTTGAATTGCCTTCAATTGTTCCCTTAGGAAAAACTGTCTTTGTTGGTTATCAATTTTATCATTGATTTGTTCTTGGATTTTTTTCTGTAAAACGACTAGTTCAATTTCTTTCTTTAAAAAAAGTAAAACTTTTTCGAGTCGATCATTGATTGGAATGGCTTCAATGACAGATTGATATTCTTCTTTTTCCAAATTGAGAATGGAACAAACAAAATCAGCCATCTTGGCTGGTTCATTCACATTCATCATGGTTAACTTCATGTCTTCTGTAAATAATGGATTGTTTTGTGCGAGTTCTTTAGTCAAAATCAGTAATGTTCGCATCAATGCTTTGATGTTATTTTTACTTGTACCCAATTCTTCTTCTGGGTAACTCACATTGGCAATTAACATTGGTTCTTTGGCATGGATGGAATTGATTTTAAATCGTTGGATCGTATTCACCAAAATATTCATCCCACCATCTGGTAGGTTGATTTTTTTTAAAATCCTAGCAACAACACCGATTTGGAAAATATTATCTTCAGAAGGAAGTTCAGATTCATCTTCCTTTAACAAGATGAGGCCTAAGAATCCAGCACCTTTGGATGACTCTTCAATGGACTGAATGAACCTACCTGGAGGAACGATAAGAGGTGTAATGATTCCAGGAAAAACAGGTCGTACTTTGATCGGAAGTAAAAAGATCTGTTTCGGTAAAGTATCTTCTAGTCTTGCCAATTTGGTTGGGTTTTCCCAAAATTCATTTGTTTCCAATCCGTATCCTTCCTTATGATTCGATTTTATCTGGGCCGAGTGCTAACATTTTGTCACGAAACATAGCAGCTTTTTCAAAATCCAAATCTTGAGCATAACGTAACATTTCCCGTTTTAATGCTTCACGTAACTTGTCTTTGGTTTTGTATTTCTTCAATGTAAATTCTTTTTCTAAATCTTTTAAGGCTTCTTCTTTGCTATCCTCTTCCGCCATCTCTCTTGGAAGGATATCGTGAATTTCCTTTTTGATTGTTTGTGGAGTGATCGCCATTTTTTGGTTATGCGACTCCTGGATCAATCGACGTCGCTCCGTTTCACTTATTGCTTTTTTGATGGAATCAGTCATTCGATCCGCATACAAAATTGACTTTCCATTTACGTTCCTTGCAGCACGACCAATGGTCTGAATCAGAGATTTGTAATTACGCAAAAAACCTTCTTTGTCTGCATCAAGGATGGCAACAAGAGATACTTCTGGAATATCCAAACCTTCACGGAGTAAATTGATCCCGACTATACAATCATAAACACCTCTACGTAAATCTCGGATGATTTCCGTTCTTTCGATGGTATCAATTTCTGAATGTAAGTAAGCGATTTTTAGACCCACTTCTTTGTAATAATCAGTTAAATCTTCTGACATTTTTTTAGTCAAAGTGGTGATAAGGATTCTTTCCTTTTGTTCGATCCGTATTCGAATTTCATTGAGTAAGTCTTCAATTTGATTGGTGGTTGGTCTTACTTCCACAATTGGATCAAGAAGTCCCGTAGGGCGAATGATTTGTTCAAATACCGCTTCACTTTTTTCGAGTTCGTTTGTATCGGGTGTGGCAGATACATACAAAGTCCTTGGTGTCATGGATTCAAATTCCACAAAGTTAAGTGGACGATTGTCAAGGGCACTTGGTAGACGAAAACCAAACTCAACTAACGTTTGTTTTCTGGATCTATCACCTGCATACATCCCACCAATTTGTGGGAGAGTTACGTGTGACTCGTCAATGATGAGTAAAAAATCTTTACCAGGAAAATAATCGAGTAAACAGGCAGGCCTTTCTCCTTCCGACCTTCCTGTCAAATGCCTCGAATAGTTTTCAATCCCACTACAATACCCAAGTTCGAGTAACATTTCCATGTCGTAATTCGTACGAGATTCAATTCGTTCCGCTTCTAAGTGTTTTCCTTGTTTTAAAAAATACTCTTTTTGGGCCGCCATCTCTTCTTTGATTTTTTCAATGGCATCTTTGATTTTTGGGCCGGAAGTAATGAAGTGTTTTGCAGGGTACACAACCACTCGGTCCAGTTTGGTTTTTACCTTTCCAGTCAGTGGATCAATTTTGGAAAGTCCGTCTATTTCATCACCAAAGAGTTCGATTCGAATTCCCTCTTCTTGGTAAGAAGGCATAATTTCAATGGTATCTCCACGAACTCGGAAATTCCCACGACTAAAATCAATATCGTTCCTTGCATATTGGATGTGTAAAAACTTACGAATGATTTGGTCACGATCGATTTTATCACCAACATGTAACATGACAACCGAGTTCATATAATCTTCAGGGGAACCCAAACCATAAATACAAGACACAGAACTAACAATGATCACATCATCACGTTCTAATAAACTTGACGTTGCACGTAACCTGAGTTTGTCGATCTCTTCATTCATCGACATATCTTTTTCGATAAATGTATCCGATGATGGCACGTAAGCTTCAGGTTGGTAATAATCGTAATAGGATACAAAATATTCTACGGCATTTTCAGGAAAAAATTCCTTAAACTCACGAAATAATTGTGCAGCTAAGGTTTTGTTATGAGATAAAATCAGTGTTGGTTTTTTGACTCGGGTGATGACCTCAGCCATCGTAAAGGTTTTCCCTGAACCTGTCACACCCACGAGGGTGATTTTATTTTTACCTTCACCGAATGACTTCGCAATATTTTCAATTGCTTTCACTTGGTCTCCGGCAGCTTTGAAAGGAGAAACCATTTTGAAATTTGCCATAGGAACCTATGTTAGTTTACGAGTTGCTTTTAGGATAGCTTGTTTTCTGTTATCAGTGATCTCTAAGTCCACTGAATCAAAAAGTTTTTGCATGACCATCATTCCGCGCATCAGTGTTGCTGTGGAAGAAAATTTACCCCTTTGGATATCATCTTCTAAATTAAAATCTTTTACGGTATTGATCATTTCAATGCTAAAGACTTTTTGTTTATCAATTTGAAAGGTTACTTCCACACCACCACCATCACCATACTTTGCGGCATTTTCTACGGCTTCCACAGTGGCAATGCATAGATCCATCCGTAACTCTTCATCAATTCCATTCCGTTTGAGAAAATAGGCAAGCCTTGCTCGCACATATTGCATAGGGTTATAGTGAAGTGCTCCGAGGATCACAAAAGATTCTGATGTTCCCATCTTGCGGATGATAGGAGACTCGTCCGTAATGTAATACTCTCGTGGGTCAATGGGGTTTGTGGTGATGAGTCCGTCTTTGACAAACTCATCCATCACTGTCGTGACTGTTTCCAAAGTGACGTTTGGTACATCTTTGAATTTTCTCTGGGTTTCCATAAACACCCAAGAGGTAAAATCGTTCACATTCCCCGAAAGTCCATTGGAGAACAAAGTTTTGATTTCTTTCTCTAACTCGGTTCTGGAGAGAGGGAACGGCATATATTCCCATTTCAATGGGAACGGAGGAACTGTAAATTGTTTTATCCCTTAGGGATTAGTCCTTGTTTTTTCTTGGCGCAGTGCTTCATAAAGGATGATGGCTACAGCATTGGATAAATTGATCGAACGACTCGTTTCTGCCATAGGAATCGAAATGATTTGGTCAGTAGGGTGACCTTTGTGTATTTCCTCTGGAAGCCCAGAGGTTTCACGACCAAATAAAAACACATCCTGCGAGGAGAACGAAACATCCCAATAGGTTTTTTTTCCAAACTTGGATACGAGAAAAATTCGTTTCCCTTCCCCTTGTTTTGTCCTTTGGAATTCTTCAAAGGAAGGAAACTGAATCAAATCCAAGTCCTTCCAATAGTCGAGTCCCGCTCTCCTCACTGCCTTTTCTGAAAGATCAAAGGCTGGCTCACCGACAATGGACAATGGAACCCCAGCATTCACACACAAACGAGCTATGTTGCCAGTGTTAGGTGGTATTTCTGGGCGATACAATGCAACTTCCAAGGAACTACTTCTTCTTTTTTTGGTTTTGGTTTTCCAAAGATTTTTTTAATGCAAGACCAAAACTGGATACCGAAGGATTGGACTCATCTTTAGAAAGATACTCTTGGTATTCCATTCTGTCTTTAGCTTCTGAAGCTTTAGAGATAGATAAAGCAATTTGTCTTTTTTCAGGATTGATTTCCAATACAAACACTTCTAGTTTCTGGCCAGGTTGGAACACTGTGTTCAGTGGAGTCCTTTGTGGAATTCCCGTTTCTTTGTTGGGAACAAGACCAGAAAAATCTTCTCCTAAGCGTACAAAAAGTCCGAAAGGTTTGATGGATTCTACAGTTCCTGGTATGATGTCAGATTCTTTAAATGGAAGTTTGCCAGACCATGGATCAGATAAGAAGTCTTTTACACTGAGAGAAATTTTATTCGTAGACCAATCCAAAGTTAGAATTTTTGCACGGAGTGTTTCTCCCACTCGAAACTCGGTTGTGAGGTCTGGACTTTTTTTGTATGTTGCTTCGGATTGTGGAACTAGAGCATCAAGTCCATCCATATCCACGATGAGTCCAAACTTATGAATACTTTTGACAGTGCAGGATACAAACATTCCTACCTTCAATTCATCACGTAACAGTTGTTTTTTGGTTTCTCTTTCTTTATCAGCAATTTTCTTTTGAGAAAGAAGGATTTTGGATTGTTTTTTCCCAAGTTCAGAGATGATAAACTTTATCCGTTTACCAGAAATATTTTTACCTTTGAGTGATACATCCAATTGGCTGAACGGGACAAAAGCGGTATAACTACCGAGTTTCACATCCCATCCACCATTCCCTTCTAATAAGAGTTGGCCAAGCACTGGGATTTCAAATTGGTTTGCGAGTTCTAAATTTTCTTCTGTTAGGTTGTCTTGCGAGAGGCAAGTGGTGAAATAAAAATCACCAGAGTTTTCTTTTAAGAAATAAACGATAAGAGTGTCACCAATTTTTGGTAACACTTCTTCTCTCCATTCTTCTGTAGAGATATTCCCAATGACCTTGTTGTCAATGGTTCTAATGAATACATAGTCATTCTTAACAGCTGTTACTTTCGCTTCATGGCGTGAGCCAGGTTCAATGGATTGTCTTTTTTTAAAACTTTCTTCTAATAAACGGTCAAATTCTGAGGATGGGCCTTTCATTTTGCGGTTCCTTCCTTGGTGGGTTTGGAGGTATATACCAATTTTCCTCCCAATACCATGGATTCAATTGGAAATATTCCAGAAGTGCGTTTCAGTGGATTTTCCGAAAGGATCGAAAAATGAGCAGGTCCTCCCACTCGGAGTTTGCCTCCATGGTCAGCACCTAGGTATTGGCAGGTTGTTTCTGTCAGGGTTTGGATGATACGACGCCGTATGATGGGTAGGCTTTCCTCATCTTTTGGAATGGAGAGAATTGAGTATGTTTTCCGTCCAAAAATTGAGTCCCAAACATTTGAGGTAGTTTCGTTTGGACGTTCTTCTTTTTTCGCATCCGATTGGAGTAAGGATTCCCAAAGGCGAACTTCCACAATAGCAGCCTGGCCAGGGAATAAACCCCAATGACCTGCTCCACTCGCAAACAGTAAATTGGAATGTGTTTCCTTTTCCAATTGGAACTGGGAGGCAAAAACAGAAAAAGGTAAGGTCGGAAACGAATCAGAATTTTCCTCTTCGGGTACAAGTGACTCTTTCCAATACTTCGCATAATGGGGATTGAGTTTTGCCCATTGGGATTGTTCTTCATTCCAAACCTCTGGTTTCCTTTTTAATTCTTGGAGGTACAATATGCCAAACATAGGAGCCCATAAGAAGTTTCGTTTCTGCGCTCGGAACAGATTGGTTCCCTCTGGCATTGGATGGAATAAGACAGAAAATCCTGTATCCAATGCATCTTCCCAACTGGTTTTATCAGCGAACGTATAGGCAACGGCCAAGTAGCCATTTTCTTCCACTTCCTTTCGTTTGGAAAAAAGTTCCGTCTGTGAAAACCCGCGGTTGTCCATTTCCTTCAGAAAAATGGGGAAGTGCTTATTTCGTTTTGGGTCAACTGTCCCTTTGAAACCAGATTGGTAAATGGCACCATCACCTGCATTCAGTTCAGGGTATAAAATTGGTTTTTGGGATTGGGAAAGGATGGGACCATTCCATTTTGACTTTGCCATTTCCTTGAGCAGTGGTGCCAAATTGGGATCTGCAATGGATTCAATATGGCTAAATCCAGCTGACAAATACCCATGTAAAACCTTGGGAAGGTCCGCCCTGGATGTTTTGCCCCCAGCTGCATTGGCCCCGATGGTGACCGAAGCATCACAAAACCCTGGAAGAATGAACTCAGGGTTCGGAATTTCTTTTGCCTGTTGGATGGAAACGATTTTACCCTGCACCACTTCAATATTCACAAATCCAGAAAAATTGGCTTTTTCACTGTCCCAGATCCGAACAGATTTCATTTTCAAAGATTGCGACAAAAGAATCGAGGGGGCAATGGCCGATAGGAATAAGGTGAGGGATAGAAGCCTGCGGTTTTTCATGCTAGCGGTCTTAGTACCTTGACAGTAAGGACTAGAATGGAAAAGATTTCGGGTATGGGAAAGGAAACAAGCGAGATTTCTGATCACATCAAATTACATATCGAAAACGGGAAAATTCTCTCGCTAAAGACCCATCGGGTCTCCAAATCCGTTGAGGAACACATCAAGGAGGCCGTAGGTCTCATTTTGGACAGACTCACTTACCCTACCCTTGTTCCCACTCTCTACACCATCATCAAAGAACTCGCCATCAATGCTTGTAAGGCCAACCAAAAACGGGTCTTTTTTGAAGAAAGGGGTTATAGTATGTTAAACCCTTCCGAATATGCGAGAGGGGTTCGGGAATACCGGGAAATGTTTTCGGAAGAAATGTCGAACGAGTTCGGGATCAAAGCCAAAAAAAAAGGATATTACTGCCTCATTAATTTTAAATACAACGATGATGGTATCATCATTGAAGTGATCAATAATACACCCATTGCCAAAGAAGAAGAAAAATCCATCCGGGAACGATTGGAAAAAGGGATGATGTATGATGATATCGCTCAGTTTTATATCGACAATGCAGATACATCTGAAGGTGCGGGACTTGGCCTTGCGCTCATCCTCATTATGTTAAAAGGGGAAGGGATTGATCCTAATTTTTTTAGAATCATCATTGGCGAAGATTCCACCATTGCAAGATTGGAAATACCTTTAACGGAAAAGTTTATTTCCCAACGCGATTCTAATTAACCTCTCAATGACATCAATTCCCCTTTCTTGTACCATCATCACTTTAAACGAAGAAGACAATCTCAGTCGCACACTCCAAGCGATTTCCTTCATCGAAGATATCGTAGTCGTGGACTCAGGTTCCACTGATGATACTGTGAACATCGCCAAATCGTTTGGTGCACGTGTTTACCATCATGAGTTTCAAAACTATGCTGACCAAAAAAACTTTGCGATCACAAAAACAAAACATGATTGGGTCCTTGCCATCGATGCTGACGAAGTTGTTTCCCCGAAACTCAAAGAAGAAATTCTTTTTCTTTTTTCAAAACTTCCTTTAGAAACAAAGGGGTATCTCGTCCCAAGGCTAACCTATTATCTAGGCAAATGGATTCGATTTGGTGGATATTATCCAAATTACCAAATGCGTTTGTTCCAGAAATCAGAAGGACAATTTAGCGGTGGTTTGGTGCACGAAAGAGTCAAACTCAACGGGAAACCATCAAAGTTAAAAAATCCACTTTTCCATTATTCTTACAAAAACATTTCAGATCATTTAAAGTTTATAGATCGTTATTCGAGTCTGTTTGCAGAAGAAGAATTTAGAAAAGGAAAACGATCTTCGGTTTTTTGGGCTTTCTTAAAGGGATGTTTTAAAGGATTTTATATGTATTGGATTCGATTGGGAATCCTAGATGGAAAACAAGGTTTTGTCCTTGCTCTCCTTGGGTTTTATTATAATTTTTTAAAGTATTTGAAGTTGTATGAGAAATCGAATTCAGTCCCTTCTTTCTTTGTTATGGTTGATTCGATTCATGATGTAGAGAGCAAAAAATCCACCAAGAAAGATAGCGACCAAATTCACGTTTGATAATTGTGTTGATCCAATTTTCGGCGACATGAGCCACATGATGATGTCTCTGATGTATGTTTGTAAGGTAGCAAATACAATCAAAGCCCCAATCCCTGCGACAAATGTGGATCCCCAGAACTTTCCTAATAAGTCTTTTCGTTTGTAATAATAAAAATAATAGGCACAGGCTGCGGATGCGAGAAAAAAGAATAAAATATCAACGAGAATTGTCCATGGTTCTGATGGTGCGGCAAGCGGTAATGAAATCATTGGTCTTGTACCTGTCTATTACCTATTTTCGGTAAGCCATTGTTTAGTCCATAAGATAAAAAAAGAGGTTTTCCTTGTATTCAAAACACACAGAGATCTTTGGCATATTAGGATTTCCCTTAGGCCATACCCTATCCCCTTGGATCCACAATACTCTATTTAGACTCAGCGGTTATGACGGAGTGTATCTTGTTTTTGAAAACGAACACTGGAAACAAATCGGATTAAAACCTCTCCTCGATTTAGGTGTCAAAGGAGTCTCTGTTACAATACCATTCAAAGAATGGGCGTATACCCAAGCAAACGAAGTCTGTGAAGCCTCAAAAACGATGGCAGCATCGAATACACTTCTCTTCCGAAATGGGATCAGTGCTGTGAATACAGATGGTACGGGTGCACTTGAGTCGATCAAACAAATGAATTCAGATTTGGTTAATCCGGGCATTGAGAAAAAAATCTTGGTCTTAGGGAGTGGTGGAAGTGCCAAAGGGATTTTATTTGCGATCGCAAAAGAATTAGAAGGGAATCGCAAACAAAATTCTTTCAAACGAAAAGTACACATTCTTGCCCGAAACAAAGAAGCCAAAAATGAAATCGAACAATTGTTAGGAAATCCCACCTGGCTCGAACAACCTACAAAAGAGGAAGTGATACAAAATAGAGAAGAGTATGATCTCATCATCCATACAACACCAGTGGGGATGAAAGGAGTTGGTGGTGAACCAATTTTAGACTCTCAGTTTTTTACCAAAAAACACACGTTATTCGACATTGTTTACAATCCTTTGGAAACTGATCTTGTAAAACAAGCTAAGAAAAAAAAGGCAGAAATAATCCCAGGTTACCATATGTTACTGTACCAAGGGATCAGACAATTTGAATTATTTACGGGTGAAAAGTTAAAACACAAATGGATTCAAAAAGTAGAATCGATTTTACTCAAAGAATTAAAACATAGAAAATAAAAGTCCGAATTTGTATGCAGTTCATAGAGTTTTTAAATCAAAGGCAAAATATTGAAAAAACAAGAAATTTTAATGTCTTCCAAAATTATACCCTTGATGGACTAAAATCGGTATTTGAACATATACAAAGATCCTTTGATCAAAAAAAACCAAAACCCATACGGATCAGTGTTGTTGGGACAAATGGAAAAGGTTCCACCTCACACTACTTAGCCTGTTTATTCTCAAAATTAGGATACAATGTAGGACTTTATACATCACCTCACCTACTCACACCTTTAGAAAGATTTCAACTTGTGAGAGAAGGTGAACCATCCCTTCCCAACATAGAGGATGTAAATCTTTGTTTCCAAAACTTTTTTTTAGCAGAATTACAACGTTATGATTCATTGTCTTACTTCGAATTTCTCACTGCATTTACGTATCGATTTTTCCATGAACAAAGTATCGATGTGGAAATTTGGGAAGCGGGTCTCGGTGGAAGGCTTGATGCCACAAAACTTGTAGAAGCAGATTATATTGTCCTCACGAAAATTGGACTCGATCATTCTGAAATTTTAGGGAACACGAAAGAAGCCATTTGCCAAGAAAAACTAGGCATTACAAGTGATAAAACTTTATCACTATTTGCGTTTCAGGAAGAAGTGGAATCACTTCCCGAATCATTCCACACTCGGCCCAAAAAAGAGACAGTTCCCCTACATGTGATTTCTATTCCACCTAAAGATAGTTATTTGGAGACAAATTTTCTTTATGCACAAACGATCGTCTCAAAGATTCTAAAGGAACAACAAACACTCATTTCCAACATTCCCTTTGCATCGATTCAAAAACCGAAGGGAAGGATGGAAGTCCTTTCTAATACACCAATTGTCGTGTTTGACCCTTCCCATAACCCAGATGCCATCCGCGCCTCCTCCCTTGAATTTGCCCGTCACCACAGAAAATTCCATGTTGTACTAGGGAGCCTTCCCGACAAAGACCTTGCTGGGATTCTAAATGCCTTGCCTGAACCAAACCTAGAAAACCTCATCCTGTGGGAAGGAGAAGGTTTTGGCCGTTTTCCTGCCCCGACAGGGAGGCTCCAAGAGAGAACCATGAGGCAAAGTTCCCTTCCCGAGTTAGTTCCCTTATTCCAAGGCGAAATTCCGGTTTTGGTGTTAGGAAGTTTCCGACTTTATGGAATTGTGGCAAATTTAATACAAAATACAATAAAGATGTAAAATTGGACTTTACAAATGAATCCTGAACGAGATTGTTCTTTTAGGAAACATCGTTCAGGACTATGCAAACTCCAAAAGAACATACTAGAAAAGAAATTCTACAAGCAGCTCGAGAAGAGTTCATCCAACTTGGTTTTGAAAAAGCCAGTATGCGAACCATTGCCAAAAAAGCAGAGGTATCAACGAGTAATATCTACAATTACTTCGAAAACAAAGAACACTTACTGACAGAGATCTTACAACCTGTGTTATCAGGACTTGAGAAAGCATTCGCCTATGTCTCACATCCCGATTATTTTGAAAAAAGGTTTAACGACAGTTATGAGACATGGAGAGAACGATTTCACATTGCACTTGATTATGTGGATGCAAACAGGGATGATTTTATCCTGCTCCTCACAAAGGCTCAAGGGTCCCATTTGGAAGAATTTCCAGAAACTGTCCTCACAAGACTTACCAAAATCAATTTTGAGCAATATTCAACTTTCAAACAAAAAAATCCAACCTATAAAGGGGAAGTAGATGAGTTTGTTGTCCGCAACATCTTATCATTTTTCCTGAATATCTTTGTGCAAATGGTAAGACAAGGGATTTCCAAACAGGACATGCTCGTATACCAAGATAGTTTCCTTAAATTTTTGCATTTTGGATACAAAGGATCGATTGCCTCCGATTTGAACTGAATCAATCTGGTTCTCGATGGGAACCGATACCAAAATTAAAATCTGTGGAATCAAAGATTTGGCCACACTTGAGTTATGCCACGAACTCAGTGTGGACTATGTTGGACTCAATTTTTCACCCAGATCACCTCGTGGAATCAATCGAAGCGGAGCAGAAGAAATACTTTCCATCCGCCATTTACCAGGATTCCCTAAACTTGTTTTTTTATTTTTTGAAAATTCCATTGAAGAAATCCGTACTCTCACAAAAGAATTTAAGCCAGACTTAATCCAACTCATCCGTGGTGATCATTTTCTCACAAAGGAAATTTGGGAATCTTATACAAATCAAAAACAATTACTCCCAGCAATCCGAATCCAGTCACCCATCATTTCAGATGAAGAATTGGAACCTCAGTCTTCCCTCGTCATTTTGGATAGCTTTCAAAAAGGACTCGGTGGAGGCAGTGGACATGTATTCCCTTGGGAATATGTAACAAACGTAAAACGACCTTATCTACTTGCTGGAGGTATCACTCCAAACAATGTTCAATTAGCTCTGAATACATTAAAACCTTATGGTATTGATGTAGCAAGTGGAGTGGAAACAGACGGCAAAAAAGATCCTAATAAAATCAAAGAATTGGTACAAAATGTCCGAAACGTATGAAGCTTTAAATACTCCTGTTATGCGCCAATATCTGGAAGTAAAAGAACAACATCCAGATGGAATCGTATTTTTTCGAATGGGTGATTTTTACGAAATGTTTATGGACGATGCAAAAATTGCCGCACAAATTTTAGACATCACTCTTACCAAAAGGCAAAACCAAATCCCAATGGCAGGAATTCCATACCATGCCACAGAAAGTTATATCTCAAGACTAATCTCTGCTGGGAAAAAAGTCGTAGTTTGTGAACAAACAAAACCCGATGACCCAAAAGCAAAAATTATGTCGAGGGAAGTTGTTCGCATCATCACACCTGGAACTGTCGTAGAGGACAATTTACTTGGTGGGTATCAAAACAATTATTTATCTTTGTATTATAAAGAAAAAACTTCCGTCTACTTAGCGTTTGCCGATGTTTCAACTTCGGAACTTGTATATTTTTACTTTTCTGAAACGGAAAAAGAAAGAATTTTAGATACAATCAAACGATTTTCTCCGAAGGAGATGATTTATACTGATGAAATCCCTCCCCTTTCAAAAGAATCCAAAATTATCCTATCCCAAATTCCAAAAGAATACCTCCCTAAAAAAAAAGTAGCAGGAATCGATTCCGTTGTACACGTATTAGATGCATATCTCCAATACAATTATAGAAACCAAAACTTTGTCTTCCAATCCCCAAGACGAATTGATGAAAGTGAATATTTAGTCCTCGACGAACAAACGGTTTCCCATTTGGAACTGGTAGAAAATCCTAATGATAAAAACCATACTTTATTTGGTGTCCTCAATCGTTGTACCACTGCTACAGGAAAACGTTACCTCAAACAAAGGATCTTATTTCCTACAAGGGATGAAAAAAAAATAAAAGACCATTGGGACAAAATTGAAATTTTAACTCAGAACAAAAAAGAGCGTATCAAAATCAAGGAATCACTGGGGGATCTCATTGATTTAGAACGTGTGATGACACGTTTCCGTGTAGGGAAAGCTTTGCCTCGCGATTTTCGTGGGATTGAAAAAAGTTTAACAGCTGTCAGGCAGATGAAGTTAATTTTAGATGGAATTGGATATGACTTTTCCAAACTACCAAAAGACTTAGAAGTCCTAAGTTTAGAATTTCAAAAAACACTTTTTGATGGCGAACTGCCTGTATTTTTAGGAAACTCACCATTTTTAAAATCTGGTTTTAATCAAGAGTATGACGATGCCATTTTAGCCCGAGAAAAAGGGAAAGATTGGATTTTGGAACTCGAAGAAAAAGAGAAAAAGGAATCTGGTTGTTCTAGCTTAAAAATTCGTTATAACAAAATCTTGGGTTACTTTATCGAAGTTTCAAAAGCCCAAGCAAAAGATGTCCCTTCTCATTTTTTAAAAAAACAAACCCTTGTCACAGGGGAAAGATTTACTTCTCCTAAACTCGAAGAACTGGAACGTGCCATCTTACAAGCAGATGAAATCATTGAACGAATCGAAAAACAAGAATTTGATCGTTTGGTGGCAACATGTATCTCTCTCTATGAAGCATTTTTAACTTTATCAAATGAAGTTGCCTCTTTGGATTACCATTTATCTCTTACGGAAACCAAAGAAGAATACCAGTGGACACGACCCGAAATTAGAACCGATGGAATCATCGAATACATTGACTCACGCCACCCTGTCGTTGAAACATTTTTACCTATAGGGGAACGATTTGTTCCTAACACATTGGAACTCAATCCAAAAGAAAACGCAATCGCAGTGTTAACTGGTCCGAATATGGCAGGTAAATCTACCTTTATGCGCCAAATAGCCATTAACCAAATTCTTTTTCAGATGGGTTCCTATGTTCCCTCTAAAAAAGCATCCTTATCCATTGTGGATCGCATTTTTACAAGGATTGGATCGGGTGACAACCTAACGAAAGGTGAGTCTACATTCTTTGTAGAAATGAAAGAAACTGCCACAATCCTAAACCAATTCACAGAAAATAGTTTGATCCTTTTTGATGAAGTTGGTCGCGGAACATCAACTTATGACGGTTTGTCGATTGCATGGGCGATCCTGGAATTCTTAAGTAAAAACTTTCCGAAACCAAAAACCATTTTCGCTACACATTACCATGAACTAACGGAACTCGAAAAAGGTGCAGGTATTTTTAATCTTTATTTAGATACCTTTGAAAAAGATGGTGAGATTCTATTCTTAAAAAAAGTGAAACGAGGAAAATCAAAACAATCCTTTGGAATTTACGTCGCAAAATTGGCAGGAATTCCGGAATCAGTATCGGAACGTGCGAAAGAAATATTATCGGGACTCGAATCCAAAAAAAGAGAAATCAAAATCAAAAATGAAGAGCCAAGTTTGTTCGGGAATTTAATGGAAAAAGAGGCTAAAGAACTATCGACTAACGAAGAAAAAGTGCTCAAACGTATTTCTGGTCTCGATCCTAATAAAATTCCACCACTTGAAGCTTTGTCAATCTTGGATGAATTAAAAAGAATTCTCAAAGAGGAAAACTAAAGCAGATAAATTTGTAAATTCGATCCAATTGATGATTTGGTCTTTTAGACCTTGTTTGGCATGAATCCCAATCCCAATCCCTGCAGCATTTAACATCAAAGCATCATTGGCTCCGTCTCCTACAGCAACCACACGTTCGAGAGGAACTAAAAATTCATTCGCATACTTCCGTAAGTAGACTTCCTTTTTCTCACGATTGATGATCTCACCAAAGATTTGGCCTGTGAAAAAACCATCCTTTTCTTCTAGTCCATTGGCTCGAAAAAAGTCCACAGGGTATTTTTTTGAAAATAGTTCTAAAACAGGACTAAATCCACCACTTAAAATGCCAAGCTTACAACCGTTTGATGGGACAAATTGAAAAACCGTTTCCATTCCATCATTTAAATGCAAAAGATCATATACTTCTTTAAAACTTTGTATGGAAAGACCAGCCAAATGTTTCACTCTGAGGCGGAGAGCTTCATCAAATCCCATTCCACCTTCCATCGCTTTTTTTGTAACACTTGCTACTGTGTCGAATACACCATGTTTACGGGCAAGTTCATCGATCACCTCTTCTTTGATGACTGTGGAATCCATATCAAATACAAAGAGAGAAGTTTGTTTGGTAGGTAATAAGGAAGGTAGATATAATAAATCTATTTTGTATTTTGCAAACCTTTCTCGAATCATCAAAATTTGATTTCGGTTCCAGGATTCGTCGAGTAAGATACGAACAGAGTGAAGACCATATCGTTCCGAATGGGAAAAAGTTTTGTTGTCAATTGTAACAGTGGAAGTAAAAATCTCACCCTGAACATCTTGGAAGCCTTCGAAAATTTGATTGTTGGGAATGGGATTACTAGAAATGAGAAGGATTGAATTCATTCGTTACTTTTGTAAATAGGGTCTCAGTTTTTTACCCCAAAGTTCGTATCCTTTTTCATTAAAATGCAAACTATCTCCATTCGAGCGAATGAATTCATCACTTAGAGTTGGTGCATCTGGTTTTCGCATAATGTCCCAAACTTCTATGTATTCTACATTTTGTGTGGTACGAGCCACTTGGTTTAAAAATAAATTATATACAGGAACAATTTGATTCAATTCCTTCACACGAGTTGGCGGAACTGCAATGAGAAAAATCCTCGTTTGGTGGTTATGAGAATGGATTTTTTTGATGATCATAAGCAGATTATTTTGCATAAGGCTCAAACATTTGCCTTGGATAAAATCGTTTCCACCGATTTCGATCACAACAGTTTTAGGCTCTAATCGTAACACATCCTCATCGATACGAGTGAGTAAGGTTTCTGTCATATCACCACCTATCCCACGATTGGTGACTGATTTTCCTGGAAATTCTTTCACCATTAGGTCTGGTACAAACAAATGCACCAAACTATCACCAGTAAAAACAATTTCAGAACGTTTAATTTTAGTATTGTCTTCTGCGTATAACAAACGTGTTGGGAGCCAGGCCTTTTCGATGTACTTTTTAAAATTTACATCATCACGCCAACCTGGCTCTGCAAAACACTGGAAGTTAGAGTCAAAGTAATCTCGTTTTGAGGTGGTTTTACAATTTGTAACACTCAAAACTAGGGTGATCGAAACACCCCATCGAAGGAAGAATTTAATCCTGTTCTTGTGGTTCATTCATTCGGAAGCGCTTTTGCCAATCTTTGATTTGGGCCTGCGCATATTCTTCCGTGTCACAAATCCGAAATTCAATCGGGTTATTTGTGGTTGTTTCGATGAGTTTGGCTTCGATATACCCGTTCTTTAACTTGGTTGTCTCAATGCGATATCTCATCTGAATAGCTCCAAAAACCAGGATTTAATTTCCACGTATCTTTGCAATCTCTTCTAAAGTTTCATCCTCTTTGTATTTTCCAAAGAGAAAAATTGCAAGTAAACAGAATGCAGAAGCAAGAGGTCCTGTCAATCGAACTCCCAGTTCCCCACCTGCTTCTACTTCTTCGACTTTACAAATGGTTGATTCCTTACTTATTTTTGCCTCAGACTCACTATTTTTTTTCGGTTCTGACTTAGATTCGGACACAGATGGAGCAATGATTCCTGTTACGCTAGGAGAAACTTGTTTTTTGGAATCACGGTCAAGCCCAAGTAAAATAACAGAGCTGAAGATTAATACAGCAAGTGTTTGTCCTAGTTTTTGCATAAAAGTCCGTCCTGCATAAAAAAGCCCTTCTCGTTTGGAACCTGTTTTTAATGAATCAAGTTCAGCAATATCTGCTAATATTGCATTTGGTAATATACCAAGGATTGCAATTGGTATCGCAGCAACAGCAACAATCATATAACCTTGGATATACGGGGACAACGGCAAACTGTTTTTCCCAATAAAATAGATGGATAAAAACAGTGCGAGAAACGTGTAAAATCCAATGAGAACGGTTCTCTTTTTGCCAATTTTTCGTGCGACAAAATTGACAACAGGGTAAAAGGCAAAGGATACAAGTAACATCACTGTCAGGAGTTGTGTGACAAAGTCCCTTTCCAATTCTAATAGGACTGTTACGTAGTAGGAAATACCTGTTGTGAGAATGGTGAGTGCGAGGAAGTAACACAAATCAGAAAGTGCAAAATACAAAAAGTTTTTGTTTTTGAAAGTGAGGACAAGTGCTTCTTTAAAAGGGACACTCGATGCTTCTGATTCACAGTAAGTTTTTTCGTGGATGGTAAACACGGGGAAGTACATACAAATCGCAGCAAAGATACAAAGGATACCCAATGCATATTGCCTTGCGACAAGAGTTTGCACAGAAGGATCTGGATCAAAAACATAACTCGATTGTAAAACACTAGCAATCATCGGTTCCGTGGAGGCAACAATGATCCCCAATGCATACGTAACTGAGATGTAAGTGGATAAATTGAGTCGTTCTTCGGGAGTATGTCCAAGCTCAGGGATAAGTGCAAAAAATGGTGTGACATACACTGTTAAAAATAGATAGAAGAGTAACATAAAACTCGTCATCCAAACCAAATTTGTCGATGAGACGAAGTTATGTGGTGGAACAAAGATTAACCAACAAAAGACGGCAGATGGAATCCCTCCTAGAAATAAAAAGGGAATTCTCCTTCCAAACCGTGAAGAAAAACGATCGGAAGAGTTTGCAATGAGTGGGTCAGTGAATGCATCCCACAAACGGCCAATGGCAGCTACCACACCTATGGTAGAAAGGCCCCAAAACGCCATTTTTTCAATCAGATCCGGGAAACACTCCTGTCCGGGTTTCGGAGCTGGAGGTAGGTAAAAATAAACTTGGTGTAGGCCAATGATGTTGATGAGTGTAGACCAACCAAGTTGGCCTACCGCATAACTAATTTGTTTTCCAAATGGTAAAGACGGTTTTTGCATGTGTATCACTAGAGGCGGTAAAGTAGGAGCATGATACCGCCAAAAGTGAAAAAGGCAAACTACTTTTTGTGTTTATAGAGTTCTGGAAAGTTTTTCTCGTCGTATAAAAACTTTGACTCGTAGTCTTCCCAACCTTCTGGGATTCCTTCCGTGAATTCTGGAACCATGTTACAATCATGAATGAGATTCATTGTTTGTTCCATTTCACTTCCTTTCACATTCAAATACCCTTCTGCAAAAAGAGAATTGGCAACATACAATGCAATCGACTGTAAGGAACCCAAATGCCCTTCACGACCCGCACCAACTCGGATTTCAGAGTCTGGGTTCACCAAACGGAACACAGACAACACTCTGATACAAAACTCAGGAGTGAGTGGTGACTTTTGGATGGCATGACCTTTGATGGGGATAAAAAAGTTCACGGGAATGGAGATCACACCAAGTCGTTTGAGTTCAAATGCAACTTGTACGATGTCTTCCAATGCTTCACCCATACCCACAATGATCCCAGAACAAAGTCCAATCTCTGCTTCTTTTGCCGCCTTAAGTGTCGTTAGACGGTCTTGGAAGGTATGAGTGGAACAAATTTCATTGTATTTGGATTCAGAAGTATTGAGGTTATGATTGTAACGATCAAGACCAGCATCCTTTAATGTTTTTGCTTTTTTGGCATCAAGGATACCCGCAGAAAGACAAACCTTCATACCCAACTCACCGTTGATTTTGGAAATGGTTTCGGCTAGTTTGTCGACAGCTTTGTCAGTTGGTCCTCTGCCAGAAGTCACCATACAAAAACGATAGGCACCGTTTTCTTTTGCCTTTTTAGCATCTTCCCAAATTTCTTCAGGTGATTTTAAGGAATACTCTTGGATCCCTGATTCTCCACCCTTCCTTTGTGCACAGTAACCACAATCTTCAGGGCAATATCCGTTTTTGATGTTATCTAAAATATGAATGCGAACTTTATTACTGAAATGTCGGAATCGTTCTTCCGAAGCTTTTGCTACGATGGGCAAAAAAGGAACCTCTCCTTTTAAAATTTGGAGGGCTTCTTCCTCGGAGATGATGGAGGGAGAGGAAGAGGTCGTTTTTTCTTGGATAGTTGCGATCATGAAAACAAAATCTTTTGTGAGGGTGACTCTGTAAACGAAGAAAATGGACGTAAGGATTTAGTCTTTTTCTGGTTCTAAAAATCCGAGTAGTGTCGTTTCAAGCGCCAAAAATATTTTTTCTAGGGAAGGATCTGAAATGGTATAGGGAGGAGTGATGTAAATGGTTCGCCCCAAGGGTCTGAGTAAAATATGAAATTTCCGAAGGGCGTTTTTGATTTGTTTCCCTATGGGATTTAAGTATTCATCATGGGCAACTGGTTCCTTCCATTCAAAGGCAAAAATTCCACCCATGACTCTGACATTTTCAACTGACGTTCCCATTTTTTTTTGGAAGGAAATTGCATATCGATTTAGTTTTTTTTCCAAATCCCTTACTTGTGTTAGTCCAAATTCTTGTAACATAGATACAGACGTATAACCAACGCTACATGCGAGTGCATTCCCTGTCATGGTATGTGCATGGAAAAATGCTTTGTATGGATCTTTCGAAAGAAACTGTTTATAAATAAAATCAGATACAAGGGTTGCTGCAAGTGGCAACATTCCACCAGTGAGTCCTTTTGCTAAAATCAGTAAATCGGGAATTACTCCTGCTTTTTGGTAAGCAAACGGTTCTCCTAATTTTCCCATACCCGTAAACACTTCGTCAAAAATCAGCAAAGTGTTTGTACTTGTTGCCAGTTCTCGTAATTTGGTTAAAACTTTTTTATCATAAAACAACATCCCGTTGGCACCAAATACCAAAGGTTCAATCACGATTCCTGCATAATCGTTTTGTTTGATCGAAAGTTCTAAATCTGCCATACATTCAGTATCACAATTCGTAGGTTGTTTCCCCCATGGACAGTTCATACAATTGGGAGCTGGGAACTCCTTTGTTGGAAATCGTAATTCTGAAAAAATGCGATTGAAGTAATTTTTCCCAGATACATTCATTGCCCCAATACTATCCCCATGATAGGAGTTGGAAAAAACGATAAACTCTAAACGAGGTTTAAAATCGGGATGGTTTTGGTAATATTGTATCGAAAGTTTTAATGCAATTTCGATCGCATTCGATCCGTTATCCGAATAAAATACTTTTTTGAAATCAAAGTTTGTAAGTTCTAATAATGCTTTCGATAATTTTTCTGCACTTTCATGTATGTTGCCAGCAAGCATTACATGATCCAAAGATTGTAATTGGTTTCGTAAAGCAGAGATAAGTCGAGGGTGTCTATGTCCATAAATCATCGTCCACCAACTGGAGATGGCATCGATCCAAACATTTCCATCTTCATCCGTAACAAATTCATTCTCGGCAGAAATAATGTTTAATAAGGATTCTGATTCCTCTTGGATCGTGAGTGGAACCCAAGTGTTAGTTGTAACTGGATTATATTTCATCTTCAGCGTTTAATACAACATCAATCACATTTCGGTCTAAATCAAAATGAGTAGAAGCAAAGGTGTTAAATTCATCATTTGATAATTTTTGTTCAGGGAAGTTTGTGATTCCTAGAAGAGAAACCCCACCTAATTTCTGTATAATGGTTGCATTATCTTCTTGTAGTTCGTTTTTAGGACCCACTAAGTAAAATCCATACACTGGGATAAACCTAGATGTTAATGCTTCCAGTGTTAAAAGTGTATGATTGATGGTGCCAAGTTCTGTGGAACCAACTACAACCACTCCTAAATTGGATTCCTGAATGGCTCGTATGGTTAGGTAATTTTCAGTTATGGGGACAAACACTCCCCCTGCACCTTCGATGAGTGTATTGTTCTTTCGTTCTTTGGAAATCATAGCCAAAAGAGTTTTTGGATCAATGGATTGGCCTTCCAACCTTGCCGCGTAATGAGGGCTTGCTGGTGTCTTAAACACAAAACCAGGCTTTAGAAAATGTGTATCAGGTAGATGAGTGGTATTTTGGACAAAACTTGTATCGTCGGCGCTAATGGTTCCTGTTTGGATGGGTTTCCAATACCGAAAATCATACTTTTTAGCGTATTTTGCCATAAAGAGAGAGGAAAAAAAAGTTTTCCCTACGTCAGTCCCGGTCCCCGTTACATAAAAAGCTTGTCCCATAAGAGCAAGTTTTATCAATTCCAGACCTCGTCTATCCGATTTATATAGAAGAGGCAATATGCAACTTCCCCTTTGGAAATCCATTCTCAAACGCGATGATAACCCCATCACAGAGATTTCACATTTTTTACGTGAAACTGCAATCTTTGAAGGTATGTCACGAAGGACACTTCGTGAAGTAGCAAGGCTCATCCATAAACGAAAGTATTATGCAGGTGAAACCATCTTTTTTCAGGGACAAGCTGGAACGGGAGTTTACCTGATCTTACAAGGAAAAGTTGAAATTTTTTCTGAACGAGAAGGAGTGACTTTAAAGCTCGCCGAACTCGAAAAAGGTGCTTTTTTTGGTGAACTTGCTCTTTTCCAAGATTTTCCACGATCGGCTACTGCTGTTGCACTTGTTGATTCCATTTTACTTGGTTTTTTCCAACCAGAGTTAAAAACGTTATTAGAAACAAAACCGAGAGTTGGAAACGATTTACTTCTCAGTTTTGCATCAATCATTGCAGATAGACTTCGCAAAACGAATGATACGTTAGAAGCAGCATACTTTAAAAGCAAAAAGAATAAACCCAAATGATCTTTAAAGAAAATAGTATATCATCGCTAGTTTTACGATCTGCATTTTTTGGGCTTATCGCATTAACTGTTTTAATTGGTATTGTTGGTGTAAAATTTTTAGCAATCCCAATTCTCATATCAGGAATTCATTTTTATATTTTCCATGGAGTTGTTGATTACTTTGAATCGAGAGGGATCCATCGAGCATTCACGATCATTATTATTTTTTCTATTTTGATTGCTGGTGCTTATTGGTTTTTAGCTTTTTATTTGCCAAACTTATTTGAAAAAGCCCAACCAATTGTTTCGGAGTGGTCCACAAAAATGGATGACCCAAACTTCCAGTTGCTTGATTTCACAAAACTTCCAGTAGTTTCCAAAAATCCAGAACTTTGGAAAAAAATTATCAATCCAGAAGAGATTGCAAAACTTGCCACCAATAACTTAGAAGAATTTTTAAGAGGAATTGTTGTGATGATTCCAACATTTATCAGCTGGATGATCATTATTCCTATCATCAGTTTCTTTTTGTTACTCGATGCAAACCTTATCTATAAAACAATGATTAGTTTTATTCCCAATCGATTTTTTGAAATGTTTCTGATGGTTTTTTATCGTATGAACCAACAGATCACTAGTTACTTGAAGAGTTTGGTGATCCAATGTGGAATCATGGCAGTCGTTGCATCGATTGGATTTTATTTTGTGGGTGTAAAGTTCTTTGTTCTATTTGGAGTATTTTTAGGAGTTGCCAATTCGATTCCTTACTTAGGTCCGTTAGTTGGTGCCATCCCTCCCATCTTATTTGCCATTTTATTCCCAGAAATGTCACCTTCCATAGGTTCCATCGCATCAGTTGTCATAGTCGCTCAATTGGTAGACAATGCTATTGTACAACCTGTTGTGATTGCAAATGCCGTATCGTTACACCCACTTGCAATCCTCATTGGAATTGCAGTTGGCGGAAACTTTTTTGGAATTTTTGGGATGTTACTTGCTATCCCCGTTTTATCCATATTGAAAGTGACCATCGGCATTTTGTACCATGCTCTAAAGGAACACCAAATCATTTAAAATTTTTTCTTAAGAGACAAGAGAGGAAGGTACTTTGGTTTTATCCAAATATCATTCCTCTCGTTTGTTCCACTTACCCATTTCCGAAAACAAAATTCCAAATAATGTGAGAAAAGAACCAATCGCACCAATGGTGCCGAGCCTTTCACCTAACACAAGATAAGCCAAGAAAAAAGAAAACACGGGCTCCAAACTATAGAGTAATCCAGCTCTCGCAGGAGAAACCGCCTTTTGGTATCTTGTTTGGATTTGTGTTGTAAAGATCGTTGCAAAGACAGATGTATAGATAATACCTATCCAGAATTTTAAATCAAATTGAACATTGATGGTTTGTTTTAAAAATATGGATTCGATCGGGAAAAGAAAACTAGAGACAACTGCGATCAGTAAAATTTCAAATGATACTAAAATCTGAGATGGAATTTTTTTCGTGTAAATGTCGATGAGAATGATGTAGATTGCAAAAAAAAACGCTCCAATCAGAGTGAGCCCATCACCAAACCCAAATCCCAAGTTACCTTGGAACTCATCAAAGGATTTTCCATTTTGTGAAATACAAAACAATCCAATCACTACGATAACAACTGCAATCCATGTTCGAAGTGATGGTAATTTTCGTTCGATGGCAATTTGTAGTAATGGTACAAATATCACATACGCACCTGTCATAAATCCTGATTGGGTAGCGGAAGTGTAAACAAGCCCAATGGTTTGAAATGCATACCCGAGTAAGGCCGAACAGGCGACAAAAAATGCAGGGAGAATGTAATCCAATCGACGATTTGCTTTGGAAAATAAGGTTTTCCGATAGAGTAATAATGTGATGAAACCGGCGAGGGAAAATCGGACTGCTAAAAATAAAAAAGGAGGAACCGAATCAAGCGCAAGTTTGATGACCACAAACGTTCCACCCCAAAGAATGGCGGCAATCACCAAAAACAGTTCTGGAGTGAAGATCCTAGACATGTAAGGTCAATCTTTCCGGGGAAATACGGATAGCAAGGAAAAGATGAATTGGAAATTTAAAATCAGAAAACCTCAGTTGGGAACTCCATTAACCTGGGAATTATACTTCCCACCAGGAACTTCCACTTGGGTGGGAGAAAAGGTAAAAGAAATTTTAGACCATGTCCCTCTGCCCAACCAACCAGAAGCAAATGTCCGTGTTTTTTCTGAAAAAATCAAAATTGAAAATGCAAACCCTCACCAAATCACGTATCTTTTATTCTATGGATATTTCATTCGAGACCTTCGTCTTGTGATCGCAAGGACCAATGATTGGGACATGTCGTCAGACAAACGAGAAGACGAATGGGATCGCATCCTAACAGAAGCAGTTAACATCGCAAAACCGTTGTTTACTGACACAGAAACCAAATTTTATGAAATCAAAGAAAACTTACACATCAGTTTTTTTGAGGATGAGGTAACAGTCACTCTATCGGTGTTAGGGGAACCAGGTTACAAAAGAGGAATCAAGGCAAATTTTCCAACAAGTGCACCCATTCCAGAAGACTTAGCTCACATTCTGACAGAACAATGTTTCCAATTTTTTTCCATCCCAAAAGAAAGTGTAAAACTTGTTTACATTCCGTTCGCAGGAACGATGACATTTGCCACCGAATGGCGATTAGCTGAAGAAAAAACTCCCTTTTTAAATCTCCCTAGAGATTTGGTATGGAAAAAATTGAATTTATTCCCTACAAAATCCTGGGAACATTTCCTTAAAAAACGAGATTCCTTAAATACGAATCTAAATCTCACTCCAGTGGTCATCCAAGATACTGACCCAGCCCTTGAACCGTATTGGAATAAGGAAATGGAGCATTGGAGGAAATGGATCCATGTTGAAACCATTGACCATTCTATTTCCGACTTCTTAAAAACTTTTCCGGTTTTTCCAGAAGGGAAAGAATCTTCTACTCATTATTTTTTACCTTTGAACCCACCATATGGGTATCGAAAAAATGAAAAGATTGGTCCAGACGAAAAGTTATATTCAAAAATTGGAAAACGACTTGGAGAACTTTCCCAAGTATTACAAAATGAAAATCCACTCATTGGTTATATCCTATGTCCAACGGAAGAGAAGTGGAGTGAATGTATGAAAGACTTAAGGACATTTGCAAAAAAAACCATCCATGTAACCCACGGAGGCATCGATTTACGCGTGTTATTCTTTCATTCGGAGGGAAAATCTGAAAGACGTTCAAATAGAATCTAGTTGGAAAAGGGTTTTACAGGCAGAATTTGACAAACCTTATTTTACGAATTTACGTGAATGGGTAAGAGATGAATACAAAACCAAAATCGTCTACCCTCCTGCAAAATATATATTCAATGCATTTGATTTATGCCCTTTTGATCAGGTAAAAGTGGTAATCATCGGCCAAGACCCTTACCATGGACCAGGACAAGCACATGGACTTTGTTTTTCTGTATTGGATGGTGTTCCGTTTCCTCCTTCTCTCCAAAATATCTTCAAAGAAATCCAAGATGATGTCAAAAAACCAATCCCAAAATCAGGTGATTTGACTTACCTTGCCAAACAAGGAGTGTTTTTACTGAATGCAACACTCACTGTCGAAAAAGACAAAGCAGGTTCCCACCAAAACAAGGGTTGGGAAGAATTTACTGATGCAGTGATCCGTATCTTAGCAAATCAAAAATCAAATTTGGTATTTTTATTATGGGGATCTTTTGCACAAAAAAAGGAAATCCTAATACCACCAAACAAACACTTGGTGCTAAAATCAGCGCACCCTTCTCCACTCTCTGCCTACCGAGGTTTTTTAGGAAACCGTCATTTTTCTAAAACGAATGAATACTTAAAATCAATAGGAAAAGAAACCATTGACTGGTAATGAAAAAAAGGGATATTTTTTTGTTTTTTTAACCGGAGTATTCTTCGCATTTGAAGTGATCGGTTTCAAAGAAGTTTTTCGGAGATATAGTTTATCGCCTGAAATGGCTGCGTTATTTGGAGTTGGATTTGCCTTTTTGGTTGTCAGTCCTTATTTTCTGACTTCAGCACAGCGCCGAAAAAAAGTAATGTTAACGATCAAACGAGATGGAAAAATTTTACTCATTGGAACTTTATCCAATGCCATGGGAATTATCTTGTACTATTATGCTTTAAAACAAACTGACTTAGGTCCCGCTGCAATTCTCATCAAAACAACTGTATTGTATAATGTTTTACTTGGTGTTGTGTTCCTTGGAGAGAATCTAAAATATAGAGAAACCTTTGGGATCATTATCTCTATGTTTGGAATTTATTTCATCTCTACCTTAGATGGTCAAATCCATTGGATCGCTGCAATTTGTATACTCGTCAGTGCTTTTTTGTTTGCGATCCAAAGTTATCTAATTAAAAAATACATCCCGGAAATCTTAGGTTTAGAATATGCCTACTTACGTTTAATTCTGTTATGTGTATTTTTCTTTTTTTATTCACTTGGTGTCGGATCTTTTTTAGTACCTAAATTTTCAGTTGTATTATTCCTTGGGGTCTGTTCATTACTTGGTTACTTTTTAGGAAGAGCTTTTTACTTTGAAGCACATAATTATCTTCCCATTAGTAAACTGAATGCCACTCTTCTCATTGAACCAATTTTTTTAATGTTTGTTGGCATATTGTTTATGAACGAACCCATCGACATACAAAAACTAGGTGGTGGTGCCCTCATTTTACTCGGACTGTATTTAATTGTATTCCACAAACGGAAGGTCAAACAGAATGAAACAACCTAATCAAATTTTGAATGAAGAATCAATTTTAACATTCTTAAAGGCCTTTCCACAATGGATCTATACAAAGGAAAAAACACTTGGTTATCTTAGTTTTGAACATTCCTTTGTTTCTTTTAAAAGTGCATTTTTGTTTTTAACAAAACTAGCATTTGTATCGGAATCGTTAGACCACCATGCAGAAATATGGAATGTTTATAATAAAGTTCGACTCAAATTATATACACATGAATCAAATGCGATCACTTCCAAAGATTTGGAGTTCATTCAAATGTTAATGGAAAATACAAACGAGTTTTGATAAAAAGCGGATGAGTTTGTGGACAAAAAAAAACCGGAGTTGGAATCCAACACCGGTTTTTTCCTTTAACAGCGATTAACTGATTAAATTTCGATTTTGTAACCTACGCGGTAAGTTTGTCCACCGATTACCACTGGGTATGCTACCCAAGGTGCAAGAGCAGAAGCTCCTCCAACCGATGCAACTCCACCAACGCCCATTCCTGCAGAAAGGATAGTTTCCAATTCGAAGAAAAGGTGACCTTTGTCAGTTACTTTTGTTTGAGCACCAACAAGCCAGTTTAAACCAAAACCGTGTGCACCAAAACGTACGTTTTCTTTGTTGATTCCAGGGTTTGGAGCATCACTAATAAGTGATCCACCAGGTCCTAAAATTCCAGGAGCGAAAGTTTGAAGTCCTGGGTTATTGATTGTTCCAGAAACTCCCCACCATCCGTGGAAGTAGTTTACCCCTGCTCCAACGTAAACAGCAGTGTCATTTGCAGCATTGTATAATTTGATACCTAAGTATGTTGGAACTGTCCAAGCAGTGTATTGCCACTCTTGGTCTAACCATTTGTATCCCATAATTGTGGAAGATGTTTCACCACCAGAGATTTTAGTAGTATAGTTAACGTTGATTCTCCAGAAAAGGCTAGGAACTCCGAAGACTCCTTCTTTTTCGTAACCTACGTTTACGTTACCACCAACCATAGCTCCGCTAGTTTTTGCACCAACAGCACCACCAGTTGTTCGTTTCAAACTGATAAGAGTGTTTTCAGCGTAAATAGCTTTTTGAAGTGGGTATCCTGTGATGTTTCCGCTTGTGTCTCTAGAGACAGACGCATTTCTAGAATCTAGACCATCTTTCGTAATTGTTCCGCCGAGTTGTGCAAGGTCAAATTGCATACCAAGACCGACCATAAAATAAGAACGAGGACCAGATTGTGCGCTAAGGCTGCCAGCCAAGCACATAAGTAAGAACCCCATCATTCCAAAGCGTAGAGATTTCAGCATTTGATGATTACTCCTTAGTGAGTGTTTCCTGAATTTTTTTCATTCCTGCGGACAAACGAATACTGTGAGCAGTCGTTCATACCGACAATTGCAATGAAACTAGTGCTTCTCATAAGATTTGTCAAATAAAATTGTTAAATCTTCACGAAAATTGTGTTAAATGTGGAATTTCGAATGAGTCTAACCCGGTCTAAACAACTTTTCCTTATTTGCAGATTCCTTTTGCTTTTTGTTCTTTTTTCTACCAACCTTACCGCCAAAGAAAGAAAGATCATACGTTTTTCAGGCGAATTGTTGAGTTGGGAATCAGAAGGAGAGAACTCACATTTTGTCTTTTTAGATTCTACTAATTTACGTGAACGAACCATCCATTGTGATCCAGATACCATGTCCCTTAGTTTTGGTAAGAAACAAAAAGGGAACCTTCACGTAGAAGGGAAAGCAACACAAAGCACACCCACTTCCGATACGTGGCTCTGTGTGGGAAAACCACACGTATTCCAAAAGTACCAAGTGTCTTCTCCGAGCCGTACCTCCCAAACTAAAACCGTCCAAGGCCAAGTGGTAGAGGCAGATCCAACAACAGGTCAAATTGTCTATCTCGTCAGAGGAAGGAGGTTTTACCTCACAATTAGTCCTACAGAAGCACAAGAAATGGCAGATGCCCTTTCCCAAATGCAAGCCGTCTCCATCGATGGGGAATACCGTTATGACAGGATCAAACGTTATTATGTAAAAGATTGATGAATTTTTGTTCGCAAGCCTGGCATGATTCTTTGGAATGGATTTGATGCAGGCTTTTTTGGTTTTAGCAAACGGAACGGTCATGAAAGGCCGATCCTTCGGTGCAAATAAGAATTCGATCGGCGAGGTAGTCTTTAATACCTCTATGGCGGGCTATCAGGAAATTTTAACTGACCCTTCCTACAAAGGTCAACTTGTCACACTTACCTACCCTATGATTGGGAACTACGGAATTAATCCAGATGATATGGAATCAGATCGAATCCAATCCTCTGGTCTCATTGTCAAAGAGTATGTCAAACGTCCTTCCAATTTCCAATCCAAAGAAACACTCAGTGATTTTTTAATCCGATTTGGAGTGCCTGCTATCGAAGGGATTGACACTCGCAAACTAACACGTATTATTCGAAATTCTGGTGCCATGAATTGTGGTATTTTTATCAGTGAGACGTATGAAGATTCTTTTTTAGAAGCTGTCAAAAATGCTCCTAGTATGGAAGGCCAAGACCTTGCACAGGTAGTCACATGTGAAAAACCATATGTTTTTGGAGCCCATTCTCCAAGCAAATTCAAACTAGCTGTATATGATTTTGGAATCAAACGTAACATCTTACGTTTACTCGATTCTGCTGGGTTTAATGTACATGTATTCCCTGCCAAAACAAATGCAGAAGATTTATTAAAGGAAGGATTTGATGCTTTCTTTTTATCCAATGGCCCTGGGGATCCTGCCCCATTAAACTATGCAATTCAATCGGCAAAAACAATTATGGATGCAAAAAAACCATTGTTTGGAATCTGCCTTGGACACCAAATCATAGGCCTTGCGCTTGGGAAAAAGACCTCCAAACTCAAGTTTGGTCACAGAGGTGGAAACCACCCTGTGCGAAATGAAGAAACAGGAAAAATTGAAATCACTTCACAAAACCATGGCTTTCATGTGTTAGGTGAATCTTCGGAAGATATGCCCATCACTCGGATCAATCTTTTTGACAATACTGTAGCTGGACTCAAAACAAAAGGTTTACCTGTGATGGCGGTACAATACCACCCAGAAGCATGTCCAGGTCCCCATGATTCCGCCTACCATTTCCAAGAATTTTATACTATGGTAGAAACCTCAAAATCCTAAACTTTGGTAAATTGAGGGGGCACTATGTCATACAAAGAAGATAAAAATTTCTGGGGGATTCCTTACGGAACTGAAATCTCCGCGGAAGCGTTCGTAAAAGATATTTGGGATCCAAGCACAGAAGAAATTCTCACTCCAAAACAATTCCTGGGAATTGGTTGGGGGATCAACTTACATGCCCTTGGCAGACGAGTTGGTGTGATCAAGTAAGGTTTTTTTTAACAAGTTTCCAAAAACATCTCTTCCTTTCTGGTTGAGGTGCGTTAAATCCGCAAAGTATCCATAGTCTTTTAAAAAACTAGATCTAAAATCATAAACAACCCTTTGATTTTTGAAGTGAGTTTTTTCCATCCAATCAAATAATGAATCCGTAAATCCGTTTGCATTCTTAGTTGCCAAATCCATTTCCATTTGAGGCGAAAAAGGAATTCTAAGTATAACAACTTCTAACTTTTGTTTTTCCCATTCTTGTATTGTTTGGACCCACAACTGAATTGATAACTCTCTTTTCCCAGCAAGGATTGTTGTATCCAAATTTGGGAACTTGTCACCTTCCTTTAAAGTTGGATCATCATTTATTGATTTCCATATCCAAGCTCCACTTTTGAGTCTCATACTATTTTGAATCGCATCAAACTCTAACCTTCTCCTTTTTAAATCTTCTTTCACAATCGGATCATAAAAGATACGATTTGTATTGGAACTGAGTCCAAAATAAGGAAACATTTGGATAACAAACTTCCAACTTAGATCTGCTAGGTTGCTAAAATATGCCTTCCTTAGTAAGGGTTCTGTTATATGATGAAATTCAAAACCACCAAAAGAATAATACAATTGTTTGTGTGCATCTGTGATCGAGTTTTTACTTGTATTGAGAGGAGAGATGTTAACGTATACTTTTCTTAGATTGGGAAGTTTACTAATTATGCTAAGAGTATCGGACAAAATGCCCTCTGGTTGTTGGCTTGGTTTTGGTAGGAATAAAACTTCGTCCAAAGAAACAGATTCAATCTCTGCAATCGTTTCTGGTAAAATCCCACTGACTATCTGACTATCACCTAAAACTAAGATTTTTGCTTTTGGATTCCAGTTTCGATCTTTTGCGAAATACCAGTAGATGGAAGTTGTATCACAATACGGAACTAAATACTTCCATGTAAAATGCATCAGTAATGAAATAACAAATAAGAGAAGGATTAAAAATCGAAGTTTCATTGGTTAAATTTCTAAAGAATGTGATACTGTCCGTTTAAAATTGAAAATAAAAAAAATCTTCTTTAGCAAAAGGAGAAACTAATGAAAACCAACAAAATCCAATCATAAATAACACACCAAATACATATGGTGTTTCATTCACAAAAAAATTCGGTCTTTCCGTTCCCTTCACCTCTTGCCAAACATCAAATAAAACTAAAGGTAATATGATCAATAAAAGTGAATAAGGAATGAAGGAAGGATGTGGTATGTGTTGTAAGTTTTTAACAATGAGTAATGATTCGGAAGGCGAATTGATACGAAATAAAAGAAGGCCCAATGAAAAACTATAAAAAGTAAAAAGGATACCCAGGACTTTTAAGAATGGATTTTGGAATTGAGTGAGACCCATATGTTTCAAAATTCGATACAGAATCAAACAAATTCCTAAATACAAACCCCAAATGATAAAACCGTAACCTGCCCCATGCCAAATCCCAGTCAGAAACCAAACCAATAATAAATTAGAATTCTCTCTCAGAAATCCATGCCGATTCCCACCTAACTTAATATAAACATAATCACGTAACCATGTAGAAAGAGAAATATGCCACTTTGACCAAAATTCTGATGGGTTGGAAGAAAAGAATGGTCTTTTAAAATTGTTCATGAGCTCAAAACCCAACATTTCGGCAAGTCCCATAGCACATAACGAATATCCAAAAAAATCTGCATACACTTGGAAGGCAATGCTTGGAGCCACAATCCACAAGATTCCAGGCTCTAAAGTTCCAAAGGAACTTGCCATGGTTCCCACATAACGAGACAAAGGATCAGCAATGCTTGATTTGATGAATACTCCAAAACAAAATAGAGAAAGACCATTCCAGATTTTTTCTTTTGAAATGAATTTTTCAGATTCAAATTGAGGGATTAAATTGCCTGGTCTTTCAATTGGTCCAAGCAACAATAACGGAAAAAATAAATCATATAATACGAAGGTAAAAAAGTTTTTACATACTTTGATTCTGTGATCATATACCTCGATCAAATAACTAATATTATGAAAGGTATAAAAAGAAATTCCAATTGGCAATAATAGATTCGGTTTCCAAAGAGGTGATTCTCCTCCAAATTCAATTTTCAGATCAGAATAGATATCCCATACAAACAAAAAATACTTAAAGACTCCCAAATACAGGATATTGGCAATGATACCAAATACAAAGATTCTCTTACGAAGTGTCGAATCATTTGAATCAATGAGAATCCCCATAAGAAAATTAAAAATGATAGAAGCTATAAGTAAAATTGTCCCAACGATCCCCCATTGTGAGTAAAAATACAATCCAAAGAGGATTAATAATGTTTTGCGAATGGTGAAGGATGAATAAAAATAAATTAAATAAAAAAGAGAAAAGTGTAAGACGAAAGTGAGTGAGTTAAATAACACAAAGGTAAATTAAGCTTCTTCTACCATTTCCAAAAATTGGTTTTTGTCTTTGGTATCATGAGGGTATGCTAAGGTCAAAACTCGGTAACTTGCTCGGAAATTTCCGATGATTGTTTCTTCTTTTTTAGCAAAGGACGATTTGATCTTTTTAATTACCACATCTGTTTCTTCTTTGTCTTTCCCATGCAGAACTAAAACAAATTTCCCTTGTCCTACCCTTGTGAAGAAATCCAGTTCACTAATATGGTCCATCATCGTTTTTCGTAAAGTATCTGCGTATCTAGCAAATGTTCCTGTTCCAACCAAATGGATCATTCTAGAAACATTTTGAATTTTAAATAGCGAAACAGTAAAAGAAGCCTTAAGGCTAGAAGCTTTTTCCATCTCAGCAAGGATACGAGATTCTAAAGGATTAAATGGATTACGGAATAATGCTTCCTTTTCTTGCAGAATGAGTAAGTTAGCAAAAACGGGAGCTGATGTTTCAAGCATAGAAACAGCAACATCACGAGTTGTGTCAGTCCAAGCAGATCCAGTAGAGTGAATGATGACCATTCCAACTAACCAATTCAAGTTGATGATTGGAAGAATTGTAAATTCACTCATGATTCCCAATTCGTCATTTGTAAAAATTGATTTGAGTTCGGCATCTTCTCGAAAATTTTCAAGTTTGTAAACTCCTGATACATTAGATACCATACCAACAATATCAGAGTCCTTACTGAGCCTGAAATCTTTTGTCCTTTCAGGCAAAATAAAATTCGATCCAAAAACTATATAGTCAGATCTTGTTTCGGAATCAAGAACCAAGAAAGAGAATTGTTTAACACCCAATTTGTTTTTAATGTTATCGATTAAAAAATCATAAGCTTCGTCCATTTTGCGCACTTTCGAAAAATCACGCACAAACTGAAGAACTGATTCATTGATTTCTATCACTTCTTTTGCATGTACTAAATCATCATTAATCGATTCAAATTCGGATACCCTCTCAAATACTGAACCTGCAATATCACCTACAATTTTCGCAAATTCTAAATCATCTGTGATATATTCTTCACCATTAATGAGTTTTCCAAGCGATAATACTCCGAAACATTTTTCGCCATGTCGAATTGGGACAAGAATCTCAGATCCCATTTCATTTAATAAATTTAATTCCCGATTTGGTAATCTTGATGATTTAAATTCACCAGCATAGATGACAGTTTCCGAGTCAGAAATCCTAGAATAAATTTCATCACCAGGAGAAAGATACCAAGCATCTTTTGAAGTGATCCCTTGTGCAGCGACTGCTTCCCATTTTGTATTTTTAGGATTTGTTGAGGTTAAGATGACTACTGAATGACAACCAACTTGTCCAATTAAGCTGTAGACTAAGTTTTCAAAAAAATCTGAAAATTCTTTTGAAGAAGCAATTTCCTTTGTAATCTCAAAGATTGCTTGGTAATTCTCAATTCGTTTTTTGGAAGCCAAATGATATGCCATTGGTGCAGTTCCAAAATCAGATTCATCATCGAATAATACTTCTTCACCGATTGGTGCAGGGTCTTCTTTTGCTGGTCGTAATGGTTGTTTTGCAGCTTCTTTTTTTGCCTCGTTTTCCCATTCGTCAAAAAGATTTACTTCAGGTAGAGGTGCATCAGGCTCATTTAAATCATCATGATAATCACGATCAATCAAATCGTCACCTAACTCAGGTTCTTCTTCAGAATCTGAATCTGAGGCAACTGGTTCATATGGATTTGATTCTTCATGTAATGAATTCAAATCATCTTCTAAATTTGAAATTGGATTTTCTTTCCAATCATCGTGACTTTCACTTAAATCGCCAAAGTCTGAATCTGTAAGTTCAGGAATATCACTTAAGTCAAATTCTTCTTCCCCATCTGGACTTGGTAAATCACCAATTTCAGTCGCAAGTGAATCTGAGATTGCTTCATCTAACCAATCTGAGTCGGTGTCAGAAACAGGTATGGATTCGGTAATATTTTGGCCAGGGGAAGGATCTTCATCCCGAAAATGTTCCGCTTTTTTTAGTAAGGATGGAGTGTCTTTTTTTGCAGATGGAGTTTGGGATACTTTTGTTTCCGAAGTTTTTTTAATCTCTTCGGCACGATCAAGAAGTCCCACTTTATAACTCCAGTTCTTTCATCATTTTTTTGTATAACTCAAAGTATTGAGACTTAGAGAATTCTCGAATGACTTCATCTGGAAGATTGCCAAGTAAGTTATCAAGATAACTGAGAACTTTTTTACGATCACCAACTGATAGATGGTCACCACCTGCTTCCGCAAATGCATCTTCTGATTCTTTGTTGGTTGCAGGAGCTGATACGTCAGATTTACGTAATTCTTCCAGTGGAGAAAGTTTTCCCTCCATTGCATACTCATCTAAATCAACTTCAAATTCTTCCGAATCATCTGAAGCAAGAGTAGGAGTTCTTATTTCGTGGGAAAGATCATGAGTTAGGTCAAAACTATCATCGATTGTAACATCTGAGGATAAATCACCAAAATCAGATTCTCCTTCATGTTCCACCAAGTCGATGTCTTCCATCGGCTCTAAGTCAAATTCAGAAGTGGATGTTTCTTCTGTTGGTTCTAAATTGAAATCAGCAATCGGTTCTTCATCAATCTGTTCAGAAAGAGTAAACTCTTCTTCTTCAGGTAAATTGGCAATGTCTTCCAATCCTTCCCCTGGAAGTTCTTCACCTAAAATTGCATCTAAACTTTCTGGTGAAAGTGTGACATCTTCTTGTTCAATTTCTGCTTCAAGATCAGGCATTCCACCATGTTCCGAGGAATCATCTTCTTCTTCGGTTGCGGTAATGTTCTCTAACTCTTCCATTGAAAGTGCAATGGATTCGTCTTCTTCCTCTTCAGCCAATAGGTCAGATTTTGGTGTTAGGTCTTCTTCGTATGGAAGTGGTGCGCGGTCTAAACTATCTACTAATTCTTCATCTGAAACTTCTTCAGCTTCGGCTGCAATGGAATCTAGTTCTTCTAAAGAAAGTGCAATTGGTCCTTCCTCTTCTTCCTCTGAAGAAGATTCAAATCCTTCCATTTCACCTTCCAATCCTTCTGTAGGTTCGGAAACATCAGATTCAGGTTCACCAAAATCAAATCCAAAATCATCACCTAGATCTGTATCCAATTCATGATGTTCTTCTTCAGTTTCATCTTCTTCAATTGGATCATTGGCGATAATACTACCAAGTTCGTCTGCACTTAGCGTGATGGATTCATCTTCAATTTCTTCACTGAGCAGATCAGAACTTGTATCGTCCATACCATCGGCGCTCACTTCACCAGAGATATTTTCCAATTCTTCTAAAGAAAGAGTAAGTGGACCTTCCTCCTCTTCTTCTGAAGTGGTTTCATCATCGGTAGCAGGCTCAAACTCACCACCTAACAGATCAAAACTACTATCTTCATCTGTAAAACTTGGTAAATCTTCGTGATCATCAGTAGCTAAAAACTCTTCTTCGGAAGCTAATGTTTCTTCTAAACTTGCTTCGCCACCAGCACCGAGTATGCTGCCTAGCTCTTCATCTGAAAGTGTAAGATTTTCATCTTCTTTGTTATGGCCGAATAATTCTTCTTCTTCTGGGTCAACTAATGATGTGAAACTAGTTTCTTCGTCTCCACCGGGTCCCAAATCATCTTGAGGGACAAAGGTTTCTTCATTGTCGTAGTCTGTTAAATCAAATTGTGGTTTGCCTTCTTCGTCAAAAGCAAGTGTTGTATCTATCTCTGAATCATCTAAATCAAGATCTAAATCAGAATGTTCATCAATGAGTGTATTTTCTGCGTCAAAATTGTCTTGGAAATTTTGATCACGATTTGGTAATCCAGAATGTTCTTCTTCTGGTAGAGAACCTGTGATGTTTTCCAATTCTTCTAATGAAAGAGATATTGGACCATCTTCTTCTTCGTCAGGTGATGTAGCTTGTTTTTTGGAAGTTAAAATTCCATCTTCACCATTTAAAATAGATTCAATCTCTTTATCGAGATCAATTAAATCATCATCAAATTCTAATTCTAAATCTTCATCATCCAAATCAATGGATTGTTTGTTTTGTGAGTTTGTTGGCTGTTTAGGATGATGGTCTTTTTCGGATTCTTCTTCGTAATCTGAAAAATCTGCATGTATGTCTTCATCATGCAAAATTGGATCTTCTTCCCCTAGTAAATTTAAGTCAGAGTCTAAATCAATATCAAGTATATCATCATAATCATCTGATGAAGCAACTAAATCAGAAATTGATTCATCTTCATCGTCAAAAGCGGAAATGTCATCTAAGTTTGGTGCTTCAATTCCTGGTGATACATCTAAATCATCTTCACCAATTTCAAAATCATCCAAATCTAATGAAAACGAGTCTTCATCGAGTATAGGTTCGATGTTTTCTAGATCTTCGTTTTGATTCTGTTCTTGATCCGCCATTCGCCTCGATTACCGTTTTCCCAATTTTAGTATCTGGCCATCCTCTAACGGTTGTTCCAAGATACTGTCCTCCAGTTTGATTTGCGCCCCTGGTAATGTTCCACCAGCGATCCCAATTAAATCGTTTCCATTAGAACCGGCATCAAGTGTATAAATTCCGGGGTTCACTACGGGTCCCTCAATTTTAACACGGATTGGTGCTTCCGAATAGATTCTTTTTCGCAAATCAGGGTTTTCCTTTAAGATCACCAATCCAGACAATATTACAATCAAGAATACCATTCGTCTGAGCCAGATTGGATTCAAAGGAAATCCCCCTCTGGTTTATTTTCGGCAAGAAGGGGGGAAAAAAATTAACGTTCGTGCAGTAAAATGCGAACTTTTGCTTTCTTTAGGAGATTTTCTTTCTCTTTCGAGGTTGGGAGAGATTCTGCTTCTTGTAAGAGCTCGATGGCGTGGTCATGAGTCAAATCGTCTTCAGAATCCCCACCTTCCGTGAGCACTCGGATTTGGTCATTTCTCACTTCACAAAATCCACCATCAATGGCGATTCGGAATTCTTTTCCTGCTGTATGCAACTTAATGAGGCCAAAATCGAGTTGTGACACAAGAGTTGCATGCCCAGGGAGAATTCCAAAATAACCCACTGAACCTGGCAGAATCACTGATTCTGCCTTGCCTTGGTAAAGGATTTTGTCCGGCGAGATGACTGTTAAAGTCAGTTCTTTACTCATCCGAATTAACCTTTGAGTTGTTTCGCCGCTTCGATCACTTCGTCAATCGATCCGACCATGTAGAATGCTTGTTCTGGAAGAGAGTCATACTTTCCTTCAATGATTCCTTTGAAGGAACGGATTGTGTCTTCTAACTTCACATACTTACCAGGTCGACCAGTGAACTGTTCTGCCACGTGGAATGGTTGGGAGAGGAATTTCTCCAAACGACGAGCTCGAGCCACAAGGATTTTGTCATCCTCAGAAAGTTCGTCCATACCAAGGATCGCAATGATATCTTGAAGGTCTTTATATCTTTGAAGGATTCTTTGTACTTCACGTGCCGTGTTATAATGTTCTTCCCCTACGATTTGTGGGTTCATAATTCGTGATGTGGAATCGAGTGGATCCACAGCAGGGTAAATCCCTTTTTCAGAAATCGCACGAGAAAGAACTGTAGTTGCATCTAAGTGCGTAAACGCTGTTGCAGGAGCCGGGTCAGTTAAGTCGTCGGCAGGAACGTAGATCGCTTGCACAGAAGTAATGGAACCTCTTGTTGTGGAAGTGATTCGTTCTTGTAGTCCCCCCATCTCAGTGGAAAGAGTTGGTTGGTAACCTACCGCAGATGGCATACGACCAAGAAGGGCCGATACTTCAGAACCTGCTTGGGAGAAACGGAAGATATTATCTACGAATAGAAGGATATCAGATCCAGATTCGTCACGGAAGTTTTCTGCCATTGTTAATGCAGAAAGAGCCACACGAAGACGTGCACCTGGTGGTTCGTTCATCTGGCCAAAACAAAGAACTGTTTTGTCGATTACACCAGAGTCTTTCATTTCATGCCAAAGGTCGTTTCCTTCACGAGTTCTTTCACCCACACCAGCGAACACAGAGTAACCACCGTGTTGTTTTGCGATGTTATTGATAAGCTCTTGGATAAGAACCGTTTTACCTACCCCAGCACCACCGAAGAGTCCTGTTTTTCCCCCTTTAATATAAGGAGCGAGAAGGTCGATTACCTTAATCCCTGTTTCAAAGATCTCAGTTTTAGGTTTAATTTCTTCATAAGATGGTGCATTTCTATGGATTGGACGAGTTTGAACGTCTTTTGGAAGATCACCCATTTCATCGATGACTTCTCCAAGCACGTTAAAGATACGACCTAAAGTTTTTGTTCCCACTGGAACAGAAATCGGAGCACCAGTATCCACTACTTCCAATCCACGTTTTAAACCGTCTGTCGATTGAAGGGAGATCGCACGAACTGTATTGTCTCCAATGTGTTGTTGCACTTCTGCAGTGATGGTAACATCTTTGCCGTTAACTTTTGATTTAATCTCTACGGCATTGTAGATCTCAGGCATATTGCCGGAATCAAAACTGATGTCCAAAACCGAACCGATGATTTGTTTAATTTTACCTTTATTCATATATACTCCGAAAGACCTTTGTTAGGAGATGGCTTCCGCTCCCCCTACGATTTCTGAAATTTCCTGCGTAATTTTTGCCTGACGAACTCGGTTGTATCCACGTGTCAGAAGTTTGATCATCTCACCAGCGGCATCTGTAGCTGCTTTCATTGCAACTCTACGTGCAATGTGTTCGGAAGCAACAGACTCCAATATGATTTTTACAAATGTAGTTTTAATCACCATTGGTAGTAAGTTTTCTAAGATGGTTTTTGGATCTGGTTCATATAATACTTCTGGACCAGACGAACCTTTTGATCCCGTTTCTTCCATTTGGAGCGGAAGAACGGAAGTTATCTCAGGCTTTTGAGTTGCTGCTGAATAATAATGAGTGGAAATGATTTCAACAGAGTCCACCGATTCGTTGGCAAAACGTTCCATAAAATAAGAAGCAAGGTCATTCGCTTCTTTACTTCCGGCTTTGTCATCGATGCTGGTGTATGAAGTTACCAATTCAACTTTAGCAAATTTAAAGAAAGAGATCGCCTTTTTCCCTGCAGCATGGACTTCTACTTCCACACCTTTTGCCTTCAACTCTTCGATACGGTTTTTGACCATACGAAGGAGATTGGAGTTAAAACCACCGCATAACCCACGGTTTGCGGCGATAGCAAGGATAGCGACCTTACGGATTTTATCCGGCTTCCTTAAGTAAGGGCTGTGAATGATCCCTGCAAGGCTAGACAAAGAAGATACTAACTCACGTGTTAAGTCAGCGTATGGTTTCGCCGCATTCACTTTGTTAGTGGCTTTTTTTGCCTTAGCCGTGGAGACCATCTCCATGGTTCGAGTGATTTTTCTCGTATTTTTAACCGAGTTAATCCTCTTTTTTATCTCACGCGGTGTCGCCAAGATCTTTCCCCTTAGTTATTCTTTGCTAAAAAATGTTCTACAATCGATTTGATTGTTTTTTGCAGAGCTGCTTCTTGTTTTACTTCTTTTGCAGTTCTGATTTCTTCCAAAATTTCTGCGTGTTGCTCTCTCATTGTTTTCAAAAGGAAAGTTTCGAATTCTCTTACTTTTGCAGTAGGAATTGTATCCATGAATCCTTTTGTTACAGCGAAGATCGAAATCACTTGTTCTTCTACCGGAGTTGGTGAGTTGTTTGGTTGTTTGAGAATTTCAAGAACTCGGTAACCACGATCAAGCTGCGCTTGTGTCACTGGGTCTAGTTCTGTTCCTAACTGTGCAAACGCTTCTAAGTCACGGAACTGAGCAAGGTCAGACTTAAGAGTTCCCGCTACTTTTTTCATCGCTTTGATTTGCGCTGCCGATCCAACCCGTGATACAGAAATCCCCACATCCACCGCAGGGCGAAGACCCGATGCAAAGAGGTTGGATTGGAGGTAAATCTGACCATCAGTGATGGAGATTACGTTTGTAGGAATGTATGCTGATACTTCCCCTTCTTGTGTTTCGATGATCGGAAGTGCCGTCATAGACCCACCACCAAATTTATCATCTAGTTTCGCTGCTCTTTCAAGCAAACGAGAGTGAAGGTAGAATACGTCCCCAGGGTATGCTTCACGACCTGGTGGGCGGCGAAGTAAAAGTGACATTTGTCGGTAAGCAACGGCCTGTTTGGAAAGGTCATCATAAACAACGAGAGTTGCTTTTCCTTCTTCATACATAAAGTATTCAGCCATTGTCGCACCAGAGTAAGGCGCAATGTATAACATAGGAGCTGGTTCAGATGCGTTAGCAGATACGATGATCGTGTATTCAAGAGCACCTTTTTCGCGTAACATTTCGATGGTGGAAGCAACAGTAGATGCTTTTTGTCCAATCGCTACGTAAACGCAGATCACACCTTTCCCTTTTTGGTTGATGATGGTGTCGATTGCGATGGAAGTTTTTCCAGTTCCACGGTCACCAATGATGAGCTCTCTTTGTCCACGTCCAATTGGGATCATCGCATCAATCGCTTTGATACCTGTTTGCATTGGTTCATGAACGGATTTTCTCATTGCGATTCCAGGAGCCGGAGACTCAACTGGTCTTGTTTTTTTCGCGTTGAGTGGTCCTTTTCCATCGATCACTTCCCCAAGAGGGTTAAGCACTCGACCAAGAAGTTCTGGTCCCACTGGAACTTCGAAGATTTTTCCCACACGTTTAACTGTGAAACCTTCTTCGATTTTAATATAATCACCAAAGATAACAACCCCAACTGAATTTTCTTCTAAGTTGAAGGCTTGGCCTCGAACTCCGTTTTGGAATTCAACGAGCTCTCCTGACATTACGTTTGTGAGTCCGTAAACTCTCGCAATCCCGTCCCCGACTTCGAGAACTGTTCCGACTTCTTCAACTTGAAGGTCTTTCTTGAAGTTTTTAATTTCTTGTTTTAGTACCGACGTTACTTCGTCTGTTTTAATTTTCATTCAAATGCTCCGACTGGGATTTTCTTTTGGAGGAGAGCCTCTCTTGTTCCGGCAAGTTTTGCGCGGATTGAGGCATCGATTAAAAAGTCGTCTATATAAATTTTGAATCCACCAATGAGGGTTGGATCCACTTGTTCAGTGACACGAATTTCACGTCCGAACTTGGAAGCGATGGACTTCGTGATTCGATCTACTGCTTCTTTACCTAACGATTCTTTGGAAACGATACGAAGGGAACTACGATTTTTAAGTCGGTCCACTCCTGCACGGTAATCTTCCAAAATATCCTTTAAGTAAAGGAACCTGTTTTTACGAACCACAAGTGTAATGAAGTTGGCAACAAACTCTGATGCCTTCCCTTGAACTGATTTTGCGGCAGTTTGTTCTTTCTCAGAAGGATCAACTAACGGAGAAAGAAAATAATGGCGAATCGAATCATCGGAAAAGAAAACATCAACTAAACTTGATAATTCCTCTTCCGTTGACTCTAGTGAGTTAGCTTCCTGAGCTAACTCCAAAAGTGCCGTTGCGTAAACCTTTGAAATTTGGTTCAGACTCATTTTATTTTAAGTTTATCGAGTTTTGCGATCTCTTTTTCGACAAAGGAAGCATAGTCTTCCTTTTTCAATTGTTTCTCCAAGATCTCACTCGCGATGAGAACGGACATTTCCACAATTTGGTTTTGTAACTCAGACAAGGCCCTGCCTTTTGCCAATTCGATTTCTCGAACAGCATTGTCTTTGATTCCCTTTACTTCATTGTGTGCTTCTTCCGTCAATTTAGTGCGGAGAGCAACTGCATCTTTCTTAGCTTCATCGACAATTCTGTGTGCTTCTTCTGTTGCTTTGAAGAGTTGGTCTTTATATTCTTTTAAAGACTTTTCTGCTTCAACACGAAGAGATTCCGCTTTGTTGATATCACCTTGGATGCCGGAAGCACGTTCTTCGAGAGCATGAAGGATCTTGTCCCATGCAAATTTTTTAAGAACGAAGACAACAACTGAGAAAGTGACCAGGGTCCAGATGACCAGACCCGGATTGACTTTCAGCAAATTGAAGCCGGAAGCCGCGAGGAGTACCAAGACTATTGTCCTTGTTCTACTTTAGTGGCACCAGCACCAATTGTTTTGTCAATTGAGCCATTGAGTTTGAGCGCGATAAGAAGAGCGATTACCACTGCGAAAAGTGCTGCACCTTCAATCATACCTGCTGCTACGTAAAGAACGAGTTGGATCTTTCCCGCTGCTTCTGGTTGGCGGCTAATGCTTTCTGCCACTGATCCACCAATTCTACCAATACCGATTCCTGCACCAAGTAATGCAAGTCCTGCTGCGAGTCCTACTGCGATGTATCCTAAACCGAATTCCATTGTTTTCGTTTCACTCCTGTGTGTTTTATAATATAAATAAAACCAATGTTAATGTCTATGCATCACAGTTCCGATGAACACGGTTGTGAGCAGTGAGAAAATGAACGCTTGTAGAAATGCTACAAGAAGTTCTAAAAAGTAGATGAGCACTGAACTGAGAACAGAAACAGGTGCAATCATCCAACTTTCACTCATAAAGATAAACCCTAGTAACGCAAGGATCATAACGTGTCCTGCTGTCATGTTTGCAAGTAACCTCATGGTTAACGCAAATGAACGTGCGATATGAGTGACAATAAACTCTAGAACCCACATCAGTGGCCAGAGTGGGAGAGGAACTCCCTTAGGAACTGCATGAGCTACGAAGGAGATCCCTTGGTAAGTAAATGCTGTTCCGTATATCGTAAGTAAGGTGATAGATGCAAGAGAAAGAGTCACACTGATATCACCCGTTGGAGTAATACCTGACCAGATTTCTCCGAATGTATGGAGTGAATGTGGTGTGTGTTCGAATACGCCAAGTGCGACTAGTCCGTCAGAAGCTGCAACAGTCAACTCCCCAATCGATGGGATCAGACCAAACAAGTTACAGAATAGGATAAAGAAAAACAAAGAGAAAATGTAGTGGTAGTAAGAATGGCCGTGGTGATCCAGAGAGGAATCCACAACATTTTCTTTTAAGTAACTTACAAAAGCCTCTACTCCCGATGTGAATTTGTTATGCACTTTTTTCGGGTTTTTAGAGATGAGGTTTGCTGCCGGGATAAAGATGATGAACATAAAAAAACAAGCGATCCACATCATGGTCACTCGTTTTGTGATGTGAAGGTCGATACCACCAAGATAGTGGTATTTGATACCGTCATGGTTTACGAAAACATCATGATTTTCAGCATCAAAACCAGGTTGGCCTTCTGTAACGATTGTGCCACCAAAGTTCAATGGGAAGATAGGTGCGTCACCTAAGTGGTGCGCCATCACTTCGCTGAAATCGAAGCCCTCATCAGAGCTGTGCCCTTCCGAATCGTTTGCAAAAACATTCGTAAAACTAAGGGAAAAAACTAATAAAAATGATAAAAAAAACCGATATTTAGACTTATTTTCCACTGAAATAGCTCGCAAATACAAGGAAAAGAAGGTGGACGAAATAGGCAATTAAAAATCCAGAAGTTGCCTCAAAAGGGTACTCTAACACCTGGAAAGTTGTCAAAATGCCTAGATTTAGAAAAAACGAGAGGAATACAGTGAAAAGTGGGAAGCCACTCTCTGATAAAGCAGGGATTTTGCGTGGTAAAAATCTTAATTGTAAGATGGCCATTTGCACAGAAAAGGAAATGGCACCTCCCAGATAAAATAGAATTCGAAACCCATCTTCCACCAAACTAGCTGTTAGTGGGAGACTTAGAATGAATAAAAGAAACAGATACGTAAAATAATGAAAATGGAACCGTCTGAGATTGATTGAGTTTAGATCCATTCTTTCAGATTGTATTGGGAGGGTTTTGGGGGCAAGTCGGTTTGGAGGGGATTGGAAGGTATAGTTCCCCGCCCGTATTGAACTGGGTGGGGTTATCCACCCGCCACCCAATGGCTTCCATATATCATACGTTCGCTGGTTTGTAACGCAGGAATCGATGCTTCCAATTTTTTAATTCCAAAAAGTTCACGTTTCGTATGACAATCAAGTGTCTCCCGTGATATTGATTAGGATAAAGAACGATTTCAATTTAGAATCTATTAAATTTTCAAAGTAATTGTTTTTAATTCCAAAAACTTGAGGATTGAAGTGAGAGTAGATGGATTAATTGTCCTAACTTTCTCCTTTTACAACTCATTTTCAGTTAACTCATTCAAAATGAGTTATTTATAATCTTTACCAAACTCATCCAAAATAGTTTTTAATTGGATCGCTTGGCTTTCTTCGATTCCGGATAAACAAAAAATTTGCTCTGGAATGGATTTTGCCTTTTCACGGAGAAGTTTTCCATTTTTTGTAAGTGTCAAAATAACAACCCGCTCATCTTCTAAACTTCTTGTCCTTTTTATTTGACCACTTTTTTCTAATCTTTTTAGAAGTGGAGTCAATGTGCCTGAATCCAATTGTAACCTTTCTCCAAGTTTAGTGACTGTAATTTCTTTTTCTTCCCACATAACAAGCATTACTATGTATTGCGGATAAGTTAGCCCTATGTCCGCAAGAAGCGGACGATAGAGTTTCATCAATCGATGCATAGATGAATACATCGAAAAACAAATTTGATTCTTTAACAAAAGAACCTCTTCTTTAGAGGTCTTAACCTTGGACAAGTTTCTCAATATCCTTTTCGATTGCTTCTGGTTTCGTAATGGGAGCATATCGTTTAACAACGTTTCCATTTTTATCAACTAAAAATTTTGTGAAGTTCCATTTAATATCCAAAGACCCAAAAATACCAGGAGCATTCTTCTTTAAGTGGGAATAAAGAGGATCGGTATTCGGTCCATTCACTTCAAGTTTGGAAAAGATTGGAAATGTAGTTGAGAATGTCTTCTCACAAAAAAGTTTGATCTCTGCATCAGAACCAGGCTCTTGTTCTCCAAATTGGTTACATGGGAATGCCAAAATCTCCAACCCTTTTCCTTTCCAACGATCATACGTTTCTTGTAGACCTTTGTATTGAGGAGTGAAGCCACACTGGCTTGCCGTATTCACAATTAACAATACTTTATCTTTAAATTGTTCCATCGGGATCTCTTCGGATCCTCGTTTCACTTTAATTTTGTAAAATTCTTCTGCCATTTTTTGCCCTCGCTCAGACATTAGATTGTGCGCAATTTAATTTTGTTCAATCTTTTTATGTAAAATTTCGAATATTTATAAGGATTTTTTCCAATACCGCGCGAATTTAGTATCCCCGCCCTTACTTGGGTGGGGAACTAGACCCGCCTCCCAATACCATCCACTTATCACAAACCAAACCAACCGGCAAACCTGTTCGCTACTTGTTCGATTTTTCTTAAAAAAAGTTCATCTTAATGCGATTTTTACTCGCTTTCATACTCCAGACATTCCAAATAATACGAATTTTATTTCGGAAATTGAATCTAGTAACTTTGGAGTTATTTATGAATTTACCACTGGTCTTAAGACCTGTATTCCTTTGTTTTCTCTTTTTTCTGCCCTCTCTCCTTATGGCAGATGCAGAAACAGCGACACCAATCCTAATCGACAAATCCGATACCACTTGGATGTTGATTTCTTCTGCATTGGTTTTCTTTATGATCCCTGGACTTTCTTTGTTTTACGGAGGAATTGTCAGATCCAAAAACGTTTTATCCACGATGATGCATAGTTTTGTTGCGATGATTGTAATGACATTACAGTGGACAATTTTTGGTTATAGTTTTGCATTTTCAGGTGAGAATCCATATGTAGGAAATTTTGATTTAGCTTTTTTGGATGGAATTAACATTGATTCTACGAAAGGTACAATCCCTACTTACGTACATTTTTTGTTCCAAGGTATGTTTGCTTTGATTACGCCGGCCTTAATCTCTGGAGCAATCGCAGAACGAATTAAACTCTCTGCATATATTGTATTTATACTCGTTTGGTCAACGTTAGTTTATGATCCAGTTGCACATTGGGTATGGGCAGATTCTGGTTGGCTATTTAAAATGAATGCCCTAGATTTTGCAGGTGGTACAGTTGTACACTTAATTTCGGGTATCGCTGGACTTTCCGCTGCAATCGTGATTGGAAAACGAAAAGGTGATGCAGGTCTACTCACCCATCCCAATAACATGACGTATACATTACTTGGCTCTGGTTTATTATGGTTTGGTTGGTTTGGTTTTAATGCTGGATCTGGCCTTGCTGTTAATGGACTTGCAGCACGTGCTTTTTTAGTAACTTTAATTGCTCCTGCAGCGGCCGGTGCAAGTTGGTTACTCATCGAATGGTATCATACAAAAAAAGCGACAGCACTTGGTGCAGCATCTGGAATTGTGGCAGGTCTAGTTGTTATTACACCGGCTTCTGGTTTTGTAGGAGTCAAAGGAGCTCTAATCATGGGTTTACTCGTTTCACCTATTTGTTATTTGGCGATCCTATTAAAAGGTAAACTAAAATATGATGATACATTAGATGCATTTGGTATCCATGGTGCTGGTGGAGCATTTGGTGCCATATTAACTGGAATTTTCGCATTAGAATTAGCAGAAGGCATGACATTCGAAAGCCAGATGATGGCTCAAATTATCAGTGTGATTGCTACAGGTTTTTATTCTTTTGTCGTCTCATACATCATTGCAGTTGTTATTGAGAAAACAATTGGATTTAGAATCGAGGAAGATAAAGAAATTACAGGTCTAGACCAAGAGATTCATGGTGAAAAAGGATATGATATAAGGTAATTTATATGAAATTAGTAATAGCAATTATACAACCACACAAATTAGAAGAAGTTAAAAACGAACTAACTAAAAACGAAATATATCGTTTAACAGTAAGTGATGTGCAAGGATATGGCCAACAAAAAGGGAAAACAGAAGTTTTTCGCGGACACGAATACCAAGTGAATCTACTCAGAAAAGTTCGTTTGGAAATTGCAGTGAATGATGAATTTGTAAAACCTACAGTCGATGCGATATTAAAAGCAGCTAAAACTGGACCGGAAGGTAAAATTGGAGATGGTAAAATTTTCGTGATGCCTTTAGAAGAAGTGATTCGCATCCGAAGTGGCGAACGAGGGAATAAAGCCATCTAATTTCAATTGTAACTCCCATAGAAAAGAATCCAATTCTATGGGAGTCCTGGATTATGTTTTTACTAAATCCAAAATGTATTCTTGGTTGGACTTTCCACCTGGCACAAAAGGATACACTCCCCAATCAGATGGAATTTTGATTTCTACAAATGCAGGTCCATCATTACTTAAGAACAGTTCTAGTTCAGAATCATTTTGATCTTTTTCCCAAATCATGTAAGGAATTCCAAACGATTCACTTAACATAGCGAAGTCGGGGTGATAATGGAATTTAGAACCAGAATAAACATTTCCATAAAACAAATCTTGTTGTTGTTTCACTAACCCTAGATGTCCATTATTCATCAAAATGATTTTTACATTTAGACTTTCTTCTCTGAGTGTCGCCAACTCTTGTAAATTCATCATTATGGATCCATCACCAGTGAAACAATAAACAGTGTTATTTGGGTTCGCCAAAGATACACCTATGGAGGTTGGTAACCCAAAGCCCATTGTTCCTTGCCCACCAGAAGTGATCCAAGTATTTGGATTCGGAAATGGATAATACTGCGCTACCCACATCTGGTGTTGTCCAACATCTGTTATAACAAAATGTTCTTCGTTTGGAATGAAGGAGGCTAGGGAGTAAATTAATTCTTTCGCAGGATGGATTTCTGGATATTTTTTCCAATCCTCAATTTGTTTACCACCTAACTTCTCTATGGTTTCATCGTCTATTGCTTTGGAATTTTCAAATGGATCTAGGAATAAAGAATCAAGAATATCTGAAATATTTGATTGAAAACTCAAATTTGGTTTTCTAATTTTCCCAATCTCACTTGAGTCAATATCAATATGAATGATCTTTGCATCAGGACAAAAGGTTTCTTTGTTTCCAATCGCACGATCATCAAAACGAACACCAATGGCGATGAGTAAATCACAAACACCCAATGCTTCATTAGCCGCAACAGTTCCATGCATTCCCATCATACCCAAAAACAAAGGATCATTTTTTTCAAAGATACCAAGTCCCATAAGAGTTGTTACCACTGGGATTTGGTAGAACTGAACTAATTCTCGTAATCGTTTGTATTCTTTTTTGGCTCCTCCTCCAATGTAAAACAAAGGGAATTTTGCTTTTGATAAATACTCTTTCCATTCATTTAAAAATGAATCTAAAGATCTCGTATGGTTGTTTTCGAATGGAATTTGGTTTTTTGTGAAAAAACTCTTAGTAAGTTCGACTTCATTCGAAAGATTTTCATTCAATTGATCCTCATTCCTTATGATCATTTTGGTTTGGATATCCTTAGGTAAATCAATCCAAACAGGACCTTTTTTCCCTTCGGATGCAAAGAAGTAAGCCTCTTCTAAAACATTTGGGATCAAATTAGGATCTCCAACGGAATAAACTTTTTTTACAATCGAGGAAACGATACATTCTGTATCCAATTCTTGGAATGCATCGGTTCCTTTTAAGTGAGTGGGTACTTGGCCAGAAAACACTAACATGGGAACAGAATCTCGATGAGCATCAGCAACTGCTGTGATGAGATTGGCAACACCTGGGCCTGAGGAAACAAATACGGCACTCACCTCGCCTGTGCTTCTTGCCATTCCTTGTACGATAAATCCAGCTCCCTGCTCATGCCTTGCAAGGACATGTTTGATGTTTGATTCCGCCAAACTTTCGTATAATGGTAAGATAGTGCCGCCAGGAACACCCGAAACCCATCGGATACCCTTTGATTCTAAAAATTGAATGATATATTGACTTACTGTGATTTTTTCCCACATAACAGACTCCTCTAGTAGTTTCCCCGTCGACTTTTGCTTTCTGTCGACCGAGGAAACAAAGGGAGATTATGACAGAAAGCTAGGTATGTATGGGGAGAGGACGACGACTAGAACGAGGGTCGTGAGTACATAAGAAGGCATTCCCACTTCAAAACTGGAACTGTTTCCAATTAAGTTTGTTGATGCCATCGTTTCCATATTCTAATTCTTTTATTGATTCAATGTTAATTTAGTCAAGAATTTAATTGGTAGAGGATTCACTCATTTTCTTTGGCTCGTTTGATGAGAGAATAAAAAGCAAAGGCAAAACCCAAAAAAAATCCAACAAGTAACCAAAGCGGTTCTGATTGTAAATACCCATCTAAGTAATACCCCCCGATCACAAAAAAAACAATCGAGGATACAAATTCAAAACCTGCCCCTGCCATGGCCAAAGGAGATTTATCTCTTTTACCTGGGGGAGTTTTTTGGGGTTCGTTTGTCACTGTAGGATACGACCAATACGATCAAACCTTACACTTAGTCTCCAAAGTCGATAACGTAGTGTTCTTTCGATCCAACCAAATCGAGATTCATCACCTAAATAACGGGCATTATGTGAAGAAAACACTTCGGAGTAATGGCAACGTCTTTCAAGTGCATCACCATCATATCGTTCTGCGACTTCAGGACCTTTTTCTGCTAATTCTTGTCCATCTTTGTATTCACATGTAGCATCTTTCCAATCGATGGAAAAATAAATGATAAGAGCTTTACCTAAAATATCTTCTCGTTTCACAAATCCCCAAGCACGAGAGTCATGAGAATCATCACGGTTATCTCCCATCACCATATACTGGCCTTCTGGAATTTCACAACCATGTAAAAAATCACAATACTCAAAGATATGAGCTCTTCTATCGTCCTCAAATCCTTCTAAGATGTAATGTTCAAATCCAGGTTTGACTTCCTTAAAAAGTGCTCTTTGTGTAGCTTCCAAATTATCTAAATCGGAAAGTTCTTTTCCGATTGGAACTTCTTTTGGTTCATAGGATTTAAATTCAGTAGCACCCTTTTCTTTGTACTCAATGAGTGCAAAGTGTACTCTACCTCTGTCTTTTGTTTCGATGAATTTTCTTGTGATACGGATGGTATCACCTGGTAACCCAACAACACGTTTGACAAATCGTTTGGCAAAAATTCCAGAACGAGACTCTTCTTGTCCAAGAGCAGTTGCTGGTGGGATAAAGGTGACAATGTCTCCTCGTTTTGGGTCATCAATACGGAAGAGTTCTTTTTCTGTAAATGGCATGCGAAAGGAATAACGCATTTTATTCACAAATAAAAAGTCCCCAATTTTTAAGGTAGGGATCATCGATCCTGATGGGATATTATTTGCATCTAATATGGAGGATTTAAATGCAAAAACGAGGACAACAATGATTCCAAAGGAAATTCCAGAGGCTGCTGCCCCTTCCTTTTCTGGTTCTTTGGATTCTGGTTTTGGCGAAGACTTGAAGATAGAAGAGAATAATCCCATAGTTCGAAGCTATGGAATTGGAATTTTCTGTCAAGAAAGGGGGAAAAAAAGCGCAAAAGACTTGTACTATTTTCGGGAATCGACGATACCATACATGGAGATCTTCTGCTTATGGAAACATCAATCCGTGGATTACGTAATACCCTACTTGAGATGAAGGAAAACTATTCTTTTGTCTGTGTAAAAACGGGAACCGAAACAGAAGATATGGGAGCGGAAGAAATTGCGCTCTTAAAAACAATCACTTCAGGGATTTTACCTCTTTATGTGAAAATTGGTGGGCCAGAAGCAAGGAATGATATCCGCATTTGCCAAAGGATTGGGGTTTCAGGAATTTCTGCGCCTATGGTGGAATCTGAATATGCGTTAAAAAATTTCATCCAAACGATGAAAAACCTCCTCACTCCTTCTGAATTTGAATCTTATAACAAATCCATCAATATGGAAACCATCACAGGTTACCGCAATCTTATGGATATCTTTGATTCTCCTTCGTTCCAGGAACTAGAGCAAGTAACAGCCGCTAGATCTGACTTAAGTGCATCCATGGACAAAAAACCAGATGATAAAGAAGTGACACGTGTTGCAAAAAAAATCATCTCTGAAGCAAAAAGCCGTGGGAAAAAAACTTCGGTCGGTGGGACAATCACCAAAACTAATTTTGAACTCATTGCAAATGAGATCCAACCTGATTTCATCAATTCGAGACACATCATGGTGGATACAAAAGAAGCGATGAAAATTGGGGCAACCGATATCGCTGAATGTATGTTAGTATTTGAAATGGACTTATTCGAATTTTTCTCAAAAACTTTCCCTGAAAAAGGATACTATTACCGGAACCGAGTTGAAATCAACAGAGAAAGAATCGGAGAAAGAAAAGTCTTGTACTTCATTCGATAAGTGGTTTATTTATTTTTTCTTTTTAGTTTAGTTACCTCCTTTCTTTTTGTTTCTCCTAAACACTTACATGCCCCCTTTCAAAAGGGGGTATCTCTTTTTTTAATCCTTCTATTCTTATACCATTATTGGAAAAGGAAAAAAGAGTTTCAGCCAGGTCGTTCTAGCCACTATGGAATGGCTTGGATAAACCAAACCAAAGTCCTTCCTTATCTGGTTGGGGTGAGCGCATTCTTTTTTCTCATTACAAGTTCTTTCCATGCCTACGAGCTCACCCAATTTTTAGCGAACTCATTTTTATTCCATGATGCTGACTACATTGGAATCTCCGATGTATTACTTTCGTTCGCAAAAGGATGCGGATATGAAAGCCATTATTATAGTGAAACCGTAAATGGTAGTTACTTAAACCACCACTTTGCGCCCGGGATGGTTTTCCTTTCAGCTTTTGTGAAGATGATTCCCAATCGTTATGGGCTTGCTGTTGGTGTATTTTTATCTTACCAACTGACAACGATATTATGGTTATATTGGGCATATCTAGTATCCCAAAAAAACAAACAATCTATCGATTTGAAGTTTTTAGTGATTTGGGTGGTTCTTACCAATCAATTGTATTTATATCGGATTGGTTCCAGTTACCATTTTGAAATCCTAGTCGTTCTCTTTGGTTGTTTCTTTTTTTACCAATGGGAAAAATACAAAACTGTAGTTTTAGAAGGTGGAATCAATTTCACCAAACAATTCTTTTTGCTAGGATTATTTCTGATCTCATTCCTCTTGCAAAAAGAAGACATTGGTTTTTACCTTTGTTTGTTTTTTCTCCCGGTTTTTCTCACTTCCCTTTATCAGATTTACCACACCAATAGTGAAGATAGCTTTGTGAGAAGTGCGGTCCAACGGAAGTTGTTCTCTCTCTTTGGAATTTTACTCATAACCGTTTTGTATTTAGGTTTAGTTTTTTTCCTTTTCCCATTCCTAAATGGTTCCCATTCGATTTTTGGTTGGTCTCAAGTTTTGAGACAAGAGTATCACTCTTCCTTCAAACAAGTAACTGGTGTTTCAAAATTCATCCAAATTTATTTGGAACTTCTGATGAGTATGGGACTTGGCATTGTACAACTTGTCCCCGAACTCCTTGGCATCAGTTTAATTTACCTAACCCATGTGTTCTCCACAAGGCCATGGCACCATGAAGTGTATTCGTATTATAGTTATTCACTCCTTCCTTTTTTACTTTACAGCGGGATTTTATGGCTTAAGTCCAAAAAACAAATATCTCTTCCGATTGTTTATCTGATCTTAGCTTGTTTGTTCTGGAAAAACTCGATGGACCAAAATTTCCCACTGGAAGCACAATCGAATCAAAAATGGTATGACCCTAAAGTGCAATCAGAAGTCACCGAAGACTTGCCACATGCAAATGGAATCTTACAATCTGAGGCGGGTAAAGTTTCAAGTAACAGAACCAATCAAGCAATAGAACAAATAGTATTTTCCCAATACAATCTTTCCTTTTTTATCAATGATCAGGTGACACTCTATCCGCTCGAAAAGCTACAGAACGGAAAGGAAATTTGTGACCAAACAAAACTTTGTTATGTGGTATTGGCACCAGAGTTTACAGACACGATTCTTTGGCCGAAACAACGCATTCTCGATACATTTGTTAACTCAAAACCACTAAACCATCAGAAAATATGGCAAGGAAAACAAATAGAGGTTTGGGCACTCTCGAAGTAAAATCGGAAGTCCATCTTCCATCCGAAACTTGGGTTTCGCGGAACACACAATCTATGAAATCAAAAGAATCAAGAGAGGAAGTAGATAACCCATTTTATTTGTGTATGTTATCAATTGGAAACATTTACGAAACAATATGAAAGACTTCGTATCCATTGTCTCTTTTTTCGATACGGATTTGCCCTTCTAACACCAGTTTTTGGATGATGCTATACACAAGTCCAAGTGCTGTTGGCAAGTGACCTCCATTATGCACTTTTTTCCCAATCGCCGCTTCCATTAATACTTTTAAGTCGGATTCCCCTTCTCGTAACCTACGTAACACTCCTTTCTCTAGGATACTGAGTGTTTTTTTCACAAGAGTGATTGTTTTTTTGGGATCTTCGATTTCGCTCCCATGAGCAGGTAACATTCGTTTAATGGGTTCTTCCAATAACTTTGATAGGGTAAAATAATAATCCCCTAAATTCCCATCCATCTCCGAATAAATTGCCGTGAGATTGGCGATGATGAGGTCTCCCGAAAAGTATGCTCCTGCCTTTGGATCAACGGGAGTGATATGGTATAAATTATGACCTGGTGTGTGTAAAAACCGGAATAGCTTTCCGCCTAACTCTAAACTGTCATTATGATCAATTGCCACATCTATGCGTAAAATTGGATCCCCTTTTTTGGTTTCTCCAAACTTACTAAAAAACTGACGCCAACCTTTTCTAGATTCAGCCAAAATGCGATCGAGTTCTTCTTTGTCACCAAAAGCTTTGTGGAATAAATCTTCTGTGGCTTCTTCAAAGAGTAACATTGATTCCAAATAATTCCCAACTCCATCTGCCATGGCACGGTATCCATAATAGGTTACATTTTTGGCATAGGACTTGAGAACTAAGGCTGATGATATATGATCCAGGTGGTTGTGTGTGTAGATGATATGACGGATGTCTTTGAAAGAAAATCCCTTGGTTTTTAGGGATGCTTGTAACATCGGAATGGATTCGATGTAACCTGAATCAATCAGGGTGAGTCCATCGTTTCCTTCATACAAATAGATGTTATTTGGAGCGTAAAAAGGTTGGGGCAAAACAATTTTGAAGATACCATCCCCAATGTCCTCCATCTCAGGAATTCGGTTAGGGATGGTTACTTTCAAAGTTTCACCTTATGGTTGTTTTTTGATGATCAATCTTCTTTCAATTTCGAAGATTTTTTCTGGGATTTTTTCTTTTCCCAATTTCTTTTTATCGTTCTCTTTGAGGAAAAGATCAGCACCAAATTTATCTAATGCATCATTTGCTTTGATGTTTTTAAGTCCAATAAACTGGATTTGTACTTCTCCTGCAGGGATACCGTATTCTGTACCTTTGTCTTCTGTTGTGAGGATACGAGAAATACAAGTTACCGTATCACCAGAGAATGCAGGTTGTGTGTGGTATCCTTCAGTGAAACCAAGTTCCCAAATTGCGTTTTCAGAAATATCACGAGATGCCATACCAGCTAACCAACCAAATACGAGTCCACCATACACCACTGGTTCTCCACCCATTGGGCCTGAGATTCCTGCAGAATACAATTTATCATAATGAAGTGGGTGTGTGTTTCCTACTCGGTAGGTCCATTGGTAGTGTTCGTCTGTGATCGTTCTACCATTTTGGTGCACATAAATTTGACCTGGTTTGAAGTTTTCAAAGTAAGTATGCCCCCAAGTGACATCTTTCATCTCAGTTGGGAATTTGAGATTTGGAAGTTTGAGTGCAGGAGTTTTGGACTCAGGAAAAAAAGCAGAAGCATCACCAGGTTTTGGATTTCCTTTCGGTTTTCCATTGGACTGGTAAATCATGATCTTACGTTCGTATTGTAAAACCACTTCGTTTTTTTGGTTGAGGCAAAGAGTTCTCACACTTACGATTCCTGGTTTATCAGGCCCTTTGTCATCCACTGCCAAAATTTTTGTGCGAGAAGACAAAGTATCACCAGGATACACTGGCATTAAAAATTGTGCGTTGTAATAACCAAGGTTTGCAAGCGCCTTTTCACTGTTATTCTGAACACCAATGGAAAGTGCTAGGTTAAACACCATGAGTGGGTGGACAAGTAGGTCTTGGAACCCGTGTGCCTTTGCATATTCACTGGATAAGTAAAGTGGATTGGCATCCATAAACACAGTGGCAAATTCTTGGGCAAAACTTCTGTCGACTGTGAATTGGCGAGGGTGAACGTAAATATCACCGACATTGAATTCTTCGAGGTATCGTCCGTAGATGTTCTTCTTGATGTCTGAGAGAGAGGCAGGGGTTTTGGGAGCTAACTCACCAAAGGGAGACACTGATTTTTCGACCATGGGAATTCCTTTTTCGAATGGGATAGGACTAATTTTCCAAGAGAGGTCCTACAGAAAACGATTTTTCCAGCTCATCCGGTCGCTCGTTTGGCGTATTCCTCCTTCCAAGCGCTGGGCCAA
>JACVCB010000021.1 GCA_016742255.1 Leptospira sp.
AAAACTTGGGTAACTTGGATCAATCGAATCCATTTTTCGGTTCCATCTTTCAATTTGATTATGGTATATCCAAAACGCCCGCACACAATGATTCAATTGAACTTAATTCATAAAAATTGCAAACTAAGATTTTAGAATTTTGCGAGTGATTTCAATTTCGTGACTAGAAGTCATCTGAAATTGACCTTAAGTCAATTTCCATTTTTTTATAGCATAAATTCTATAAGATTCGTATTTTGGAAGTATGAGTCGAGTGCAAGTAATAGAACGTTCACCTAAAAAGAGAGCTGTTTTAGAGAAAGATAAACTTTCGAAACGTACTTCGATCATACAGGCTGCTGCATCCCTACTCCAAAAAAAAGATTGGTCTGAACTTTCTATGGATGAAGTTGCAAAACGTGCAAAAATTGCAAAAGGTACTTTGTATTTATATTTTCCAACGAAAGAAGATTTATGCCTTAGGATCCATAGTGCTGATTACGAATCTTGGTTTATGGATTTACATGAGTTTTTAAGTAAGGCTCCCAAAATGGATGTGAGTATTTTTTCGAATTGGTTTGTGAATTCTATGGATCGACATACACGATTTTTAAAATTACTTCCGATTGTACCGACAATTTTAGAAAAAAACGCAAGTATACAAACCATTCGCGAATTTAAATCCAATTTAAAATCACAAATCAGTTCCGTATTACCTCTACTCATCCATTACTTTCCTTTTTTTACCGAACAATCAGGATTCTTATTTTTGATGCAATGCCATGCATTAGCAGTTGGATCTTGGTCGCATGGTTTTCCTTCCAACCAAGTGAAGGAAGCGGTAAAGGACACTGAATTGGAAGTATTTATGTTGGATTATAAAAAATTTTTAGAAATGTCCATCTTAACTTTATTAAAAGGACATTCTGGTATTTAGTTTAGTTCTGGATAAACTCATACATTTTTTTTATCAATTTATCTTTTAATTTTTGATCCAAAATCATCTTCTGATTTTTCTCATCTAAGTCCATTTCGTATAAAATATCTTTATCATTGTGAAATATGTATTTTTTCTCATCCAATACTAACCCTCTTTGGATTTCAGAATTCCAAGTTTTTAAAACTAAATCTAGTTTGTAATTGGAACTAAAAAAATTCTGAGAATTTTTCGTACGATTCGTCTCTTGTTGCAAAAGATCCAATAAAGTTTGCTTAAAGTGAATGGATGAACCTAATTTTGGAATGTACAATTCATTAGATTGAATTGCATACATCAAAAACGGTACATCAATCTCTTGGTTATACAAAGAGTAGTTATGTGCATGAGCACCTCCTTCTCCAAAACTTTCACCGTGGTCTGCTGTAATGATAAGAAATGTTTCTCTTTTAGAATTCGATTTAAGATAAGAAATCAATTCATCTATTAAATTTATATTTTCCTCTAATGCTTTGGTATGACGCAAAACTTTTGGTAATGATACATCCTGATTCGAATAAGTGAAATAAGGACTATGAGTTTGGCTAAGGCCTACCAAAATAAAAAAAGGATGAGAACCAAAATTCAAATGTTTGAATTCGGATAGCACAACTCGATCATCCATTCCCCAGCTGAAATTACTATTTGGATTACCGAATTTTTTTTCTAAAACTGTTTTGTCTTGTACTTGTTGGAATACATTAGGAAAGAATAAATTCATACCTTCGAAATAAATTGATTGAGTATAAATCATCTTTGTTTCATATAAGTATTTCTGTTTTAAAAGAGAAGGTAAACTGTCTCCTTCAATCTGTTTTGTAGATTGAATACGCGAACTATGTATCTGTGACTCTCCTGTCATCCATGTGAATAAACTTTTAGAAGTATGTGGCATTGGAATCAAAAAATGAGAATTTTCTAATGACGAAAAATTAATAAATTTTGAACTGACGCCTATCAAGTGTTTTCTGGATACCCCTTCAAGTACAATCATTACAATATGAGTATCATTTGGAATATGATTTATAAATTGATTCACCTTTTGTTTTAGATTCTGTTTTTGATGAATGGTGGGCAAAGTTTGAACATACAATTTTGAATGGAACAATAGTAATAAATACACAACAAGTAACAAAAAAGTTGGATTCACACGATACCGCGTGAACACCAAAAAAGGATCAAAAAATAAGATGAGGATTAAAAAAGGAAAATAATGTACCATTGACCATTCATGCAAAAATGGAAAAAATTCCTTCCAGAGGAATCCAAAATTTTGAACCGCATATCCAAATAACGAAAAGTTAAATTGTGTTTGGTATACCCATTGGTAGTTTAACACAAGTAATAATGGCACCATAAATACTAAAAGTGTGAAATTTTTTACAAAGAAATTGAATTGAAGTAGTTTCAAAACAATTAGAATGACACCAATTAAAAACAAAATATGGAGGAAAACTCCATGGTAATAAGTCCATCCAGACCAAATTAACTCACCTGGAAAATGGAAACTAAACAGTATCAAATAAAAAAGAATCCATTGGTATTTTTGTGATTTTAAAATATGTTTCAAATTATTTAACTTCAAATTGAACATTTGCCTTTATTTCTGGTCCATCAAATAATTCTAAACTATGTTTTCCTCTTTGAATGCTAACATTTCCTTCCCCTGTTCCTGATAACTTCACTTGTATCGTTTGGTTCCAAATTAGTTTGGGATCTTTTAAGGTCTGGTATTCACGGATCCGAATTGGAATATTTTGTTTTTCTCGTTCAAATCCAGGATGGTATAAAAAAACTTGGCTTTGTCCCGGATACACAAATCCTACACCAACTATGGAAGAATCTTTATTATTGTGTAACTCTTCACATGGATGAAGGTTTGTTATTTTTTTCCTAACATTCAAAACAACTGATGGACAATTGGAATTTGCCAGTTTACCTGAAATTTTACAAATAGATCGAACTTCTGTTAGTTTAGGTGCATATTGCTTTTTGTCCTTTTCCTTCATAAGTAATCGAAAAATATTTTGTACAATTCTTCCAGCACCAAAGGAACCTGAAACATCCATTGTTTTTTCGCCAGAAAAATTTCCAACCCAAGCACCTACCACATAGCGATCATTAAATGCAATAGTCCAAGAATTTCTAAAATCTTTGGAGGTTCCCGTTTTGACTGAGACCGGAAATGGGTAATTTAAATAACTTCTTTTCCCGAATGCCTTTTGTCTTAGTTTTGAATCATTGAGTATAAATTTAATCTCTTCGGCTGTTTCTTCCGAAAGCAAAGGATGTGATTCACCATAAAATATTGATTTTCCATTTATACTCCCAATTTTAATTTTTGGAAGAATTCCACCTAACATAAAAGTACCGTAGACTCGCGAAAGTTGCAATAGACTAGCACCTCCCGTTCCTAAAGCGAGTCCAGGCCCATAAAAACTAGGAGATTGTTTTAAGTTTTCAAATCCCGCTAACTTTAAAAATCGATAAAAATTAGGAACACCAACCAATTGGATGGTAGTAACGGCCGGTATGTTACGAGAATTTGCCAAAGCTTCTGCTAATGTTAAATTCCCCCAATAACGGAGGTCCGCATTTCTCGGAAGGTAGTTTTCTCCTGTTCCCAATGAGTATGAATATTTTTCATCCACTAGAATTGAATTGATAGAATATATATTTTGATCAATTGCTAATGCATATAACAATGGTTTTAATGTACTTCCAGCATCACGAAATGCAATTGTCCCATTTACCATTCCATTTCCATCTTCAAAAAAATTTTTAGATCCAATCATTGCTACAAGTGATAAGGCAGAATTTTGATTTGATTCTTTCTCTAAAATGATTGCCGATGCATTATTTACATTCCATTTTTTTAATACATTTAGTTCTGAATTTACAATCGAATGGATTTCAGCATTTAATTCAGATGAAATAGTTGATACCATTTCTTCCTTTGGATCCAAATGTAAACTTCTGATCCAATTGAGAAAATGTTGATTTTCACCAGTGAATGAATCATCATAATTTTGCATTTTCTTTTGCAGTTTGGTTTGAACCAGTTCATTTGGATCATTTAGGATTGGTATTGAGAATGGAATTTTGACTCGTAATTGGTTGTATCGAAATTTGATCTCATCTTCGTTCGAAACATTTTTTCGAATTAAAATTGTTAGATAAACTGTTTCATCTAAGGATAAAAATCGTACATTTTTTTCAAAAAGAGTAAGGGAAGCAGAAGGAAATCCAACAGAATTAGAATGGATTGATACTGAATTTAAATAAGCTTCTAAAATTTGTTGTTTTGTTAACCACAATTCAAAACGAAGGGCTTCCAAAACTTCAAATGATTTACGAATGATTATAGGATACGATCGAATATTTGGATGATAAATTCGAACCAGCTGCATCGTGATGGTGGAACCACCACCGCGATTTTGTTTTGTAATGAAAAATGAATATAACGAATTGATTATAGCAAAAGGATCAATCCCATGATGTGAAAAAAATCGTTTATCTTCTGCAATGCAAACAATTTCTGAAACAAATTTTGGATACTCGGTTATTGGAACCCAATCTTGTTTGGACAATGTATGATTTTGGGTTCTACCAATCAATTTACCATCTTTGGATAGAATACGTGTTGTTACTTCTTTTTTAAAATCATCAATTTGGATTGGTCTTAAAACAAACCAAATTCCTCCAATGATAGGTATCAGGAAGAATAAGGTTTTGATTCTAAGTATAAAATTCCAAATCACTCCACTTTTACCCGAAGTGAATTTGTATTACCGTAAAACTGTGGATGATACATCAAAAATGTTTTTGATGCAGGAAGTATAGAATTTCCTTTCGCAACAGGTCTCAGAATGTATTTGTATTCCGTCTCTCCTTTGCGTAAAAAATCATCAGAGAATATCACTCGATCATCTCGATACTCAGTATACTGTCCATAACTAGATTCTGTAACTTCCGCATCCTCTGCATCGGATGATTTCTCTGTCAAAAAGGATGTATTCACAATCTCAGTATGACTCGGAATTGGATCGATCACGATTACAAATGCTTGGTCTTTTTTACTCAATACTTTGAGTTTGATTAAATAAGTGGAACCTCTTTGTAAGTTTGAAACTTCTTTTAAATTTGGATTTCCATCAGAATCTCTTCCATCAATGCGATACATTGTTTTTTTGATTTCCAATCCATTAAATTTTTCCTGAGTTGTCTCTTTCACAGGAACATACATCAAACGTGTTTGAAAATACAATCTTCCTTCCGAACTTGTTCGTTTAAATGAAATTGGTTTTGTAGAAACAGAATTCCCATCAAATAAACGATCAAATGAAATTTCTCCTTTGAAAATAGAATCAGATGTTGGAGAAAACGATTCCTCGATAATTGTTTTTTCTCCAAAAACAACTTCTCCCTCAGTTTCACTTTTCGTTGCTTCAAATCGATTCCGATATTCAGACAAGGCTAAGGCAATAGTTCCAACACTATGACTGTCAGTCCAAAAACTTCTATTACGATCCATCATGATTGCATTTACGAGTTGGACCATTCTTGGGTTTTTCGAATCAACACGTAAAAGTAATCGTAAATAGTTTCCGAGGACAGAAGAAGTATTGTAATACGAATAGTAAAAATATTCGTCAGGATTTTTCTTCATAGGTTTTACGATGAACAATTCTTTATCATATTCTATATAACTTACAAAATCTTCATAAAGTTTTTTGAATGTGGGATCCGAAAGATACGAATCGATCTTATGAAAATCTGCATAGGCAGTTAAGAAAATGCCTCGTGATTTTGGATTTAATTCTTCAAAATGATCTATCAGCGTTTTTTCTAAGGAACTTACATCTTTTTTCTCTTTTACAAAAACAGAATAGATTAAACTTAAAGTTTGGTAAGAATCGATTGAAGTCTCTGTTGGACTTTTAATATAACTTTCTAAAAACTTGATTCCCGATTGGTAAGTAATCAAATTTGTTCGTTTGCCTTTTTCCTTTCCTAATTGCATAACAGAAATCACATATGCTGTTAAGTAAGGATACCCACTTCGACCATAACTTTTCCACAATTTAAAACCACCGTTATAAGTTTGAAATTCTGACATTTCATCCAAAAACAATTTTTCAATTTGATTGAAGTCATACGCATCTTTTGAAGGTGCTTTGTATTGGAAATCTCGTAATAGTTCGCCAGAACTTAAAGAAAGTAAATAGGCAGATGTCCTTTGTTCCATACAAAAATAAGGATTGGATTCATAAAAATCAAAAGCAGATTTAAGTGCTGTGAGAGCAGTTCCAGAAATACGAATATCTAAGGAACCTTTATTCAATAAAATTGAATCTTTTTTAGGAAATGGAATCGAAGTTTTAAACTCGGAATCTGTATAACCAGAAAATTGAACAGATGTAACTGGATCAAACTCCTTGATCGGCAAAGTGACAAGCAAGGAATCGGATAAATCTGATTTTTTGAACGAAAGAAAAGACCCTTCGTTCTCAGGTTCTACAGAAATTTGATACGACAGCTGAATGTCTTCATTTGGTTTGTTTTGTTTGAGTTTGATGAATTGGGATTCGGAAATTTGAAATGTTTTTAGAACTTCTTTCGTTTGTCCGGCATTCAGTTCGATTGGAATCCACTTTTTTTCATCATTTAAAAACTTTGATTCAATTTTATATTTAAACTTACCATTTACTTTCGTATTATTAGTGATACTTCCACCTAACTCTAAACTATCTCCAACACGTATAAACCTTGCTACCGATTTTTGTAATACTAAATTCTTTTTTACCAAAAATTCAGAATTGGTAACGCCATACTTTCCATTGGAAGCAGATGCGACCATCACCCTAAAGGTTGTTAAATTATCAGGAAGCGTAAAATTTAAATTTGCTTCTCCATTTTGATCTGCGATGACAACTGGATTCCAATAAGCCGTAAGTCGAAAATCTTTTCTTGCCCCAGACTCAGAATCTGCAGAAAAACCACCTCCCGAATCTTCACCATAATCCCCACCAGGGCTGTCTCCCTTATTTGCGTATAAATAATGTTTGATGATCATCGAACGAAGTTCAAATGTTTTGATAACATTGTACCAATATTGATAAAAAATTTGAATTGGGGATTGGAAACTGTATCCAACCAAATCTAATACTCCCCTATCAGCGACTGAAATTGTTAATTCTGCACCTGGAGTTGATTTGATTGTCAACTTGACTTGTTCTCTTGGTTGGTATTCTGGTTTATCTGTACTAACCGTGACAGGTGCAATTTTGGTTCCCAAATCTACTTTTAAAGTGATCGAGCCAGTTTTTGCCTTTGGAGCACCTAAGTCTTGCTCGTTGAATTCTTTTATATCTTCGCCAGATAATCCTTCTGGAGGACTCAGTCTTCCGGAGAGTAATACTACATTTACCTCAACATTGGGAAGATAAATATCTTCTATTGGAATTTCGATCGGAGCACTATTCCCCTTCATTAAAAAGGATTTTTTATAATAAATGGAATCTCTTTCTACTGTGACAATCACACGAGCATTTTGAAGTGGAGACTTGATTAGTACTTTTGCCTTATCTCCTATTTTATATTCATTTTTATCAGAACGTAATTCGATCGAATCGTCTCCTCGGAAGTCCCAAGTGTAATAGGATTCTTTTTGATAGGCATAAAAGTCGACTCTCGAAAAAACTTTGTCCTTATTCAATACTAATATTGTATAACTACCAGGATCTTTTGTACGGTAATCAAAACTGACTCCTTCTGATTTTGAAGTGAATTTTTTCACTTCTACAACTTTTTTTGTTAGTTGGTTACTTCTGAAGAAATATTTTCCAATTCCTTGCGATAAAACAGAAGTCCAATCATTATAGATGATGTAAGCTTTTAGATCTTCACCAGATACGGCTTTTCCATTTGCATTAACTGCAATTGTTGTAAACTGAAATGGTTTATCTAAGGACTGGTAACGATCATTACATTTTAATCCAACATAGGTTTCGGATGGTTGGTATGGAATATTCGCAGATTTAGTAACAGTTTTTCCATCTACATCAAAAACTGATGATTCTACTACTAAATGAAAGGGATCTGCTATTTCGATTTCTTCTCCATCGGTAACAAATTTACGAGTCAAAGATTTGATTGGAATATCAAGTTTATAATTTCCTTGGTTATCTAAAACACCTTCTGAACCAGTTACGTAATCTGAACTTCCATCATTATATTCATCTTCATAGTCATACCATGTCTCAGAGAAATCAAAACTTGGAAATTGCTCAAAGGAAACATAACGATTTCGTTTCAAAACTGAATAACTTACTTTGGCACCTGCCATAGGAGCACCAAACATGTATTTACCTTCCACTGTTCCTTTAATATTCTCATTTTTTTTGGCAAGTTTCGCTAGTGAAACATTTACCATAAAATTCACAGGTCGAAACTCTTCTACTTGGAAGGTATCATAAGTGACTGAATTATTATCACCTTGGATAGAGATAGATACCGAATAATGCCCTAAACCTGCATCATCTGAAACAACATAACTGGAAACAACACCGCCTTGTGAAGTAGTTGTTGTATTCTGATTTGATACTTCTTTACCCCTTGAATCTCTAATTTTTACATGTACTGATTTGGAAGAAAATGGTACTAAGGTTCCATTTTTCCGCTCTGTAAGATAACCTTTGATTTCCACTCGATCACCAGGACGGTATAACTTTCGGTCAAAGTATATTTTTCCTTTGATGTGATCATCCGAATGGTATTCGGAGTAACCATCAATATGTGTTTGGTTAAAATGTAGAAATGCTTTGTCTCCCGTTGGTTCTTCTGCAATCAATACAGAATATTCCATTAGTTTATTGTTTGCAATGGCGGGAACATTACAATAACCATCTTGGTCTGTTTTACAATTTCCTTTTAAACTCCCTTTGACATATAAACTGATATTTGTATTTGCTACAGGAACTGCATTGGATAATGTGTGGATCCAAACATGCAATTTATTAGGATCTTCCTTCGTGGTAATACCCAAATTTGTAGATTGTAAAAAGATACTTTCTGTCTTGAAACGTTCATCATTACTTTCATCAACTACAGTAGCGCCTAATTCTAAAGCAAGCCAACCTTTGCTATTCGGTTTGGAACCAAAATAAGAATCGATGTCCATCCCTTGGTTTCTGTGTGAATTAACTTTTTCGCCAGACTTCCATTTTGAAGTTTTCCAATTCAATTCTTTATCATAACTATAATAACCACTTCCTAAACTTGCAATCGCATTGACTAAAATTGGAATGGTAATAGCTGCTGACCTAACTTCAAATTCAGGAACATTTGCAATTGCAATTGGTAACACTTTGTTTAAATTTGATTCAAATATATTTTCATTGAATAAGGAAAAGTAAGGTCTACGAATCATCTTCGGCAATGTAAAACTAATTGGATTTTCTAGAAAACAATCGTTAGTTGCATAAAATTTAGAAATTGTGATTTGGTATTCGACATTTTCATCGAAATTCCAATGATCTAATGAGAATTCACGGCTAATAAAAGAAGATCCAAAATTTGATTCAATGGATGGTTTTGGTGTAATGGTAACTGCTTCCACTAGATCTGAAAATTCAGTGTCTTCCGAAACAAAGATTTTATAATCCCATAAATTATCTAAGTACTTTAAATCCGTAGTATCTAATTTTACTTCTAATCGGCAACTACTTGGGAAAATTGTGCGTTTGATCGATTTAAAAACTCCACCAATCGATTGGCAAGAAACCAGGAAAAACAACATCGAAACCCAAAGTATCAACTTACGCATACAATCTCCAAAAACCGAATGTTCTCTGTTCTACGATTGTTGGTTAGAATTGCCAAGTCTTTCCTGAATGAAAGACAATATCTTTCCAATTTTTTTTTCTGTTATCCTGAAATTCGCTATGCTTTCGAAATTGTTTCATTGGATTACTGTTGATGTCACTGTTTGCTTACAAAAAACAATATTTATCTTTAAATGCGCCATCTACCATACCAACTGGAAACTTTCAAATCCAATGGTTAGGTCCAAAATGGTTTCAATGGACTTCCAAAACTGGACTACAATATTTGCATTTTCGAAATTGGTGGGGCAAGTCGTTTCGTGGGAATAATACTGCAACAAACTTGTTCTTAAAATCTGGTGATACAACATTCCAAGAAAAATACACAATGGAAGTAACATTGGAAAAATCACCGATTGATGGCCAAAATTCTTTATTTTTGCGTTATACAAATGAAGCCCCATTCCCTTGGCCATTTGTTGTGGATGAATTTCGAGTTTTAAGTGATGGTAATTTATTAGGTATGAGTTATCCAAAATTTGCCCCTTCACTCGCTTTACCTTTTCTCATCCAAAAACAATCTTAGAGATTGCAAAAACACTATCTTTCCCAAATTTTTTTTCGTCCTATGGAAAGTATGGCAACTCACCCTTCCCTCGAAATCCAAATTTTGTCAGATTTTGAGGATATTGTGTTTTCGATAGGATATCCAAAATTAGAAATTCTTTATACAAGTCCTTCCATCAAGATACTCACAGGTTATGATAGTGAGTATTTTTTAAAAAACAAACAATCGTGGCAAAATTTTATTTATAAGAATGATAGAAACTTAATCAAACACGCGCTAAAATCGATACGCAAAAATAAGAAATTTCGTCTTCGAATTAGAATTTTAACCAAGGATAATCGAATCAAATACATTGAATGCAGAGGAAGATTAATTCATAATCCATTAAATGATTCGTATCGAATCGATGGAATTGTTTCAGATATTTCTGATTTACTTCCCTTACAAAAACTATTTGAAGACGAATCAGTAGACGCAAAACACATATTATTCGAAAATAACATCATTTTTAATGGTACTCAAGATTCCATGTTTTTAATTGAAGTGATGGATTCTGAACAATTTATCATCCGACGTATCAATTTAGCTTATGAAAAATCAACCGGGATCACACAGACGATGATCCAAGGAAAAACTCCTATTGAACTTTTAGGGGAAGTAGTTGGAAACGTAGTCATCAATAATTTCAAAAGAGCAATCCAAGCAAAAAAAACAATCTCCTATGAAGAGAGTTTTACGATGCCAGCGGGAACAAAAATTTGGATCACAGAACTTACACCGGTTGAAGTTGATGGCAAATTTAGATATATTGTAGGTGCCAGTAAAGATATCACCGAACAAAAACTAGCTGAAGATGCGCTTAAAGAGTACAATGAAAGATATTCACTTATCTTAGAAGCTAGCTCCGATGGATGGTTTGACTGGGATCTAATCAATAATACAGTTATTTATTCCAGAAGATGGTGGTTGGAATTTGGCAATAATGAAAAACCCGAAAATGTTCCAATAGGATATTGGCAAAGTTTAATCCATCCTGACGATGTAGGTTGGGTAAGTGAATTTTTAGAGAATATATTATCCTCACAAAGAGAAACATTTGAATTTACCTTTCAGATGAAAAAACGCAAAGGGAATTATGTTCACGTATTATCTAGATGTTATATCCAAAGAGATGCGTCTGGAAACAAGATACGAATGTTAGGTTCTAATACAGATCTTACAGAAACAAAAAAAATAGAGTATACATTACGTCATGCAAAGGAATTAGCTGAGGCTGCGAATTTAGCGAAAGGTAATTTTTTGGCAAACATGAGTCATGAAATTAGAACTCCACTAAATGGAATCATTGGCTTTACTGAACTTTTACTCCATTCTCCATTACAAGACGAACAAAAAGAATATCTAAAAAATATATTTTTATCAGGAAAAAGTTTATTAGAGTTAGTAAATCAAATTCTTGATTTTTCTAAAATTGACTCCGGCAAAATTGAATTTGAATCAATCAGTACAAATATTCGGGACTTAGCGCAATCAACAGTAGATTTATTTCAAGTTTCGGCAGCTACTAAAGGAATCGCATTACAGTTAAATATCGACGAAAATTTACCAACCTATATTTCGTTAGACCCTTTACGCATACGTCAAATCCTATCCAACTTAATTGGCAATGCTATAAAGTTTACACATGAAGGTTCTGTGAAAATATCAATCATCCAAAAAGAGAAAATTGGGGATGTTGTTACCATTGAGTTTGATGTCACAGATACTGGAATTGGTATCGACTTGAATTCTAAATCAAATCTCTTTGATACATTTTCGCAGGCAGATACATCTATTACACGAAAGTATGGTGGAACTGGACTTGGATTATCAATTACGAATGAACTATTGTTAAAAATGAATTCTAGACTGAATCTTAAAAGCGAATTAAATGTAGGTAGTGAGTTTAGTTTCGTATTAAAATTAGAGTCAAAATCTATTGGAGAGACTGCTAAAACTATATTCCAAGAAAAACCTATAACAAACGATGAAATAACCAAAATCCAAAAAACCGAATTTCAAAATGATATTCTAATTGTAGAAGACAATGAATTGAACAGAAAACTATTATCAAAATTATTACAAAAGAAATACCCTAACATTAGTTTGCGTTATGCAGTTGATGGTGTAGATGCACTTGAAAAATTTCATGACCAAAAACCCGATCTTATCATAATGGATTTACAAATGCCAATTATGGACGGGTACACTGCCACAATTGAAATTAGAAAATTCGAAAAGGATCAAAGTAAAAAAACCCCAATTGTTGCATTAACAGCTGGAGCATTTTATTCTGTAAAAGACTCGGCGATGGATTCCGGAATGGATGATTTTTTAACCAAACCAATCTCCGCCGCCTATCTTTATGAAACTGTTGAAAAGTGGTTAACTTCAGGCCGCGTGTAAAAGATACTCAAATGCACTAATCGCTGCCTTTGCGCCCTCTCCCATTGCAATGATAATTTGTTTGTAAGGAGTATTAGTAACATCTCCACAAGCAAATATTCCATCCACATTGGTTTTACATTTTTCATCGACCAAAATTTCCCCAAACCGATTGGTTGCAACTACATCTTTCACAAAACCACTGTTTGGTACAAGTCCAATTTGGACAAACACACCATCTAGAGGAATTGTAGATATCTGTTCTGTCGATCGATCTTTGTAGGTTAATCCTGTTACTTTATCTTCGCCAGCTTGAATTTCTGTTGTCTGCGCTTTGATTAAAGTTTTTATATTAGGTGAACTAGCCACTTTATCTAATAATACTTTGTCTGCGTTTAATTTATCACCAAACTCAACCAAGGTGACTGATTTTACTATCCCACTTAAATCGAGCGCTGCTTCTACTCCCGAGTTACCACCCCCCACAACGGCTACATCCTTATCTTTAAAGAATGGACCATCACAATGTGGACAATATGCAACTCCTTTGCCTACAAACTCCTTTTCACCAGGCACATTCAGTTCTCTCCACTTAGCACCAGTGGAAAGGATAACAGTTTTAGTATGGATTTTTTCACCAGTATTTAGATGAATGATTTTGATTTGCCCTGGCTCAATTTTTTGCACTCGAACATTTTCTTTTTTCTTAATCTGATTTTTATCAAGTTGATCAGCTAACACATGAGTTAGTTCTGGACCTGTTGTATAAGGAATAGATATGATATTTTCGATTCCCAAGGTATCCTTTACTTGGCCACCCAATCGATCTGCAATGACAAGAGTATTCAATCCTTTTCTTGCTGCATAAACTGCAGCAGTCACTCCCGATGGTCCACCGCCAACCACAGTCACATCATAGACTTGTTTTGGACTTTCCATTTCCTCTTTCGATTCATTTGTAGTAGGAATGGAATATAGTTCCAAAAGTTTATCGAAAATGACAGATGCTTCTGCTTTTCCACTAAGGAATCGTTCACCATTTAAGTAAACTGCAGGAACTCCCTGGATATTCCTTTCTTTTACCAAGTCTGGATACATCGCACCATCAATCATATTGTGAGAAATATTAGAGCTCACCAATGCAAAACTATTTAAGGTTTGTACGACCTCTGGGCAATTATGGCAATCAAGAGATATGAAAGTTTCAAATTTAAATTCACCATTTAACTTCGATACGGCGGACAAAATTCCTTCTTCTAATTTGATTGGATTTCCACCTGATTGTAGGATCGCCAATATAAAAGATGTGAATTCGTGTCCCATTGGGATTCCAGAAAAATGGATTCCGGTTGGATTACCATTCGACAAAATGGAAAATCGAAGTCCATCAGACAAATCATTTGAGTTTTCAAGACTTATGAGAGGACTCAATGACAAAATATCATTTAGAAAACTAACAAGTTCTTCTCTTTTTTCATGTTCACCAGAATACAATTGAATTGTTATCGGATTTTTAATTCTTTCAAAATATTGTTTCACTTGTTGTTTTGTTGATTCATCTAACATAACTTCCTCCTAGTTTAGGCGGGTAACACCCGCCTAATTTTATTTAGATTTTTCCTACCAAGTCAAGACCTGGTTTCAATGTTGTATTACCTGGTTTCCACTTTGCAGGACAAACTTCGCCGTCGTTGTTTGCAACATACTGAGCTGCTTGTACTTTTCGAACCAACTCTTCCGCTGATCTTCCGATTCCTAGATCGTGGATCTCAGCAGTTTTGATGACTCCTTCTGGGTTCACTACAAATGTTCCTCTGAGTGCTTGACCATCATCTTCAATCATAACTCCGAATCCTCTTGTGATTTTTCCTGACGCATCACCTAACATTGGGAATTTGATTTTTTTGATTGTGTCACTTGCTTCATGCCATGCTTTGTGAACAAAGTGAGTATCTGTAGAAACAGAATACACTTCTACACCCATTTTTTGAAGTTCTTCGTAATGATCTGCTACATCACCAAGTTCAGTGGGGCAAACGAAGGTAAAGTCTGCAGGATAAAAAACGAAAACAGACCACTTTCCGAGAACGTCTTTTTTGCTGATTTTTTTAAAGGCACCGTTATGGAAAGCTTCTGTTGTGAAGTCTGGAATTTGTGTGTTGATATTGGACATTGAATATCCTCCTTTTCTTGTTAAGAAGAATATAGTCCATTTTAGATCATTTGTAAAATAAATGTTATAAATGATCCAATTTATAAAAACTATGAGACTCGTCAATAGGATCTAGTCATGTCCAATGGACACCCCTATGACTTTAAATTTTTCTTTTTTATGGTATTCTTTTGGGATCACATTCAGAATTAAATTCGTAAGTTTATTTAAGATTTTTGTTTTATAAAATCCTTTTTTATATACCAAACTGATTTCTCTTGCTGGTTCTGGTGATTGGAAGGGAACAATTCGTTCCGAAACTTTATCAACTGCCAATTTTGGCAATAAGGTAACTCCAATCCCCATATCCACCATCCGTTTTAAGGTCTCAACACTTCCACTTTCGATTTTTGCTAAAGCATTCCGATTACATATCTTCAAAGATTGATGGCGAAAACAATGTTCCTCTCCTAAAACTAATAAAGGATATTTTTCAATATGTTTCATGGAAACCGAAGTTGATTTCTCTTTCGCATCTTTTGGATAATAAACAACAAAGGGCTCATAATAAAGTTGGTGTTCAACAATATTGGAAATTTTGAGTGGAGTTGCAAGGATTCCTAAATCAATCTCTTCTGATTCCAATTTTTCAATGATGGTAAGTGTTGGTAATTCAGAAATTCGAAAATTAACTTTCGGAAATTCTGATTGTAACTTTTTATAAATTGAAGGGATTAAATAATTACTCACTGTCGGTATGATACCGAGTGATATATTCCCTGCGGGTTCATCTTTCCATTGACCAGCAATTTCAAATAATTTGTCAGCTTCCTTCAAAGTTGATTTTGCTTGTTCGACAACTTCTTTACCTAATTTTGTTGTGATGATAGGATTTTTTTTTCGATCAAATAAATCAAAACCAAGTTCTTGTTCTACTTTTTGAATCTGTAAACTTAAAGTAGGCTGAGCAACTAAACAATGTTCGGCGGCTTTTGCAAAGCTCTTAAACTGATCTAAAGCTACTATATATCGAAGTTGAGTAATTGTCATAAAATTTCCTTAAAAAATCGATCCTTTCATGGCTTAATCCAAAATTGAACTTGCATTCCCTTCAAACTACACTATCTTTAGCGGATAGCGATGAGAATCCTCTCATTTTTTTTCCCAATTTTTTTCTCTACGGTACTTTCCCTCGTAGCAGAGCCAGTCACTATCAGTGCTGATACGATTGTATCTCTCTCTGAAAATTGGACATTTACCACTAGTGAAATCACACGTCCCATCAAAGTAGGAAAAGGTCTCTCCTCACAAGGATTTCTTCCTCCTGTCCATGGTTATTATGAAACCACCTTTACATTCAAACCAAACAAAAAACCACTAGGTATTTACTTAGACCGTGTGCAAGAAGTAGATACACTCGTTGTGAATGGAATCACACTGGGTCAAACAGGTAAAATTTTACCCGATGGAACTTATCTTCCCAATTGGTATTACAAACGACTTTATTACATACCCAATGAAGTTCTCAAAGAAAACTCTCCAAACCAATTAAAAATCGAAATCCATTTTCGAAACCAAACATTCCAAGGAGGAATTTTCAGAAGAATCCCTGTCATGGGAAATTATGACAAATTACATGAACTGATTCTTTTGGAAGATGGAAGGGATTTTTGTTTTATCATGTTATTTTTTGGCATTGGTGCTTATCAAATTTTTTCAATTCTATTAAAACGCCAGGCAAAAACAAATTTTTACTTATTATTATCAACATTATTCTTTGTTATGTGGAGACTTCCATTACTCAATATAAGTTACACATATACAGATTTTAGTTTTATCTTTTGGTTAAAATTGTTTTTTACCTCTCAAACATTATTGCCAGTCTCCATTTTTTTATTCAGTTATTCACTTTTTCAAAACAAACTCTATTTAAAAGAACGTTTATTAGTAATTTTTCTCATCTCAATCGCATTTTTCCAAACTTGGGAGATAGAATTGCCCACTAGAATTTTATTACTGAGGATTTGGGAATTTACACTTTTACTAGTAGTCTTTTTTGTATTAAGAGCAGTGATTCGAGCAGCACGAGCAAAAAAAACGGAAGCTTACTTTTTATCAGTAGGTTTTGTTTGTATTTGTATTGGAGCAACATTTGATATCATCATCGATGTTACATCTGGTAAAAATATTTATTTAACTCAATATGGTTTTTTAGTTTTAATGATCCTTTCTGGTGTCGCAATTTCCTACCGGAATGCCAAAAATGAATCTGAACTTTCGATTCTCACAAAAGACTTGGAACAACGAGTCCGCGAACGAACGATTGAACTCCGCGAAAAAAACCAAGACCTTGAACAAGACTTATTTTTTGCATCACAACTCCAAAGTTATTTGTTACCAAAAAATCATCCGAATACCCAAGGGATTCGGATCCATACAACTTATTTGCCAATGAGGCAAGTTGGAGGAGACTTATATGATTGGGTTGAGTTGGATGAAAATAGATTAATTTTACTGATTGCAGATGTTGCAGGGCACGGTGTCCCAGCAGCTTTCGTATCATCAATGGTAAAAGTACAATTTCGTGAATCCACCAAATCCATTCATTCTCCAAAACAAATTTTGGAACATATGAACCAAGCGCTCACTTCTCTTGTTAGTCGTTATTTCATTACCGCCTGTTGTGCATTAGTAGATACAAAGGAAAACACAATTATTTTTTCTACAGCTGGGCATCCAAATCCAATTTTATACAACAAAATTCGCAATTCCTTTGAATTTATGAAGATCAAAGGTCCCATCATCGGATGGAAAGAAAGTTTCACATTCAGTGAATGGAAACACCAAATTCAAAAAGGTGATCGGTATTTCTTTTTTACAGACGGAGTCACAGAAGCTAGAGCTGAAAATAAATTATTTGGTGAAGGCAAAATTCTTGATTTATTAGAGAAAGGTAAAAACAAAGACATCAAATCTTTATCGCAAGAAATAGTTGTCCAAATCACCAAATATTCTGATGCAGAATTAAAAGACGATGTCACCTTTTTCTTTGTTGATATAATCTAATTATTTATATGGAATCGGCACCTTATTCAGTACTAATCATTGAAGATGAATATCCAGCTAGGATGTTAATGATGGATTATGTGATGAATTGTCCCGAACTAAAGTTAGCTGGAATTGCCGAAAGTGGAGACAAAGCAAACTCACTTTTAACTGAGAAAAAATTTGATATTGTATTTATGGATATCAATCTTCCCGTGATCAACGGCATGGATATCCTTAGATCCAATCGTTCTCAAGGTACTTTTTTTGTGATCACTACTGCTTATAGTGAACATGCAGTCGAAGCATTTGATTTAGACGCTACAGATTATTTATTAAAACCTTTTTCATTCGAAAGATTCAGAAAGTCGGTAGAAAAGGCACTTCGTTTTTTACAGGAATCAAAACAAATGATTCCAGATGAAAACAAAAACCAAATCCATTTAAAAATACAATCGGATTCAGCAGTATTTTTATTACCATTCCCAGACATTCAGTTTATATCAGCAAATAACAAAAGTTGTGTGATTCACACAACACAAAAAGATTACGAAACTCCCAAATTGCTGAAAGAAATCGAAGAAAAATTACCAAATTCTCAATTTATTAGAATCCATAAAGGTTTTTTAGTAAACTTAAGTTATGTGGCAAGTTTACGTTATGACAAGGGTGGTTCCTATACAATCCAACTCAAAAATGAGGATGAAACTACTTTGCCAGTTGGACGTTCTTATGCCCAATCGCTCAAAGAAGCCCTAAAACTCTAATTTTTTAATTCACTCCCGTATAAGTAGCGTTCATTCCCAATCAAGTAGGGAATAAAGAAACTACGAATTATTCCATTGACTCTAACAACCTAAATGCGAAATGAACATGGACGGAGTTATCTTGTGAAAAAAATTATTTTATTGGTTCTCTCTTTTGTATTTTTAACCTTTCTTTCCAATTGTGCCTCATCATCGGTGGGAATCGCCACAAGTAACAAGCCGATTCCGAATACTCCTTACGAAACAATCAAAACTGTAGATAAAACCTTTACTTGGTATGCGTTCGACATCATATTTTTTGGTGTCCCCATAACACAACCTCCAGTCGCCGATTTATACGAGAAAGTTATGGAAGAAGAATCAGGCGACGCACTTGTGAATATTCGGTATTGGAATGATAAGTCAATTTTTGGACCAATCACCCGTTATCGATTCAATATCAAAGGTGATTTGGTAAAATTTGCAAACTCACAAACACCTACAAAGACAAAAAAGTAAATTGAGTCATTGGATATGATTTTTAAAAAGATAATATCAGTTAGTTTTTTCCTAATGGCATTTCATTTGTTTGGTTGCATTGGCTCACATGTTCCTAAGGAAATCCATTTATATGATTCTGCAACTGTTGTCAGATCAACCGAATTTAAAATTTTGGGAAAGGGAACTGGCCAAGATTCAGCATTTTTTTTATTAGGAATGTTCCCTGTAACAAAAGCGCCTAATGTAGAATTGGCGATGAGTCAGATATTGGAAAAATATCCCACAGGAAAAACTCTCATCAATATCAAAATACAAAGAGAAGACAAAGCATATTTCCCTTTGGGACTTGTAAGTGTAGTCATAGTCACTGCAGATGTAGTTGGTCAACTTGAGGAAGTGGCTCCAACGACTCAAAAGGAAAGTAAATGAAAATTCAAATTGGAATTCTTTTGTTTACCTTAATCATGATTTTCAATTGTGGATCAGGAGTTGATCGTGTAGAAACTAATGATGCCCAGAGTCAGGTGTATGCAGCAGCAAAGTTTGCATCTGAGAAATGTGGTAACCCACTTCCCAATCCTCCTCTTGTGATCGTTAACAAACCAATCCAAAGAAATTTAGATCTTTGTACGATCGCCATTACACGAACAGAATGTCCTTTTTTAGGATACCCTCTTGTTTGTACTCTTATTTATCTCGAAGAAGAAACGGGTGACATCCCATGGTATTTAAACTTCAATGAAATTAGCAAAATTCAAATTAAATAAATCGATTCTGATTGGGATTCTTTTTCTTTTTTTGGGATTCCCTGCTTATGCAGTTAGCATCAAGGCAAAACTAATTAATCCGAAAAAGGAAATGGCTGAAAAAAACCTTTCTGTATTAATTTTTGAAACTAAAAAATTTGCACAAACAGATGCAGAAGGAAATGTCACATTAGAATTCCCTACTTCTGGTGAGTACACCTTACGTCTATTACGTGATACAGGGATTCAAGAGATTCGAATTTCAGTAGGCAATGAAGATGAATCAAGAACTATTTATACTGAAAAAAAATCGACTGCACCTAAGTCAGGGATTGTTGTAGAGGGTGAAAGAGAAAAAACTGTAGCTTCCAGGACAAAAGTCAGATACGAAGAAATCAAACGTATGCCAGGTACTTTTGGTGAAGCCTTAAGAGCCTTAGAAACATTACCAGGTGTCATTCCTAATATTGGTTTCGGAGGAGGTGCAAATGGAATCATTGTACGTGGTGCTAACCCAGCTGCGAATACATATCTTTACGATGATTTACCAATCTTATACCCTTTTCACTTAGATGGACTTACATCTGTTATTCACAATGATTTAATCAAATCAATTGACTTATATTCTGGGGCATATCCAGCAAACTTCAATAATGCGACTGGTGGTATCATAGAAATAGAAACTGTTGACTCAGTGCAAAAAACAAAAGGTGCATTCCAAGTATCTCTCTGGAATACAACTGCTTATGCAGCAACACCTACATCAGGTGGAAAAGGGTATTTGGCAATTGCAGGAAAACTTGGTTATCTAGATAAAACTTTAGGTGCCAGTGGACTATTACCTGAAGGAATCCGATTACCTAGATACAATGATTCACAAATCAAATATGTTCATAACTTTACACCTGAACACCAAATTTCATTTTATAATTTAACAGCACAGGATAACTTTGCTATCAATGTTCCAAACAAACCTGCAAACGATCCTACCTCATCACAACTTGCACTACTTGGAGGCGCAAAAGCAAGTTTCGGACAAAGTTTTAGAACCACAGCACTCCGTTATACTTGGATCCCTGGAGATAAATTCCAAAATAGAATTACACTCATTAACTTCGATCCAATTGGAGAATACAATGTTGGAGTTGGTTCGATCCAAGGAAAACAATACCAAAGAGGAAGTTATGTTGGTGTTAGGCAAGATGCCTATTGGACAGCAACAAAATTCCTAAAAGTTGATTTTGGAACCGAAGTGCGTAGATTCTCTTTCAGAGATTATGGTACCGAAGTTGCACTCAGAGACCCTACAAATCCATCACCTAATCCTTATAACTCTGCGAATCCTGATTTTGTAGGAAGACCCATCAGTATCAAAGGTATTTCTCCGTATTACAACGCTTATACTACACTACATTTTAAATTTGGTAACTTCTTATTCGAACCTGGTGCTAGGTATGACTATGTGCAAGTAACTGGAAACGGTGCCTTAACCCCAAGAGCAACTGCATCCTATACATTCCCCGAAGTCGGAAAGGGTATGACCATTTATGGAAGTGGCGGGGATGTATCACGTTTTCCACTGACTACAAATTTTAACTCAGAAACAGGTAACCCAGATTTAAGATTTGAACGTGCAAGGAAAGTAAGTGCAGGGATTGATCAAAAAATTGACCAAGTATGGCAAGTAAAAGTCGAGTTTTTTAAAAACGAATTCACTGATACAATCATTGATGATCCATATGTATCCACCCCAGTTGGATTAAATCCCGATAAATCACAATGGTTAACACAACCTATTGTTGCTAACCGACCACTTAACTATTCTAACAGAGCTTCTGGTTGGTCACATGGATATGAATTACTCATCCGTAAAAATGCAAGACCTGGAACTCGTGATTGGTTTGGTTGGATTTCCTATACGTGGTCACAATCATTTCAAAACTCAAACTTGTATCAGATTTATGATGGAGATACGACTCAAATTGGCGGTATCGAAAGAAAAATCTTAGCTGCTTATTTTCCTAACTCAATTGAACAATTAGCACCTTGGGACCGTACTCATGTGGCAAACGTAATTTATGGCTGGAGGGTGAATGAAGGTTTCCAAATTGGTGGTCGATGGAGTTACTTGACTTCATTACCTTCCAGACCTATCGTAGGTGATGATGGTGGAAGATTTTCTAACCCTTTAAATGGTTTAACCTATTGGAATCCACAGTATTCCAACAATCCGTACACGTCAGAATATGGATATGTCAAAAGAGGAACCGATTATCACAGGTTAGATGTTCGATTTGATATTTTTGAAAATTATTCATGGGGTTATTTAAACTGGTATTTAGAAATTGTAAACGTGTACATGCGTAAAAACAAAAATGGATTCGATTTTGATAATTCCAAACCATTCTCTGCAACTAACCCAAGAGAAAATGATACATTCGGAACACTGCAATTGCCAGGTGGAACGGTAATACCATTTTTCAACGTAGGTATGGAGGTACATTTCTAATGAAATTTTTGTCCTACTTAGTTGTGATACTTATTTTTATCAATTGTGCAGAAGATAAAAAATTTGAAGATTCATATAAAGAAACAGTATTACTTCAATACTTGGCTACTCCAAATGCGCCACAAGAAACATGCGAAACAATGATTACAAACAAAGATCTTTGTTTCCAAGCTTATTACACTTCGATTGGTGGAAGTTTTACGGCAACCAGTGCGACTGTCAAAACCCAAACTTGCCAAGGTTTAATCACGAGTCCATTGTATAAAAATTTGTCGAGCATTGCGCAGACGTGTTCTTTTAATTGCCAATCGACTGATTGGAAAACGAAAACAAATGCAGGAACATGTGGACAATTAAGTTTTACTGCACTGATTGAAGCAAGTATTACAAGTCCAACTGCAACTGCTTGTTTGCGATCTTGTTTTGCAACAACAAACAATCAGATAACAAACGATCAAATACCTTTGTATTTTTTATTTAATAACATTCAAGACGGAGATTGACATGCAGGAATATGTAGAATTAGGTGAAGAATTAGTTTTTGTTGCTATGGGAGTAGCAAGCGTTATCGCACTTGCTGTGTTTGCCGAAAGACTTATTTACTATAAAAAAACTTTAGGTAAAAAGAACGAAGCATACTTATCTGAAGTTAGAAACTCACTCCAAGAAGAACCTGAAATTCATTGGAAAACGGATGCGGGAGAAGAATCAATTTACAACCGATTCATTCAATTTGCATTAAAACAGTTAAAACTCGGACGTAAAGGTCTAGATGAAAGCCTAGAAGGACAAATTTTATCTGAGAAATTAGAGTTAGAAAAACGATTACCAATTTTAAACACGTTAGGAAATAACGCTCCCTTTATCGGACTTTTAGGAACTGTCCTTGGTGTCATCAAAGCATTCTATGGGTTAGGGACACTGGGTAGCTCTGGTGCAGAGGTTGTGATGCGTTCTATCTCAACTGCACTCCTTGCAACGGCTGCTGGTCTTGCTGTGGCGATTCCTGTGGTAATGGCAAATAATTACTTTTCCAGAAAAGCAAAGGTGATTTTGCAAAACCTTGAAATTTTGAAAAAAGAACTACTCTCTTATCAAATGAATAAGACAAAGGTATAATTATGGCTGGAGCATCAGGACCACAAGACGAAGAAATAGGAAGTATCAACATCACTCCCATGGTGGACGTGATTTTAGTACTTCTCGTAATTTTTATGGTAACAGCAAACTTCTTAAAAAAAGAAAGTTTAAATATTAATTTACCAAAAGTGCAAGCAGCTGATCCAAACGTAGCGGAATCAGTTCAAGTAGCAATAACCAAAACAGGTGCTATTCTGTTAGAAGGAAAGGACACTGACATTACAGGCCTTGTTCGAAACCTAGAAAGAGAAGCCAAAATAAGACCTAACATGCGTTTGACATTATCTGCTGATGAAAGTTTGCCTTATGGAAAAATTACGGAGCTGATGGGAATCATCCGAAAAGCCGGAGTGACAAAAATTGCCCTCAGTGTAAAAAAATGAATCGGTTTGTTGAACTCTTAGTAAAGTTCAAATCTTCTATCAAACAAAATAAGGAACGTGTATTTCATATCTGTTTGGCTGGAAGTTTATTCATACATACTGCAACGTATGCAGGATACCGAATTAGCCAACTCAGAGGGGATGAAGTTGTAGAAGATTCTGCTTTTGAGGATGTAGATGTAAATTTTGAAGAAATTCCTCCAGAATTAATTGGAGGCACATCTTCACCTGCTCCTATTGAAAAACAAGAATGGGTAGAGGGAAGTAACAAAGATAAGGCGGATGAACCAGACAATTCTGATATCAATCCAAATCAATTATCTGGGAATGGCACTGACAAAGATGGTTATTTGTTTTCGTTTAATGGAGACAAAATGCCGACCGCAATCATCGACTTTGATTTAAAGGAATACTTTCCACCGCAAGCAAAAGCAGCGAACATAATGGAAAAACAAGTAGTACTACTTGTCCAAGTTAATGAAGATGGAAGTTTACAATCTGCAAAAATTGTTTCTGGAAGAGCTGGGTACGGCTTTGATGAGGCTGCTTTAAAACTGATTAAGAGAGTTCGATTTAGCCCAGGATATGTGCAAGGCCAACCAAAAAAAATGGCCCATCGTTTGCCGATCACTTTCTCACTCGAAGACTAATCTAAATGGGAATTATAGTAGGCAAATTTTTAGAAAAACCATATCTATCAATTTGCTTATTGTTTTTAATTACGTCTGTTTCTATTACTTCGTATGTTTATTCTCTTTTAAAACCAAAAGACAATTCAATTTCAGAATATTACTTATCCCAAAATGCTGACTATTTTGTAGGAGATATTCCTGCAGATGATTCTGGTAAAATTGACTTTCAAAAAATGCATAAAGTGTATTGGTTATCCACATCTGGTTGGATCAATGATGAGGAATTCAAACGAATTACAGATTCAGAATACATTTGGCTAAGATCCAAAGCATTTTCAACCTTTGAAAATGAAGATCTACACTTCTTACTGGAACATGCAGGATTAAATATTGAAATTTTTAATGAATTTGGTGATTCCATTTTTAAATATGGAGAATTTGCGGATTCAAATTACTTACCAAACATTTTCCAATCGAAATTTTCATGGGTAAAAATCCCAAAAGATAAATCAGAATATTATTATTTACGATTATTTCACAAAAAGGGAATTTTATTTTCCATCACCATAATCGACAATCTAATCGGTAAACAAACTGCTCTTTACCGAGAAATCGCATTAAAAAATTTAACCACCATCTTTTTCCATTCGTTTTTTATGATGATAGGCATCATATGTGCACTAGTCTATTTTATTGAATTCAAAAAACAATATAACATACTCTTAGATTTTTCTTCTTTTTCACTATGTTTTGGAATTTTAGGACTAACTTCAAACGAATTTATACGTTACCTATTTACCAATACCCAAACATTATACGTTTTATCTGTTATTTCTTCCAACTTTGTATTCATACCAATGTTATCTGGTGTTAGAAGATTGTTTGGAAGTGGATCTTTCAAAGTGTTAGATTACCTAATCTACATTGATGTTTTTATTTGTTCACTAACAACTATACTAGTATTTTCTCTTCCATTCTCTGATATTTCTCATTCATTTCTCATCAGCACTCGCAGTTTTTTTATCATATTCAATTTGATCAATATCTTGGGACCGATTTTGATCACGTATGAAGCTTGGAAAAAAGGAAGTAAGGAAGCACTTGGTCACTTCATTGGTTTTAGTATTACTTTATTTCTAGTGATTTTAGAAATATTTTTAGCAATCAAATACAATGATACTTCGCCATCTGGAATCGTATTTTGGGGTGTGTTGTTTGGAGTGATCTCACAAGGATTTGCTTTGGAGAGAACTTTGTTTAATGATAGGCAAAAAGCCTTACTCTATAAAGAAGATTTACTGAAAGCCGAAAAAACTCTCAAAGAAAGTCAGTTAAAAACATTACAAACAAAAATGAATCCACATTATTTGTTTAATTCACTGAATACAATTCATGCATTACACAAAATCAAACCAGAGCTAATTGGTGATGCAATTATGAGCCTTGCCAATAATTACCGTTTTATTTCTGACAGAACGGATAGAGATTGGATTCCATTCGAAGAGGAATGGAATTTTCTAGAAGACTATTTACACTTACAAAAACTTAGATTTTATGACACAATTCAAATAGACTTTAAAAAAACGGGAGACTTTTCCTCCGTTATTTTACCTCCTTTGTTATTACAACCTATCATTGAAAATTCATTTAAACATGGATTTAGAAGTTCGTCGGCTGTACAATTCCAATTATTCATTCATGCAAAGATGATCAAAGATTCAGTGTTTAGTTTTGTTGTCTATGATAATGGAACAGGAATATCAGATGATTTATTATCAGACAAACAAAAGTTAATGAGTCGTTCTTTAGGAAACATCAAAGAAAGGCTCAAAAATCTTTACACTGACTTTAGCTTTGAAATTACAAAAAATTATCCAGAAGGAACAAGAACAGAAATCGAAATCATATTAACTTCTAAAGTTCAGATATCTTCCTAAGTTCTGTTGCAAGTGCATTTCCAGAAACCCCACCTGGAAATGTTTTGATGGTTTGCTGATTTTGATCCAATACATAAATAAAATTGGAGTGATCAATCCTGTAAGAATTTCCTTCTCCAACCTTTTCTTTCACAATTCCAAATATTTTTGTCAAAGTCTCTAAACTTTCAACGTTCGGAGAGAGTGCAGTTAAATTTTTACTGGGAAAGTTTTTTACATACTTTTCTAAAGTAGCCGGAGAGTCTCTTTCAGGATCTAACGTAATAAACACAAATTGAAACTCTTTAGCACGTTCCCCCAATATCAACGAGGCCCTACCAAAATTTGTCAATGTTAGTGGGCACATATCTGGACAATGTGAAAATCCAAAGTATAATACCGATTTTTTTTCAGACCAAAATTGTGGGTTTAAACTGTGACCATCGGGAAGAACAAATCCTAACCGATTCCATACTTCCTGATTCAGTACATTTTTTGATTGGCATCCGAAACTAACGAAAAAAATAAAAATAAAACAGATCAGTCTAATCATAATTAAACGGCTACGATCCAACCCATTCCTCCATTTTCAGCCATATGCGTTTGATGAGGATGAAACATGTACCGACCCTTCTTCTTAAGCACAAATTCGATCACAACTCGTTCCGTCTGTCCTATTGTTACCACATCAGAATGACCATCAGGAATTGTAGATCCTAAACTTCTGATGATATCAAAGGTTTGTGCATGCAAATGGAAAGTCATCACGGGTTCTCTTTCCATCATATTCTGTATATAAAATCGAACTCGTTCCCCGACAGGAACTTTCATAGGATATCGATCATAAATCCCAGCGATTCCATTCCAAGTATAAAAATCATTCTTACCTTGGCCTTTAGTATCCCATCCAGAAAAAGTTAATACAAATTCATGAGCTGGTTTTCGTTTGATTGGAGGATCAACTAATAAAGCACCATACAAACCTTTGGCGGTATGTACCATGAGTGGTGGCACATGGCAATGGTATGGATGTAATCCAACTGGACCTGCTTCAATGGTGTAGGTTCGTTCTCCAAAAGCAGGAATTGGTTCCCAACCATCTTCCATTGGATCATGAGTTCCATGAAAGTGAAGTGAGTGTGGATCAGGACTTGAATTTTTTACATGGATTCGCAAATTATCCCCTAAATTGGCTCGTAAGATTGGGCCTGGAACAATTCCATCAAATGTCCATGCTTGGTAATTTACATTATGGGCAATATTAACACTCAATGGAAAAAGATTTAGATTAAAATCCTTTGTTTTATTCTTACCATTACTATAGTTAGGTGGAAAGTAAAAACGTTCCGTATAATCTTCTTTGATAAAAAAAGGAGGGTGTGCCATACTCCCGTATGTATTTGTTCCTCGTAAACTACCTGCGACACCAATGGAGTTTTGATAATTATCACTGACACTCGGAGTAGTTACGATCCCAAAATTTGTAGAAGCAGATGGATCAGAAGGTGCACATAACTCATTGGATTTTTTAGAGTTAAAGCCAATGGAACCAAAAATTGATCCCACAAAACCCATTACACCAAATCCAATTGTAGTTAAAAAACTTTTCCGATCCATTGTCTTCAATCCTACTTTAAATGTGAGAGATTAAACTTAATGCCCAAACAATTACAAATACTGCCAGTCCACCACCTACCGCAATCTGTTTGAATTTTTTCTCATATTCTGTATCGATAAAGAGTAAATACAAAGCAGGACCAATTACGGGAACAACCAAAATCACAAGTGACCAAGTCACTTGTTTGATCGTTGTCATATCCTTTTGTTTCGATAAACCAAACAAAGCAAGAGGAGCCCAAACCATTGTTAAAACGAATGGCAAGTAATACGCATACGATCCGATAAAATATGTCCAAAAACCTGGATTTGCAAAATTTGTTTCCATAAAAAACTCCTATTAAGTTATAGACGGTTCCGTCACCGCAGTCATCGCATAACCAGCGTAAGCTAGTATAGTTAAAAACAATAGAATTCCACCGAACACGACAGTATTTCTGACAACCGGCGAAATTTTTGAATCTTTGGAGAATAAATAAACCAACGATCCAATAAAAGGTAAGAGTAGTATCAACCAAAAGTATTTATCTACTTTGGCACCAACAATGGAATATCTGTCTAACATAGCAAGACCTGTCCACGCTGCAAAAATTGCAAATGGCAGTAGGTAACCCATGATGTGAAAGTACCATGTTTTAAGAGTTCCAGGAAAGTGGACTCTCCATCCAGAGGTATACATTTTGTTAGTCTGTGCTTCAAAATCTTTTTGATCTATCTTAGGTAACTCTGCTGTATCAATGAGTCCCTTATTGGTTTCAAAAACATCATGAGCTGGAACAACTTTTGCCAAAAATTCTTTTGGCATATTGGATTGTGCAGGTGGAATTGGTTGGTTTTTATAAGAACCTAATACAAATTCCTTTAAGTTTGCTTGTACAAACAAAGCAAGAAGCCCAATACTAGAAGACATATCACCTATATGTGGGTAACGAATTCCTGAACATGATTGTAAAGATTCCAAAAATGGAGGACTTGATACTCCATAAGAATTTCCTTCAAAACAATTTCCAACATTTACAGGACCACTAAGTGCAATGTCTCCTCGACCTGAATGGTAAACTTGATTATTTCTAACAATATTATTATTAGAAATCCAAATGTTTTCATCAATGTTCATCGTAACAAGAATTCCATAATTGTTATGATTAAACACTAAATTTCCTTCGACCACATTTTCCAATGCACCAAGCAGTGCGATTCCATTCCCTATGGAAGGATATTCCAATTTTTTAGAAGGTGCATTTGCATTATTGTTATCATAAACTATATTTTTCTTCACAACCATTTGTTTTTGTGGAGGTAATAATTCACGATCCAATGTGTTCGGACCAATCCCTAACTGGTTTTTTCGCCAAATGGAAGACAAAAGATAGATATTACCACTTGAATTTGTTCCTGAATATCCTAAGGCATTATTCTCAGAAATTACATCGTTTATGATCGCATTACACGGATTACATTGACCGATATAAAAACCTGAGTCGGGAGATCCAGATGCAAAGGAATGTTCAATTAGCCCATCAACCGAATCAAATGCATACACACCATAATCACCATTATTGTATGCTGTAATATAAGATCCTCTATATCCTTTTACTCCAGTCCAATACACTCCATTGAGTGTAGCATTTCTAGTTGTGATATTTTCAACCGCAACACCATCAGCTCCAACAACCATAATGCCATTACCTCGAAGGAATTCACCATCGATGATGGTTAGGTTTCTATCTTCTCCTCGAATGGTGATGGATGGTGTCGTTACAGTGACTTCTTCTTTATATATTCCATTAGCTACTAAAACCAAATCTCCGGGAGATGCAGCATCAACAGCGTTTTGAATTGTTTTATACTGAGAAGGAACATTTCTTGTCACACCTGTCCATGTTTTTGAAATTTTTGATTTTGAGGTATTTGCCTGTGGATTATAACTTGCATTACCTATGACAGCAACACCCGTCATCCCAATTTTTCCATCAGGAGATGCATGGAAGGAACAAAAATATGGGAACACACCCTCTTCTGGAAAAAACACATCTGTATGTGCACCGCGAAACATTGCTAAGTTGCCAAAACTGGTTTCAGTCGACCAATCTTTATTAATGGAGATAGCGTTGTGAGGATTATTTCCTTCGTTCACGAAACGAATTTTCCCACCCTTGAAGGTGCGAATCACTGGAGGATGAAAGGCATTGTCCATCATCGTCACATGAACAAAAGCCGAGTTTGCCGGATCTTCCGAATTGCAAAAATTCAAACCGAAGGTTAAGAACATTGCCATTAAGATCCCTATCAATATCTTTTTGGTTTTTTCCATAGTTATTCCCGAAACATGAGGAAGTCCTCACATTTGGAGAATTTTAGAATTGTGTTAAAACTTTGTCAATGTTAAATCATTGAAAAGTGGAAAAATAAACTAAAAGTAAGGTTTTGAGTTCCGCCAAAACTTGTTTTTTCTCAGAAGGTTTTTTGGTTCGATGGACAATTTTGATAACAGAATCAACTGCCTCAACGATCATGAGTGAGATATAAAACGAACGTTTTTTGTTCACTTTTGGAAACATTACCAAAATCACTTTTTCGGCTAAGGATTTTGCAAATCTCTCGTTACTTTCAATATCTAGATGTAATAAGGCTTCATTCGTGTATAAAATCGAATGAATCAAACGATATCCTTTTACTTCATTTAATGTTTGTTCAAATGCAAACAATGTGAAATCTACAAATTCAGGAGTGAACTTTTTGATCCTCTTTAATTCTTTGGTAACTTTTTCAAAGAATAAATCATGCATAATTAAATACGAATTCTCAGCATGCGAATATATAATGGATTCTTTGTTTGGAAAAAATTGATAGATCGAACCAACTGATATGCCACTTTTTTCTGCAATCAAATCCGTAGTTAAATCATCATAACCAACCTCACCTAATAGTTGTATAGCCGTATCAACAATTTTCTGGTATCGTTCTTTGGAACGTTTTTGTTGAGGGATTTTTCTTGGGTTGATGACAGTATTCATTCAGATCTTAATGCAACGATAGGACTCAGTTTAGCTGCATATTCAGAAGGCCACCAACCGAAAATAATTCCTATCGTTATAGAGAATAAAAAGGCAAAACCAATTGAAGGAAAGGATAAAACAATTGTCCAACCAAAAGATTCCTGCAAAAAATACACTGTAAAAATCCCAAAAACTAAACCGACAAATCCTCCTGTCAGACTTGTTAAAGTTGATTCAATTAAAAATTGAATGCGAATATCAGATTCTCTTGCTCCCAATGCTTTTCTTAAACCAATCTCCTTTGTCCTTTCTTTTACAGAAACTAACATAATATTCATGATACCAATTCCCCCAACTAACAAAGAAACTGTAGCCAGAGCAATGAGCAAGGCAGACATCGTCTGATTGGTTTCAGAAACTGCTGATTGGATATCGGCCATACTCATAACTTGGTAAATATTTCCCATCGATTCGTTCGTTCCATGCCTTTCATGTAAAAAACTTTTAATCTGAGATATAAAATTTTCAGAAGATTCATTTTGATCCAATTCCATCTCCAAATTGTCAACCGCATCTTTGTTTAACAATCGTCGCATGGCTGTGTTTAGTGGAACCAATACAACATCATCTTGGTCACGAAATCCAGTAGAACCTTTTTCAGGCAATTGACCTATAACTCGAAATGATACTCGATTGATCTTTAAGTAAGTTCCAACAGGATTTTTGCCTTCGTATAATTCCCTGACTACCGTGTTCCCAACCAAACAAACAAGGCTCCGTTTGTTATCTTCTTCTTCTGTGTAAAATCTTCCTTCCGTTGGTTCTAAATTTCTAAGTGACTCATAGTTCGCACTGGCACCGGTTACAAAACTATTCCAATTTCGATTTCCAAAAACTAGTTGGGCTCTTCCATTTACCACGGCAGAAATTTGTTTCACTTCTGGAAATTTTTTAGAAACAGCTGAAACGTCGTATATATCCAAACGATTCACTGTCCCTGCTTCGAGAGAAACTCCTCCACTTCTCATTCCACCTGTTCTAACAATAACTAAATTTGCACCTAACGAAGAAAATTGTTCTTCAACAGACTTTTTAGCTCCCTCACCCAAAGCCATTACGGAAATGACACAAACGACTCCAAATAAAATTCCCAATGCTGATAAAAAGGTACGCAGGCGATTGGATGTGAGTGAGAATAAAGACTGTTTCAATAGTCCTTTTAGCAAACTCCAACCCGTTTTCCTTCTCATAAAATTCTGGTTCGATGTCGGAATCATTTTTGCTTTTCTTTTTATCTCTTCATTTGTAATTTTCCCATCACTTACATGGATGATACGATCACAATAATCTGCCATCTCAGGTTCATGAGTGACCATTACGATCGTTTTACCCTCCTCATGAAGCCGTATGAGTTCCATCATAATTTCAATTTTGCTTTTGGAATCCAAATTTCCTGTTGGTTCATCTGCAAAGATGATGGGTGGATCGTTGATTAGTGCTCTGGCAATTGCAACCCTTTGTTGTTGACCGCCCGATAATTCGTTAGGTGTATGAAAAATTCTATTTTGTAAGCCAACTTTTGTTAACTGAATTTCTCCAACTTGAATTGGATTTGGAATTTCTGTGTAAAGAGAAGGCAAACAAACATTTTGGAGTGCATTTGATTTAGACAATAGATGAAATTGTTGGAAAACAAAACCAATCAAACTTCCACGTATATCGGAAAGGACATTGGAAGATTCTTTTTCAACATTTTTCCCAAACAAACGGTATGAGCCACTGTCTGCAAGATCAAGTAAACCCATTACTTGTAATAATGTCGATTTACCAGATCCAGACGGACCCATAATCGCTACGAATTCACCTTGTTTGATCTCTAAATTGATATGATTCAAAACAGAAAATTGTGAATTTCCAATTTTGTAAGATTTCGATAGATTTTTAATATCTATTGCTAACAAATGTTATCTCTTTGGAACTTTTGGAGATGAGAAAGGGCCACCACTTGCATTGGATTTTTTTGACTCTTGTATTTTTTTCTTACGGTAAACCAGGTCACCTTCCACTAACCCTGACAATATGGAAGTATTCTGGTCATCAGAATTTCCAATGGTTACATTCGTTTCTTGCAATGAATCCTCTATTTTTAGTAAGATCATTCCATTTTTTTTATTTCTTTTCACATAATCATTTGGAATTAACAATACATCTTTTTCTTCGGAAATAATAAAATCGACAGTAATCGACATACCACTTCGCAGAAAATCTGGAATGGAAAATAATTCCAAATCAACATTATACATCGTAACATTATTTTCAATCACAGCTTCATAACCAATGTGTTTTACTTTAGCACGAATAGGTTCATTGGAAAATGAATCTACGACGATAATGGCAATTTGCCCAATCTTAATTTTTGATAAATCGGTTTCGTCTACTTTTGCTTGTACCATCAAATTATCAGACAAAACAAATAATATATCTTGTTGTGTCACAGTTTGCCCAGTACTTATATTGGAAGCGATCACCAAACCTCGTAATGGTGAAATTACTGGAGTTGGTTTGTAAAAATCTTCCCATTTTTTCAGTTCATCATTACCTTTAGCTCTAGCTGCGTCCAATAATGCGGCTCTTTCGGTTGAGCTCATCCAGACTAGGATTTTTCCCTTGCCTACATGTTCTCCTTCCTCTGCATGTATGGATTCAATCCTTCCTGCAATGGGTGGTTTGACTTCTAATCGATTTTTAGGAATTGCAGTACCTGTTGCCCGAACAGTAACAATCAAATCACCTCGAGTCACACTCGTGGATTCAATTTTGAATTCTTGTTTTGATTTACCAGTTCCAAATGTGAAATACAATACCGCGCATACAATTAAAACAAAAAGTGAAACATAAAGTTTAATTTTCATCAAAACACTTTCCTAAATTACGTAGATATGTTGCTTCAGCTAGCCCAAGATCTCTTTTACCGATTAACAAATTTTTTTCCCGATTGATTAGATCATTCTCTATGATATCCCAATTTTCAAAACTGATCAGTCCATTGGAATATTGTGCCCTTGCGATTGTTGCCCTTGTATCGGAAGCCTTATAAAATTCGGTTAATACCAATAGTTGTTCGGAAGCATTTATAAAATTTAAATACGATTGCTCTATAGAAAAGGTGAGTAAATTCTTTTTTGAATCTCTAGTGTGAATTGATTTTTCATATTCAGATTTTGCAATTTTTACATTATAATAGTCTCTACCACCATTAAACAATGGATAGGTCAAATTGATTCCAAAACTATAATTTCTTGGTTTTGGTAACCAAACATCATCTTGTCTTGTCACTGTTGCACTTAGATTGAGGTCTGGATAAAAGCCAGCTTCAGCAATTCCTATATTTGCTTGGGCAGCTCGAACTTTTGATTGTTCTGCCATAATAGAAGGATGGGCATCAAGTAAATTCGACTTCTCTTTTTCGGAAATTTTAATTTCGACTATTGGTTCAGACATGAGTGGAACGTCCAAGGATACTTCAACTGGTGTCGCAATGATTCGTTCGATTTCTTTCCAATTGGTCTGGAATAGCCTTTCTGCAAATGAAACTTCATATTCAGATTGTTTTACAAAAGATTCACTCAACAAAAAACTTCCTTTGTGTTCCCTACCTACTTCATATCGAAGTTTAACCAAGTCTCTATTTTTAATGCGCCTTTCTTTGATTTTTAAGGATAATTGGTAAAGTTCCTTTGCATACAATGTTTGTGAGTAAGCAGACTTTAATTCAAAACATATTTTTAGTCTAGAATCATTTAATGTTTGTTTTGCTGCTTGTAATAATGCTTCTGTTTTTTCAATTCCACTTTTATCGCGAAATCCTGAAAAAAGATTTTGATTTGTGCTAAGTCCAACAGAATATCGGTTGATTGCAGTAGGCCTCGATTCGCCTGCATTTGTTTGTTGGGTTTGTGTGTTATTACTATTCGCTCCACCACTGATCAAAGGGTCATTGACGGTTCCAGATCCACTAAAGTTAGCTGATGATTGCCTGGCAGAGGCTAAAACATTGACTGTGGGAAGATAACCTGCATAACTCTTTTCATTTTCATAAAAAGCTTTTTCATAATCTGCCTTTACCGATAAATAATCGGGATTAAACTGCACTGCTTTTTGCCAAAGATCTTTTAGTTGGATCGGTTTTGTGACCTGCGCTGAAATAACAAAACTGAATGCCAAACCAAACGATAAATAATACCAAACAAACTTCACTATATACTAAACCCATTTATGATGGAAAAAGTTCCCATCGGTATGAAAAAATCTTCAGTGAAATGGATTTTTTTAACAATTTGAACTACCAACTGCCAGAACTTCCATCACCACCAAAACTCCCTCCTCCCCCGCTAAACCCACCAGAACTACCTCCACTTGACCATCCACTACTACTTCCACCTCGAGAACTACTTGCGAAACTACTATTTCGCATTCGTTTTCTTCCATGCGGTGTTAAAAGGTGATAAAGTTTATAAAGTCCAACTCCTATTGCGTATGTAAGGAAAACAATAGCTCCGATATTTGCTCCATGAATTGCAGTTGGAAAAATACTCCAAAATGGAAACAAAAAGAAATAGATAAACCAACCAACATAAGGAGCGTTAGCTGCAAAGTAAGTAAATACTCCGAGAATACTTACTACAAAAATCGATACGAAAATTTTTAATCCAATTGGCATCTCAGGACCTTCAGGAGCTATTTCACCCAAAAAAGAAAGAGGTCCAAGATGAGAAAAGTCTTCCTTTTCAGGTATGGTGTATTCTCCTTCAATTGATTTCAAGATTGCATTTACTCCATTTTGTATCCCGATATCATATTCTCCTTTTTTGAAAGAAGGTTTGATTTCATTCTCTATGATGTGATGGCACAAAACATCCGTTAAAACACCTTCTAATCCATAACCAACTTCGATCCTTAGTTTTCTATCTTCAAGGGCAACAAGGAGTAACACTCCGTTATCCTTTCCTTTTTGCCCAAGTTTCCAAGTTTCGGCAACTTTTAGAGAGTACTCTTCCAAATTTTCTCCTTCTAAAGAAGGTGTAACAAAAACAACAATTTGATTGGATGTTTTCTTTTCATGGTCTCTTAGTTGTTTTTCAAGTGCAGAAATATAGTCTGAATGGAGTGTCCAAGTTTCATCCATGACTCTAGATTTTAACCGAGGGACATCCTTTGAAAAAAGGAAGATAGGCAGAACCAAAAGGAAAAAAACCAATAACCTTTGCATAAAAGGAGATTGGTTTAGGAAAAAAAAGTTACAAGAATTTTTTTACTACTTATGAACTCGTGTGGCACCGTAATAAGCCGAAATTGGTTTTAAATCTTCAAATCCAATCAAATTCACTTGCCCACCACGTTCTTCATAATCACGTTTAAAACTCTGCAAAAATTCAATAGCTGAAAAACCAATCATCTTCACATTTTCATCAAATTTTACATCAATCCTTTCGCCGAATGATATTTTCCGAAGAAGTAGTTTTAAAGATATCATATTGGAAAACAGAAGAGCATGTTTCACATACAAAGTATGCATCTTATTGTTTGATTCAATTTTAATATCAGCAATGAAAATATAACGAAACTTCACTCCAAAATACATTTGGATTAAAATTGCTGTAATGATCCCGCATAAAACACCAACTAACAGGTCTTCTACAATTGTAATCACTACAGTTACCAAAAAGATGACAATTTGGTCCCAACCTTTTTTATATGTTTCTTTAAAAACATGAGGTGATGCCAATTTTAATCCAACCATGATTAAAATACCGGCAAGTGATGCTAATGGGATTCTATGAATGAGGCCAGGAAGCAGCAGAATGAATAATAATAAAAACAAACCATGAAAAAAATTGGACCATCTAGTTTTGGCACCATTTTCAATGTTTGCAGAAGATCTTACCACTTCAGCGATAATGGGTAATCCACCAATCCATCCTAAAAAAAAGTTTCCAATTCCTTTTGCGACAAGTTCTTGGTCCATATTTGATTTTCTTCGGTAAGGATCCGTATTATCAACTGCGGTTGCTGTCAGTAAAGATTCTATACTTGCTATCAAAGCAATCGTCACTACCATCACCCAAAAGTTTCCATCTCTCCAACGAGAAAAGTTTGGAAAACTCAAACTTTCATAAATGTGATTAGGCAAATTTACTAATTTTTCAGGGCCAATTTGGTATGTTTGATTCAATAAAGTATAAGAATGTTCATCTGCTAAATCAAAAACAAAACCTAAAATAATTCCAACTAACACTGCAACTAACGGAGCAGGAAGTTTTTTAAAATATGGATTTTGAATTTTTGTAAGAAGTGATATGATCACAATCGCAGAAATACCAATCATAGCTACTTCAGGATTCAAATGCACAAAACTTGAAGGGATCTCTAATAGAAGACCTAAAATAGTTTTGGCATTTGGTGAAATTCCAAGAGCAACATAAAACTGTTTTGAAATGATGATGATTCCGATGGCAGCCATCATTCCATGTACAACAGAGATAGGGAAATAAATTGTGAGATTCCCCGCCTTTAAGATTCCCAAAAGTACCTGAATCAATCCTGCAAAAACAATTGCTGCCAAAGTGATCTCAAATCCCAATTTGGCATCTCCACCACCCATAACAAAAATCGAATTTAATACAACAGCAATGAGTCCAGCAGCAGGTCCATTGATCGTAAGATGAGAACCACTCATAAAAGAGACAAAGAGACCACCTACAATTCCGGAAAAAATTCCTGCCATTGGTGGTGCACCAGAGGCGAGAGAAATTCCTAAACAAAGTGGGAGCGCAATGAGAAAGACAACAAATCCGGACACAATGTCCGATCGCCAGTTTTCTTTTAGTCCAGGTAACCAATCTTTTGGTTTATCTTTGTTCATGCGAGAGTTCCTAATTAAGATTTATCTTTTTTATGATGAGACGAAGACTTTCTGAATTGATTGGGATTTACTCCGCATTGTTTTTTAAATTCCAAATAAAATGCGGATCTCGAACCAAAACCCGCCAGTTTTCCAACTGTAGCGACGTTTAATTCTGGTTTTTCGATTAGAATTTTTTTTGCTTCTTTTATTTTGTATAAGTTTAAGAGTGTTGGAAAATTAAATTGATACTCAATATTAATCAACTCGCTTAATTGGTGATAGGTTAGGCCCAGACGGCCTGCTATCATCTCTTCATTACAGTCGACATCCAGAAAAATTTTGTCTGATTCTAATAATGATTCTAATTTTGTTTTAAATTCTTTCGTATCAATTTTATTCGTGAAAGTTCGAAATCTTGTTTTTGTTTTATCACGTTTTTCATAATTTCTTAAAAATAAAAAACTACCAGCTGTCAAGAAGGGTAAGTAAAACACAGCAGCATAAATGAAAAAAGCTTGGTATGGATAAAAATCAAAATGGAATAATGTTTTTAGAAAGACTAAAAACAAAAAGAAAGCCCAACCTAAAAAATAACTTTTTTCTTCATCAATTTGGTTTGTGAAGAGCATCATATGGGTACTTCGTAAAAAATAAGCAGCGGACCCAAAGATGGTGAGTAAGATAAAAATTCTATAGTCATACATTCTTGGAAAAATGGGAACAAGAAGGTATAAAATTCCAGAGATAGCAAACAACCAAAAGAAAATTGGATGTTTTAAACTTTCGTTTGTGAATTTAACAAAACTGTAAAGATACAAAAAGAATACAAAGTGATTAATCGATAACAATAAGTAGTATGAGTGTGTGAAAAGATTGTTTCCGTTCCCTAATAGGGAGGACAATTCCTTTCCGTGGACTGAATAAACTAAAAAGAAAAACAATAAAAAATGAAAAAGAATCAGAAGGTATATTTTTTCTTTGGATTTAATGAATTCAGAAATTGCCCAACCAGTAGAAACAATCCCAACCATCAAAAAAAACAAAAAGGTTAAAAATCGAAAGAGTACGATGAAACGATAACTTGAATTGGATACTGTTCGAATGGGAAAATTTAGATTCTCATTGGATACCAGGAATAGATAAAAATCACGGGTTTCCTTTGCGTTTAAGGAAACATTAAAATGTGGGAAAGGAGACAAAAGTCCATGCCAATTTTCCCAAACATAACCATTGTATGTATTGGAAAATTCCCCTTTTTGGTTTTCCGAACAGATTTCAGCAGTGGGAATGTTGATCCATTGGATGAGAATGCTAAAATCGGAAGTCGTATCCATTTGGTTTTTCAATTGAAAATGGAGCCATTGACCATTTAGCGCCCGTTTGCTTCTCAATGAATCCTCAGATTCATTTTGGATCCAAAACATTTGTTTTAAAGTTTGGATTGAGTTTTTGGTACAGGAAGTATGCAATTCACCTTTTACAGGTGCCAAAAATTCTACCGCATGACTGATATTTGTTCCGTAAAACGCTTCCGGTTTCCATAAACACCCTTCCATTCCTAGTAGAATGACTAAGGAGAAATAAACCCGAAAAAGAATGCGCATGGATTTCACCAATGTGCAAATAAATCATAAGCAAGAAAGCGAATTCAAGGTTGATGAATTTCGAATTGAAAGTATTTTTTGTCCAGTTTTATGATATTGGACAAATTGGGTGTCTAAAATCATGGAGAAAAAGAGGGACAAAAATGGATTTGCACAACGCTCTGAATAATATTTTAAACCCACCCGTACTATTTTTCTTTTTAGGAATGGGTGTTGTATTCTTTAAATCGGATCTCCGCATAACAGAAGGAGTATCAAAATTTCTCTCATTGTACTTGTTGTTCTCCATTGGTTTTAAAGGTGGTCATGAATTATTTAAATCACCTTTCGCTGAAGAACACTTACTCACACTCATAGCATGTATGTTTATGGCATGTTTTGTTCCCGTGTATTCATACTTCATCTTTCGATTGAAGTTAGACCATGCCAATTCTGCAGCACTTGCTGGAAGTTTCGGTTCTATTAGTGCAGTAACCTTTGTAACAGCGGGAGCTTTTTTACACAGTTACGGATTTGAATACCAAGGATTCATTGTTGCTGGAATGGCTCTTATGGAATCACCTGCCATTGTCATCGCTGTTATCATCGATCGCCTCGGTAAGAAAAAACAAAATGGAAATCCCTCTGAAAAAATCCAATGGAAACAATTGTTACATGAAGCTTTTTTTAGTTCATCTGTTTATATCTTAATTGGTGCTCTAATCGTAGGTTATCTATCAGGTGAGTCTGGATGGAATACAACAAAACCATTTACAGAAGATATCTTTAAAGGACTTCTTACATTTTTCCTTTTGGACAAAGGGATTGATGCCGCTAAACAAATGCGTGAGTTAAAAAAAGTTGGTTTTTTCTTAGTTGGATCAACTGTCATCATTATGTTTATCAATGTTGTGATTGCGATCTTTTTGACAAAAATCATTCAGATGCCAATTGGTGATGCATTAATGTTCGTTGTGCTATGTGCATCTGCTTCTTATATTGCTGTTCCTGCTGCGATGAAAGATTCAATTCCGGAAGCAAGTCCTAGTATATACTTAACTGTTGCTTTATCGATTGTTTTCCCAATCAATATCATCATCGGAATACCAGTTTATTTTTATTTATTGAAAGGATTATAAGAAAGAGTTAAATTCACCAAACAAATCGTTAGGAGAGATCAAAATGTGTCTGCCCCAAAATAGAGTTATCTTATTTTGTTTCATTTTGGTCTTTTCTAATGGTTTCCTTCTCTCAGAACCCGTAGAAGAAAAAACTCCCGAAATCCAATCAGAATCAAAACCATATGTTTCTCCTATGAAAGAGAAAGGATTGGATCCTGAATTCAATCGACATATGTTTGTGGAACCAACCTTATCGAAACATTCTGCAAATTCTTCCCAATTTTGGTTGAATGATGTTTTACGATTTGGATTGTACCTTCGCCCGCGCCAAGAGAGCCGTTATAATTTAGATTTTAATGCTTCTGACAAAGGTTATGTCGACCGAACCCTACAAACCTCATCTTTGTACTTTCTATTTGATCCAAGTCCGTATGTCCAAGCCAAGGTGACTTTACAAGATGCAAGAGTTTGGGGTGGAGAGTCTCCAGCGTCGACTGGTGACATTCGAGCCAATTTTTTCAATAATACTGCAGACGTTTATTCCCGTAACCAAACAAATGCAGTCTCAGTCAACCAAACGAGCGTTAGAGAGGCATTTGTAATAATCAACAAATTACCTTTTCAATCCAAATTCCAAGTGGGAAGACAAATTTGGGCTTATGGAGACCAAAGATTGATTGGTGGTGGTAACTGGACAGTGAATGGTTTATCCTTTGATGGTGCCAGACTCATGTTTCAATTTGAAAATGCCAAAATCCATTTTTTAATGGCTAGACCCTATTGGACACAAAGTGGACCCAATGGGGTTGTCTCTGCCAATGATCCAAAACTCAATTCAGCGGCAAATGGAACCGACACAACACTATTAGGAACTTATAATAGTTATACGATTCCTGACTGGGTGACATTCGATTTTTATAGTATAGGTATTGTTCGAAAATGGAAAAAAAATAATACAAATGTTATCACTGGTCTGCCTGAAACTTCTCCAGACGACCCCTTGGCATCAAATCGTAGCCGCCAAAACCAAAATCTGATCACAACTGGATTTCGAATCACAAATCGTACAAAAGGAAATTTTTTGCCAGAAGGTAAGTCTTGGGACTTTACTTGGGAATCAGCATTCCAATCAGGAACTTCTGGACGCAGAATCCAAGATCCTTACTTAAAAGAATACCTTCCAAATGAATGGGATAATACCAGAACCGAAAGAGAAAAATATACAGGACAAATGCACGTTTTCCAAACTGGATACACATTCTTTAGGAAACTAAGATTAGGTGGGCAAGTTTTATTTGCCTCCGGAGATAAAAATAGATCCGATGCCTCCGTCTCCACCTTCCAAACGCTTGCAAATCCAAGATTTGGAGTGATTCCTTATTTTAATAACGTGGCAGGAATTTCAGAAAATATCAATGCTCAAAATTTATATTCTAAATCTGTGAGTGTAACTTACACAACAGAAGGGTATGGAGAATTCCAAATCACCTATTTCCAAAATGATAAGGCTGAAAAACAAGATGCATGGTATGCAATCAGTGGTGCACCAAACTCTTCTTCTACGATTGGTGAAAAAAATCCAACCCCAGTGTCGTTTGAAAAAGGAAGTACAGAAAATTTCTCCAATCAATCGTATACTTCTCCCTATGCTTTAGGCAAACGAATTTATACAGAAGTGGATTTGACTTGGCACGGACAAATGAATGATTTTGTCTCACTTTGGTTAGGTGTAGGTTATCTGGAAGCTGGTGATGCGGTTAAAAATTACAGAAATAGCAAAATCCAATACAATCGCACCACCCAGTCCTTTGAATGGAACCAAAACTATTTACAGGGAAAAAACCAACTCGCAAGAGAAGCCTACATGGTCTATGCCCAGATCAATGCTGCATTTTAGGAAAAACGTTCGATTTTTCGCTGGATTATCATAGCATGGAAGCAAAACTGAGATTCGTCCATGTTGGAAGCCCACCACAAACAAAGAAGGATTCGCAATAGCCTCTCTCGCGAGGAAATTAGAGATGTATCCCTCCTCATTTTAAAAGAAGAAGGACTCGATGGGCTTTCCATGCGTAAAATTGCGAACCGGCTCGGTTGTAGCGTTGCAAGCCCCTATTCTTATTATGAAAGCCAAATTGACCTTGTTCAAGATTTGATCCGAACGGGAGAGGATGAGCTTCTCTCCATGTTAAAAAAAGCGAGTGCTGATGTCAAAACGGGATCTGCCTTTGACCAATTGGCCGCGATTGCACGTGCTTATTTCCATTTTGCCAGTAACAACCGAGAACTCCACAAAGTGATGTTTGTTACCGACTATGGTGGAGTTCATAGAAAGGCATTCCCTCAACTTCCCAAAAGTTATCGGTTTTTTTTAGAAACAGTTAGAATTGGTTTTGATTCTGGCGAGATTCCATACCCCAAAAACGAATACCCTGCCATTGCAAGGTTGATGTGGAGTTGGATGTATGGAGTAATCGTTTTGGATATGACAGGTATGCTCCGAAAAAGAAAAGGAGCAGGAAATCCGATTGAAGAAGGAATTTCCTACTTTCAGAAACTACTTAGTAAAAAACCAACCTAGCCAATGCTAGGTGATACTTCCATACCTTCTTCATCAGTGTCCAAAACATTTTGGACGACTTCTGTCTGAATGATTTGATTTTTTCCAACTTGGTTGAGTCTGATCAATTCCGTTTTGATAAATGCCATTGTTTCATTATTATCATTCACTTGCCAGACAGGATTTCCAACAGTTAACCGAATTGGTTTGTTTAAGTTGTATGCATCTAAATACAAAGGAACAATTGGCAAATTGTAACGTTTACTCAATACCACCATTCCTGGAAATAATTTTCGAGACTTACGAAATCCTCGGTACCAAGATCCTTCAGGAAAAATTCCAATTCCCAAATTCCCTTTTTTAATCCTTCTTTGGAAATCTTTGATTGTCACTGGGTCCGATTCATTTCGGTTTAAGGGGATTAAGTCGATTGATTTAACAATCCCTTTGACAATTTGTTCTTTTCGTTTGAGCCATTTTGACTTTCTGCCTTTATTCCCCATTCCTGAATCATAACTTGTTAACGCAGTTGTATAAATTCCATATCGTTTGAGAACTCCACGAATGACAAATGCATCGTAAGGCATTGTGATGATTTTTAAAAATTTATTTCGTGGTTTGATATGATTTGAAATCAGAATCATAGATTTGCCGTTTAACTGGCGCAAAATGAAGTCGTTCTGAATTTCTACTTTTTTGTTTCCGTATTTTAATCTCATGGGTTTCACCACAATCCACATCAATACAAAACCAATAGACCTTCCGACATAATAAAACATATCTTTTCCTCTTAATTGGTATGTGTCTAAAATTCCTATTTGGTTGCAAAAGATTCACAAAATCTTTGGCTACAATTTGAATACATTTCTGTTTCAAATTGTACGAGGTTTGTTAGTAGAAATCCTGGATTTAAAAATTTGACAATCCTTGCCTTCACAAAAACCTGGAAAATACCTTCAGGGAGGAAACAGGTGTAAATCCTGTGCTGACCCGCAACTGTAATCCAAACAACTGTTTGGTGAGCCAGATCTTCCCCGTAAAGAATTCCTCGCGGAAATGGAACTTTACACACTGAATCCAAATGCCCACCATTTGGAGGATAGGGGCCCCGAAGGCATCGGGGCACCCGAAACAAGATTTACAAGGATAACTTTTCTATTTGGAGATTCACTCCAAAGGAATCACTCATTGTCTTTCATTGCCAAGGAGTTCCCTAAACTTTTAAAAATTTAGGAAACGTTTATGAAACGAACACACTTACAAACAACAGTCTTAATCGGACTACTCTTCTCTTTTTCCTTTTGCCAAATGGAAAAACAAGTTCCAGAATCTGAATCAGAAAAAAATCTAATACTCGGTCTTGTTGCTGGACAAGTTGCAGAATCAAGTAAAGATTTTGCTCTCAATGGAGTTTGGAATAGCTTTACAGGTAATGGAACAACACTAGATACACTAACAACATTTAGTGCAAAATTTGGCCTAAAAGGTGTTCAATTGGATGATAGTTCAGCATTTGGTGGATACTCGAGCTGTTATATCATAATTGAATTTAATAATTCTGAAGGAAGTTTCATCACTCAAAACCCAGAAAATAATGGAGGTTGTTTCGCTGGTGACACAAATAAAGGAAAGTATAACAAAGTGTTTTTCTTTAAAAACACAGCAAAAGAAAATTCCTACTGGTTATGTACCGTTGCATTTGGTAAAACTTACGCAGAAGCAAAAGCACAAACTGATACCACAACTAAGACAAACCCTGGGAGTTCTGGATGTGGAGCATCAGCTTTCTCACGTTACGATCGAAAATTATAATCGACCTCAAGTATTGAATCTATTTTTGTTTGAAGAAATGTGCCAGATCGTTGGCCTTTCGCAATTGATTGTAGATTCAATAAAGAGCACAATTATTAAATGATACTATAGGAATAGACACCACAACCAAGATGAAAACAAAACTAATTCATTTCCTTCTCATTTTCTCCTGTTTGTGGACTTTCCATTGCAAACCTTCTCAGTCGTCCTCATCGGAGGAAACTCTTGCGGCACTCATTCCTTTACTTGGTGCAAGTGCCAATGCTTCTGTTTGTCCTAAATCAACACTCCCTTCCGACATATTCCTTGCCAATACGGTGGTCAGTGCCTCCGCCAATGTATCTGGATTTTCTGATCCGAAAAAAGCCATCAATGGAGTTTGTGGTGCTGGTGAACTTGCGGGATCACTCGATGTGTATGCTTTGGAGATCACTGGAGCTGGCGCTTCGATGGTCCTCAGTTGGGGTGGCAGAACTGTCAAAAATGTCCCAGACTCCATTGATTTTATTATTTATGATAATAGCTTTCGGATTTCAGGGGATACCAATACCTATGCTATGGATCCCTCTGTGATCCAAGTCTCCCTAGATGGAACCAAATACTGCGGTTTTAATCCGAGTTATACGGCAGGAAATATCAATTTATTAACCAGCTGGACAAAGTTTGGTGGCTTAAGACCGGTGTATTATAATATGACCACCAATCCCTTGTCAAACGAGGATTTATTTATCAGTACAGGCATACCTTTCCTTCTTGGTGGTGGGGATGGATTTGATTTGGATGATTTAGATCCAAATGATCCAAACGATGTGAATTGTGATACAACTGCAGCCAATGATATCAAATCGAATGGATTTAAATTCATCAAAATCACCTCAGCAAGTGCAGTCAGAAACTATGCAGATGGAACAAACAATTTCCCTTGGCCACCAGGTAGTTATAATGGAAGTGATATCGATGGAGTGGTTGCACGCGAAGTCCAGTGATCCACACACCATTATGTCAGATGGGTTCATAGTTCTGAACCAATTGTAAAAAACAGTTCAAAATAGTTCGTATTTCAGTTGACCAATTTGGAAAAAGAGTTCTTTTTTTAGAACCACTCCTCTGGCGTATTCACTTTGAGCGAAAACCTATATACACAAAAAATATCCATTCAGGATGAGATGCCCAGGTTATCGGCACAGGCCAACCTCCTGAAGCTCCTGCTTGAGCCATATTTAGATTCCATCGAATATGAAAAAGAAGTGGGAACGGCTCTGGATGCAGGAGCAGGTCCAGGGGTACTCACCAGTTTTCTCATGAAGAAAAATCCAAACCTCAAATGGTCTGCTTGTGACATCTCCGAGGATATGGTCCAATATTGTAAGTTGGTGTATCCAAAAGTAGACTGGAAGGTCTCAGATGTTCGTTCATTGGATTACCCAGACAATCATTTTGATTTTATTTTTAATTCGATGGTGCTCATCCACATCAAAGAACCAGAAAAAGCTCTAAAGGAATTCTACCGAGTGCTAAAACCAGGTGGAAAGGTTCTCATCCATTGTCCAAATGACAAAACCTTCACAGGCCCACAGGTACTTTTGGATATGGTAGCCAAACATGCAACCATCCATCCAGCCGACAGGTTTGTGATGGAAAAAATTCCCGGAATGATGGAATCTTTGGGGTTCCAATTGAAACACCGAACAGACTTCATTGCGTCCAATGATGGGAATGATGACAAACCAACAGTCGATTACCCAAAAATTCACTTGGGAATGATGACAGGATGGTCTATGATGTCTTTTATGGGACATCCAGAAGGGATGCAGGATTTATATTCCAAATTACAATCCGAATACATGTCCAATCGTGTGAAATTCACGATCAAATTAGAAACACATTTGTACCAAAAATAAACGGAGGCAAAATTGAACCAAAAGGCACCCATCATCATCGGTGAATACCACATCATTCCAGAGAATTTGCCTGCGGATGGCCAACTGAGATTGGTATTCCAACCGATCGATATGACCACCTATTGGCGCCGATGTGGTCTCACAGCCAATTTCGTTGCGGGATTTTATTCGTATTGTTACGAAGCAAGTGAAACCAAAGCCAATTCACTTTCCACGATCATCAATGAACTTTTAGAAAATGCTTCTAAATTCTCTAAAGCAAGAGAAGGTAGAATCAATGTAGAATTAAAACAATATGGAAATCTTTTAAGAATTGATGTTTTAAATGTGGCGTCAAAAACCTTAAGAGATAGTTTTGAGCTTTTTGTGAACAAACTCATATCAGAAAACGTGGAGGAGATGTATTTTTCTACACTCGAAACCAAAGAAGATGGAGATACCAAGTCTGGACTTGGTCTTCTCATGATGTTAAAAGACTATCCGGTTCGTTTTGGTTATAGTTTCACTGAGATCGATGCCGATACTCATGAAATCACGGTAAGAGCAATTATCAACGTAGAAGAGATATAATAGGCGAAGCTTCATGGAAATCAAAGACTTAGATTACAATATTCAATACGACGAAGCCACTAAGACTGTCAAATTCACTGGATCCATCCGCTTGCAGAACTTACCCGCTTATGAACCTATCAAATTATTTTTAAGAGATGTTGCCAAACAATGCCAAGGAGCACTTCTCACGATGGACTTTCGTGAACTTCAATTTGTGAACAGTTCGGGGATCACTACCCTTTCCATGTTCATTATTGATTCTAGAAAAAGTGCTACTTACCAAATCAAAATCCAAGGATCCCTCAATGTTTCTTGGCAGTCAAAATCTCTCTCTAACTTCAAAAAACTTTGGGACCAAGTGGTTTTGGAAATTTCCTAAACCACTAACGTTTCACGATTTACCTCGAACTTCCGCCCATCTCGTACAACCTTCTAAATTCGAGCATGCGGCGGGACATTTCGTTGAACCTCTGCGCTAAAATCACAAACAAATTGGTAAGTAATTTTACCGCTAATGTGGGACTTTGGATTTCCAATTTTTGAAATTCATTGGGTGTAAGGATGAGAAGTTTCGCATGATCTCTTACGATGATATCAGCGTTTCGGTTGGACTTCGCTACAAAACCAAGTTCCCCAAAAATCTCCCCTTGGTTTAAGATGGAAATGGTAGATCTAACTCCATCTTCTCTATTCACCACAACTTCTACACTTCCATCCAGTACACAAAACAAACCTTGACTTTCTTGGTTTTGGTGGAACACGACATCACCATCTTCATAATCAATTAAATCAAGCATGGAGAGAAGTTTTTTAGACTCTTCCTCCGTAAACCCTCGTAAAAACGAGAGAAACTGGCTTGGAGGAAGCATCATATCATGAACAATATTTTGCCAAACTTCATCTCCTTCCATTGAGAAGAGAGGCCGAATATCTTTATATTCAGGGAATTTGGTTTCAAACAAATGAGCAAGTTCTGTTCCGGCTGGGAACCTTTTCGCCAAACGAAGGAATGGTGAATGAATTTGTTTCAAGTATTCGTTGTCGTCTAACAAGAATACCATGGGAATCACAATGCCATATTCAGGGTGGTGGATGTTTTTTTTGTACATCCGATATCCAACTTGGTTGTACAATCGCACCAAATGTGGATTGGTATCAATAAAATCGATGACGATTCCATTTTCCCTAGCATGTTCATAAATCTTCATACAAAGCATACTCGCAGCTGCCGTATGACGGTATTCACGTTTCACCATAAGTTTGGTCGACATGGAAACTTGGTCAGGGTAAAAGGGGCGGAAAAGATCCATTTCATATAAGTCTTCGCATTCCAAAATTCCATCCCTGCGGAAGTTGATACGAACGGTGCCGATGATCTCACCCTCTTCCGTTTCAGCGAGGAAAAGGTGGCCCGTTTCATCAAACGGTTCTTTGATCATTTTGGTGGTATGGTCCGCATATTCCTGGACCCTGTTCATTTCTTGAACATATATGTCGTAGCGGAGGTGGTAAATTTTATTACGATCTTCTTCCGTTGTTGCTAAATGGACTTTGATATGACTCATACGCGCCGTCCTCCTTAAAAATTTGAAAAATCATTTGCAATTTATGCAAAATGTATGACGTTATCAGTTAATTTTCCGCATTCTCTAGAACGAAATATAAAGAAAGAAACCTTTACTCTATGCCGCAATCCTCTTCCAACGAAAATCGCTTCGTCCTCTCGGACTACTACAAGAAACAACTTAAAGAGATTGCCTTCCAGGGGGAATTTAGGGCCGAAACCTTCGCCACAAAATTCCGATTTTTTTTCCTGGGGTTTTTGGTTATCTTTGCCACTCTCGGACTCCTATCGGGTCGTCCTCCTGTAGAGTTTTATTACCAAATCTCTGCCATCTTAGTTTTACTCTGTTACAACTTCGTTGTACTATATTCATTAAAGAAGTCGGGTAAATATCTCAATATATTTAAATTCTCTTCTTCTTTTTTAGAGATCACTCTCCTTACATTTGTTACAGGGTATACGGCTTACTCCCAAAAAAACCCAAGTCTTGTGTATGCAGCACCGATGATTTATGTCTTCTTCATCCTCATCGCTCTTGCATCCATACGTAATAATACTAAGACTATCATCTTTGCAGTGATTGTACTCATTGTTGAGTATGCATCACTCACCATTTATTTTTATCCTGAGATGACTGACCTCAATGCAAAACTCATGGAGTTGTCACAATATCTCAAACCAAACTTCTTAGAAGAAAATAGTTCCTTCTTCCTTGTCAGTGCAGTACCGATGGGAATTTTTCTCATCTTACTGTACATGATCGTTACAGGTGGTTTGATTTTATACGCCATCCTCAATACATCCCGAACCACACAAGAACAAGCTGACTTAATTTTTAACACCGAAAAACAAGCCATCCTTGAAGAGAACATGCGTCTCGGTATGGAATTAGACGTAGCAAGGCAAATCCAAGCCATGGTACTTCCCCGCAATGAGGAATTAAAACAAATTGGAGAGTTAGAAATTTCTGCTAGGATGGACTCTGCAAACGAAGTGGGTGGAGACTATTATGATGTTGTCCACCATGAAGACGGAACGGTATACATAGGTATTGGAGACGTAACAGACCATGGACTTGCTTCTGGTGTTGTGATGCTCATGACACAGTCCGCATTTATCACAACCTTACGATCTCAAGTGATTTCTTTGCGCGAATCACTTCGGTCAATTAATTCTATTTTGTTTTCCAACATCCACATGAGGATGAATGACATTCGTAACCTAACACTCTCTTTGTTTTCTTACAAAAACGGAGTGTTTACGACAGCTGGACAACACGAAACCATCATGGTTTACCGCCATGCTTCGAAAAAAACAGAAATCATTGATACTGTCGACAATGGAATGTTAGTTGGTCTAACAGAATCCATTGATGAATTCATCCATGAAAAACCCATTCCTTTACAACCAAAGGATATCATCTTACTCTATACAGATGGGGCAACAGAAGCAGAAAATCCAAAACGAGAACAGTTCGGATCCCATCGATTGATTGAATCCTTGGAAAAACATGCGGACCTTCCATCAACGGATGAAATTTTAGCAGCTATCTTCCAAGACATTTATGTATTCATTGATGGAATGGATGTATACGATGACATCACTATCATGATCATGAGGAAACGAGGCTAAGACATTATGGAGAATGAAAAAGTTTTGGAAGAGGAACGAGCCAAATATGCGGAGTTGGAAGTTCTTTACCAAAACATCATTGATCATTCTACAGAAATTGAGAACGAACTCTTAGAGAATAACAAAAAGATCCAAATGTATTTGGATCGTATGCGCCGTTACCTTTCACCTCAATTGTATGAGATGATCACAGGTGCAGAAGTGGAAACATCGATTTCCCACCAAAGGCGAAAACTCACTATCTTTTTCTCTGACATTGTTGGTTTTACTACCATTACAGACTCAATTGAACCAGAAATCCTTTCTGATTGTCTCAACCAATACTTGGATGTAATGTCAAGTATCGCTATTAAATACGGTGGAACCATCGATAAATTCATTGGTGATGCCATAATGATTTTTTTTGGTGCACCAACATTTGAAAACGACAAAGCTCATGCATTAAACTGTGTCAAAATGGCAATTGAAATGCGTGATAGTTTGCCTGCGTTAGACGAGTATTGGAGAAAATCTGGTATCAACCACAACTTAACATGTCGAATCGGAATCAATACAGGTTATGTGACTGTTGGTAATTTTGGAACAAACGAAAGGATGGATTACACCATCATTGGTGGTCCAGTGAATGTCGCTTCTCGTTTAGAACATGCATCAGAGGCAGGAGAAATTTTGATTTCAAATGCAACAAAATCCTTGATAGACGAATACATTGATACCATTCCCAAGGGAGAAATTGTTGTAAAAGGTGTACACACTCCAATTGAAACGTTTCAAGTGATTGGACTCAAAGATGAAAAAGATAAAAAGGACAATCCATTCTTAAAATTTGATGGAAAAGGTTTCCTTCTTAAACCATTACACTTTGACAAACTCAGCACAAACCCCGAAGAACGCCGATTAATGCAAAATGCATTAGAAAAAGCGCTTGCGGCATTGAAGTAATTCCGCTACATTTCTTAGTTGAACTACGAATATGCGAAAATATGGCAATCTAACTCACACTGCTTTTTCTGAAAAAGAACCAGAGTCCATTATAGAAATCCATTTAAAACCTTTGGATTTGATGCGTTACTGGCGCCGTATTGGAATTCTCTCCGATTTTATCGGTTATTTCTATGGGTTTTCATTTTTACCCAATGTACCTACCGATTCGATGGACATGAAAAATTCGGAGATTGTCAATTCGATCTCCACAGTGTTTAACGAACTTTTGGAAAATGCAGCAAAGTATTCTTATGATAAAAAAGCAGATATTGAAATTTCTCTGATCCATCGTGGAAAATCTTTTGAGATGTTAGTCCGAAACAAAACGAATGAATCAAATGTATCGGCTTATGAATCTAGTTTAAAAGAAATTTTCTCTGCAAAAGACTTAGAAAAATTGTACTTCCAAAAAATAGAATCCAATGACCCTGATTCCAGTCGTTCGGGAATTGGTCTTATAATGGTATTAAAAGATTATCCTGTGGAAATGGAAGTGACTTTAGAATCGGAAGGTGATTCCACCATCATCACAAGCCGAATTGTTTACTTTACAGACGTGTCCCTTCAATCATAATTTCCAATATCTGTAAAACTTCCTTTTGAAAGGTTTTTTTTTCTTCCTCAGAAGATTGGATCGATTTCCATTTCCGTTCATTCAGTACGGCAAATCCATGAACACCACTCCAAAAACTCATCATGAGTGTTGCTGTTGGTACTGATTTTTTTAAGACCAATTGGTTTTGTCCATATTCAACTATTCGAAACATACCCATGTATGCTTCATTTCCACATTCTCGTAAATCATCAGACAATGGATCTCCAGAAACATAAATTTCACCACCAAACATAAGTTCTGTTCTACGTGGGTTATTGAGTAATAAATAAATGTACTCTTCTCCGGCCTTTCGGATTTTTGTTAACGGATCCTCTGAACTGTCCCAAGCCCGTTTCATCGCAAGTGCCAGTTCTCGAAAACCTTCTGCAACTAATGCTTGGAGCAGGTCCATTTTTTTGGGAAAATGCCTGTAGGGGGCCGTATGGCTCACACCTAAATCAGAAGCAATGTCCCTAAGGCTAAGCGACGAAACTCCTGTTTTTTCCAAAACCTTCCGAGAGTGTTCCAAAACCTCTTCTCGTAAATTCCCGTGGTGGTACCCAGCAGTTTGGGACATAGAAGGTTTTGGTGTGGGAGTTTTCGATTTTTTGGGAGTTGTTTGTTTTTTGAGTGGTTTCATAAAATGTTTACAATGTATACTTTTTATGTTGACAGAGCCTACATGCAGGTTTACACTGTCTACATTATGGAATACACCAACATCAAAAAACAACCACTTTTTTGGAATGGAATCTCAATGGCAGTGCTCACGATAACCATGATTCCCCTGCTTTTATTAGATACAAGAACCCTTTTGGGAGTAAATCTTTGGATCAAACCTATCAAGTTCTCTTTATCTCTTGGGATTTATTCGTTTTCAACCCTTTGGGTTTTGGAACGATTTTTGGCAGATTGGAAGTTCAATCGAAAAACTCAAATAACACTCACCATCACCTCCGCCATTGAAATTATCCTCATCACAATGCAGGCAGCTAGAGGAGAAAATAGCCATTTTAATGTTTCCAATACTTGGAACCAAATTGTGTTTTCTGTTATGGGAACCAGTATTTCCATTTTTTGGCTTTTCCACTTAGGTATGATCCTACCCATCTTCAAACAAAAACAGATTCCAAAGGCAGTGAAAGAAAGCCTACTTTGGGGACTTTTCATCGCTGGTTTTGGAATGATCATTGGTTTTTTTATGACAACTCCACGCCCAGAACAATTGGAACTGATGAAACAAGGAATTTACCAAACAAGTGGATCACATAACTTTGGAAAGGGGGAAGCAGGACAAGGCCTCTATTTTTTTGGTTGGAGTACGGTGATTGGTGACATGCGAGTCCCTCATTTTTTCGGAATGCATGTGATGCAGGTTTTCTTTGTATTGGCGGCTTTTCTAATGCCACTTGCAGAAAGGAAAGAACATAGGATGATCATACGTTTGATTGGAGTTTTTTTACTCATGATGAATGGACTGATGGTGGTTCAAACATTGATGGGATACTCGATTTTTGGATTCCATCGTTTTTTTACAGGTAGTTATGGGTTAATTGTATTAGTTCTGACGACACTCTTCATTCGTCTTTTTTCCTCTCCAAAATTCTCTGTGACAAAGGTAACCACATGAACCCATCTCTTATGTTTACGATTGCAAATTCGATTGCACTCCTTTCCTGGATTGTTTTAATCCTTACACCAAACCAAAATAAGGTGATACCATACCTACGAGTTTTGATTTCGGGTCTAATTCTTGGAGGCTTATACATTTTTGCCCTCTCTCTAGGATTTGGAAAGGCAGAAGGCAATTTTTCAAGTTTGGAATCGGTGCGTTCTTTATTTACAAACGATGAATTTCTGTTAGCTGGATGGGTGCATTATTTATCATTTGATTTGTTTATCGGAACTTGGGAAGCAGAAGATGGAAAATCAATTGGAATCCATCGATTGTACCTTGTTCCCATTCATTTCCTCACTTTCTATTATGGTCCAGTGGGACTCGTTTTGTACTTAATCGTTAAGGTGATCAAAACAAAAAGATTTGGGTTTTAACCACCATACACATCAAGGAGAGAAAGAACCCTTTGGTAACGGTTCTTTTTCTCTTCGTCTGATTCCAGTTCGGCAATTTCTAAATTTTCAAAGGCTAAATCACGGCCTGTTTTTTCCTCCAAGGTTTTCCCATTTGCCTTCGCTCCCGATTCGAGTAATAACGCAAGGACAGAAGAATTTCCAAATTTACAAGCTTCGTGTAGAGCAGTACTGCCAATTTGATCCGTTATGTGAATGTCGACACCTGCTTGGATGAGTCGTTTTGCCAAACTTGGTTCTCCAAAAACAGAACACCAATGGAGAGGTGACATTCCATTTACCGATTGTAAGTTTACCATAGCTCCACGTTTGATGAGTTCATCCATGAGTGTTGTTTTTTCTTGCAAACGAAGTTTGTTGTCTTGGCATAATTTGAAGATGGCAGATTCTCCATTAGCATCTAAAATATTGGGGTTTGCACCTCTTTCCAATAATCGCATACAAGATTTGAATTTAGAACGTACAAAAGCCTCTTGTAATAAAGTAAAACCAAGAGGATTGCGAATGGAATCTTTAATGATATAATCTAAGGATCCAACTGTTCTTACAAAAGAATCTAATAAATAAACATCATCTTCATCTAACCAATCTAAAGTTTTATCTTCATTTTTAGTTTCTAATTGATTTCCTAAGTTTTGGTGGTATTCCTCTGGAAATTTTGATTTGAGAATGGGGATGAAGATTGGTTCGGATTCTGAATGGCAAACAACATCATGAATGATATGCCAATGGTTTGCATTTGGTTTTAATTGATTGGAAATTAAAAAAATAAAAGTTTCATTCAGTTTTCTCTGAGTGAGTTGGAATTTTGCTTGGATGTTTGTTTCTTTGAAATGTACTTCCGAAACAGTTGTTTGGTTTTCGGGCCAGTGATACATCACAAGTGTGAGTAATTCATCTTTTTCCTTTTCTGTTAATGATGGATAATGTTTTTGTAATAATAATATATTACCAGACAACGCATAAATTTTGGATGCTAAATAACTTGAGATAAAATCTGGAAGTTCTTTGTTTGCTACGCCATATTCATCAAACTCAATTTTATAAATATGAGTAGCTGTAAAACTACCGTGTAAAAACGTATTCCACTCATCGGAAATTGCCAAATACAATTTTCCATTCACAAGTGCATGGTCATAATCTTCTACCGTTAAGGAAAGTCTAACAGGAGAAATGTTGACATTATGATTGATGATGATACTGAGAGTTTTGGAAGGTGTCGTTGTTGTGATATCATAATCAAAATTTTTTAAACGAACAATTTCAGGAAGTCCAGAGATAGAAATCCGAACATCATCATCGTTTCCCTCCTCATCTTTCAAAAAAACTAACTCTTCATTTGACCACTCGGATACAAAGTTTGTGGTATACCTTCCAAAAATTTGTCCTTGAAGGGTATGGTTGGGAATTTGACCTATAAAATTTAGATCAAATAACACGAGTGAGTCGGATCTTTCACCAGTGAGGTTCTTTCGAAAATCAAAATGGTTCCAAATGGAACATTTTTTACATCGGTATTTTCCTTTTTTGCCTTCCAGTTTGGATGAGGAAATGGAATGACCGCTGAGACAATTGGAGCAGGATAAAATCGTTTTCATATTTCGCTTGTTCCGATAAAGAATCTAAGAGACTTTACCATGATCAATCGAAAATTAGAACCTCTAAAACATTCAGGTAGGGATTCATGGGACAAAATCAATATTTAATCATAGGTGGTTCGGGGGAAGCCGGACAAAGTGCCATCCAAGCCATCCGTACCTCAGATCCAGATGCCTTTATCATCACTTCCACAACAACTAATGAACCTGTGTCGAATTCAAACCTAACCTTATTTGGAAAACGAGCAGAACCTGGGCTTACTAGTTCTATCGTTGATGATTTTGAAAAACATGGTAGACCCAAACAGATTAAGGCTCTCATTTACACACCGGCTCTTGGTGAAGTAGGTTTTCCCATTGAAGAAAGTACAAACGAACAAATCAAGAATACCTTGGGAATTTGTTTGGATCCCATGGTGAGTTTGGAAAAGGAATTTGGACCGGAACTCACTGTCGCCTATTCAGCGTTTTATTGGTTAAGCCATACGTTGGCATTTTATGGATCCATGGGAATTGCAAAATACAAGGCTGATCTTTGGGCATTTGAGAATCCAACAAAACGACGGATTGTGCGAGCAGGGACATTTTTTTCTAAAAGTGTAAGAGGAATTTCGATCGTTTTACAAAGGACAATGAAAAAAACAAACCACCCTGACCTTCTACGACTCAAAAACAAATTTGAATCATCTAACGAGAAGTTTATGGACTTTTTCCTATCCTATGCTTGGGAACACGAAAAAGAATCCTTTCAAAAACAGTTTGGCACACCCTACAGACCTACTGTTAGAGAAGACCTTACACGTGGTCTCATAAAAGCACTACAAACGAAATCACCGATTGTTACTGTCCTTGGTGATTGGACTTGGGAAGAAACAGAGATGCCAAAATAGCCAAACTGGTTCCAACAATTTTAGTTGCCAAATTTTGAGAAAAGGCTAATAGTAGACCGTTCGGTATACGGAGTGTCATATGTTACGACTAGTCTTTCGAAAAAAAGGGATCCTTGAATGGGAAGAAGTAGAAACACCTACTATCACTGGTGAAAACCAAGCGCTAGTGGAACCCATCGCCATTGCTCGTTGTGATTTGGATTTACCCATCGTGCGGGGAGAAACATTATTCCGTGCACCATTTCCCGTAGGACATGAGTTTGTTGGTCGTATCAAAACTCTATCGGACGAACTCAGTGGACAATTCCAAATTGGATCAGTGGTTGCGATTCCTTTCCAAATCTCTTGTGGGACCTGTCCGGCGTGTTTATCGATTCATACCAATTCATGTGAAACAGTTCCTTATACTTCCGCTTATGGAATGCCACCTGGTGCTCACAATGTAGGTGGTGCTATCTCAGAACTCATCAAGGTACCTTACGCAAAACAGATGTTACTCTCAATTGACCCTAACATTAACCCAGTTGGCATTGCAAGTTTCAGTGATAATATTGCCGAAGTTTGGAAGTTGGCAGGTAGATTTTTAGAACGAAAAAAAGATCCTAAAACACTAGTGGTTGGTGGGAACGCGGGTAGTATTGGACTTTACACAGCTCTTTACCTCCACCAAACAAAAAAAGCTGAAGTGCTCTATGTGGACACTGACCGCAGTAGAATCGAACTTGCTACATCACTAGGAATCTCAGTGAATCATGTAACGACATTCCCAAAACCAAGTGAAAAGTTTGATTTGGTTTGTGATGCTTCTGCCACAAAAGAAGGTTGGGAATTTGCCACTCGTTCCATGGGAAAAAATGCAATCCTCAGTTCAGCATCGATCTTTTGGACCAATCGTTTTGAAATTCCATATTTGGAGATGTACAATCAAGGTGCGGAAATCCATATCGGCAGAGTGGAATCACTCGATTCTATGAAAGCACTTTACCCCGAAATCCAAAATGGAATGTTTACACCTGAAAAAATTGTCACAAAAATTGTTTCCTTTGCAGAAGCAAAAGAAGCATGGTTGGAAGAATCAATCAAACTGGTGGTAACTCGTTGAAATTGGAATTTGGACTAAAATTCAATTTAGATTTGCGATACGGATTTTGTTTCCTTATCCATTTTCTTTTAGTTGCACCAATTTTTTCTGAATCCATACAAGAACGTTTCACGCCACCTAACGGATACAGTCGAATCACTTACCCAAAAGAAAGTTTTTCTACTTACCTACAAAACTTTCCATTAAAACCTAAAGGAAGCCCTGTGTTTTTGTACAATGGAAATAAAAAACAAAACCAAGTCCATGAAGCTGTGTTAGATTTTCCCTTACTGGAAACAGACCTCATCCAATGTGCTGATGCGGTCATGAAACTTCGGGCAGAGTATCTATATTCGCGAAAGGAATGGGAGAAAATCAATTTTACCATCAGCAATGGAATGTTAGTTCCCTTTTCTAGATTTGTAAAAGGTGACCGAGTGGTTGTGAAGGGAAATAAAACTAGTTGGAAAGAAGGGATTGCAAAAAAAGGAACTAACCGCGATGTGTTCGAAGTTTATTTAAAATTTATTTATAGTTATGCGGGAACCATTTCACTCCAATCAGAACTTAAGAAAAAACAACTCAAAAATTTGGAACCGGGGGATGTATGGATCCAAGCAGGTTCGCCAGGGCATGTGGTGATGGTTGTAGACAAGGCCCAATCAAAAGAGGGAAATACTTTATTTCTGTTAGCGCAGAGTTATATGCCTTCCCAGGAAATGCATATTTTAAAAAATACTACAACCAACTCTCCATGGTTTTCCTTACCACAAGGAGAATTTTTTCAAACACCTGAATGGGAATTTATGGCTAATGCCTTATATGGTTTTCGTAAATAACCTGACTCCTTTCCCAGTTTCAGATTCTAAATTACAGTTTTCACTTTTCAATTCCTATGGAACTTACATATTGTCTTTCAGATGGCTCTGATACAACACATCGCAATTTACTGTGGTTCCTCTTCTGGACTTAACCCTTCCTATCACAAAGAAGCTTTCCATTTGGGTGAAATTCTTGCAAAACACCAAATGGGAATTGTGTATGGTGGTGCGAGTGTCGGACTAATGGGAGCTGTGGCAAACGGTTGTTTGGAGAACCATGGTAAGGTCATCGGTGTGATCCCAACGTTTCTGAAACGAAAGGAAATAGAACATATGGGACTTTCAGAACTCATCCAAGTGGAATCGATGCACGAAAGGAAACGAATTATGTTTGAACGTTCGGATGCTTTTCTCGTGTTACCTGGTGGTTTTGGAACCATGGAAGAGTTTTTTGAAGTGGTCACTTGGTCACAACTGGGACTTCACAACAAACCCATTGTATTATTGAATTGGAATGGGTTTTATGACTCACTTGTCCAAATGTTCCACACGATGGTGGATTCTGGTTTTTTAAAAAAGGAAAATATGGATCTCGTGATTGTCCTAAGGGAATCCAAGGACTTACTCACTCATTTGCAGAACTATTCTCCGTCTAAGACAGAGAAATGGTTGTCGGAAGATTCCATTTAATGAAGATTCACCGGGAAGGAAACCTAAGTTTATGTTCTCTTGGTCGCATTCAAAACAGACTCTAAAAATACTCTTTGTCCTCATTGGGATTTCCGTTTCGACCGGACTCATTCCCTCTCTTTTTGCGAACCCCGATCAATTTGATGGAGACATTTACTATATCGATACAGTTGGCCAAAATCGTCCGAGACCACCACAAAGACCACACCCGGATTTACATGTTCCTTCTGTTCCCGTAAAACAAGATGTCACCGCATTTTCCAATTGGACTACCGATAAAACAGCATACCCTTATATCCAAACAACCATTAACTTTGTGGAAGGTCATTTGTCCTTTAAAGCATTTTTGTCCGATGGAACAGAAGTTTCATATTCCACAAGAGGGGAACATGTCCGTTACTCCAAATGTTTCGGTGACCTTTGTATAATAGTTTCTCAAAAAAACTTATTAGGTGTCAGTAATACAAGCACCGAATGGGAAAAGGGTCATATCTTTGGCGAAGAACGATACCAAGTTGCTATGGGTCACAAAGCCGCACTTGTTGCCAGTGAACGCAAACTCTACATATACAACAGTTATACGAACCATTGGGATACCATTAGCCTTGAACAAGAAAACCTTCGTGCCTTTGCTAACCTCCATGACAAAGTGGGCATTATCACCACACGCCGAATGATTGTGATGGATTTACCCACTGAGATGCAATTCGAACAGAATTTATTACTCCGAGGAATTTCACAATTTGAAATGCGAGATGGTTTTATCAATTTTTACTCTGGTGATAAACTTTGGATGTTTCGCCACCAAACAGAGGCATTCGAAGAAGTAGATTTGACGGATTAACCCCTCGGTAAACTAAAGGGTGGCACCTTTCGGTAAAGCGCAAGTGTTAAACAATTAGGAATCAATCCATGCAAATCATTCCCGAAAATGAAATCGCTCGCTTACTCCAATTAGCAGAATTAAACTTAGACTATGTTTCCTTAAAAGAGGAATTTAATGGACTTGCGGAATTGGCAGCAAGGATCACTGGAACACCCATTTCCCATATCAATCTGATTGACGCATTACACCAGTGGACAATTGGTGATTTTGGATTTCCCTCTACTCTCACTCCAAGAGAAGAAACTGTATGCCAATTTACGATCTTAAACAATTCACATCTAGAAGTAAAAGACCTAAGGTCAGACCCAAGGTTCCAAGAGAAAGGATTTGTCACTCAAAGTCCTTACTTTAAATACTATTATGGAATTCCAATTGATTTAAAAGGATATAATATAGGTTCTCTCTGCGTAATCGATACAGAGGATAACTCAATTTCTCCAGATAAAATTAATCTTTTAGAAATCATCGCAAAAGAAGTGAAGGAGCGTATCAAACACAAAAACACCATTCATCTAATAACAGAAAAAAATCTCAAATTATTGAGAAATTATAAAATGTTAGCACATGATATTCGAAGCCCCATCGGTGGTATATCGGGTTTGGCTGATATCATCCTCCAAGAAGAACATATAGACATGATGGAATATCTTTCGAATATGAAATTGATTAAGGAAAGTAGTGATTCTGTTTTAAATTTGGTAAATGATCTAATGAGTGAATTAACGGATGAAAGTACATTTAACAATGATATCACGATAAAGGATTTTACCGAACAATTGTTAAATTTATTTCATGCACAGGCTCAAACGAAACAAGTTACCATCAATGTAAACATAAATCCCACTCTATCTACAAGGAAAATTCCTAAAAATAAATTCTTTCAAATGATTGGGAACCTAGTTTCAAATTCACTTAAGTTTTCACCAATGAAAAGTGAGATACAAATTCATTTTGAAATCATGAAATCCGAAAAACAAATATTTGTGATACGAATCAAGGACTTTGGAATCGGAATGACAGCGGATCAAATCAAAGACGTATTTTCAGACAAAGTAAATTCTACCTATGGTACTGCGGGAGAAGTGGGGAACGGATTTGGGATCCATTTTGTTAAATTAATTGTCGAGGAATTGAAAGGCACATTTTCAGTCACTTCTGAAGTTGGAAAGGGAAGTGAATGGATCATCAACTTGCCTATTGCCAATCCTTAAGATATGCAGCTTTGCGTTTTAGATAAGAAGGTAATTCTTGGAAAAACACTTGCCATGTTTCTAAATGGTAAAATAAAAATCAGGGGCCAAATCTTATGAATGTGATCAAAAGACGATCCATCCGATCTAAATTCATTCAACTGATTTGTTATCTTGTTTTATTTTTCTTTTCCTTTCATTCCTGTGATCAAAATACTTCACCAGAACAAGTTGCCTTTAAAAAAGTATATGATGAAAAAAAATGGGGTGATGGCTCAGGCATTGGCTCCAAACCTGAGAATGCAGTTCCCTATCTTAAATTATTGCAAGAATACTTAAATGACCCAAAGTATAAAACGATTGTAGACCTTGGTTGTGGAGACTGGCAACTTATGGAAACCATGGTCATCCCAGAAGGAAAAAATTATGTGGGATATGATCTTGTATCTGCCCTCATTGAAAAAAACACAAAAAAATATTCCAAAAAAAACATCAAATTCTTAGTCATTAGACAATTAAGTGACATACGGTATGTATCCGCAGACCTGTTAATCGTAAAAGACGTATTACATCATTGGCCAATCGCACATATAAACTATTTTTTGAAAGAAATATTGCCAAACTATCACTTTGCACTAATCACTAATGATTATAATTTATACGCTTTAAATAATGACATTGATTTTGCTGGTTTTCGGCCTATCAATTTACAAAAAGAACCATTCGTCCCGGTCAATGGCCTACAAGTGCTTTTTGATTTTCCTTCGCATGGAATCACAAAACGAATTTACCTCTATAAAAACCCTCACCAAACAGAGGTATTCGAAAGAGTGGATTTAATTAAGTAACCCTTCGACAAGCTCAGGGCGAGACCCTACGGTAAATGAATTGGGAAGGGGTTTACTAAGTGGTTCACAAGTTTCTTAAAGAGATTTTTTCCATTCTTACTTTCTAGAATGTCCTACAAAAATCAGTTTGGAAGTATCAAAACCAAGAGAGGAAGCCTTGACCAATAGCTCGTCGGTGATTTTTTTCGAAATCTCTGGAGTCCTTGCCAATATCCAAAGATAAGACCTGTCAGGACCACAGACAAGGGCATAACTGTAATTGATTTTATCAAGTGCAACAATATTGTAAGTCCCATAAAACGGCCCAAAGAAGGAAACTTTGAGTAATCCCCTATCAGGTGTATCCTGAAAGAAAGCTTTTCCCTCAATTTCTTTCCATTCCTGCTTGAGTTGGTCATACCCACGATTAATGACTTTTACTCCGCCATCGTCTCGTTTTGTATATTCAGCGGTGACATCCACAAGCCCCCTTTCAAATGAGTGGTCAAGCCTTGCTACCTCGTACCACTTCCCAAGATACCTCTCAAGCTCAAAGCCCACCACGGTACCAACACCTTCAGGGACTGACAAACACCCAGTAAACAGAAAAGGTAATAGTAAAAAAAACTTCTTCATTTGAATACTCCGTACGTATATTAAAAGATTCTTAATTCAATCCCTGACACGATT
>JACVCB010000022.1 GCA_016742255.1 Leptospira sp.
TTTGGCGCATCCCTCCTTCCAAGCGCTGTGCCAAAGATACCATTCTTCCCGAACCGCGCGGTACCTTGTCAAATCACTGCGCACTTCTTGCATCAGTAATTCCAATTCTTCCACTCGGCGAAAGAGGCGTAAGGTCAAAGCCTCCCACTCTTCCTGGTTCTCTGCCATCCATGGTTCCATAATTTATCTATCGGCGGATCTTTTCTGTAAAATGTTGCTTTTTTAGTCCCGCGCGCATTCGATTCATGGATCATGAGCTTTGTTTTTCCGACAGAAGATTCCATTCCCGCTGCTTACCGCATCTCACCCATCCACCAAACCAAATACCTTCTCGGTGGCGAAATTCTGGAGTGGAAGGGAGAAACACAAATCGTCAAGTCTCCAATTTTTCTTAAACGGAATGGCAAATTGGAACAAGTGGTTCTCGGTTCTTACCCAAGTTTCGATGAAACACAAAGTCTAAAAGCACTCGATGCCGCAGTGAAAGCTTACGACCACGGAACAGGTGTTTGGCCCACTTCCACACCAGAGGAAAGGATTTTGGCAGTGAACCATTTTGTCTCCCTCATGAAAGAAAAACGGAACCAAATCATTTTACTTCTGATGTGGGAAATTGGCAAAACAGAAAAGGATGCCACAAAAGAATTTGATCGCACCATCGAATACTTAGAAGACACAGTCGATGCACTCCGAGAACTGGAATCCAATTCTTCTAAATACATACAAGAAAGTGGACTCATTGCCCAAATCAAACGTTCCCCTTATGGAGTGGTTTTGTGTATGGGGCCATTTAACTACCCGTTAAACGAAACTTTTTGTACCTTAATCCCTGCAATCCTTATGGGAAATACGGTTGTTTTCAAACCAGCAAAGTATGGTGTTTTACTGTTAGAACCACTCCTCGAATGTTTCCAAAAAGCCTTTCCACCTGGTGTCATCAACACTGTTTATGGTGATGGAGCCAAAGTCATTTCACCCATTATGGAATCAGGTAAAATTGATGTGTTTGCTTTTATTGGTTCGAGCCAAACCGCAAATCTCATCACAAAAAAACACCCCAAACTCAACCGCCTAAGGTCTGTTCTCGGACTCAATGCCAAAAACCCTGCAATCATACTTCCCGATACCGATTTAAAAACAATGGTTCCTGAAATTGTATCGGGATCCTTGTCATACAATGGACAAAGGTGTACGGCACTCAAAATCCTTTTTGTCCACAAAGATATCTTAGATGAGTTTACCAAATTGTATTTGGAAGAATTTTCCAAATGGAAAGCAGGGATGCCTTGGGACAAAGATATTAACTTTACTCCACTCCCTGAAGAAGGAAAAACCAAATGGCTCAAAGAACTTTTGGATGATGCAATACAACATGGGGCAAAGATCTTAAACCAAGGTGGTGGGGAAATTACAGAATCCTTTATGACTCCTGCCATCCTTTCACCAGTCTCACCTAACGCTCGTCTGTATCACGAAGAACAATTTGGACCACTTGTTCCGATTGTCCCATTTACACACATTGAAGAACCAATGGAATACATCATCAATTCGAATATGGGCCAACAAGCAAGTGTGTTTGGGGAAGACCCAAAAACGATTGGAAAACTCATTGATACCTTGGTGAACCAAGTGGCTCGTGTGAATTGGAATGCACAATGCCAACGTGGACCCGATGTGTTTCCGTTTTCAGGAAGGAAGGATTCTGCAGACGGAACCCTTTCTGTTTCCGATGCCCTACGTGTATTTTCCTTACGAACAGTGGTGAGCTTAAAGGACACGGAAAGGGGACGTAATCTTCTAGGAGATGTACTGAAGACAAAAAGTTCCCGTTACCTCTCAGAAGAATTTCACTTGTAAGTCCTTCAGTTTTCTCCGATCATTGAGAAAGGGGAATCCCTAATTTGTTTTAATAGGGAAAGAGGGAGGAAAATGTACAAACAGATTGTTCGAATGATTTCCTTCCTTGTTGCCTTGGGATTCCTTTCCTGTAATCCAGTCAAAGGGCGTGACGAGTATCTCTTATCTCTTGTCAATGGTTTGACAACTACCACCGTAACTACGGCATTCACGATTGGGACTTCTTCCAAGATCAATGTAACAAGCGCTAGTGTGATTCTGTATTATGGAACCCCACAATTATTTGGTTTTTCACTGGTATCACCACCAACTGCAAATGTAACCCTTGCTTTCACAAATTCTAAACTCAATGCAATTGGGAACTTAACCTTTACTCCAGCCAATTATAGTACAATTCAAACCATTACACTTACATCTAACACACAACTCATGGAGTCATCTTCACTGAGTGTATCGGCAACAAGTGTAGATACAAATTATTCAGGTGTTTCTGGATCCATTACCATTAACCATAGAAATGTAAATATCGTTTATACCGGTAGTTCATTTATTTTTAAGGAAGACGATTCAGCACCTACACTGAATCCAATCCTCGGATTCCCGATCACAAATTGTTCGGTTGCCCCTGCCCTTCCAAATGGATTATCATTGAACACAAGTACTTGTGTGATTTCAGGAACTCCTACAGACTCACAAGCAGGAACGACTTACACAGTCACTGCCACCGATGGAACCAATACAGATACCGAAAATATAACCATTCGCATCACACCAACCGTTTATCGCATTTTTATTACTGCATCATCCTATGATGGAAATCTGCAAGGAGCCGCAGCAAACGGACCTGCAGGTGCCGATCTCAAATGTAATTCTGATGCGAACACACCAGGTACTGGAACATACAAAGCTATGCTCACAGATGGAACGAATCGGAATGCATGTTCCACTGATAATTGTGGTGGTGGTGCAGGAGAGAACATAGATTGGGTCTTTCAATCTGGTAGAATCTACATACGCGCAAGTGATGCAGCGTCTCTTTTTACTGCGAATGCATCTGGAATCATAAATGCTCCCGCTGCCAATATGCTAAGCCAAAGTTTTGCTTCTGGCACAACCAAGTATTTTTGGACTGGTTTTGCTGTATCGAATTATTGGCAGGAGGCAACCGCCCAATCTTCCAATAGCTGTAATGACTGGACAAGTAATGCTAATACAGCCACTGCAAGTGAAGGCGGAAGGGTCGGAGCATCTAATACAACCGACTACACTGCTTTTCGATCGGGGAGTGGAAGGAGTTGCGATACCTTTTATTACTTACTCTGTGTCGAACAATAATCCCAAACATTTCCACCAAATCCTGTGGATGAATCTTTGGATCATCCTAAAACAAAACAAATTCGTGTTTTAAAAACAAATCCAACCAGGTATTTTCTTCTCGCTTTCTTCAAAAATTCCATTACACTTTCCCACCGTGATCCAAATCCTTATCAATTCTATTGCTGGCAAAACCGTATCCCTCACCCAAAAAACAACAGACTCCCTGTTAAAAGGGGTTCAATTCCTAGTCAAAGGAAGTCTCTCTTCTACGGGCGATGGATTGGATTTACTCTCCAATGCTTTTTTTTATAAACCTGAATGGAGAGATGCCCTCCAAAAACTCGGCGTACAAGTGAAGGACAAAGGTATCCGATCCAATGAAGAGTTCCAAAAAACAATCGAACTCACAAACGAAGCCTTTGACAAAGCACTCTTCAAAGTAGAACTCACAGCAAAAAAAAGTGATGATATGGTGTTCGATAACCGTATGGTCTCAAGTATATTAGGAAGTTCTCATAACCAAAAATTCAAACTCACAAAAATTGATATGAGTTTTCGAACTTTTGGAAAAGACATCACGGCAAAAGAAACCATCACAGAATACCTAAACTCAGGCAAAACAAAATCTGTCTTATTTTTACCGGGGCTTTTTACGGACGAAACAGTTTGGCAAGAACAAACTGTCGAATACAAAGACAGGAAAATTACGTCTCCAGGCCTTGCTACGGAACTAGCGGAATGCGGATACTTCTCTTTTTATCTCAGATACAACCATGGTCTACCCATCCATGAAAATGGAAAAAAACTCATGCACTTACTTGATGTATTTTTTGAAGAAAATAAAGAAATCCATCCAGATATCATCTGTTATAGTTTGGGTTGTTTGATTTTTCGATCCTGTATGTACCATGCAAAATTAGAAAACAAACCTTGGATTACAAGACTTGGGAAAATCACACTCGTTGCAGCACCTAACAAAGGTTCATATTTAGAAAAAATTGGTTTTTGGTTGGGTTTTTTATTTGAAAAGAGTCCAAACGTTGCCTTAAAGATCATTGGAATGATCGGAAATTTGAGAAGTGATGCCATCAAAGATTTATCATTTGGTCTCATCCGAAAAGAGGAAAAAGGTTGGAAGGAAACAATTTCTGGATACTTTGCAGAGACTTATTTTGGCGAATTGGATGATTTGGATGTGTACCAAGCATATGCTCTTATGGAGGGCCCTGAGAATCCACTACAGAATTTTTTAGGTGATGGAATCGTTGAGAAAAAAAGCCTAACCTATTTAACGGACAAAGTGTTCGATAAAAAACCAAATCCTGCACTTCGTACATTGGAATTAAAAAAACAAAACCATTTTTCCATCATCAGCTCCCGTCCCCTCATCCATTGGGTGAAGGAAGTATTTGGTGTGGCACCAAAAGTTTAAATTGCCAATGCTTCCAAATGCACTTTTACAGATTCCGAAAGTGCATGGAAATCATACCCACCTTCCAAAAACGATAAAAGTTTGCCTGCAGAGTAAGTGTTTGCAATTTTTTTCACTTCTTCAGTCAGTTTTTCATAAGAAGAGGTATTCAAATTCATACCAGCTAACGGGTCTTTTGTGTGTGCATCAAACCCAGCTGAAACCAATACAAACTCAGGTTGGAAAGTTTCCATCTCTTTATGCACCTTTAGAAATTGGTCTAAATACTCTTTTTCTTCGGCACCTCTTGCCATAGGCAAATTGAGTGTGCAACCTGTGCCTTTCCCTTTGCCTCGTTCTTGTGAGGAACCAGTCCCTGGGTAAAAAGGGTATTGGTGGAGAGATACAAAATATATAGAGTCATCTTCGTAAAACTGGTGTTGGGTGCCATTCCCATGATGCACGTCCCAATCCAATATCAAAATTCGTTTGATCCCTTGTGTCTGAAGGTATTTGGCAGTGATTGCAATATTGTTGAATAAACAAAATCCCATCGCATGATCTGCTTCCGCATGATGGCCTGGAGGCCGAACAAGAGCCATACCGTTTTTTAATTTACCATCTAAAATGTCTTGTGCAAGAGTCACACCTGCCCCTACCGCAAAACTTGCCGCCTGAAACGAATTTGGCGAAAAAACAGTATCTCCATCTAAATACCCAGATCCTTTTTCTTCACAAACTTTTCCCACCAAACGAACGTAATTTGGATCGTGAATCATCGAAATCAATGACAAAGGAGCTTCCTTAAACGATTTTATCCATTCAAAAGATTGAGAAGGTAAGTCAGAAATTTTGTCTAAAATTGATTCTAAACGTACATGGGTTTCTGGATGACCTGGACCAGTTTTGTGATCCAAAAATGAGGAATGGAATGAGATACCCGTTTTCATTGGAATAACATAAACCTTTCGATATAAACAATCATCTCAATGATCTCAGCGATAATCCGATCAATTTGTTTTGTAATTTGAATTTTTTCGTCTGGTGAAATTGTTTTGTCCAAACCTGCATTTCCATAAACAGCATAAAATGTTTTGATATCATTTGAGAAGTCTGAGTTAAACCAATCCTTAAACACTCGTTGTTTCATTTTGTATTCAGGTCGGATTCCACCTGTGATTTCCCAAATCCCACCTTCACCAAAACGTAATCGTAATTCAAACAAACCTCTATCCTTTCGTATGTACACTTCTTCATCAGATTGTGCAAAATCAAGTTTTCGTAACATCACAAGTACGATCAGAATGTTTTCTAAATATTCAATTAAATCTTTTTTTTCAGTACCGCTGATTTTTGCATCATCACCCAAATGTTGGAGATAGGACTCCCCCATCGATTTATAAAGTTTTGAGACTTCCACCATTCGGTCTTTAAATTGAGTTTGTTCTGATAAAACTTCTGGGAAACGACCATAGGATTTGATCTGGAAGTCATTTGTGATTTCAATCATGCCCAAATTTTGGGAGAGTAAGGGAATTTCGTCAATCGATTCGATTTGAAATTTCTTTCATGTGAGAAAAACTTGTCATAAAGACCATGAAACCATTATTCACATTCCTACTCTTATTTGTTTTTGTCTCCTGCCAGTCGGTCTCCTCCACCAAAAGCCAACAAAAATCGGGTTCTATCCAGGAATCACCTGAATTTATAGAAGGACTCTATATTAATACCAAAACGATACGGGATAAAAAACGTTGGAGTTTACTTTTCCAAGTCATGAAAGATGCGGGTATGAATACCGCTGTTGTCGATATGCAACCGTACCCACCTTCACCAGAACAAGTTGCAGAAGCAAAAGCACTTGGTATTTATATGGTGGCAAGAGTTGTAAACTTCGAAGGTGGTTTACTTGAAAATACACCAAACGCAAACCTTGTTTCTTCCATCCAAAAATCAATTCGTAAGGCCTGTGAATTAGGATTCCCTGAAATTCAATTGGATTACATTCGATATGCTGATGGTGGTACTAACTTTAGCATGAGTTATGAAAAAAGATACGAATCAATTTTAGGAATCATCAAAGACCATAAAGAAAAAACCAAAGACAGTTGTCCTAGTGATACAAAGTGGTCTGCTGATATTTTTGGAAGGGTTCCTTTCATTGAAAATGATGTCATAGGTCAAAAAGTAGAACCGTTTAGTGAGGAACTGAATGGACTATATCCAATGTTATACCCATCCCATTTTTATGGTTTGACCAAACGAGTTTCAGATCCTTATGGAACCATCAAGGATGGACTTGACCTAACAGTCAAAAGGGCCAAACAAGGAACAAAAGCAATTGCTTGGGTCCAAGGATTCAAAATGATGGTAGGTCCAAGCAAATTGAGTTATATTGATTACATCAAAGTGCAGATGCAAGGGGCAAAAGATTCTGCAGGCCATGGTTTTATCGTTTGGAATGCAGGGAATGAATACCTAGAAACCATGAATGCATATGAAAAATACAAAAAGGAACCAACACCTAACAGCACAAAAGTTTCCAAAAACGAAGAATAACTTCATTTTTGGAGATATACTTCACTAGGAATTCTGAAGCAAATTTACAAAGGTGTAATAAAAGGAAGTGGGATTATTTCCCTGCTTCCTCTATATTTTTTCTCCTTGAATAGGCATCAGCTTCTTCTTCTGAACCTAACATTTGGATGCGAAGTTCTTTCAATTTTTTCTCTTTCTCTGCTTGCGAAAGATTGGCATTTTCTCTTAAAAATTCTCTTTCTTTGGATTCGTAGGAAGAAATTGATTCTGAAAATTTAGCTTCTTTTTTACGTTCATTCGCCAAACTTTCTGCCTTTTCTTTTCCAAAGTATTTGGATTCGATTTTAAATAGGTATTTTTCTTTTTCTTTCGGATCCGTAAGTGTGGAAAACTCTTTATCACGAAGAGACATTTCCATCTGGTAATGATCAAACTTATCTTCTCTCGATACTAAAGAATCATAATAGTTTCCATAGGTTTTTTTCTTAAATTCTTCAAATTGTTTTACACGAAGATCAGCAGGAAGGTTTGCCGATTGTTTAATAAAATTATTTGTACCTTCCAAAAAGCTAACTTGTGATTCTTCCATCCCAAATATTAAGTCTGCTTTATCAGAAAGCACTTCTCTACGTTTGGATTTAATTTTTTCATACAACTCCAAAAATGGAAGGTCCGTAGGTTGTTCCCACTTTCGGTATTCTTCCTCATATCGGAAGTAGGAAACAAATAAGTCTTTTACTTTTTCTTTGTCTGGGGATTCATATTCAGCATCAATATAGGCAAGAATCGTCGCATTACACTGATCAGGTGTAAAATCAGGTTTGCATTTGCGTCTTAAGGCCCACACTTCCCAAACAAAATTGATCTTACCTGATTTAAGATCATCAAGTAACTCTAAATAAGGTTTGGTTCGATCTTCTCGAAAAGGAGAGATCGCCTCATCCCAAAACCCTTCTCCATTTCCCATTGGGGAAATACGGTCAGAAGCCATTTGTTCTTCTGGCGATAAGGATTCTTTGGAAATCCCACCACCATCTGATTGTTTTAGAAAAAAAAGTAAACCGACAAAAAGAATGAGAAAGAGGATAACAACGAGTAATATTTTTTTAAAATCCATTTGTAGTATCGAAAAAACCTTTGGGGAACATTTAAAAATTTAAGAAGAATAGAAGATTGGAATTTTGCGTACAATAAAAAAGCCGACGGTAGAACCATCGGCCTTTCCTTTGAGTGGATATAATTATAATCCAGCTTTTGCGTTTTTAGCGATGTTTAAGTAATGTCCTTGCACATCATAGTAGTTTTGTCCACTCCATGCTAAGTTAGTTGCTTGCAGGTGGTCAATTCCAGTTGCAAACCAATAAGAAGAGGGTGTTCCTTTCCAAGTTCCCCATTTTTGAGAATTCAATGGAACCACTCCGTCATTTGCTCCACCTAAACCGTAGAACAATCCACCTGCCCAAGTGATTGGATGAGTGAGTGCCATGATTGGGTGTTGGATGAGGTCTGCCCATGCCATTTGGCTTCCGTAAGAATAGTATTTAATTCCAGAATTGTTAGGTGAATTTGCGTTGAATGTTTTTACATAACTCACAGTAAGAGATTTTCCCATTGCGATCGCATCTTGAGGACGACCGTCACGGTACACTAGTTTTGCAAGTAAACCAAGTGCAGAATTTGCAAAAGGTTGTAACCAACTTGGAATCGCTGCAAGAACGATGTCAGCCATCGGTGCCCCTTGGTGAAGGGAGTTAATTGTGGTAACAGTTTGTGTTTTTCCAGCAAATCCAAGGTTAGATACCATATAACGGATCACAAGTCCACCTTGACTGTGTCCCATCAAATGAACCTTCGAACAACCGTTTGCTGTCATCCAAGTAGAAACAGCAGATTGGATTTGGCTTGCACGAACAGGAATGGAATTTGTCGCAGAACTTCCAGGTGTTGTGACTTTCGCACCTTGGCTACGGAGGTAACCATCAAGGCCTCCCCAATACTTAACGAGACCACCAGCGAGTCCTTGTGTGTCGTCAAATCCTAAAATCCCGTGAACAAGTGCGATGCATTGGCCATCCAAAGGACCAGCAAACAGACCTGATGTGGGGAAGGAGAGAAGGGTTGCTAAAAACCCGATTACGATTTTCTTTTTCATATTTCACCTGAACTTTCTATGTTTTTGGCTAAATTAACCCATACCAATGCCATAAGTCAATACTTTATGGCACAAATATGGCAAATGTTTCGGAACAGTGTTCCTGAAAGGTCCTAATTCACACCATAGGTGCGTTCGTCTGAGGCACGGTAATACCCACTTGCTTCCTCATTTTTGATAATGTCAGCCTCTTCCCCGAAGAGTTGTTTCCTAAGTGCATCCAACTGTTTTTCATCTTCTGCCGTAATACCGCCTTTTTTTGTAGAAAGTTGACTTCGTTTTTCGGCATACTTCTGTTGATTTTGCCAGTTTTTTTCCCTTTCTTCTTCGAGAGCGTCCCAACGGTTAAGAGCGGCTTGGTCCATTCCCATCGTTTGGCGGATTTCGCGGAGAGCCGATTTTCTCTCGCCATAGGACATCACCTTTAGGTCTTTTTGGACAGAAACCATAAAACCTTCTGTGAGTTGTTGGCGTTTGTTTTCCATGAGACGTGGGTATTCTTTGCCAAACTGTTCTTTAAGGGTTTGTGCATAATTGCTGAGTTTGGCATCCAAATTCCCTGCAGGGCTTTCTTTGATGCGTTTGAGTGTGTCGCCAATCACCGTCATCTTTTTTTCCATGGCCCAAATCTGATCGGCTTTTTCTCCAAAGAGGCGATACCTCTCCTTCCACATCATTGCCCGGCGAGCGTCATCAGACATTAGCCCCACCTTACTCATGTTTGATTCCCTGAAACGATTGTAATTATACAGGTTCTCAGCCATTCGAAGAAGTTCCAATGCTTTGTCAGGGAAGGCGTAACCCAAAATTTGATTGAGAACTTTCACCCAATCATTTGGATACAATTTCGGAAGGTCTTTCATCAACTCTTCAATCATGGCAATTTGAGCGGCAGGGTTATCGATATTTTTGCCATACTTCTCTTGGAGGATCCTTGCGATTTCTTCAATTGAATACTCCATTAATTTATGATCAGCGTAATCTTCTGGTAAATTTGGAAGTTCGATGGATTCGGCAACTTTACCTTCATTGAGAAGTGACTCAAAGTCCTTTTGGTTTTTGTCCTTTCCTGGACGTAAAATCAAAATACCGATAAAGAGAAGGATGAGAGAAGTGAGGACTGTGTATAAAATTTTTTTGTTTTGAAACATACTCTAAATGAAGGAATGGAATTTAAAATTTGATTTGTTAGGACAAAAAGGAAATTGGCAGTAAGATTGGTTCTTACTGCCAAAGAGGTTGTTAACCGCCTTTAGAGACGATGAAATCTAAAATAGAAGCATAAAATTCTTCTTCATCAAATGTATCTGGTGGAACACCAACCACATCTAAATGGTCTTGGCTTACCACAGAAGACTTAGAAGTCATTTGTGCAGATGTTGGAGCATTTAAGTTACTTACATAACCTAGGCTTGTATTCACTGTAATCCAGTCGAAACAAAGTGCACATTCGTTGTATTGCAAACGATCACCCATTTGTTGTGAGTTGATCCCAACAAGTCCGTCATCGTCATTGTTACCACGCGTGCCATCACCTTTTCCAGCTGCACCATCATTATCACAATCATCTACGCAGTATCCATCACCATCAATGTTGTAAAATCCCTCTTTCAGTAGGTACAACGCTGGGTTTGTGTTGATGCTATCTTGTGCTGTGATGATCGATCCCCAATAAGCCGCATTACTTGTATTTACGTTATAATTCGTGTTAAATGCTTTCATTCCAGTGGTGATCCCATCTGTAGACGAATAGTCATTATAAACTAATTGTTTTGCTGCAGCAACTCCATCATTTCCAGAACCGTAAATCGTATTTCCGAATAATTTAGCAAGTGCATCGATAACTGATGTCACACCTGGGCCTAAATCAAGAATGTACTTTGCAGTAGGAGATCCTCTATGCGGACTTGATACGGAGATAAGAGCATGGACAACTTGTCTTCCATAACGTGCTCTTAAAACAGCCGCTGCTTTTCTTGCATCAATTCCACCTTGTGAGTGACCAATGATATTCACTTTGGTTGCTCCCGTGGAGGTCATATAGTTTTGAATGCGATCAGCTAGTTGTGTTCCTCTAACTTCCGAAGATTGGAAGGGAGCCACACTTGCTGCTAACGCTTTTTGACTTGAGCTTATGCTACCGTTACACGCTGTTTCCAAAAACTCGTCACATGGATCACCCACGAAAGTACCGTAGTCGTTACCAAAGTAGTAGTATCCGAGTAAGTTGTCGAAGCCAGACAATCCATGTGCGAACACAACTGGATATACCGTTTTTCTTGCGCCTGCATGTACCCCTGTTGTGAACAACAAAAGAGCGAGGAGGCAAACAAGATTTTTCTTTTTAGAGTTCATAAATCACCTCTGAACAATCTACAGATGTATTCCAGTTGTAGGAAAAAAGTCAAGTTAATTGTGTTAAATTTGGGTCATTTTATTATTTTATGACATATTAAGTACTTATACTATCATTTTTGACAGATTTGGGACACATTCACGGGAAATGCCTGGAGGGAATCCCCAAGTTTGTTGGAATGGATGGATTCGATCCGTCTATGTCGAATGAGAGAACGAACATGAAAACTTTTACGTACACTGATCGTTTCCAACACGTATTGAAACTATGCATCCTTTTTGGTCTCAGTTTTTTCCAATGCCAAAAACAAAATGATAAGGAGACCTTAAATCTGTTAGCTGGCACAGCGTTAGCCTACCAAGCTTCCACATCAATCATCTGCACAAGCGAACAATTGAATAAAACGCAAAATGGAAGGATTTTCCAAACTAGTTTTGAATCCACAAGTGAGTTCTCAAATTTTTATAGTGTTCCTTCTCCCTACCAATCAGTGGCAACCCATGGACAAAGTACGGAACAAAAAAGAACCGGAACCTATTCACACAAAGCAAACATTTCAGGACTTGGACCCACTTGTTTTTATCCGCAAAATTGTAACCATAGAGGTTACCCCACGATCCAACTAAACAAACTAGCGTCAGGTGGATTTAAAACTCCAGTTTTAATTGAATTGTATGTCTATTTAGATATGGATTTAACGAGTAACCAAGATTGGTTTAGTTTTGCCACGTATTCGGCAGATCCTACTGATTTATGGCGGAGGGTGGTTCTTGTGAATATTGATGCGAGTGATTATGTATACCTCATGCATGTTCCAGTGCATAACCAAAATGTGCATACATACCAAGTCACAAATCTAAGTTTTCCAAGAAGGCAATGGAAAAAACTAACAACTTGTTTAGATTTTTCTCCACAAGGTGGAATGGCAAAGGTATGGGTGGACACAACCTTAGTATCAACTGCAAATGTTTCGGGGGGATGTGGAGTATTGGAACAAGCACATTTTGGATTGTATGCCTCTCCTACTTTAAGTTCTGGCTCTATTTATAATGATGATTTACGCATCCAAGAAGTGAGTGTTTGCCCTTAAACTGATAATTTCTGAAAACAAATCTTCCATTGTCTCATAGACAAAAGATAGAATTGGTTTATAAACCTAGTTCTTGCAAATGTTTGATGGGAGAAAGTTGGATGGAAGGAAACATACCTTCAACTTCTTTCCAATTGCCATGAGGGATATAAATATGACTGATCCCAATTCCAGCGAGTTCTTTGATGCGCAAACTGATTTGGCCAACACTTCTCACTTCACCTGAGAGTCCTACTTCCCCTAAATAACCTGTTTCTCGTGAGATTGGTTTGTCTCGGAATGAAGAAACAATCGAAGCTGTGATCGCAAGGTCTAAACTTGGTTCGTCAACACTGAGCCCACCTGCCAAATTACTAAAGATATCTGACTCTGAAAGTGGAAGTCCCAAATACTTTTCAATTACCGCAGAAAGTAAAATCACTCGGCGGTTATCCAGCCCTTCTGCCATACGCCTCGCTTGGCCAAACGCTGATTTGGTGACAAGGGCTTGTACTTCGACACTGATGGCTCGGGATCCTTCCATCACAGAAGATAAAACACTTCCTGACCTTTCTTCTGTTTCAGGTGAGATGAATAATCGGTGACGGTCGAGGACTTGTTTGAGTCCACCTAACACCATTTCAAAAATCGCAGTGTCCCCCACTGCTCCAAATCGATTTTTGACAGCCCTTAAAATTCGATAATAATTAAATCGGTCACCTTCAAAGTACAATACAGTATCCACCAAATGTTCTAAAACTTTTGGACCCGCAATTTGGCCTTCTTTTGTAATATGACCAATGAGAAAAATGGGAACTGAAGTACGTTTGGCGGTTTCTAAAAAAACTTGGGAAGACTCACGGAGTTGTGTAATGGTTCCTGCTTGGTTCACAAGACTTTCTTTTAAAATAGTTTGGATGGAATCGATAAAAACAACTTTTGGTTGTAAATCCGTAATCATCTGCGAAATGTTCTCTGCATACACTTCCGATGAGAGAAGGATATTTTTAGAATCTACTCCCATCCGTTTGGCACGAAGACCAATTTGTGATGCTGATTCTTCTCCCGAGATGTACAAAACTGTACCTTGGTTTGCAATGTTTTTCGCAATCTCCAATACTAGCGTAGACTTACCCACACCCGGCTCACCACCAACTAAAACCAAACTACCTGGAACAATCCCACCACCTAGCACCAAATCAAGTTCACTAAAACCAGTGAGAGTCCTTGTGTGGACATCACTTACAATCGAACCTATAGACTTTGGTTCTGTGTACTTTCTGTCTCTTGGTTTTGTGAGATTGGGAGAATCAAACCTTCCTTGGGAAGTGTTCGTCATTTCCTCGATTTGGTTCCATTCACCACAGGATGGACATTTGCCTGCCCACCTGCTAAATGTATCTCCGCAAGCCTTACATTGGTATTGTGGGAGTTGTTTTTTTGCCATCAGTGTTCAAAGAGATTGTACACTTCGAGTAAATCAAGTTCCACTTGTGTTTCTAAAAAACCAAAACATTTTTCTGCAATGGCAAACCGGTTTTCACGGATCATCATTTCGGTCAAAATAGATTCGAGGGAAATCAAAAACCTGACATCAGTGGAAGCATAGTCTACTTGGTCTTTAGTGAGGATTTTTTTCCCCCAATCGGAACTTTGGTTTTTTTTGTCGATGTTTTCTTCAAAAAACTCTCTGATCAGTTCCTTTAACCCGTGTTTATCGGTATAAGTGCGAGCCAATTTACTTGCGATTTTGGTACAAAATACATTTTGTACTTTGATACCGAGCCTTGCACGAAGGAAAGTCATGTCCATACGAGCAAAATGGAAAATTTTGGTAATGTCTTTTGATTCGAATAATTTTTGGATATGAGGGGCTTCTTTTTGGCCAGGGAGGATTTGAACTAAAGCGACTTTATTTTTTGAATCGGAAATTTGAACGACACAAAGCCTGTCCCTTCTGGGATTGAGCCCCATCATCTCACAATCGACTGCTAACCGGTCATCCTTTTTAAAGGCTTCAAAAAAATCTTCGTTCAGATCTCCTTGTAAAACGACTGGTTTTATAGTTGAACGTTTTTGGGTCATAATGGCTTACTATGGAAACCACCCTAACAAAATCATCAAATAGATTTTTCCAAGATGAAAATTCAATATAGAGTTCATAATTCCGTCACCATTTCCAATTTCCTCCCTGTGAAAGCAGGTGTTTTCCAATCCGAATGTAAAAAATTCGAACTTTTACTCGCAACGACAAAAGACTCAAAACTGGGAACTGTCCTAAGTCCCAAATTGATTTGGCGGGAGAGTACAAGGCCTGAGGTTGGATTTTCTGTCGACCATCTCGAGTTAGAACTCACTGACCTTCCGACTGGGAATGGATTCAAAATGTTCCAACATGGATACCAGTCCTGGTCCATTGCAAGAAAAGTGGAAAGTACGGATACAGACAGACCACCATTATTATCTTTCCTTCATTACTCCCAAGAAAACGTTTATTCCAAAAATGAATCGAAAGTGGGAAAATTTATCTCAGAATACCTCACTCTTCTTTATAACCAAGAGAACCAAAATGGTGTTTTATATGCACCATTAGAAGCTGGTGAATTTGGAACGAAATTCGAAGTGGTCTTTGGAAACGAAGGGAATGTAACTTCCGTTAAAGTGATTTACGATATCCATTGCTTACCGGATTTACGTCCAAACGCAAAACTCAATATTTCTAAAATCAAAGTTTTGTTTTTTAAAGGATCACCTGAAACTAAGTTATTAAAATATTTCGAGGAACTCGGTAAAAAAGAAGGCCCAACTAATTTACCAAAAAAAGTTCCTACGGGATGGTGTTCTTGGTACTACTATTATACCAATATTGACCAAAAAACCATTTTGGACAACTTAACAAAAGTTAGAGAACTCAATTTACCATTTGAGTTTTTCCAAATCGATGATGGTTACCAAAAAGAAATTGGAGATTGGCTCATACCCAATGAAAAATTTCCAGGTGGCATGAGAATCCTTGCTGACGAAATCAAACGAGTTGGACTCAAACCAGGGATCTGGCTTGCTCCATTCCTTGTCAGAAAAAAGTCAGAATTTTTTCGTAAGTACCCGGAAGCCATCCTCAAAGACCAAAATGGAAAACCTGTACCCGCATTGTACAATCCTCTTTGGGGACGCGGTTACACATACGCACTCGACATCACTCATCCCACTGCGCTTGCCTATATAGAAAAAGTGTTCACTACAATTGTGAAGGAATGGGGTTATCCATACTTGAAACTTGATTTTTTGTATGCTGGACTCCTTCCAGGTGACGTGTACAACAAAACACTTTCTCCTCAAGCACGTTACCAAAATGCATTAGAACTCATTCGTAAAATTGTGGGGAAAAATACATTCCTATTGGGATGTGGTGCACCAATGTTACCATCCATCGGATTTTTTGATGGTATGCGAATTTCTTGTGATGTGGCTCCATTTTGGAATCCAGAGAGAATCCGAATCTTTTTAAAAGATCGAAATGCTCTTTGTACAAAAAAAGCTCTCATAAACGATATCACAAGATCATCCATGCATAGACATTTATGGCTCAATGATCCAGATTGTTTGCTTGTCCGAAAGAAAAAGAACAAGATGAACGAGGCTCAGACAAAACTGATGGCTTCCGTCATGGCAGTGTCAGGTGGTATGTTACTTGTCTCGGATGATTTGACAAAACTAGAAACCGATCGATTGGACCTCTTAAAAAAAGCCTTCCAATTGAACAGAGAATGCCAAGCATACACTCCTATTCCCATTGGTATCTTTGAAAACGAATTCCCTCTCGCACTTTATAATCCAGGCGGATATTTAGGCATTTGGAATCCAACAGAAGAAGAAAAAACAGTCAGGATTAACCTTCCACCAGGAGTCAAAACGAAAGCTCCATTCCTTGACTTTTGGACTGGCACTCGTGTGGATTTACAACCTGTGGATGGCGGTTTTGAAACAACTTTACCAGCTTTTGGTTCTGTTGTGGTTTCTGTTTAGGAAAGAAAATTCATTGACGTGTTTTGGAAACAACTTACAATCTTTGCAATTCGACGTAAGAGGTTTTTTATGCGTTCCATGAAAATTTTCACGTTGTTATCTGCAATGGCTTTGTTCGTTTCAGTTAACAATTGTTCTATTTTAGATTCCGCTTCAGGAAGTGTTAGCCGTTTAGGAGTTTCAGTTTCTGATTCTACTTCTGCACTTGTAAAATCGATTTCAAAAAGTATTTCTTCTATTTCTGAAAGTGAAAAAGAAAAAGCAATGAACGAATACAAAGAAGATATCATTGCAAGCGTTGCATTACAGATTCGCTACGAAAACCAAAAACAAGAATTAGAAAACCAACTCTCTTTGATTGCTAAAAAACATGGTGTAGTTGCATGGAGATCCAATCCATCTACTTACATTGCGATTGGACAAGGTTTAAAACAAGCAAACCTTTCTCCATCTGAAATGAAATTGGTAACAGAAGACATTTCCAAACAAAATGTAACCGTTGCTAAACTAGTTTCCAAAGGATACAACCTATAATTCACTTCTCTTTTGGGCGGAAGTTTTCCGCCCTTTCAAAAACATTTTTCCTTCTCTGCATTATTTTCTCTCTTTCATTCTCTGTTGCGTCAAAACCAACACCAAATCAACCAAATGAATATGGCTTTTTATACATTGATTCCAATTCTGGGCAATCCAGTGGAGGCCACTCTGCCCTCCTTTTAGGAGACCGAGTTTACCATTTACAGTATTCTTTTGAAGACCAAATCTTTCATATTGTGAGAGAAAGTTGGAATGACTTTCGGTTCCAATACGGAGTCATTGAAAATCGAAATATTGAATTTTATAAATGGAACTTATCACCGTCCGCCAAACAAACCTTACGCCAAAAATGGAATGAACTTTATTTGGTCCAAGAAACACATATCCAAAACCAAAAAATATTAGAAGAAGATTGGGAATCAAACGAACCACAAAAAAAAGAAAACGAGTTCCGAAATACTAGAATTGGATTTGGATACTTTACGAATATCAAAGACCCAAACTCTCCCATCCCAAAACAATTCCACTTCCAAAAAGAAGAACTCAAAAAAATCAAATCCCAACTGGATCAACTGAAATCCGATATAATAGATAAAACCTCTGGTCACACAAGTGAGACGATCGTATTGCCAGATACATCCTCTCCCCTTCGTCTAGTATCAACCATTCAAACGAATACAAATCAAATGATCCAATGGGAACGTAAATTCTTTGTTCGAATGTTTTTACAAAATCCAGTTCTATTATATGAACAAGCATTTGTCACACTCGAAGGAAAAGAATTTAATCTGACAAATGAAGAAATACTTATTTGGAAAGGATACCAATCCAAACTCGTCAAAGAATTAAAATCCTGCATCCTTTCCAACGAATGCCAAGATTGGGAAGAGTTAACCTTATTACTTCGTGTTTTGTATCTACAGAAATCTATTGATAGGAAACTGATTGTATTCCCTAAAAAGAATTTTACCGGATTTTCATATTTAGAATTCACTGAACTTCCGAGTGCCGTCATTAACACCAAACAGAATGAATACGCAACTCTATTCATGGAAAAACGAAAGGATTTTCTCAGTGGTTACCATCCTATTCAATTTTATAATTGGGAAACCTTTTTATCACATTACCAAAGTTTTATGGATGGTAAAACATACACCGAAGGTATCGAATTTAATCTAGTAGGAAACAATCCGTACCCCATTGATACAGATAAAACTCAATATAAAAAATCTGAGTTAAAGGTTGCAGAATCTCAAAACCAGGCAGAGATTTATACTAACAAGATCCGACAATTGTATTCATACAATTTGGTATTCCAGAACTGCACGAATGAATTATTTTATTATTTGAATTTAATGTTTCCAGATGGAAAAATTGGAGGAGAAACGTTTTGGGATCCTTTATCAAATTCAATTTTTGGACTCAATTTTATTCCATCAATAGCTGCAAAAAAATTGGGTTCGGACAATTATACAAAGGAAATAAAATTATATCCATCTTACCGCAATTTAAAACGAAACAATCTCAAAGATTGGGAAGAGAAATACATTATAGAACGATTTGTCCCTACTTCAAAAATATACCGATCCAATCCTATGGACCATTCGTTTTTATTTTTTACTGAAGAATCCATTTGGAGTCGGCCTATTTTGGGTTTTGCCAATATTGTTTATGGTTTGGGTTATACGGGAATCGGTATCATCAAGTCACCAATTGATAAAGGTCGAAATTTTTCTGAAGGAACGGAAACAATCTTTTATAGCCTACCTGAACTTTTTTTCTTTAATATCCGTAAGGGTCATTTTCCATTGATAGCAGCAGAAGAAATCCCAAAAGAATATTACCACAACGAGTCAAAATGAACTATTTATTCCTCTACATTCCGTATTTATTCCTTTTCATCACTTCGTTTCTTCCCACCAAACCATGGTTTTTGCCAAGTGATCAAATCACATACCTATACATATCATCATTTTTTATTTTCTTGCAAACGATTGTCCTAATTTTCAAAGGAAAGGAAATTTTTAAGCAAAATCGTTTTTTAAGATTTGTTCCACCAAACTGGAGTATAGCTGGTTTTTATTTTTTATTGATGTTATGGTTTCCAATTCGCAATCGAAATTGGGGAGATGGTTTATTACTCCTCGAAACCAATCTTTTAGAAACAAAACTTTTTGGATTCCAATTCACTTTAGATGAAATTTTAGAAAGTATCCTACATAGCAAACTCACAAGTATTCTTTCGTATTTTCAATTTGATGAAGACCCGATCCTGTCTTACAAAATCCTTTCCTATCTAGCAGGGATTTTGATTCTTTCTGGATTTTTATGGTTAGGAAAAAAGAAACAAAAAGACCTTTCTATTTTAGTTTTACTTTCTTCAGGTGGGATTTTACTTACCTTCGGGTATGCTGAAAACTATACATTAGTCACAGCAACACACTTAGTTCTCTATCTATTCTTAAATCAATATGCAAAGGATCCCAAAGATAGTGATCTATTATTATATGGAAGCACAACAATAGTCGCCTTATCGATGTTATTCCATTTGGTGTCGGGGTACTTGGTGATATGCCTTGTTTATTTATGGATTTTCCATTCGCCAAAAGAGAAAAAACTCAAACACCTAGTCATATGTACCTTGCTTGGATCCATCATTCTATTCCCTTGGTTTGTCTATTTTAGTCTATTCCATGATCCAACCGTTGATCGAAATAGCACACACCTCATCCATCCTCCTTTTTATCCCATCAAACGTTGGGTTTCAACTAATCACATCAAAGAGATTTTCTCTGTAATCTATTGGAATGTTTCTTTTTCATCTTTTTATCTCATCTACCAATGGAGTTTTCAAAAAGAAAAATGGAATCAGTTTATCCAAAAACCAAACCATAAACTATTACTCGTTACAACCTTTGCCTTTATCCTACATGGATTTTTACACAATCCACAATTAGGATTCCCTGCGGATTGGGATTTAATGGGATTCTATTGGTTGCCAATCACAGTTTTGGCATTTTTATATTGGAACTCAGAAAAAGAAGTACCTGTGGAGTGGGTTCCTCTGCTTTTACTTTGTGTCACTTTAGTGATGGTATCTGCTTTTGAACTTTCAAAAACGAATCCCAAAGATGAATTAGTTTGGCAAATCACAAAAAAAGCGATCACAAAGTATTCAATTGAAAATCAATCTTTCATCCAAGGTTTACCCAAGGAAGAGAAAAAGTTTTTTGCAAAAGGAGATTTTTTATTTTTCAAGGGAGAATACATTACGAATCAGTTATGTGATTTTAAGGAAAAAGAATCCCTCGTACAATCGATGAAAGTTCATAGATTAAATTGGAGAGAAGGTTTTTTAAAAGGGACATTTCAATCGAAAGAGAAATTAAATAATTTCCTAACTGAAGCAACCAAAACGAATGTATTGTATCTCAAATCTCTAGAAGCAAATAAGATATGTCATCCGAAGCTTTAGAAGAAGTTTCCAAATATTGAATATAATTCGAAATTTCTGATTTCATTGCATCAATTCGGTTTTCACCACCTGGCAGTTGCACAAGTGTCTGCACAAGAGGGTGAGTGCTTGATGCAAGGAGTCCATCCGAATACAAAAATAAAATATCTCCTACTTCAACCTGGATTTTGTTTTCCGCAAATTCCATTTCCTTTAAAATCCCTAGTATCTGCCCTGATTGGTCTTGTAAGATCATAGGAGCTCGACTTTCTTTTTGAAAAACAATAGGGAAAGGATGTCCACCTCTTGCATACGTAATACTTTTTTCAATATGATTGACCACAATACTAATTGCTGTCATACTATGAGTTCCAATTTCATTACACAATTCACGATTCAAACGAGACAATAATTGTGAGGGAGCAATCGTTGTCGTTCGAGCGAGTTCTTTATGTATGGTTGTCATAAGGATCGCAATGAGTCCAGATGTCACACCATGACCTTCAATGTCTCCCATTAGGATTAAAGTTCTGTTTTCATCTAGTGGTATGACTTGAAAAAAATCTCCAGATACAAAACTAACAGGTTTGATTTCAGAATAAATTTTACGTTTTAATAAAGGTAAATTCATTGTTTTGGACTGAATTTTTGCTGCAAGCCTAAGATCACGTTTTATCGATTCGTCCATTGATTCTTTATCTTTTAAAAAATTATAATACTCGAATGCCCTTGAAATTGCTGCTTCAATTGATTTAGTATGAAATGGTTTTAAAATAAAATCAGAAGCTCGGTGATACAAAGAGGAAACAACAGTTTGTATGTCATGTTCACCTGTCATCATTAACACTTGGGTTTTGGAATCGATTGCTTTGATTTTAGGTAATACTTCCAAACCAGACGTTTGTGGCATGTTGACATCTAAGAATACGATTGGATTTTTTTCCCTTTCAAAGTATTCCAATCCTTGTAAAGGATTTGTGAAATACCGAACAAAGTAACCCAAACCATTTACAATTAATTCTAATGTTTCACAGATTTCGGTATCATCATCTATGATGAGAATTTCAGGTTTGAAAGAATACTCGGACATCTACCATGATTATCGGAATTTGGTCCCCCTATTTTGAGACCAATCGGAATTTTAGTTTTTCTTTTACCTCATCCACACGACGGAAATAGGATTCATGAAAAACTTTTTTTTCAAGATACGGGTCCGTACAGGAAATCATTTCCCCATATTTCCATTCGTAAGGTTCACCATTTTCATATTGAACTCTGTTTTGATGGATCTGGGAGGATAAACTGCGAAGATTTGTGCCTCGAAAATTTTTAACGAGCGCACGAAATGTACCCTCTTTTTCAGGATCGATGAAACGAAATTTTCGAGAAAACAAAACAGCATCATGAAAATATTCAGGAACATTAAAAGCACCCGATGTTCCAAGTCGTTTAGAAAGGACACGAATAAAATCTGTAAACTCATTCAGAACATTGAGTCCTGGGTATTCCTGTCCAAAGTACAATTCCTTTTTAATATCACCTGGTTCAAAATTTAGGTTCTGAGTGAGTAACCAATCAATATAGATCATTGGGAACTGTTCGTCATCACCTTTTAACTGGAACTGAGAAACTTTGAGACGTGTGTGAACTAAAATCTTTTTTGATTCTGTTTTGATATAAATACGATTGTCAAAGTCATTGAGAATTTCGAGTTCAATGATGGGATTGAGAAAACCACGTTTTTCGACAGCAGAAATCATCCCAGAACTTACTAACAACTGTTCCACTTCATAGTGAGTGAAACGATTAAAAAGTTTGGGTTCCATATTTAAGGAAGTATTTAGTTCTTTAGATACATCTACTAAAGACAAATCATCTAAATTTAACCAATCAGATTGGTTTTTCTTTTTGTCTGTAGAAGAAAAAACTCCCATTATTTTTCACCAAATGCAGCGATTGTATTAAAATGAATTTCAACAGTATCACGAAAGTCTCTTGCATAACCACCAGCTAAAGTCACAACACAAGGGATGTTAAGTGATTCGGCAAATTTTTTAACCATCAAGTCTCTTTCTTTTAAACCTTTCATGGATACTTTTAGTTCTCCAAGAGAATCATCCTCATATGGATCAGCTCCTGCAACATAATAAATCATATTTGCATCAAAATCCTTTCGGATTTGATTTAAGGAAGTATTGAGAATGGAAAGATATTCATCGTCTTTTATATTTGCTTCTAAATTCACATCTAAGTTAGATATTTCTTTCTTAGGGTAAAGATTGCCTTGGTGCATCGAAAATGTGAAAACTTTGTCATCATATTGAAAAATATACGAATTACCATTCCCTTGGTGTAAATCTAAGTCAATAATCAATGCATTTAGATTCGGTTTGGATTCCTTTTGTTTTCGAATGGCAATCGCAACATCGTTCAAATAACAAAACCCCTCAGCTCTATCTGGAAAACTATGATGGTATCCGCCTCCCATATTGAAAGCAAACTGATGTTTGTCGGAAAGAACACTCGCATACATTGTCCCTCCCACTCCATACATAAAACTTTCCACAATACTTCGATTTAACGGTAATTCAGAATACATCGTACGTGTTGTATGTTCGTAACTAAATAGATCATCGAGGTATTCTTTGGTGTGAACTAACTCTAAATCAGCATCATCTGCTTTTTTTGGTAAGAGGATATCCCATGATGCAAAAACAGGATCCCTTTTCACACGGTTATAAAGATGTGAGTATTTATGTGCAGGGAAAACATGACCAGGTAATTCGAGGTTGTACGAAGAATGGTAAATGAGAGCGAGTGCATTTGATGCCATTAAATTGATATTTCTGCGAAAAATGACACAAGTCAATTCAATCCATACAATTTACTTGCAGGAAAAATCAAAAAAGCCAAGCTTTGGGTCTATGCCCGTAGACGATAAAATCCCTCAAAAACGCACAAAAATTATATGTACCATTGGACCTGCCTCTGCGAATCGGGAAACCATTCTCAATTTAATTTATGCAGGTATGGACCTTGCTCGGATGAACTTTTCCCATTCCACTCACGATTACCACAAAGAGATTTTCGAATTGATCCGTGAATGTGAGCAAGAATCGGGAAAATCAATTGGCATTTTAGCAGATTTACAGGGGCCAAAAATACGCACAGGTAAATTGGGCACAGGACCAATCGAATTAAAATCGGGTGACCAAATTGCCATTAATAACAAAGCAGATTTTATAGGAACCAAAGAGGAAATCGGATGTACCTACCAATACATTCTAAACGATATCGATGTTGGACATAAAATTCTCATTGATGATGGGAAACTTGCGTTTGTCGTAAAATCGAAAACAAAAGAACGAGCCATCTTGGAAACGGTAATTGGAGGAGTCTTAAAAGACAATAAAGGAATCAATTTACCAGGTACACCCATTTCTGCACCTGCCCTTTCTGAAAAAGACATTGAAGACTTACAATTTGCACTTTCACTGGGTGTTGACTATATTGCCCTATCATTTGTTAGACGCGCAAGTGATTTGGAAATGGCACGTCAATTCATGAAAGACAGTTACGCAGGACTGATCGCAAAAATAGAAAGACCTGAAGCCATTCAAAATATCGAAGAAATCATCGACCATTGTGATGGGATCATGATAGCAAGAGGTGATTTAGGTGTAGAACTTGACACTCAATATGTACCTATCATCCAAAAGGAAATGATCACAAAACTCAATCAAAGAGGGAAACCAGTGATCACCGCCACACAAATGTTAGAGACAATGATCGACAATCCAAGACCAACAAGGGCCGAAGCAAGTGATGTGGCAAACGCTGTGATGGATGGAACCGATGCAGTTATGTTATCTGGTGAAACTGCTTCTGGAAAGTATCCTGTTGAAACAGTAAAAACGATGACAAGCATCATCCAAGCTGCAGAAGAATCTGAAATTTATTTGTCACACTTAAGGAGTATGGACCGTTCCGAATTTGAAGTAGAACGTACGGCTCTTGGAAGTGCTGCAGAATCAATTTCCAGGTCCATACATGCGAAAGCCATTATCAACTTTACTAGGTCAGGTTATTCTTCTTTATTATCTTCTGAATTTCGCCCACTCAATCCGATTTATTCTTTCACTCCCTTCTTAGGGACAGCAAGAAAGATGCAATTGTTTTGGGGTGTTGAATCCTATGTGATGCCTATGATGGATAAGTTCCCTGATATGATTTCCTTTATGAGTAAAACTTTAAAATCAGAAGGAAAACTAAAATCGGGAGATACGGTTGTGATTTTGTCAGGTGCCCCTGGTTCCGTTGCACAGACAGTTGATTTTATCCAGATTCACAAAATCAAATAACAAATAATTTACGGAGTCCTTGGGCGGCAATGACACTTGTCGTCCAAGCATTTTGAAAATTAAATCCGCCAGTGATTCCATCCACATCAATCACTTCACCCACAAAATACAATCCTTTACAAACTTTACTTTCCATCGTTTGGAATTGGATTTCTTTTCGGTTCACTCCACCTGCTGTCACAAACTCTTCTTTAAAAACACCTTTTGCAACCATTTGTAATTTTTTTTGTGTTAAGTTTAAAGTTACATTTCTAATCTCTGATTTGCTCAAATCCGAATAACGTTTGTTTGTCTGAATTCCAGATTCTTTTAATATCCAATCAAAAAATCGAGAAGGTAATTTCCAACTAGGATCTTGCGCAATTTTATCACTTGGTACTGTTTCTTTTTTTTTCAAAAACAAATCTTCAACAAATTGAGTGGATTCACCACTAACCCAATTTACAGATAATTCAACATGGTAATTGGCTTCAAATAAAGTCCTTGCTTCCCAAGCCGAGAGCCGAAGTGCACATGGACCACTCAGACCCCAATGGGTAATGAGGATTGGTCCATTTTGAGGTTTTCCTTTTGGTAAAATTTTAATTTCTGCATTGGGTACAACCAACCCAGTTAATTCCATCAAATCTGTATTTTCTAAAGTGAGCGTGAATAAAGAAGGCACTGGGTTTACAATGGAATGCCCCAGTTTTTCAATCATACTCCAAACTTTTCGATTTGAACCTGTTGCAAGGACAACGGCATCAAAAAATTCCTCTTTACCACCTTCCCATAATAATCGAAATGATTCGGAATCTTTTTCCATTTTATAAATCCCAACTAATCCTTGTTCGAAGTGAATTGGAATTCTATTTTTTTTTAATTCATTTAAAAAACAATCGATGATGGTTTCTGACTTATCTGTAGTTGGGAACATCCTACCATCGGCTTCTGCTTTCAGAGTCACACCCCTTTTGGCAAACCAATCGATAGTGTCCTTTGGTTGGAACCTTTCAAATGCCCATCGTAATTCTTTTTGGCCACGCGGATAACGGAGTGACAATTGTTCGGGTTCAAATAACTGGTGTGTTACATTACACCTGCCACCACCAGATACACGAAGTTTGGCGAGAGGTTCTTTACTCCTCTCAAAAATTTGTATGGAAACATCTCCAGAAAAAGCATCAAACAATTGATTGGCGACAAAACAACCAGAAGCACCTGCGCCAATAATTGCAATTTTGGGTTTTTTACCCAAACCTTACCACTCTCCCGTATTTGGCATGGAAACCCATGGTTCTTTCGGTGGTAAGGAATTTCCTTTTTGTAATAACTCAATCGAAATGAGATCAGGCGATCTAACAAATGCCATACGACCATCCCTAGGTGGTCTGTTTATAACAACTCCCATCGATTGGATTTTTTCACATGTTTCGTAAATGTTCTCTACTTCATATGCTAGATGCCCAAAATTCCTACCAACTGAATATGGTTCTGTTTGGTCCCAATTATAAGTGAGTTCGATTTCAGAACTGTCTTTTTCTCCAGTGGACAAAAACACAAGAGTGAATTTACCTTCTGGGTAGTCCTTCTGGCGTGAAACTTTCAGGCCCAATATATCCACAAAAAAATGGAGAGCTTTCTCCAGATTTTGGACACGAATCATCGTATGTAAATACTTCATAGTTTTGTGCTTCTAAGATTTAAAAAAATATAAGAGCAGAAATAGCCAAGAGAAATACTTAGGTATTTCAACCGAAAGCCATTCTTTTTTCCCTTCTAATAATTTTCCAAGAGAATAGAACGAAAAAACTAACAAAACAAATACAGATGATACTTCCAAAAGACTGTACAAGTGCATTCTTTTTAAGAAATACAATGTGAGAGTCGTAGGGAATACGAATTGGAAAAACAAAAACACTCGATACAAGATAGTCCCTGATGGTTTGTGATACACTGGGTTATGTACTTTGTTTGTTAATTCTAAATAATGGTGTGACAACCACAGTTTGGGATCTCTGACACCTCGATCCATCACTGTCTGCAAATCATCTGGGCGAACAGATGGATAAGAAAAAAAAGAAACAATTCCTTGCCATTTATTTTTAGTATGGATCAGATCGGAGAATAAATCTTTTAATACATGGACATTGGCATTAATAGGATCATAACTATGTAATTGAGTTGTGAGTCCATATCTTGGCTCAAACGTCTCTTCACAATAAGTTCCAAAAATTTTATCCCAGATAATAAAAACTCCACCGTAATTTTTATCAATGTATTCTGGATTCATGGCATGGTGTACCCTGTGATGCGATGGTGTGACAAATATTGCCTCAAACCAATATGGTAATTTATGAATCGCACGAGTATGAACCCAAAATTGGTAAGTGCGATTGAGTGCATCAATGATCAAATAGGATTCAACAGGAAAACCTAAGAGAGCAAGAGGTAAATAAAACATACCAATCCCGATATTTCTAATAAAGGACTGCCTAAGTGCTACAGACAAATTGAACTCTTCACTGGAATGGTGAACTACGTGAGATGCCCACAAAATTTTAATCTCATGGCTATATCGGTGAGCAAGATAAAACAAAAAATCCAATAGTACAAATAAAACCAACCAATGCAAAATGGAAGATGGCGCTAAATAGAATTTGGAAAGTGTCTCTACACCGAAGGATAAATGGTAGAGTTTATCATAAACGAACACAAGACCGAGTAATACCAACCCATCAAAGATTCGACTTAAAACACCTAAACTCAAATCAGCAAGTGAGTCTTCGAAATAATAGAAATCCTTTTTTTTGATTCGAGTATAAACAATCTCGATGATCATGAGTAAAAAATAAAAAGGAACAATGGATTCAATCAGTCTCATAAACTTACCTTAACGATGTACCTATCGATAAGAAAGAAGAAATGAAAGCAAGTACCTTTCCTAGGATTTTCTATTTTGTCTAAAATTTAATTTTGCGTTTATCCCCAAAGATCGCGTTCGTTATTGAATGGGATACCAACTTAATAACGAACATGGAAATTATCTTAATTGTTTACTCAAATCTATATTCAATTCTGTGAATGCATTATTGAGTGCTGAATTCCATCCAATGACAAGTGCTTCTGCATCCTTTTTTTCAATTGTGATATTTTGTTTGTATGTTTTTCGAAACACTGGTGATGAAATACTATTCATATCTTCATAAACAACAACTTCAAATTCCACAACGGCCTTTGGTTCTTTGGAACGGAAATCTCCGTACAATTGAGATAAATTAAGTTCAATGTAATGAGTTACATTCAGTCTTGTGTGTAAATTTGCATCCCATTCAAAATTTCCTGAACGTATCAGAGATTTCGAAAATTCCTCTTTGAAGTTATGCGAAGGAGGAATAAAAAATCCATTATAAAAATCAGATTCATAAACGGCATTGTCTCTACGGTAAACAAACTCTTTTCCTTCAAATCTTTGAGAGATAAAAACTTTTCGCACAAAAAAGGTTCTTGGTTTGGGCGGAGAAAACAACTGTTTTGTATCATTTGTCTCAATTAGAAAAAATCTTTTTTCTGGAAACGTTTTACTCACACCAAAACATTGGGTAAATAGAATACTAAATAAACTAACGGTAAATATGCGGATCAAAAATTTCATGAAAATCATTTCCAAAGTTTAGACTTGTTTGGAGCATCTCCAAATAAAAATTGGGAAGGGTATTTTTTCGCATTTGAAGTCACTTCTTTTAAGTCTTCTGAAGCAATTCGTAAATTTTCAATGGAAGTAGAAATATCACCTTGGTTTGCTGCAAGTAACGTATCCAAACGCTTAAGTGTTGTTTGTAATTGTGAAACAGATTGGTCTAATTTTTTAGGAAGATTTTGAGTTTCAGGGCTTGCAATAAGCGCTTTTACTTCTCCATTTGTTTTCCGTAAGTCCACAAGTAAGGAAGTTGCTTCCCGGGAAAGGTCACCAAGCCTTGCATCCAAAATCGTTTGGTTTAAATTTTTGATCAAATCACCTACACCCATTAGAATTTTATCTACATCTGCTTTTTCTACCTTATCAAAGAACTTATCAACAGAAGCTGTAAATCTTGAGATGGTACTTGGAGCTGATGGAATATAAACTGTTTTTGGTTCCCACTCAATGGATAAAGGGGGATTTTTTTCAGGATTCAAATAATCGACTTCTAAGTACGCAGTGCCCGTTAACCCTTGTGATGCGAGTCGCACACGAAGGCCACTTTGGATCATTCTCTCTACAGTCTTTTTTAAATCGTTCCCATACACACCTTTCACAAAATCAGGAACTGACATTTTAATGAGAACATACCTTCCGTACCGTAGAGCCGTATCTTCGTTTAGTTTGTCTGCATATTCATTTTGTACAAATGTAATTTCTTGGACGGTTCCTACCTTTACACCCCTGTGTTTCACAGGAGATCCTATATCTAAACCTTGGACCGACTCATCAAAGTAAGTTTCTAAACTGACTGACCTTTGGAAAATATTCCCAGCAGTGAATACAATGAGAAAAAGGATTAGAGTAAAAAAACTAACTAAAACAAAAATTCCAACTTTAAAATAGATTTTATTGGATTGGTTCATAAGGGAGCACTCTCCTGTGGGATTCGATTGAAAAATTGTCTTACAAAAGGATCTTTTGATTTTTCTTTTAAGTCTTTCGGTTTTCCTTCGGCGATAATTCCTTTTTTAGATTTATCTAACACAATCACACGATCAGCCATTGTAAACACTGACGGTAATTCATGTGTAACGATCACAAAAGTAACTCCTAAGGATCTCGACAAACGGATGATTAAATAATCCAGTTCGACACTGGTAATGGGATCAAGGCCAGCACTTGGTTCGTCTAAAAAAATAATTTCAGGATCCATCGCCATAGCCCTCGCAATGGCAGCTCGTTTTTTCATTCCCCCTGATAATTCAGACGGACTCAAATGAGCAAATGGAAACAAACCTACCATTTTCAATTTAGTCATGACAATCTCATTCATGATGGGTAATGGTAAGTTTGTAAATTCTTCCAATGGCAGTCGTACATTTTCTAAAAGAGACATGGAACCAAACAATGCACTTTGTTGGTACATCACACCGATTCGGTTCCAGATTGCGACTTTTTGTTTGCCTTCTGCAAGAACGATGTCATCCTCATCGATCCAAATCCTTCCACTAAAAGGTTTGGTTAAACCAATCATGTTCTTAAGCACAGTTGATTTTCCACAACCGGATCCACCTAGTATCCCAAAGATTTCCCCTTTATAAACATCAAAAGAAATATCTTCCATGATCACAGAGTGGCCATATCCAGTTGTTAGGTGTTCGACACGGATGATTGGTTTCTCTTTCATATGCGTAAGTAAAAATATAAGACGGAAAAAATTCCATCTAAGATGGAAACTAATATGATCGAACCTACCACTGCTGATGTGGTGGATTCACCGACAGCTCCAGCTCCTGATGCTGTTTTTAACCCTCGGTAACAACCGATGGAAGCGATGATCATTCCAAAAAAATAAGATTTTAAGAGTCCTCCTAAAATATCGGAAAGCCCAACGGCAATGTTCACTTGGTTTACAAACGTAATGAGAGGGAATCCAAAACTCACAAGCACAACTGCTCCACCAATGAGACCAAATAAATTAAACACTATGGTAAGAAGAGGTGTGACAATGAGAGAGGCAACAAGACGTGGGATGATGAGAAATTGTACGGGGGGAAGACCCATTGTTGTCAATGCATCAATTTCTTCTGATACTTTCATTGTTCCAAGTTCTGCAGCAAAAGCAGATCCAGACCTTCCCGATAGAATAAATGCGGTCATGAGGGGGCCTAGTTCACGGAATAAAGACAATCCCACTAAGTTTGCCACAAAGATCTCAGCTCCAAATTTTCTCATCGGAATGGCAGATTGGAAAGACATGATGAGTCCCAATAAAAATCCAATCATTGCGATGATGGGAAACGCATTGACTCCCATGGATTCCGCTACACGGAAACTATCTTTCCATCGGATTTTGGACGGGTGTAAAAAAGAACGCCAAAAGGAAACAGTAAGTTCACCAGTAAATGTGATTAAATATTTGAATTCCAATAAGGAATCGATGGTAAGTTTTCCAATTTGTTCTGATTTGCGAAGGGCAATTGCAAATTGTTCCTGGTATTTTTTACTATCATCATTCGTGATGTTGAGTCGGTATTGGAATTTTTCATCTAATCCATGCAAGGCGAACTGAATTTTTTTAGATTCACATTCTGTTCTTACTAATTTTAAAAATGATATCCCAGATGAGTCAGATTCCTTTAATTTTTGAGCAAATATTGAGATATTTCTGGGAGTGTTTTTGGTGATACTGTCTAAAAAAGTAACCCAATCTTTTGAAACTTCTTTTGTATTAAAGATTTCGGGTAAGTGAATTTCTAAGGTATTTCCTTCCCACAAAAATGAAGATTGTCTTTGGTTAGATTCCACGTTTCAAACGTAAAACTAATTCGGAACGAACACTAGGCAAGTGATTTTATTTTACATTCTAAAGCATTCTTTAGATCATTCTATATTTATGGGCAATTTTATGATCCAACTGATTGCATTTTCAGCAGGTTTATCCTTCCTATTTGCCATTGGCGAATTCCTTAGGACAAATGCGAGTCGGCAGACCAAAGTCCAAGGATTGTTATTTTTATTTGTCGCCTTTTTCCAAACTCATACCTATTTAGCAAGCACCGAACTGTATCAAATCTATCCACATTTTTATTTGATTCATTTACCGTTCACTGCAAGTATAGGTTCCTTGTTAAAACAATATTTTTCGGAACTTTGGAATGAGAACCCAGATAAAAATCGATTTTCCTTTTGGGAATTGACTCCTGCAATTTTTGTTTTTATACTGATGTTTCCATTTTACCTTTCTTCTGCTGAAACTAAAATTACAATTCACAATTCTTATTTGCAAAATGGAGTACCTCTTAAATTCCAACTGATCATCCTACTTGCTGTGTTACCTATTTTTTATTCTACTTACTATGTTTTTTCCCATATGGTTCATTACGTTCGTTGGGAATCATTCAAAAAATCAGCTCATCTCCGTTTGGTGGGACTCGTTGTTGGGTTTGGTGCTTTGGTGAGTGCAATTGGAGTCTATACTTTATTTTTCCATGCAAAACATGGATTGGAAATCGTGTCCTTTTTCTTATCTTGCCTAATCATCAGTATTTACCTATTGCGACAAAAAAGTCCTGAACTTTGGGGTGAGGTTCAAAGGATTGTCATTGAAGAAAAAAAATACCAAACATCCCAATTGGGATCTTTTAACTTAGAAGACCTTCACAATCGTTTGAATTTCCTCATGGAAACAAAAAAAGTATATTTAGATGAAACGATAAATTTGGAAAAATTGGCAAAACATATGAGTCTGTCTGAACACCAACTTTCCGAATTTCTAAATTCTTATGTGAAAAAAAGTTTTTTCCACTTAGTCAATCATTACCGGATCAACGAAGCAAAATCGTTATTTGCAAACCATCCAGAAAAGAACATTCTCACAATTGCATATGAAGTAGGATTCCCTTCCAAATCAACATTCTATGATGCCTTCAAACGTGAGATTGGGCAAAGTCCGAGTGAATACCGTAAGAATCTAAAAAAATAAAAACGAACGGACCGATTCGGAAGCATTTTTCATTCCGAATTGACCGATTCGGTCGATTCCATGGAAAATACAGTGTATGCTAGTCTTAGTCTAAACTAGGTCAGGAGAAAAGTATGTTTGGTGGTCCCGTTCAGTGTGAATTGGTTCTTGATTGTGTAACCAAAATTGGGTTTATGCAGGGCATTTTAAATTTTATTCGTTATTATCCCATTGCAGGATTGGCTTTTCTACTATTCTATGTTTGGCGAAAGGATTTTTTTGAAACGTATCGAATCCAAAAACTTTACCCAAAAGCAGAAAAAGTTTGGAAAGAGTTTCGCCAATCTGCTGTCACTCTCATTGTCTTCACCATGGTGGCTGTGACAAACATCACACTGATGAAAGCAAAAATAGTTCCAAGTGGAGTGTACTTTGGATCTGTTTCAGGTGTATGGGAAATCAGTTATCTCTTTATCAGTTTTTTCTTCATCACGGTTTGGCATGAGACATGGTTCTATTGGATGCACAGATTTGCTCATTTGAAAAAAGTATACCCACATGTGCATTCGGAACACCACCAATCTGTGAACCCATCTCCTTTGGCTGCTTACAGGTTCCAAGCAACAGAAGCATTTTTAGAAGCAATTTATATTGTCCCTTTTGTGATGTTTGTGCCGGTTCATTTTTATGTAGTTCTGTTCCACACTTTTTATGCGATGATCCTCAACATTTGGTGGCACCTTGGGTATGAATTTTTTCCCAAAGGTTGGGCCTCACACCCGATCACAAAATGGATCAATAGTTCCACTCACCACAACCTCCACCACCAAAAGTTCCATGGAAATTACTCATTGTATTTCAATGTATGGGACCGAGTGATGGGAACCAACTTTCCTTATTACGAAGAGTACTTCGAACAAGTGGTAGCTGAGAGGGAAAAAAAGCAGAGTGAAAGAGAAAGGAAAGGGAAAATCAAAGCGGAATCAGGGTTAGTTGTCTCTTAAATAAAATCATATTTGATTCCCCTCCCCAAGCCTGCGGCAGGGATCGAACGGAAATCCCTCCCGGGTACCAGTGTAAGGATTTAATTTTACAAGGGTAACTTTCGGGAGGATTGCAGGGAGAGCCCGACCCTGCTAACGATCCGATTCGGTTCTTAGAAATCATCGGGGCCGCCCCAAAAAAAATCATCGAAACGTGACATAAATGTCTTTAGGAGGAAGGAAAACCGTCCGAAAGGGAAAGTAGAGAGGAAGAGAAATATGTTTGAAGCAACACATTTCATGAAAACTCAAGACCTATTGGAACGAGGGCTTGGCGCGGCGACACAAAGACGAAAGGTGATCTCCGATAACATTGCCAATGCGGATGTTCCTAATTTCAAACGATCCGAAGTTGTGTTTGAATCCATGTTAAAACGTGCGATTGAATCTGAAAAAATTGAAAAAGACAAAGCAGTTCCAACGAAAATCACAAACGACCGTCATATAGAATTTTTTAAACCTCTCGACTACCGCGATGCCAAACCAAAAACCAATTTGGATTACCTCACCACGATGAGGCCAGATGGAAACAATGTGGACATCGAAAAGGAAGTAGTTGAGTCCAACCAAAACCAAATGAGTTATAATATCATGATTGATCGGTTAAACCAAAACAACCGTTTGCTTAACATTGTGATGAGAACCAATTAAGGAGTAAACGATGGGTATGTTTGATTCGATTAATATTTCTGCCACAGGTCTTTCTGCACAAAGACTCCGAATGGATGTGATCTCCAATAACATTGCTAACTCCACAACAACGAGAAATACCAATGGAGATGGCCCTTTTCGTCGTGACCGCGTCATCCTAACACCGATTAACCTCCGCACCCAATGGAAAAGCCCTGTGTATCCATTTGGTGTGGCGCCTGGTGAAGGGAAAGGGGTAAAGGTGATGAAAATTGAGAAGGACATGAGCCCTCTTCGTTTGACTTACGACCCTACTCACCCTGATGCCATCCAAACAGGACCAAAAAAAGGATACGTGGAACTGCCGAATATCAACATCGTCACAGAAATGACGGATATGATCTCTGCTTCCCGTTCTTACGAGGCCAATGTCCAACTCATCAATGGTTCCAAAGCCATGATGAACAAAGCCATGGAGATCGGCAGGGCTTAAGCTCGGGCCGATTTTGCCCCTTTTTTTAAAGAGACATAATTTTTTACTTTAGGATATCCATCGAAACCCGATGATAGGAAGGAGAAACCACCATGTCCATTGACCGCATCACATCACTTTCCTCCCAAACATACAAACCACATTCCCTTCTCCCCCAAGGAGACAAAGTGGGTATCCTTCGTTCAGATGACCGCCATTATGGAAAAACCAATGAAGCCAAATCTCCTGACGAAGTGGCGGGCACATTTGCAGATGCTTTGAAAAAAGCCTTTGAGCAAGTGAATGACCAACAAGTGGAAGCAGACGAACTCACTCAAAAAATCGTGTTTGATCCAAACTCAGTGGAACTCCATGACGTGATGATTGCCGCAGAAAAAGCAAGGATCTCTCTTACTTTCGCCAAAACCATGTCAGACGGATTTGTAAGAGCTTACAGAGAACTCACTACGTTACGATAAACTAAACAGTTGAGAACTAATGTTTGTTGTCCTATCCTTCAGTTGATAGGGCGACCAAACACTCGTTCGACGGTTTCGAATCGAATTTGGATTTGGTCGTTAGGACCAACCTTTACCCCTTTTTTCATCTGAACGGAATCAATTCGTTCCCCATTCACATACACCACCCAACCTGCATCCCAAGAATTTCGGATTCCATTCACTTCCATAATTTCTTCTGTACGATTGGTAGAGATAAACCTCATGGAAGGATCTTCGTTTTTGGACAATTCTGCAAGAAGGAATAGTAAATCCTTTCGATCAAATAAAGACGATGGTATGGACTTGGTTTCTTCATAGTCCTTTGACAAAAATTGAATTTGGATTTCTGGTTCTTTTGATTTATGGGAAGAACGAGTGAGTTTACAATTTCCAATTGAGAATACAAACAATCCCAGTAGTACACTGAGTTGAATCGAATGCGCAAAATGTTTGGACATTGTTTTAGAACGAATCACTTCTTTTCATTTCTCTCAAAAGCATATACCAATCCTTGTGCATTCAAATTCACATCCAATCGTAAGAGGGACCAGTCTTTCTCAGTGAGGGTGACAGAATTTCGATTGGCCAAAGATTGGATCATCATTTCCACCTGTTTTTCCATAAAGGGAAGTCGATTTTCTTTTGGCACTTGTTTGAGTTCGAGGATGGCATTCTGGCAGAGATGTAAGCCAATTTTTAAATCTTCGGCGCATTGTTTTAGATTTTGGATCTCACCAAAATGTGTCAGATAACAAACGCTAGCTCCTGTTCCTAAAATTAAATCAATGGAATGAATGGCTTCTTTGGCATCAAAGTCTGTTGGGGTTGTGGTAGGAAAAATAAATGATTTTCCGTTTTCCAAGTGGGGGTAAGAGATTCCAAACGAATCTCCTGTAAAAACACCATTTAGTTTTTTGTCATAAATACAAAAGTGGTGATTGGCATGACCCTTGGTATAAATGAACTCGAAACTATGGCCTTTCCAATCCAAAAATTCACCATCTTCCATCACACGCACTCTTTCTTTGCGAATGGGTTTGATCTCTCCATATAATTTATGAAAATTATCTTTTCCATAAACAGAGGTTGCACTCTTGATGAGAAGGCTTGGGTCGATCAAATGTTTAGCAGTTTTGGGATGTGCCAGTAACACTGCATTCGGACAAGATTCAAGTAGTGCCCAAGCCCCACCCGCATGGTCCAAATGGACATGTGTGACAATAATATAATCTAAGTTTGATGGACTGACTTTTTGTTTGTCCATCATAGAAAGGATTTTTGGAATCGCATGGGTTGTATTGGTTTCAACAACAATCCCATGCCCTTCTTCTTCGATGAGATAAGCAGAAGCAACTTGTTTTAGATCAGCGTATTCTGTATCAATGGTGGTAAAAGTGCCCATACTCGTACAGTATGATCAAAAGAACCACTTTGTCAGCTTAATTTCTATTCGCAAACCCCTCAAACAGGAAGTCGTAACCTGTCTTCAATCGATTTTGTTTCTTCTTCAATTTGTGACTTTGACCAACCCCATTCCTTGGCAACAACTTGTAAAATTTTCTCCATAGATTCCTTGGGAAGGAGACCAAGTGTTCCAAGCCCCGTACGTCGCAAAAAAATGTCAGATAAGGTTTTGGCCATTTCAAATCGAATCGCATACACAACTTCAGCAAGGATCTCTCCATCTTCATTTAAAACTGTGCCTAAATTTGGATCCACTTTCACAATGGATAAAATTGTTTCGTATTCTAAACCATAATGGCGAATGAGGTAATCAATCGTTTGTGGCAAAAATCTTTTGTGTTTTTCTTTTGCTTCAGCAATAAAAGCTTCAATATCGAGGATATGACTTCCATATAAATGTTGTTTGGCGGATATACTTTTACCTGATTGTTTTTTTATTTTTTTCTGGATGGAACGAAAGATCGTTTCAGCAAACTGACGGCTTGTTGTGTATTTGCCTCCTGCTGCGGTGATGAGTCCATCAATTCCATCTCTTACATGGTCATACAATTCTGATTTCCGTGAGGCAGAATAGGTGTCATCACCTGACTCAGCAAGTGGCCGTAAACCTCCGTAAACAAATAAAACATCTTCGAGTGTTAGTTTTTCCTTTAGATGAGATGTTTGATTGATATAATCGATAAATTCCAATACACTTTCCTTAGTGAGTTTCCAATCTTCCACCTTACCAAAGTAAGACTTTTCTGTTGGCCCAATCATAGAATGGCCTCGCCAAGGAGCAAAACTAAAATGACCTTTGTCACCCACAAACAAGGTCATGATAGGTGACAATTGTTTTGTGATGAGGTAAATCCCTTCGGAACGTTTTTTTGGAAAACCTGTTTCTGTTTTTTTTGATTTAGCCAATACATCTTGGCTCCATGGTCCAGATGCATTGATCGTAACTTGGGAATGGATCGTAACTTCCTTTTTTGTGATCATGTCCATAGCGGTCACACCTACTACACGACTTCCTTCCCATAACAATTCTTTCACTTCTGTATAGTTAGATATTTTACAACCATACAAAACAGCAGATTTCAGAAAACTAAGAGTTAATCGTTCTGGACTTAGGCAAATGGCATCGTAAAAATAAGCGGCGTCTTCATAATCACCTAAATTTTGTTTGAGAAGTTTTTCTCGTTTTAGGTATTTATGATTAGGAATTTTTTTAGACTTATCCCAAGTCCAAGTTTTATCAAAAGACAAAAGGTCGTAGACAAACAAACCAAGTCTTGCAATCAATCCTGGTTTTGGAAGGACCATGGGATATGGATACACCAAGTTAGGTGCAATGTTTGATAAATTCCTTCTTTCTTTTAATGCTTCTCTGACAAGTCCAATTTCAAATTGTTTTAAATACCGAAGACCACCATGGATGAGTTTTCCTGTTGCGGCAGAAGTAGCGCCACCAAAGTCTTTTTTTTCTAATAAACAAACAGTATAACCTCGGCTAGCCACCTCATAAGCGAGTGTCGCCCCAGTAATCCCACCACCGATAATGGTAACATCAAAGGATTCTCCATCATAAGTTTCAATGAATCGATTTAACTTCAGAGTCAAATGTTCCCTCCATTCGCGAGCCAAACTTTGATTTGGTGTTTTAAATTCTCCCTTTCACTAACGATGTCCCAAAGTCCGAGTCGTAAAACAAGGGAAGATAACCTCCAACGGTTTAGATCCGTATCGGTAATGCCACTCAAACGTTTGTAAGCTTTAAGATACCCACTTAAGATGAACTTTCGAATGAGAGTATAAAAAAGTATTTTAAGTTTTGGAGTTCCTGGCCATAACTCTGCATCTGTAAATAAAAGATTCGTGAAGGAAACATCCGCACAAGGATTCCCTTTTGCAGCAGTCATCCAATCGATGACAATCCGATCCTTACCCTTTACGATGACATTTTCTGGGTGAAAATCCAAATGGAGGACAGATTCTCCATCTGGTAAGTTTTTGATGTATTCACGAATGTTTTTTTTCTCTTCTTCACTGAGAAACTCCAAAGGTTTTGCCGCCAAACAATCGTTTAAAATATCTTTGATATCTATTAGTTTTTCTGTTTTTGTTTGGTGGATTTGGAAGTGTAAGTTCGCTAATGTCTTTGCAATGCGGAAAAGTTCGATTGGATTTTTGTCAGGCAATTTTGTGAGAGAGATACCTTCCAAACGATCAAAGATAATTCCCAATCGTTCTCCGACTTTTACCTTTCCATAACATTGCATTTTTGTGACCTGCAAACGACTCACTTCTAATGTGTTTTCATATTCAGCTTCAATTTCTTTTGGATTTGCCGCAGGGAAAAAAAGTTTTAAGACTTGGTTGTTGGGTAATGAGTATAAATCGGCTGACCTACCGATTGCAAAGGGAACACCCAAATTTTCTTTGTTTAGTTCTATAAATGAGTTCATTTCAATACCTGCTTTGACTTAAGAATTGAGAATCGCAAAATGTTTTTGATTCGTTTTGTATAAATTTTTAAACACAGAAAAGTTTTTATCATACACAGGTTTTAAATCTGGATTGGGAAACCAAGTTTTATCGACGGGGATCATTCGTTTGATGTCCTCGTATGTTTTGATTTTCCCAAGTCCCAAGGCAACGATCGCTGCTGCTCCAATGGCGCCTACGTTTTCCGGATGGACAACACGTTCGATGGTTTTCCCTGTGATATCAGCTAACATTTGACAGATGAAATCTGAACGAGCAACTCCTCCCACAAATCGAATGGTTTTTGAAGTAGGAACTTTTGTATTGGATAACTCCAAAATCCATCGTTTGTGGAACAATATCCCTTCAATCACAGCTCGGATCAAAATTCGTTTTCCTGTATGCAAACTGATATTAAAAAAGATCCCTCTTGCCTTTGGATCTTCAAACGGACATCGATTTCCATGTAACCAAGGTGTAAAGATCACACCCTGCGAACCAGGTTCTGTATCTCTTATGGAATCAAACATAAACTCAAATAAACTCGCGAAAATGGCATCAGGGCCATCGGTGATTTTCTTTTTTTCTAAGTACAAATCAATTTCATCCAATGCCAAATGGTCTTTCACCCATTGTAAACATTTGCCTGATGTTTCTTGTTCTCCGAAATAATTATAATACCCTTCACGACTTCCCACAATCGAAGCAATTCTAGCATTGATATCAACTGTCCTTTTTTTTGTAACAGTACCAATCCATCCAGATGTCCCTGCGTAAATATGGGTGTCTCCCTCTGAAACAGCACCTGCTCCCACTCCAATGAGAGATGCATCCCCTCCACCACCAAACACGGGTGTACCGGTCTTTAGTCCTAAAAACTCTGCTGCTTCGTTTGTGAGTCCTCCTACTTTTTCTTCGGCATTGATGAGTTTTGGCAAATGTTCCTTGCAGACACCAAATAACTTACAAAGGAATGGACTCCAGTTTCCTTTTCCTTTTCTCGAATTATATAAAAATGTAGCAAAAGCAGAATCCCTTGTCATCACTGCTTGGTTTGTACACCTAGCGATCAAATATTCTTTGACATCAAACCACCATCTCACCTTACTAAAGTTATCTGGTTCATTTTTTTCCACCCATTTGTATTTCCAAATTGGATCTTTTACACTTGCTGCAACTGCACCCGTAATCCAAAGAGACACCAATAGTTTAAACGCGTTGATGCCTTCCACTTTCAATCCATGTTCTATCCCTGCTTTCATTTCTTTTGTCGCCCTTTGGTCCATATAACTCATCACATTTCGGACAGGGCGAAATCTTTCGTCTACAAGCACTAGGCCTTGCATTTGTGAACAAAAGGAAATGCCTTGGATGTTTTGGTTGGATACTTTCGCTTCGTTTAACACAAGTTCTGTTGTGAAGCGCATTGCTTCCCAAAAGTCTTCTGGATTTTGTTCGGCTCCTCCATTTGGCAAAAGTTGGATGGGGTATTCTTTTGAGGCTGATGCCAAAAGAGTGAGGGACGAGGTCATCTGAAATAGGCAGGTTTTCACCCCTGTGGTGCCAATGTCATAGGCTAAGATACAGTCTGAATCCATGGAATCTCCATCGCTCGAGGGAATCATTGTCCCGGTTTTCACCAATTTCAGGCCATGGTTGCCATTTTTTGGAGTTTTTCTGGCAAGAAAGCAAAAAAGTGAGTGATCACTCACAAGGATTTAGTAGGATCAGCTCCGTTGGCAATCGATTTTTGATTCCCCGAGTTCTTTTCCGACAGGAGAGTCCCAATCGGGGGAACAGGGTTTTTGAAACTTAATGTTGCCATCGGGATTAAGGGAGAGAGACGTATGAGCCAAATGCCAGTAAAAGTGTATGGATACCGCTGGGTGGTATTATTTGCCTACGTGGTGATCACGGCGACCATCTGTTTGCAATGGTTGTCTTTTGCTCCCATTGCCAGAGAAGCAAAAGAGTTTTATATGGTGTCCCCTCTGCAAATTGATCTTTTGTCTTTGGTGTTTTTAGCTGTTTTTGTTTTCATCGCCATCCCTGCCTCGTATGTGATTGATACTTATGGAATCAAAATTGGTGTTGGCTTCGGCGCTATTTTAACAGGCGTTTGTGGATTACTGAAAGGGATGTATGCCGCGGATTATACTGTGGTTCTCATTTGCCAATTGGGTCTTGCCATTGCCCAACCTTTCTTACTCAATGCAGTGACAAAAATTAGTGTATTGTGGTTTCCTATCCACGAAAGGGCAACTTCCGTTGCCTTAGGAACTCTCGCCCAGTTCCTCGGAATCATCCTTGTGATGATCCTAACTCCCATCCTCTTACACAGTGGAAACACGATCCCTGAAGTGATGATGTTGTATGGGTTTGTTTCTTTGGGGAGTGCCCTTCTCTTTTTGGTTCTTGTAAGAGAAAAACCACCCACTTCACCAAGCACTCACGGCGAAGACCATGAACTCTCCTTTCTCGATGGGATTCGTTTTTTATGGAAACAAGCTGACATGAAAAAGATTCTATTTTTGTTTCTCATAGGTCTTGGTGTGTTTAATGCTGTGAGTACTTGTATCGATCAGATTTGTGAAATCAAAGGTTTAAACACAGAAGAGTCAGGACTTGTGGGTGGTGTGATGCTCATCGCAGGGATCCTTGGTGGCATTTTTGTTCCTCCCCTCTCTGACAAATTCCAAAAACGAAAACTATTTTTAGTCATCGCGATGGTTGGTTTTTTAGTAGGACTCTCTGTTTTTGTTTTGTTCCAAGGGTTTATCCCGTTACTCATTGGATCGGTAGTGATTGGATTTTTTTTACTGGGGATTGGCGCACCCATTGGATTCCAATACTGTGCAGAGATCACATCCCCTGCCCCAGAGTCCACCTCACAAGGGTTACTTCTCCTTGTGGGCCAAGTCTCAGGGATTGTGTTTATCTTAGGGCTTAATTTTTTTGGAATGGTATCGTTTTTATATGTGTTACTTGCGTTAACAGTATTAACACTGGCACTTGTCTTCCAATTGAAAGAAAGTCCGTTTATGGAACCCTAACCGCCTAAGGCACGTCTGATGAATTTCATGACAGCTTTGACAACTGCTTCATCATCTTCAAATACGCCTTCGCCCAAATAAATTTTCATGCGTTCCTTGTAATACACGGTGGCATAGGAAAACTGTAAGGTCATAAAGATATTATCGAGTAAAAAGGCAGAGAGGTTACTGTCCACATCACTGGCAATCATTCCTTCTTGTTTGGCTGTTTGAATCATCTCAATATAACATTTTGCGGATAAGGATTCTAGCTCACCTGACAGGCGTGTGATGAGTTCATAATTACTTTCCGTTGTCATTTCATTGTACAATCGGATGATGTCTTGGTTCATGCGAGAATGGTTTTGGATGATCCTTACAATCTTTTCCACCTTCCCAAAAAAATCCAAATCCATAGACAATACGGTTTCTAAGGTTTTTTCCAATTGGGTGATCCCATAATCGACCACGGTTAAGAAAAAATCCTCTTTGGTTTCGAAGTATTTATAGAGAGAACCTACACTAATCCCCGCTTTTTGGGCGATGGTATTGGTATTGGCGCTTGTGAAACCACGGTTGGCAAATTCTGAGATGGCTATGGATAAAATTCGATTCCGTTTTTCTTCCGAAATCCGTTCGAAACTTTCATTAAAGTGTTTTGTATCAGCCATATGCATCTTCCTACCTATGAATGAAAAAAGGCTGGATTTCTCAAGGAAATTGAGCGCAATTCCAAAAGAATCTCAGAAACTTTCTAAATTTTCCATTTCCTTCTTGACAATGAGTGATGACTCACTCATTGTCAAGTAAAAGAACACGGACGAGGAAACATCGTATGGCCACAGGCTTTTCCATCAATGAATACCCTAATGTAGACCAAGTTTACAAAGACTTGCGGAAATTAATTTCCCTGCCGATCCGTTCCATTCGCAAAAACGAAATGGAAAACATCATCCAAAACTACTTTGAAACAAAATGTAGTAAGTCCAAAGCCATGATCACAAAGGCTTCGGAATACATCCCAGGTGGTGTCCAACACAACTTGTCTTTCAATTTTCCTTTCCCCCTTGTTTTTACCAAAGCAGCCGGTGCCTATTTATATGATTTGGATGGAAACAAATACATCGACTTTTTGCAAGCTGGTGGACCTACAGTCCTCGGCAGTAACCCCACAAGTGTTCGTAAAAAAGTAATCGAACTCTTAGATTCCACAGGACCAGTCACTGGTCTTTTCCATGAATACGAATACAAACTCGCCGAAAAAATCGTCGAACTTGTTCCTTCTGTGGAAATGTTTCGCATGTTAGGTTCTGGAACTGAAGCATGTATGGCTTCCATCCGAGTGGCAAGGCTTGCAACAAAGAAAAAAAACATCGTGAAGATGGGTGGAGCTTACCATGGATGGAGTGACCAACTTGCTTATGGCCTTCGGATCCCAGGCACAAGGCATTTTGAAGCCAATGGTGTCCCAAGATCGATTTTCAAATACACACAAGAATTTTATCCGAACGATTTGAACTCACTCGAATCAGTCCTCAAACGGAATCGTTTTTTTGGTGGAACCGCTGCTGTTCTGATTGAACCTGTTGGCCCAGAAAGTGGAACAAGACCACTTGATAAAGATTTTAACAAAGGTGTCAGAGAACTTTGTAACAAATATGGTGCCTTACTTATTTTTGATGAAGTGGTAACCGCATTTCGCATTGGTCTTAGTGGAGCACAAGGGTACTTTGGTGTGGAACCTGATCTCACTGTCTTTGGAAAAGTTGTCGCTGGTGGGTATCCATCTGCAGGTGGTCTTGGGGGCAAAAAAGAGTACATGAAATATGTATCCGCTGGTTTACAAACGGGCACCAAAAAGGCGTTAATCGGTGGAACGATGGCAGCAAATCCACTCAGTTCCCTAGCTGGTTACTTTACACTTTGTGAAATGGAAAAAACCAATGCCTGTGAAAAATCGGGTAGGGCTGGTGACCGCCTAACAAAGGGATTACAAAAACTCATCCAAAAATACAACCTACCCTTTGTTGCCTTCAACCAAGGTTCTATCTGCCATTTGGAAACCGTTGGTACGATGTTACTTGATATCGATATCAAGAAATTTTGGACCATCAAAAAAACCATTGCAGAAGCCCACAAACGCAAACATGCGATGGAAGAAATGGGAGCAGCTTACATGTCAGAAGGTCTTGTGACCCTTGCGGGAAGTAGGTTGTATACAAGTGCTGCTGATACGGACGCAGTGATTGATGATGCACTCAAACGGTTTGACCGAGTCTTCCAAAAAGTGGAAGGGGTATAGAGAAACTTTTGATTGTAATATCCTTTTCGATGATAATCAATTAGTCGACTAACATTTCTTTAATGACTTTTTTGATTTTCTGATTTGTTTTTGGATCGGATGAACCAAGTTTTTTTATCAATCTAGATCGATCTACAGTTCTTATCTGGTCCAAAACAATGGAACCTATTTTTCCTTTGAAGGTGATGGATACTCTGGTTGGGTAATTTCGCATCATGGTAGTCATTGGTGCAACCATCACCGTACGAATAAATTGGTTCATCTCATTAGGAGAAATTACAATACATGGTCTTGATTTTTGGATCTCATGCCCGATAGTTGTATCTAAATTGACTAAAAAAATATCATACTGAGTGATCACCATTCCCAGTCCTCAGCCTCCAAGTCGAGTGCATCAGGCAGGACCAATGAATCATCATTTTGCTTTGCCATCTCTTGGAATTGGGTCGCCCAAGCTTTCCTTGGTCTTTCTTTATCAGGAGAGATGATGATTTTATCCCCATCGACTTTCAAATCTACTGTATCATCAATATGACATTCCTCTAATACTGTCTTCGGGATACGAATCCCCCTGGAATTTCCAATTTGAATCACAGCCACTTTCATATGTAATTACATTGTAGTCACATATGAAACCAACCGTCAACGAAAAGTAGGATACCATCCTTGCAATTTCCCTCTCACCACTTCAATTCCCACTCATCCCCCGAAAAGTACTTGTACATTTAGGGGAATTCATGGCATTATGTCTCAAATCTCTACGAGGCCCGAACTATGCCTGAACCACTGCAAAAGATCATCGATAATCTAAAAGAGTTATTCAACAAACTCGACAAAACCAAAAAAATGATTTTGGCTGGGGTGCTTGCAGTGGTAGTGGTGGCCATCATCATCCTCTCCAATGTCTCTTCCCAAAGAAACCGAGTGGTTCTCTTCAAAGATTTGGATTCCAAAGACTTCTCAGAAGTCACAAAAAAATTAGATGCCCTTGGGTATTCGTATGGTTCAAGCGAAACCAGTGTCATCACAGTGGATCCAGAACAAAGGCAAGAAATCGTAACGAAACTTGCACAAGAAAATTTGATCCCAGCAGGTGTGACAGGTTGGGAACTCTTTGATATAGAAAAATTCACCGAAACACAATTTGATAAAGACATCAAAAAGTACAGAGCGTTAAAGGGTGCGATTGAAAAGTCGCTTAACACCTTACGCCCAATTGAAAAAGCAGATGTCAACATTGCGATCCCAGAAGGGGATTTGTTTGAATCCAACTCCTATCCAGTCAAAGCCAGTGTGATTTTACACTTCCGCCCTGGAGTGGAAGGTATTAGCAAAAAAGAAATCAAAGGGATTGTGAACTTAGTTGCAAGAGCTGTTCCCAAACTCAAACCAGAAAACGTAAGTGTTGCCGATCCAGATGGAAAAATCATTTCTGATTTTGAAGAAGACTTAGAAAAAGAAAGATTAGAATTACGAATTGTCCAAGAAAAACTCCGAATCGAAGAAGAAGAACGTGTCAAACGTCTTATCGACATCCGTAACACTTTACGTTGGTACTTAGGTGGGGAAGACCGAGTGGACATCACTCGATTTGAATATTCTTTTAATTGGGACCAAGAATCCTTAACGGAAAACGAAGTCTTACCTGTAGTTGCGGAAGAAGATAACCCTGATACACCATATAACGAACGTAAGCTTGTTGATGGTTATTCCTTAAAAGTATCTTCCAAAGAAACAAAAGAATCCTTTAAAGGAAGAGGTTTTACTCCTGATGGACCAGCAGGAACAGAACCAAACCTTCCTCCTGGATACAAAGATACAGACTACCAAAAGGCTGAGTATTCCAAAGACGAAAACATCAATAACTACGAATTTAACAAACGAGTCAAAGACATCAAACGCCAACCTTGGAAAATCGAAAAGATTGGATTGTCTGTGGTTGTGGATGGAGTTTGGGAACGTAAAGAACGAGAAGACGGGATGGGTTATGATCGCAAATACATCCCTGTCGCAGAACAAGACTTAAAACTCATTCGTAAAAACTTAGAAGCAGCCATTGGTTACACAAGATCACGCGGGGATCAAATCAGTGTTATCACCATTCCTAAAGATAGGACAGAACAGTTCCGCGCTGAAGATGAAGAATTCCAAAGACAACGTGCGATACGAAACATGGTGATCGCATCACTTGTCATTCTCATCTTACTCATCCTAGCTATCTTAGTGTATCGTGCGATCAAAAAAGAAATCGCAAGAAGAAGAAGACTCAGAGAAGAAGAACTTGCTGCCCAACAACAAATGATGAGAGAAGCAGCTCTCCGTGTGATGGACGAAGGGGGAGCGGAAGTCGAACTCTCCCTCGACGAAAAACTCAGACGAGAACTTCTCGAAAACGCAATCAACCTGGCAAAAGAAAAACCAGAAGACGTGGCACAGTTACTCCGCACTTGGCTTGCCGAAGAGGAACAAACGTAAGGTAACTGATACGTTATCCAGCAACTATTAGGATTCTTTTTTCCAGCGGATATTGGCACCACGAGAAATCCGAGAATACACTTCTCGGAAGTATTGGTTAGGTGCCTTTCCATCTGGGTCTTGCGAATAACGAGGCCTTAGGCGGTGGACAAAGTACATATCCAAATCACCCTTATTTTTCCCATGCACTTTCCCTCGATACTCTGTCACAAAAAAATACTTCACTAATTCATACGTTTCCTTAGAGACATTGATTTTTCCAGTTTCACCACCTGATTCCATTCGGGATGCGGTATTCACTGTATCACCCCAGATGTCATAGGCAAACTTAAACCGACCCACTACCCCCGCAACAACGGGACCTGTGTGAATCCCAAGACGTAATTCCCAAAAGGGAAGGTCTAAAGCAGTTTTGATTTCCTTCAATTGGTTCATAAAACTTTGGATCTCGAGTGCCGCCAAACAAGCGTCAATGGCACTTGTTCGATTTTCCACAGGTAAACCACCGGCACACATATAACTGTCCCCAATGGTTTTTAATTTTTCTAAATTATTCCTGAGGATAATCTCATCAAACTGAGTGAAACAAGCATCCAGTTCTTCGATTAGGCTTTGTTCATCCATTCCTTCTGCTACTTTGGTAAAACCTTTGAAGTCTGTGAATAATACGGTAGCGTTTTCAAAGCGGACTGGATTCACACTCCCCTTCAATTTTAATTCTTGGGCAACTTTGAAAGGTAAGATGTTTAATAAAAGTTTTTCGGATTCTTCGCGTGCTTCTTCTGCTTTATCTTGTGCTATAAGAGCCTTTTCTCTTTCTTCATCTGCTTTTTGTTTTTCTAAATCTAACAAAAAATAACTGATATCTAATTCCTCAGCAAGAGGTCTTGACATGATGTAGACCACAAGGTAATTAAAGAGAACCAGCGGTAAAACAATCATTGTGAGATGAAATGCCGACTCCCCCACTCCATATTGTTCTCGTATCAATGGAAAATACAAAATAGCAGCAATTGCCATTGTGATGAGTCCAAGGTTTGCCAAACGTTGGCTTAATTGGATGGTCCTTCCTTCCAAAGACAAAGCACCATGCCTAAGCACCGCATAACCTAGTAAAAATGCAGGTATGAATTGAAAATCTGCAATGGGATAAATCGGAATTCCATGGCTTGGAAGTAAAGCTGCTAACAGTAATAATGCTGATAATAAAAAAGAACCAATGATCCACTTGGAGGCAAAGTTGATATACCCTTTGTTCCGAAGGAAGGTAATTAAAACTAATACTAACGCGATGGCTCCATTGGCACCAACAAGAAGTTCCGCAGGACCACCATGATGGACTCGAGACCAAGGGTAATCATAATACCCTACAAACAAATAGGGGGAAGGAGCTAAAATGGCTGCTGTGATACAAAGTAAATCGATCCATTTAAGCCACCCTGGTGATTTTTGACCAATCGCTTCAAAAACAAGTCTCACCATGATACTCGGAGCAAATGCAAATGCCACAAAGGTCATCTGCGAAATCCGAAGTTGTACAACATAGGATATGTTTAATTTTAATGGAACAGATTGGATTACATAAAAACCAGTGAGAATGAGAGCGAACGCACAAAGTTGGTTGATCCTTGCCGATGGATTAGCCCCAGCAACGATGATTGATAAAAAAACTGCACCAAACACTGAAATGACGGGAGGTATCCCCCAAGGATACCATTTTGCAGATTCATATGCATTAGGTGAAAGCCCAAAGGAAACTCCAAAAGAGATAAAAATCAAAACAAAAGAAAGTAAGGCGAATAAAAAATAGAACATTCCATTCTTTTGGAATAATAGTTCATTCACATCAAAAAAATCGGAACGAAACACTCCATAGGCGACTAGTAACATCGGAATGAATAAAAAGAATCCACCAGGATATACTTTGAATCCCAAAATACTGGGAGCATTTAAGGTAGTGAGTAAAAATAGTAAATTAACACCATGAAAGAGCGTTAAATGGTAATGCTTACGTATGTAATGGTAATGTTTGATAAACGAAGGAAGAATGAGTAAAAAGTATCCTAATGGTGCAAGGATTCCCCAAGGCCTTACAAAGGCACTGCCACGAGGGTATTTTCCAAATGGGAATTCAAACACGGTTGTTTCAAATCCTTTTCCTAAAATTACTCCCAAATACAATACAAAACTTGCAAACCAACAAACATAAGAATAGTATAACAGAAGTTTACTTTGTTTCCCTGTCATGTGAAAGGCTAGGTAAAAGGCAGTGGGTGCAAGTGGGGCTACAAAAAAATACAATAAATCATTCCACAATACAAGTGTTTCAACATCTTGGATCCATGCTCTTGTTGTTAATACAAGGCCTACACATCCAAAACTGATAAATGAAATGGTCAAATTGAGATGAAAATAGCGATTCTCCTCTTTTGATTTTCGAAATTTTTGAAACGCAAAATAACTAAGAAATAAACCCACAACAAATGTTAAAATCCCAGGAGCGCCATATGGAATTTGGTACCAAAAATATTCCCAATTGGAGATGACTCCCTCCGGTTTTACAAAATAAATTAGAGAATATGAATCCATCTTATATAAGATCGGCTATGAAATATTGAGAAAAGAGTCATTTCTTCTATTTGACTCACTTCCTAAAATTTTGTGCTATGTCGGATATGTTAGATCTTAATTTTCCAAAAAAGAACGCTACAGAATGGCTGGCCTCAGGTAAATTTTTTGAATATAAAAAATTCCAAATCTTCTATATCCAAGAAGGAAGAGGTCAAAACTTAATCTTGTTACATGGTTTCCCAACTTCTTCATGGGATTATTCTAAAATTTATAATGGGTTAACTAGATACTTTAATACCATTGCGATAGATTTTTTAGGCTTCGGATATTCTTCAAAACCAGTTAATCACGAATATACATTAGTCGAACAGACTGATATCATCGAATCCTTTATTGAAAAAAACGCTCTCAAACGAGTTAAATTTGTATTCCATGACTATGCTGTCAGTGTTGGCCAAGAAATCCTAGCTCGTCACTTAGAATCTAAAGAACGTAAGTATGAAATAGATGGTGCGGTGTTTTTTAACGGTGGATTATTCCCTCATTTGCATAGACCTACTTTCAAACAAAAACTGCTCGCAACACCTATATTAGGTGCAATACTCGCAAAATTTTACGACGAAAAAAAATTCGGCGTAGCATTTAGCGATGTTTTTGGTAAAAATACAAAACCCACAGAAAAAGAAATCTCTGTCCTTTGGAAACTCATCACCTATCCAAATAAAGTGCTTATCCCTCATAAACTTTTAAAGTACATTAAAGAGAGACGATACCATGGTGAACGTTGGAAAAATGCCCTCTTACAAACGGAAGTACCGTTGTTATTTATCAATGGAGGAGAAGATCCTGTTAGTGGAAGTCATTTAGCAGATGAGATTGAAAAACTGCCTATCAAACACAAAAAACTGATTCGTTGGCCAAATATTGGACACTACCCAATGTGGGAAAACCCAGAGGAAAGTTTTAAAGAAATTTATGAGTTTCTAAAATAAATAACAATTAATAGTTGTTAGATTATATCGCCGTAGATTCTGAAAGGCCACTTACTATAAAATGATGAGTGGTCTTTAGGATCGATCGGAAGGATGAGGGGAGATTCCTTCCATCCCTGTTCCATCATCTATATTATCTGGATCGATATTTTGTTCTTTGACTTTGTATCGAATTTCGATTTTTTCAGGGCTGATCTGCAATATTTCGATCCCTTTTAGATCTTTGTTTTTGATGATCCTAACTTTTGCTACCTGAGGTTGTAATTCTGGAACAATTTTATTTTTAATTGGATCAAAAATATAATTACAAGGAACTTGTGCTGTAATGCCTGTTAGGATTTGTGCAGAACGAATTGGTTTTAGTGAAAAATAACGAATTGCAACTTGTTCTTCCGAAAGTTCTGCATCAAGTTTTGGATCTAACCCAGAACAAACGATAGGAATCCCTGCGGCAGTTTGTTCTCCCGTTTTATACGAAAGTGGAATGATATTTACATTCACAGTTACATCACGAGAACCAAGGACATTTACACCTTTCGGCAATTCTGGAATTTTGACAGTTTTTGCAAAAGGTTCCTTACGATCAACAAGTGAGATTTCTGGCAAAACTACTTTATTGATTTTTTCAAGGTCTTGTGGTTTACCACTGAGTGTGATTTTTTGAGGGCTTAAAATCTGAGTCAACTTTTCAAAGTTAGCTGGTGGGTTCCCTTCAAAAACAACTTCAAGTGGAACCACTTTGAGTCCTCTGGATTCTATTTCCACTGGAACTGTTTTTTTAAGTTTTGTTACCTTAACTCCACTCGGAACACCAACAATTTTTTTGATAGGAACTTCAGTGACACCTAATTGAACATCTTCTGGATCAATCACAGCCTTCATGAATTGAGAGTAATAGTTCACGACATCTTTTAAACCTTCCACTCGAACTGGAATGGTTTTTTCTGGGTTTTTTGAATAACTCAAATTACCAGATAACTTTGGATAGTCGATTGGGACATTCACTGTTTTGATCAAAACTTTAGAGTTTTGCAAATTTACATAGAAGATACTAGCAATGATCAGTGATATGAGTTTTGCTTTCCAATTCCGTACCATTTTTCCAAATAATTTCAAAATCATATGATGACACCGGAATCTTTTTCTTTGGATTTTCTTTGTGATTCGTCTTTTGACTTTTTATTCCCTGACATCAAACCACTCACAAGAGCTTTTAACTCCAAGGGTTTCACTGGATGGATCATTTCCCCTTCGTAACAAATTGTAATGTCTCCAGTTTCTTCAGAAGTAACGATGATGATTGAATCTGTTTCTTCTGAAAGTCCAAGGGCAGATCTATGCCTTGCACCCAAAGTTGAAATTTCTACGGAACTACTCATAGGCAAATAAGAAGCAGCACAAACGATTCGGTTTTGTTCTATGATGACGGCACCATCATGGAGTGGTGAATTCTTAAAGAAGATAGTTTGTAAAATTTCAGAGGTCACAATGGAATCCATCGGGACTGCGTTTTCTGATATATCCTTAAGGCTAATGTCTTTCACAAGCACAATGATAGAGCCAATTTTTTCTTGGGACATGGCTCTAACGGCTTCCACAATTGGATCCAAATCAAAAGTAGGTTTTAGAAAAAACAAACGTAGGAGACGTATCCTTGCTAAATCACCTGTTAAACGGCGTAACTCAGGTTGCAAGAGAACAATGATGGCAAAAACAAGTGCAGGGCGAATATTGGTTAAGATCCATTCAAGCAACTCAAAACCTAAGTATTCAGCTAAACTTCCCGAGATCCAAATGATCCCTACCCCAAATAAAAGTTGAATCCCACGTGTTCTACGTAAGGTTGTATAGGTTTTATAAATTAAAAATGCGACGATGAGTACATCCAAACTAATGGAGATATAATTTTTACTCCATGGAATGATGTATAATCCTCGAAAAAAATCCAATTTATATTCCTAAAACATCAAACATATTGTACAAACCTTTCGATTTGCCATGTAAAAATTCAGCGGCTTTCACAGCCCCACTAGCGAATGTTTTGCGATCTTGAGCACGATGGGTAATTTCAATCCTCTCTTCTGGACTAAAAAAATAAACTGTGTGTTCGCCAACGACTTCACCGGCACGCATCGTATGCATTGCGATTTCTTTTTGGTCTCGTTCAGGGTACATACCATGACGACCATAAATCACATTTTCTTCATTCCGATTACTAGCCTCTAGTAACACTTCTTTTAAATACATTGCTGTACCAGAAGGAGAGTCTTTTTTATGTCTATGGTGGATGTCTAAAACTTCGATATCAAAATCTTCATGTAAAACTTTTGCTGCAATTTCAGTGAGTTTAAATAGTAAATTCACACCAACAGACATATTGGGAGAAAATACAATTGGGATGGTTTCAGATGCGGATTTGATTAGAGTTTTATCTGAATCAGTAAGGCCGGTTGTTCCAATCACCAATGGTTTATGATTTTTTAATGCCGTGTTGAGAATGGATTCAAATCCAGTGTGGGTACTAAAATCAATTAACACATCAGAATCTTCGTTTGCTTTTTGTAAGTCGGAAGATAAAAGTATACCAGTTTCTTTGATCCCTGCATGGTTTCCAGAATCAAAACCAGCATATATCGCCCCTTCTCTCACAACGGCTGCGCTTAACACCGATTTTTTGGAAAGAGATAAGACTTGGATGATGGCTTTCCCCATCCTACCACCAGCACCAATCACACCTACTTTGATTTTAGACAATGCCTTCCTCTTTTAACTGGAATACGATTTTTTTAAATGATTCGGCTGGTTGCCCTTCCGACAACGAAGTCATTGGCAATCTTAGTTCATTACTGCAATAACCGAACCAACTCATAGCTGCTTTGATTGGGATTGGATTTGTTTCGATAAAAGCATTCACAAATACTGGGAGCAGTTTGTAGTAAATTTTTTTGGAAGCTTCCAGATCACCACGAAGGTAAAGGGAAACCATATCCACACATGCTCGAGGGAATAAATTAGAAACTACAGATACAACTCCTCTTCCACCGATGGAAAGTACAGGAAGAGTTAAGTTGTCATCACCAGATAACAAATCAAAGTCGGGTGGACAGAGCGAAATCACTTTTGCCATTTGTCCGAGATCCCCTGTTGCTTCTTTGATTGCTGCAATTTTAGGATGAGCCGCCAAACGACTAACCGTTTCTGGCAAAAGGTTTACATTGGTTCTACCTGGAATGTTGTACAACATCACAGGTTTCGATGATACATTTGCAATGGCCGTAAAATGTTGGAACATCCCTTCTTGCGTAGGTTTGTTATAATACGGATTTACAGACAAAATTCCATCCACTCCATCTGCACAAGCAGACTCAGTGAGTTCAATTGCCTCTTTTGTGGAGTTAGAACCAGTACCCGCGATCACTTGGATTTTGCCAGCTACGATCTGCACCGTTTTTTGAATGAGTTCCTTATGTTCTTCGTAGGATAAAGTGGGGGATTCTCCCGTTGTCCCACAAGGAACCACACCAGCAACTCCGGATCGGATCTGGTTTTCTAGGATTTTAAAGTATTGATCGTAATCGATTTTCCCCTGGCGGAAGGGGGTGATGACCGCAGTATAAACGCCCTGAAACATAAATTAAACATCGAAGAGGGACTGATTTTTGCAATAAAAAACTGCCAAAAGACCCCGATCTGAGAAACTTTGCGAAAATGGTTCCTTTTTTTCCCATTTCCTTCCTCATTCTGGGCATCTTGAGCCTAATTTTGCACACATTTTATGTGTATTCCCGTTTTGGGGTGAAAGATGTGCCCAATGAACGGAGTTTGCATGACACGGTCACAAAAAAATCGGGAGGAATGTTTTTTATCCCTGTTTTTCTCCTTTCGACCCTAGTTTTTTTACTGTTTCCGTTACAATCCATAGGAAGTGACCCTTTACCCATTTTAAGTGAACCCATGGATCTTTATCTTTTGTTAGCTGGTATATTTATATTTTCGATTCTAGGATTTGTAGACGACGTATACCATTTAACACCAAAACTCCGACTCGTTTTAGAATTAGGAATTGTTTTTTTCTGTTTATGGGGCATACAACCTAATGTAAGTTTTTTGGGAATTACTTCTATTAACAGTTTAGTTCAAATTGTATTTCTCACAATCTTCTTGGTATTTGGAATCAACTTGGTTAATTTTATGGATGGGATGGATTGGTATTTGGTGACCACATTCACCATTTGTTTTGTTTCCCTAGGATTTATTTTACCCGATTTTTACACCAAACCAAACTTAGGATACAGTTTGTACGCAATGCTCTTCGTTTCCATGTTTGGCTTTGTCTTTTACAATTTCCCAAAAGCAAAATTATTTATGGGAGATAGCGGATCACTGGCACTTGGATTTTTTGGATTGGTCCTCCCCTTACTTTACCAAAACAAATCAAATGGCATCCATTGGGATGTGACAGATTACTTTTATCTTTTTCCTTTTTTTTGGATTGATGGTGTCACGATCCTCATCAAACGATTCTTTCAGAAAAAACACCTATTCCAAGCACATAGAGAACATTTGTACCAAAAACTCACCGAAACCAAATTGGGTAAAATTGGTTCTCTCGTTGTATTTTCCCTTTTGAATGTAATGGTGGTTTGTTTCCACTTTCTATTAACAGAATTTAGATATGGAAAAATTACAATTTTCCTGATTTTGTTTCTAGTTTCGATTTTATCTTATGGTATCGTATGGTTATCAGTAACTAGAAAAAACCTTGCCTAAAGTTTGTAAAAATTCATCCTTTCCGATATGCCTCTTACAAAAAAAGAAATTCTCTTTTGCATCCTCAATGGGTTTCTCATTGGAATTGCCAATTTAATCCCAGGTGTATCTGGTGGAACCTTTGCTCTTATCTTGGGTTTGTATGACAGACTCATCACTGCCATCACTTCCTTAAATTTGGAAACCATCAAAGTTTCCCTTTCCTTACTTGTAGGCTTTTGGAAAGAAGAGGTGAGAAATCGTTTTGCATTGGAAATGAAACGAATCGATTTTTGGTTTTTGGTATTCCTTGGTTTTGGACTTTTACTTTCCGTAATCTCTGGAGCAAAACTGATCCAATACTTATTACAAAACCATCCACAAGCAACTCTTGCCCTTTTCATAGGTCTCATCATTCCATCACTAGTCGTTCCCTACAAACTCATTGAAAAACATAGCCTTGTCGTTTGGCTATTCTTAGTCCCGGGAATTTTATTAACGATTGTTCCCAGTTTTTTTATGGGAGAAAACACCGGATCCGAAAATCCAATTTTTGCATTTGCCACTGGTATGATTGCCATTTCAGCGATGATCCTTCCTGGAATTTCCGGATCATACATCATGCTCGTGTTAGGTGAATACCAAATTGTCATTGGTAAACTTTCTACCATCTTAGAACCAGGTTCGATTCTATTTTTAGGTGCGTTTGGGATTGGATGTTTACTTGGACTTTTGATTTTCACTCATATTGTTAAATGGTTATTTGTGAAATACAAATCTCATACGATGACATTTTTACTTGGACTGATCCTAGGATCCTTTTTTATCCTTTGGCCATTTAAAGATTATGCAAATGGACAGGCAATTGTAGGTAGATCAGGCGAAGTGAAACGTGATATCCAAATTGCCACTGCCAAAAACATACTCCCAAAAGATTTTGAAGAAGCACAAATCCCACTCGCCTCACTTGTATTTGGTTTGGTATTGGGATTGGGACTCAATCGATTGGAGTCGTTGCAAGAGAAGAAGTAGTATTTCGGATTCGTTCCACCAAAGTCTGGATTTCAAAATCCAGACTTCTGTCTTTTTCCATCGTCTGCATTCCAGAAAACAATTCAAAATTTGGCACGAGATCATTACGTTTTGCAAACAAAGACGTTTGGTACACTGCATAACCAAAAATCGCTAAAAGTTTCGTTGCACTTAACACAGTCCTACGATTTCGTAAAACAGAGATCGCTCCCATGGGAACGATGTCTTGGTTATTACCATTGGTTGGGATTGATTGTACTGACCCTGGCATACTATCTCTCCGTACCTCTGCTGTTAGATGAGTCGACATCAAACCTAGTCCAGACAAACCAGCGTAAGTCCCAGGTTTTGCAGACAACATCAAAGGGAATTCATTGTTTTCTTTTGGTTCCATCAGATAATTCAAAAATCGATCCATCCATGTAAACCAAACTGCCATGGCATTCTGTAAACGATCTGCTGCAAAACTAACTTGGGAGGCATAAAAACCTCCACCTTCTGCAAATCGAAACTCTGTTTGATCATTTTCAGAAGTGGGTATTAAAACAGGATTATCAGATAAAGAATTTAACTCTTGTTCAACGATTGATACAACCGATTCTAATTCATCCCAAATGGAACCTAAAATTTGAGGGATACATCGAACTGAATAAATGTCTTGGATTCGTTTTCCTTCCACTTTCGTTTTTGGGTTTTGGGACACAATGGGATGGAGTAAACTAGAGAGGAACTTAGGTCCCTTAAATTGTTTGTGTTTGTGGTATTCTGGATGGAAGGCATCTGGGAAAACAGAATGGTAATGGAAAAGATATTGTAAAATCTCAATGGTTAACAAAAACATATTCCGAAATTCCATCACTTGGTAACCTAGAAGGGCTGTTGTAAAACTAGTCCCATTGGTAAGTGAGATGGCTTCTTTGGGTTGTGGGGTCCAAGGAAGGCCTTTGATTTCTGAACGTTTCCCATTGAATTTTGTGGGGCCTAACTCCTTTCCTTTGCCCGTGAATCCAGATTCACCTAGGAGAGCCAATGGAATATAACTGAGTGGGATTAAATCTCCCGATGCAGAGAGAGAACCCCTTTCCGGTATGATGGGAATACAATCCAATTTGAGAAGCTCGTTTAAAATTGCTAAGGTTTCATACCGAATCCCAGAACCACCAAGTGATAAACTAAAGAGTCTTGCTGCCAGTACAACCCTTGCTTCTTTGTGGTGTAAATGAGAATGAGGAGTTCCATCACCAGTTAACACTGGCTCTACGGTTAAATGATAGATTAGTGATTTTTGAATGAGCTCCAATTCTTCATTGGAAGTGAATGCATGTGGGCCAAAACCTGTATGGATTCCATAAATGAGTTTCTCTTTGGAAGAGGACAAAATGGATTCAAGTGTTTTACGTTCTTTTTCTAATCTTTCCTTCTTTTCCGAAAGATGTGTGAACGAACCAGAGTGAGATAAAGAATATAATTCAGATAATTGGAGAAACATGAAATGATAGAACACCAGGGAAAGTTTCCCTGGTGTTGTTACAACTTAGACGAAGAAAATAAAAGTGAGGAGGATAAAAACAGGAACTAAAATTCCCATTGAATATGCTAAGTACCCACCAAAGGAAGGCATCTTCACTTTGTTTTCTTCTGCAACGGACTTCACCATAAAGTTAGGAGCGTTACCTATATATGTATTGGCACCCATAAACACAGCACCTACTGAAATTGCTTTTAAGATCTCTTCTGCTTGGACGTTTCCAATGAATTGGCCAAGAGTGAGAGGAGCAGATCCTGCTGGAGTGAGAAGACCTGATGCAAGGGAACCAAACGTTAAGTACGTAGGAGCATTGTCCAATACGGAAGAAAATGCACCAGTTGCCCAGAAAAATTGCCAATTTTCAGTGATCCCAAGTTCTTTTCCATGTGCTTCGAGTAGTACAAGAGCAGGAATCATCGTGATGAAAATTCCAATGAAGAGATAAGCAACTTCTTGAATTGGATGAAGTGTAAAGTTATTAAACTTTCGATTTTCTTCTTTTGAAGTCAGTTTGGATAAACCAATCAAAATGATGAGGACCGCTTCACGAATGAATCCAAGTGTTGGAGTTTCGTTGATTTGTGGGATGTAGTTGCTGTTTAAAAAAGCAACTGCTAAGATCACACCAAGTAACCAAATGAAGTTCACTTGCCCACCAATGGAAAAAGGAGTTGCTAGTTTATCATCACGTTTGAGATCTTTTTTGGTTTCTTTTTTATATGCCATTGTATCCCAAACAAAGTAAACAGTGAGTAGGATCGCAACTGCCAATAACATCTCAGGTAATAACTTAAAAGTCCAAGTGAAAGGAACACCTTTGAGGTAACCTAAAAACAATGGAGGATCTCCGAGTGGAGTTAAAGAACCACCAATATTGGAAACAAGGAAAATAAAAAACACAACAGTATGAACAACATGTTTTCTTTCGCTATTTGTTTTTAACAAAGGACGAATGAGTAACATTGATGCACCAGTTGTTCCAATAAATGAAGCAAGAGCCGCACCAATTAAAAGATACAAAGTGTTGTTCAGTGGAGTTGCATGGATATCACCTTTAATCACAATTCCACCGGAAATATAAAACAAGGAACCGAGTAAAATGATAAAGGGGATATAATCAAAGAATACAGTGTGTACTATGTTATGGCTATAACCATAAACAAGTAATACAACAAAAGAGATCGCTCCAAGCCCTACAGCTAAAATAAGTTTGTTATTATTGTCTTCCCACCAATGCGCTGTTTTGTGAGAGGCAACAGGCAAAATTGCAATGGAAAGGAGAATTGCCACGAAAGGTAATACTGTCCAATACGGGAGTTCTTCGTGAACGGATTCACCATGAGAGGAATGCCCAGTTTCCTCTTGTGTTGTTGTCTCGGTTGGAACCGGAGTTGGTTCTTCGGCAAATATCCCGGAAGTTGTCACAGACAAACATACCAGGAAAACCATCAATGTGAGAAGCTTCTTCAACGTGCTCACCATCCTATTTTTTTTAGGACAGCATACCCGAAAGAGAAATCACTTGGAACTAAAAAAAGCGTGATTCTCCAATTTTTAAAGGAACAAATGCCGATTCGGAGATTCCCGACTGTTTCAATGCCTCTTTTGTGCGGGGCACAGGAGAATCAAGAGGTTCGTCCGATAAAACAAAGGTCATATAATGCATGGGAACTAGGTATTTTGCCTTCAAGTCTAAAAAACTGAGCACTGCTTGGTTGGGATCAATATGGACTGGTTCCATAAGCCATCTCGGTTCCGTGGCACCAATGGGCAAAATGGCAATGTCAATGGGACCAAAATGGTTTGCGATCTCTTTAAAATGAGTGTAATATCCGGTATCACCTGCAAAATAAACTTTTTCTTTTGCACCAACGACCATATAACTCCCCCATAAAGTTTCATCGCGGTCAAAAAGACTTCTGCCACTAAAATGTTGAGTCGGAGTGAAAGTAAGTTTTAGCGAACGAAATGTTACTTCTTCCCACCAATCCATTTCTTTTACATGTTTCAAACCAGCACCTAACAATAATTTTCGATTCCCGAGTCCAGTGAGAACCAAGGGATGGAATGTTTCTTCTAAAGTTTTTAAAGTGGGGATATCAGTATGATCATAATGATTATGAGATAAAATGATAATATCGATTTTAGGTAAATTGGTGATCGGAATTCCAGGTGGTGTGTATCGTTTTGGTCCAGCAAAACTGAGCGGAGAACATCTTTCACTCCAAATGGGATCTGTGAGGATATTCACTCCATCAATTTGGACAAGAGTTGTCGCATGTCCAATCCAAGTCACAGATAGTTTGGATTGATTCTTTTGTAAGAGACTTCCATCATTTTTTAGGACGGGAAATTCTGGATAGGTTTTAGCGTCCAAACTGTACGGTAAAAAAAACCGATCCCATTGCCATGCAAAAACATCCCAAAAACCTTTTCGTTTGAAATCTGGATTTGGGTTCTGGAATCCGGATTCGGTATGGTGAGTTTTTAGGATTTTGGAATCAGCAAGGACGTTTGCAGACAATCCAATCGACAAAAGAAGGGAGATTACGGTTTTCCATTTCACGAATTTTAGACTGTTAAGAAGCAAAAATGGAATGCTTCATTTTTCGATTGCCTTTTTCTGAATCCAAAGCAGAATCTCATAGTACAATGTATCGATTTGACGAAACAAAGAATTTGTTCATCGCTTATGCAAAATGGAGAGATGCAGTCGATCGTA
>JACVCB010000023.1 GCA_016742255.1 Leptospira sp.
GTAAAAACTGGCATAAGGGTACTAAGGCAGCATATGCGTGTGCACTGATCCATTTTTGTTTTGGTTACGTATTCATCATGGAAGTAACTTAAATGAGCAATTGGACCACCAAACGAAGTACATCCGAGTTTGAGCGCTGTAAAAAAAATTTGTAATAGTTTCATATTTGTCCTAATTTATTTTTTTTGTTTCCATTTAATTAAGAATTTCACCAATCAATTCTTTTAGTTTGAATTTTGCAGAAGTAAGTTCTTTTTTTCCTTTTGGCGTGATACGATAGTATTTACGTTTTACCTTACCCAATTGTTCAATGCGAGAACGAATGAGTCCTTTTTCTTCTAGTTGTTTTAAAAGTGGATACAAAGAACCAGGACTAATTTTATAACCATGTTCTCGCAATTCTTCCATCATCCAAACACCGTAAATTTCTTCGTTTAGACAGTGGTGTAAAATATGAATTTTGATAAAACTAGAAAAAAATTCATTAATTCGCATTCAAAATCAAATTACGATATCGTAATTTGATAGTCAAATGGAAAAAATTTACCATTAAGATAGAATGGATCCAATTTGAGAATATTTCAAGGAGGAGTGGGGCGCCTCGAAATGTATTCGGAATCAAAGCTGATTCTAAACCGACCGCGCCTTTCGTTCCAATCTTTCCGTTCCGGAAAGGATTTCCACTGCAGCTTTTGATTCAGGAAAATTCCTATTCAAACTTCTTTTTCCATATAGTGGTGAGATGGAATTTTACCTTCCCAACCTTTCGGATACCTTGTTTCTTTGATGACAAATCCTAATTTTTGATAAAGGCCAATCGCTGAAGGATTTTCTGCTGATACATCTAAAGAAATAGTTTTGTATCCCGGATTTTTTTGGATCATATATTCGATGAGTTGTTTGGCGATCCCTTGGTTGCGATGTGATTCTAAAACAGCAATATGACCTAAATACAAACATTTTGATTTAGGTGGTTGGATAACTGTCTCTGTTTTTAAACCACGTGCCATTACTTTTGGTGCTTTCCATTTGTATAACGAAAGGATTTTTAACGCTGTGCCGATGGTAAGAGCTAAAAAACTTGGTTGGGTGTATTGTAAGATGGATCCAACCACTTGTCCCTCTTTTTCAGCGACAAAGTGATTTGTATACGAGACAGTGTTTCCTTTTTTTGGGTAAGCGGTATTCAAAAAATCAAAGGCAGTTAGGTTACCTTCTTGGAATACAAAATTCCATGCAAGTGGTCCTGAGGAATGGATGAGAGGGACGATATGATTGTTATCTTCAGGTTTAGCATTGCGGATGGTAACTGGATTTGGAGTCTCTTGGGATGGCATAATTGAAGTTGTAATTGTTTTTGGCTTGTATACACAACGAAAATTTATTGGATTCGAATGGATGCGCCCCGGATTGTAGCGGAAATCCTTTGTGTAAACAAAGATTGGAGCGTAAAGCCGGAGATGTGCGCCCCAAAATTTGTAAAACAATTTTAAAAACTATAGGAAGCAAACACATTGAACAGTTCTCGCGTTGCCAATTGTGGTCCATTTAAATTTTGATGGAATGGCCGTCCGTATTCGAATCCAAATCGAATGCCAGATAACATTCCTTTGGTGACTAGAAAATTGAGTCCTACAAACCAATCACTTCTCATGCCACCTTGTCTATAAGGATCATTTTGAGGATCCATTTTAGGGTCAAGTGTCGCATCTAACCCTTGTAAATTGAGCCATCTTTGTTTAGCCACTCGAAAGGAAAAAGACATCGAATCAAATAATAAATACGATATCCAACTTGAGATTTCATAACGATTTCCAAATTTATAATTGTTATCATTCTTTCCCATCCGTAAATTTGCCTGAGTTAAAACTCCCCAAGTAAATCGGTCATATTGTCCGTTGTAGGAAAGTTGCGGTAGTAAATTGTAAGTTCCTGTTCCTGGTTGCATATTATAAGGAACCTTTTGTTTTCCCATCATTGGCATATTATCTCGTTCATCGATGGATCCAGTGGGAAAAGATATTCCCATACCTGTAAAAAAGTTTTGATGATCAGTTTTGATAAGCCTGTAGGCTGCACTCACACTAACATCTCCGATACCTGCTGAACTCATAGGAGCTCGATCAAAATTACTTGATAACATCGTCATTCGATTTTTGACAACAGGCACCATGAACATAATCATCCATTTGTCCGAGATAGATGTCATAACACTTGCCATATTCATTTCCATCACCATATCTGTTGGCACAGACATATAATTGAATTTGTTCTGAGATAATATAGGAATCGTTGTTCCAATAGGTGAACTTGTAATCAAACTTCCCGTTGGCATTGCAACAGTTGGATCAGTATAAGGAAAATATAATGTACCTAAATCGGATAACCCTTTCGTTCCAGATTGTAATCCCCACATCTTCATACCCATATACCGGTAATCGATCATCCATTTGCCTTTCTCATGGATGTGTGGATTCATGATTCCTGCAGGTCCAATCATATCAGCACGATTGTGAGAATGATGGTCGCCACTTCCATGTTCGTCGTGATGGGAATGGTCTTCTTCTTCATTCTCAGCTACATTAGTGAAATGATGGTCTTCGGTTTCCTCTTCTGTGGTACTTGGAAGATTTGAAATCGGATCTTTTGTTAAGGATGGATTTTTGATTGAGGATATATTTGGCGAAGAAGTTTCTACTGGAACTTTTATTTCAATTTCTGTACCATTATTAAAAACCAATCGCAAAGGAATCAGTTCTTTTAATTTCAGTGGAGATTTGATTCCAAACACCATGATATGAAATCCTTGGGGTGATAAGGTGACGGTTGTTTTTTTGGGAATTGGAATCTCAGTGACTGCAACCATCTTTTTTCCATATTCACTTTTTTGCATGTCATACAATTCAACTCGATTTGCGAAATCTGATATCGTTTGGGTTAGTTTTACATCTTTATTTGAAACATTGGATATAGTAAGATAAATTGCAGAATTTGATCCATTCGTATACTTTAAATAAGCATTTGAGATATTTATCTCTTTTGCAATGAGCGGTGAAAAAAGCAGAATGGATATGATGATGAGAATTTTTTTAAGTTTCATAAAATTACAATTTCCTTTTCCAAAAATGTCATACTAACGAAATTTTTTCGTTAGTATGACGAGTGTTTGGAGAGCGGTTTACATTTCAGTATTGGAAACGATGGATCCGATTGTAAATGAAGTGATAGTCGCTCCATTTAATACAAATCCTAATGAGTTTCCGCCAGCGTAAGTTGGAACATTCATCATTTGCATGATAGGGTAATAAGACATGGATCCTCTTTCTGTGGATGTCAATTCAGCACATGGTTTATTAAATCCATTGAGAAATCGGGAACCACCAGATGTGTATTGGAAATCTAAACAATATGTGTAAGTTGTTCCAACATTTGGAATAGGAGCAGAGACCGAACCTCCTTTTCCCGTATTACCATAAACACCTGATGCATTTTTATATTGTGTTTGTGCACCAGCAAGCAAACGATATGTGGGGCCTGATGTTGGTGTGCCAATTCCATATGCGATGACATCGATTGAACTTGATGACGAATTCATTGTAAATGTTACTTCAACATTGGTTCCACCTTTGTTAGTTGCCAACATCACATCTGTAGTGGTTGATAAAACAGAGCTCGAAGAAGAACCGGTTGCCCCTTTTGTGATTCCTGTTTGGGTTAGGCCCAAATTGGCAAAACCAACGTCAATACAATCTGAGATACTATACTTTACCCTTGGTTTACTTTCTACTTGGGTTAGGTTACTTGGAATTGCTTGTGATTGAGTGATTCCGCAATTGGGATTTAAGTTTGATGCAGCAAGAAGAGACAAAAGGTTCGTTGTTTCAATACCAGATTTGTCTGATGTTAAACTACATTGCGTTAAAAATAAACTAATGATACAAATGAGAATTGTTTTTGAGAACATAAAAATACCTTATTAGATTGATCCAAGGTTCCATTGTTAATGGATTCCAAGTAACTTGATTTACATTCAGTTATGAATTGAGTGAATGAATGACATAGATTGAATTAAGTCAAAAGTCTTGGTGGTTTGTCAGGAAGGTGGCTATAACCGAGAGGTAAGTTTTGAGAGAAAGAAGATTCAATCGATAATAAATCAAATAGAATTGTATTTTGAAATTTGAAAGGATTCACATAACTTGGATTCATTGATTGGGATTGAATGATTTTTGCGGCCATTTTTTTCTTGGAACATGTACAAGTATGAGCGCTGGAAGTTTTTTTCAAATGACAAGTCATTCTTTTTTTGGGATTAGATTTTGAATCATGATGTACTTCTGATTCAGAGTTATGGTTACAATGACAAACCATTGACAATTGGTACAATGATTGTGCGAAGAGTCCTGATTCCAAAAAAAGGATTTTTCCTAAAAATGGAACCAAGACTAACATCGTGATGATTGTGATCCAACATTTCCTCATGGTTGGACTTAGTATGCATTAAAGAAGTAAATCCTTCCATGATCTAAATCAAGATTCTTAAAAATATAGGAAATTAGAATGAGATCCGTTCTAAAAATTTCTTTTTTGAAACTTGAAATAAGAGATAAAAAGAGGAATACTTACCCATAACGAAAGGAACAATATTACGATCAAAAGAACACCTGCCATTCCTAAGGTTTTGAGTAAAATGGCTCCAGAAAATCCTAGTAATGCTGCCGCACTGGTTTGCAATAAGATAAAAATTCTGACTAAATCAATAGGGTTTAGTAAGATAATGATCAGTGATGGAATTTCAATTGGATAGTCTCCAAGATATACACTCAACATAAATACGATAGCGTCAAAGAAGATAAAGAAATACAACCATACTAACAAAGATATGGTGAGTACGATTTCCCCTCTTCGTATAAAAGACGAGGTTAAAAAAGCAAGTGCTACAAAAATATTAGTTAAAAAGATTCCAAAAATCAATAGTTCCAAAAATAAAAAAAGAAATTTTGGATCACTCATAAATAAAAAGAAACCTGGAATTCCGAGACCAATTAAAAGACCAATAGATAAGGATGTTGTAATTCCAAAAAATTTTCCAAAGAATAATGACTTACGTGTCACAGATTTTGACAATAACACTTCAGAAAATGGCATCGATTCTAAGAATGTCATTCCAGAGAATGTAATGGAATACAGTGGAATCACGATAAGAGTTAAGTTCATTGTGCTCACTAGTAATCGGATTCCATTTTGGTCTCCAAAAAAACTCAATACTAACATGACAATGGCTAAGAGTCCGGAATAAATAAATATCCATCTGCTTCGGATGTTCTCTTTGATTTCGAAAAGTAATATTTCTTTCATACTTTTGTTTTGTATTCCTCATTCCAGAAATGCATTAAAGCTTCGTCCATTGTCACTTTGTTGTTTTTTTCTAGGAAATTTTTAGGTGTATCATCTATCAATATCGATCCCTCAGATAATAATAGAAAACGATCGGCTAACTCTTGTAATTCCGATAATATATGTGTGGAAAATAACACAAGTGATCCTTGTTTTTTTTGTTCGATCAAAAGATTTTTTAATAAATGTGATATATATGGATCCAAACTTGCAGTTGGTTCATCTATCACATATAAGTCTTTTTGTTTTGAAAAACATTGTAAAATACTGATTTTTTGTTTGGTTCCACCAGAGAGGTTTCCGATTTTTTTCTCTTCATGGTGTTTCAAATCAAGTAAATTGAATAATTTTTCAAATCTCGATTCATCAACTGATTCTAATTTCTTAAAAAATGAAATGAGTTCTTTCACTTTGATATTCGTTGGGAATCGAGGAGTTTGTGGCATATAACCAATTGTATACGAATTTTCTTCTTTCCCATTAAATTGTATGGAACCTTCATTCGGACGGACGAGTCCAAGTATACCTTTGATAAGAGAACTTTTTCCAGAACCGTTTGGACCAATAATGGATACAATATTTCCAGATTCTACGGAAAAGTTTACATTTTTGACTGCATATGAATTCGATCCGTAACTGATAGATAAATCATTCACTGTTATCATATTCTAACCTTCATTCTTGGTTGTTTGTCTTCAAACTCAATGGGCGTAACGATGGGAAATGCTTTTTCAATCCCTTGGAGGAATAATACAACAGGAGATTCATACAATATCATTAGAAAAGGATAAACGGCAATCCAATAACCAAAGAAGTGTATTGTTTTATGAGGAACATCTCCATATTGGTCTAAATTTAAATCGTATCCTTCATAGTGATCCCAATAGTTATTTAGAAATACATTGGTTGTTGATTTTGTATTCGTACTAATATCAAAAACATTTTGAATGAAATTATTATCTTGAATATTGTTATGATCAGTATTGCCTAAAATTTTGATTCCCCATCCGTTATCGATGAAATTGTTTTTTAGAAATTCTATTTTTGTAATGCCATCTGCAAATACTGCAATCGTATTCCCTTTGAATAAATTTTCTGATAATACACTTTCTGTTATATCTTTTAACAATATTCCATTCGAACTTTCACCCCAATTTTCGATAAATTTGTTTTTTTCCATTAGAATTCTTCTGCTATACATCACTGCAACACCGGCAGAATTGTTTTTGAAAATATTATTTGTAAATTGATTTTCACTGGAAAACATAAAATGCATTCCATATCTGATATTTTCTTTTGATTCATTGTTATCAATTTTTAAGCGTTCAGAAAATTCCAAGTAAATTCCATCTCTATGTTTTTTTAAGTGATTTCCAATGATTTGGTTGTTATGTGAAGACCACAAATGAATTCCATTTCCTCCCAAAACTTCGTTTTCTGCATTTCCAATGGAAGAACTATTTTTAATGATACATTCAGATGATTCAGAAAGATAAAAACCATACACATTGTCTTCCAATTCCAAATTTTCGAAATAACAATGGTTTACCTTTTCGGCATACACACCTGCATATTCAGCTAAATCAGAAATTCCACTTCCAATGATCTTTAAGTTTTGAATTTTCACAAAATTATGATAGATTCCAAACACATGTTTTTCTTTTAAACCATCAATGATGACACCTGGTTCACCAATTATCGAAATTGATTTTGCGATGGGAATGAATCCTTCTTGGTAAATGCCTTTTTTGATTTGGATTGTATCGCCTTCACTCGCGATTTGAATTGCTTGTTTTAGAGAGGATACTTGGCATGTTTTGCAAACTGTGATATTTTTTCCAACGATCGATGAAGGAAACAATTGAATGAAGAAGAGTATGATTATAACAAAAATGGATTTCAATTGTTTTGGTATCTTATTAGAGAATAAGACATACCCATCAATTTTGAAAAGGGATTGTTTCTTCATTGGATTTGAAAGCGGCTAATCCCCCGCCCATAGGAGATCGAATTTTATTCGTTTGGATGATAATTGCGTTTTCTTTCGGTATAAATTCGTTAGATTGTAAATAATTTGAAACCCATATTTGTTTTGGTTTCATTTGTTTTTGGTTTATAAACTGATCTGCACATTCAATTGCATCAAAATGATATCGTTTGCCTTTATAAGTGATGAGTTGTGTATGAAATCTCATATCAACGATGGACATGGAACAATGATCACATTTTTTTTCTCCTACTGTAAGACTCTCTGGTTTCACCTCCCCACAGTTGCAAAGAACAACTGTGAGTGTGAAAAAAATGAGTTTATGATGTTTAAACCACATTTGATTTTTTCCTTCGTTTTTCATCCCATAGGATATAGACAAGTAAGACGAGACTAGAAGCCAAAATCATACCACCATAAGAAGGATAACTACAAGCAGTTATATTCAACATCACTTTACAACCTAGAAGTGGAGGTTGATAAGCCATTCCTTCAATGATGATAGGAGCATCTGGATTTAAGTTGTGTCCATAATTATACTCCCATCTCCAAAAATCAAACAAACCAACGAGTCCAACGATGATTAAATTGATGATGCCAAGAATTGCCATTCCAACTTTTGGAAATAATTCAGTAATAAAAGCACCAATAATCAAATATGCTAATACATATGGCATAAAAAGAAGTTCAGGGATTGATTCTGAAATGATCTCTTTCATACCAATGTAGTGATTTAACAAATTGATATTTTTTAAATCATAGGGAGTTGCACCAGTGATTTGATTGATCCATATTTGCATCCCAAGTCCCTCAGGATATTGAGGTGCAGAAATTGAGATTGCCCAGATTGGGATAAAATATACCAATACGAGGAATAAACCGACCCCTAAGATTAGGAGTCGGTTTTTTTTACTTAACGTTTGGAAAAGTAAATCTTTCATATATTTCACGGACTTACACGGATGTATTGTTGCATCTCTTGGTGTAGAGCAGAGCAAAAATCAGTGCAATAGAAAGGATAAATTCCTGGTTTAGGAGCTACCCATTTGAAGGTTCTTGTTTCACCTGGCATGATAAGTAAGTTAGTCATGTTAGGTGCTCCACCGATTGCGAAACCATGAGGGATATCATAGTCTTGTTCCAAGTTAGTAACATGGAAATATAATGTTTCTCCAGTCCTTGCTTCAATGATATCTGGTTTGAAGTGAGATCTGATAGCAGTCATGTAAATGTGTGTAGTGTTACCTAGTTTTACAATCTTTGCATCATTTTCACTTTTTGTCGCATAAGGGTGTTTGTTCTCTTCCAATGGAAATAACTTAGCTGTTTTATCCATAATGAGTTTTGCTGGAATCATTTGTGAATAATGTGGTTCACCTACTGTTGGAAAATCGGAGAGTAACTCTGCTTTTCCAGAAGAGATATCATAAAGTTGCGCACTTTGTGGTAACTCCATTCCAACTGGTAAATAACGATCTTTTGTGATTTTGTTCATCGCAATTAGATATTTACCGTAAGGTTCAGTTGAACTTCCACCAACGATTGATAAGTGACCAACGCTGTAATAAGCTGGTAAGTGTTGGACTACTTCCCATGTTCCGAGTTTCCATTTCACAACTTCCGAACTCACAAAACAAGAAGTGTATGCATAACCTTGGCCATCAAATTCTGTATGGAGTGGTCCAAGACATGGTTTTTGTACTTCACCAGCAAGTGTTGATTCATACTTAAGAACTGGAATTCCCTCAATTTCAGTTGAGTGATGCTCTTTCTTATCCTTCACCTCAATCATTTTACTAAATGAGTGAACTGGAATGACAGAAGCCAATTTACCTCCACCAACAATGTATTCTCCAGTCGAGTCAACATCGGTTCCATGTGGACTTTTTGGAGTAGGCATGTAATACATCATACCTGGACAATCCTTAGGATTTAACATCTTGACGCCACTTAACTTTGTTGAGACGGCAGGTTTGTTTTCATCTTTAAAGTTGTTAACGTATTCACCACCAAAATTGTAGGCTTTACCTTGGTCTTTACATTCTTTTGCTCGAACCCAGTTGAATGCTAAGATAAAATCTTTATCCTTTTTGGAAGCACCAACTTCTAACATTTTGTGTGCTTGTTCAGAGTTATAACTACTGAAAAAACACCAGTCATGAGATTTCTTTTTTCCGCAATGGGATAGGTCATAATTGAAACCAGGAACTAATACTTGTAATTCGATTGAAAGTCTTCCTGTGTTTTTGTCTACTTTGACCATAGTGACTGTTCCTTTGAACCCACCTTTGGAAAAACTATCTATAGAAACATTACTTTGTGGAACAGGAACAGAAAACCGTGTTGCTGCCATTAAGTATTCTGTGTTCTCAGTTGCAAAAGGTGACGCATGGTTACCAGCAGTGTTAGGAATTTCCAAAATTTCTTTTGTTTCAAAAGACTTTAGATCAATCCTTGCAAGTCTTGGGGTGTTGTTTGCATTTAAGAACATCCAACGTCCATCTTGTTTTCCATCTGTCATTGATGCTTCAACGTGATGGCTATCATCCCAAGGAACATATCCATGAGTTGTTTTTAACATGTCTTTAGTTTCTTCGTCAAAACCATAACCATTTTCTGGAAATACAGAGAACACCGGAATGATTTTGAAAAGTCTTGCAGATGGAATTCCATACACAGACATCTGTCCACTAAATCCACCGGACAAAAAGGCATATACTTCATCCTTTTCTCCAGGAGCTACATACACTCTAGATGCTGCATCTGAAGCCAATGTTGCTGTTGCAGCTCCCTTTTTACAATTTGGTAAAAAAGCAAAAAGGGCAATTCCTAGTGTAACAACGATTATGTTTGATTTTTTTAACATATGGTTACCTATTTTAAATCCATTTTACGGAAGTATTCGAGAATCTCTCTCGCTTCTTCCTCTTTCACATTTTGGAATGTCATTTGTACGAGGTGTTCAGCAAGTAACTCTTGTCCAATTGGATCTTTTTGAGTCATCTCCATTGGGTTTAGAATCATATTCATGATCCATTCAGGAGTTCTTCTTTGTGTAACACCTTGAAGAGCTGGGCCTACGACTTTTTCTTCAAATTTATGACATGCTGAACACTTTGCTTCAAATTGTTTTTTCCCTCTATCTGCCATTGATTGGTCAAGTGCACCAATAGTGACTGAAGATACGGGACCAATACCCTTTGAACCAGCGTTAGATGCAGGTGTTTCTTCTGTTTTCTCTCCTCCGCAAGCGAAAATTGTTAAAAACGATATAAGACCCATTGTGATTCCGATTTTTAGTCGAATGGATCCTTCTTTTGAATTGTATCGATTCATTGTTACTACTCCTTTGATTGATAGTGACTTATTTTTTTTCTGGTGGAAGTAACACTGTATCCACAACATGGATGATTCCATTTGCTGCAGGAATGGAAGCAATGATGGTTGCACCATTGATTAGTGTTTTTCCATTTTTAACGGTTACTTTAGTGTGAGCGCCATTTGCCATACCAAGTTCATCTTCTTTTCCAGTATATTCAGACTTTAGGATAGCTTCTGTTAGGTTACCAACCACCACATGATACTCTAGAATATTTTTTAACGTATCCTTTTGGCTTGGTTTCAGAAGATCATCGACAGTCCCTGCAGGTAATTTTGCAAATGCATCATTTGTTGGTGCAAATACTGTAAATGGTCCTTGGTTTGCTAGAGAATCAACAAGACCTGCCGCTTGGACGGCTGCAACGAGTGTGGTATGGTCTTTTGATCCAATCGCAATTTTTAGAACATCCTGTTGTGACTTATCATCAGATACAGCAGAGATTCCTTTTCCAGCATCTGCATCGTCACCCTTTCCACAGTTTGTGCCTACAAGAGCAAAACTGAGGAGGATTATAATCATTGTTATTTGTGAGAATCTGTTTTTCATTTGTTTCCGCCCAATTTTTAAATCTAGTATCATTCAATACCAGTCTCAGATGAATTACATTGATCTGGATCAAGCGGAAGAGGGGAGATTTAGTTGATATTTATCAATCGAAGGTCCGGGTGGATAGACGTGTTTTTAAGGATTTAAACCTTGTTTCTAAGGGTGTAAGGAAAAAATGGAAAGTAAGAGGTAGTTATGATCGCAAATTGGGACGTTAAATATGAGACCAATATTTCAGAGATTGACTCTCAACATAAAAAACTGTTTCGACTCATCAATCAAATTGAATCCATTTATGAGGAAAACAAAAATCGTTTATCTGATAATTCAAAGTTATTAATTGAAGCAGTTTCAGAATTAGAGGACTATACCATTAGTCATTTTTTGATTGAAGAACGAGTGATGGAGTTGAACCAATACCCAGAATTGGAAGCTCACAAAAAACAACATGATCGTTTCACTGATAAAATATTGGAACTGAAAAAAAGATTAACATCTGGTAATTTATTAACAAATGATCTCGAATTGAATCACTTTTTCAGCGATCTAATTCAATTTTTAAGGCTTTGGTTAACAAATCATATTTTAAAGGAAGATATGAATTATAAACCGTTTATCAAATTAGATTTATAATCTTTCCTAAGAATTGTATGAAATAGATCTAACCCAAAGTAATCTAATAAACATTACAATTGCTAAACAAATGAGAATTTTGGCATATCGTTCAAAATCGTTTGGCAATTGATTTAACTGAATCAAAACAAAAAAAACGAATCCAATGTTATAAGAATAAAAAAGAAACCAAGCTTGAAAGTGAGAACCTCTTTGTAAATCTGATAAATGTTTTGGAAACATCCAATATGCTGTTCCCATAATGAATTGTATGAAAAACCCCCAAACCATGATCGAATAATGAATTGGCAATAAAAACCAAAATGAATGATCCCATAAAAATATTTTCTGCGACATGAGAAGCGCACCTAATAAGGTACCTAACAGCAAATATACCAATGAACTTCTCAATAACCAAACGGATTGAATAGGGAACATAAATTAAGAAAGTTTCCTATTCATAGGTGTAAGTCTTGGCCATATCTCTAAGATAAAACATAAGATACCCAAAACTTGTAAAAAAATCGAAAGTAAAAATGGAATCTTAACCATTTCGCGATCAACATGTAGAAATGGTTCAGAAGAAAATCGAAACACAAGTCCAAGATTTAAGGAAACATAAGATATCCAAGATAATATGGATCCATTTTTAGAGATCGAAATTTTGCCTTTTGGAAACATCCAAAGTGAAACACCCATAATGATCTGTGTGATCCACCCAATGGCGATCATATGCCAATACACTGGTAGGAGTGGTACTTTGAAATTTAATCCTGGAAACTCATTCAAGCTATAAACTAAAACACCAAAAAACAAATATAACATCCCTGATTTGATAAAGTATCTAGATATTTTTGGCATATTTCTTTATTGGAAATTATTTAACTTCTTTTTCTAATTCGATTTTATAACCAGCGTGACAAGCGACACAGTTTTTGGTAAGTTCATCCATTTCTTTTAAGAGAGTATGAATCTCTTCTTTTTTACGGATCTTTGATGCAATTTCATCAAATTTTTCATGAGTTCCAAAACCTAATTTTTTGAATGAAACAGGAAGTTTTAACAAAATCGTTTTTTCTTGGTGTTCTAAACTTGCCACAAGCCCCATGCCAACTGCGTCTGCAGACTTAGCTGCTTTTTCATAATTTTTTTCACCTAGACCAGACAACATACCATTTAGTGCTTCTAATAAGGCTCTCATTTCAGTCAGTACCAATTGTCGTTCAGCAGGCGTTAAACGAATTGCAGTTCTTGTATCAAGAGACTTTGTAGTATTCCCAAAGTAAAAAAAATAACCTAAGGTTATCATTGTGAATAACCATAATAAAATTGCAACTTTTGCTAATTGTAGATGTTTCATAAATTTTCCTTTAAATGTATTGTTCTAGTCCTAAATAAATGCTAAATACACTCATCGATTTCTGATATGAATATTGTATTGGATGTATTTCAGAAGTAGAAAATACAGAGTGTGACAATGTCCAGTCAGAAGTTTTACCTCCAACTGTTTTTTTAGGGAATCCATATTCACAAGCGATATGAAATGAAGTTTCGTTCCATGTGATACTTCCACCTAAAGAAAAATGATGTTCGATACTTGCACCTAACATTGGACTCACTCCACTTGCTGGAATGATATTATTTCCATAACTATAACCCATTCGTGATTTATACTTTTCATTCCATTTGTATTCTGTTCCCAAAGCGAGAATAGTTAGATTTCTCCAATTTAAATTAAATTGAAATGCATTTGTTTCTACTCCAATAGGTGTTCTCACCCATACATCTTCTAAACGAAATTTACTCGAATTAAAACTTTCGGACCATGGAATGTATTTAATGTCCATGTCGATAATCCATCGGTCATTATGATACGAGATTCCTGCGATATGTTTATCTGGCCATATCATATAACGAGAGACTCTAGTCCCGAAGGATCGTTCTGGCAAATAGGAATCCACATGCATGGTTCCATCTAAAGGTAATACATTTCTAGAAGTATATGAGTATGCGATTCTTATGTTTTCTGTAATATCATAAGAAAATCCAATTTTACCTCCAACTGTAAAAGCAGAATCACTTTGGTATCTGATTCCACCAGGAATCGTAAGACTTCTTGTTTCATCCTGGTAGGTTCGTTTTAATTGCATAAAACCATAAACAAAATCCAATCCAAGTCCGAATGCAAATCTTCCCTCTTTGATGCCAACACCCAATGTTGATTTGACGGTCATAAATCGAAAGGTTAAGTCTTCCACTGCAGAATTTGTTTCGCCAATGACTGGGATGATAGTATTAAATGTATCATTAATTGTGCGTCCATCTGGAGTGAAACGTTTGATATTCTTAAAATGACCACCTCCACCTCCTTGTGCATACAATGCAAATCCTATACTTATGTTTTCAGTGATTGGTTTGATGATCCCTAAATAAGGTAAAAAGGCTCTTGGGTTTTCTATAATTTTATTCTGGTATGATTTTAAAGGATTTTGGTCTATATAACTATCATTATATGCAATGGTTGGGAAATGAAAAGAAGATCCCAATTCCCATTTCGTTCGTTGAACACGTGCAAGATGAGATGGATTTGATTCTAAATCCATTACTGATCCTCCAACAGCTTGGAATGCGCCACCCATACCCGCTTGCCTTGCACCAAACGCTGGTTGCATGATTCCTTGGAACGCCTCTATTTTGGAAGGGATACCTGGAGTGATCTCTATCCAAATTAGAATCAGTATAAATTTGAAATTGCGACTCGGAATCATTAATTTGAGTCGATTTTCCAGACGTTAAGAGTCAAGAGGATTTTTTCTAAAAGAACGAGACTCCTCTTGAAACAAGGATTCCTGAAATTGCGATGAATAGGGAGAGAAATAAATTGAAACGTCCAAAAAAACCAGACATCCTTCGATACCGTTCATATTGAACGGGATCAGATTCTAAATAGAAAAATGTTTTTGGACCAGAAACAAAATCGTGGTACACGGAAGAAATAAATAAGATTCCAAATAATCCAATCTTTAAGCTAAACATAAAACCAATCGAAGAAGTAAAAAAAGTAAAGAGATTGTCCTCTCTTAATAAACCTTTGCTAAATAATATTCCAAAACCAGTAGTGATCAAAATAAAAAATAGGATATAAGAAATGTTTCGAAATTGAAGGGCAGTTAATTGGAGTAAGGTTAACTTCTGTTCCTTCAATTTTTGGTTTCGAATGACAGGCATCACTACAATCACATAGAAAATCATACCTCCAACCCAGACCATAGCAGATAGGATATGGAACATTAAAAAAATCAAATAAGCCGTCATTGTAGTTTCAAGTTTCTGTATGAGAATCTTTTGTCTTTCTATTTTTTATTTTAGAAACACTCTAAACAAGTAGAATCATATTTTCCTTTGATCCAAGGAATCACTTTTTTGGAATGGAATATGTATATGAAAACTTTTAGAAACATTCCAGAACTATTATTACCTGCTGGAAACTTAGATAAGTTAAACATCGCGTATTTGTATGGAGCAGATGCAGTTTATTGTGGAGTACCACGTTATTCGTTACGTGCGAGAGAAAATGAATTCTCAATGGAGGATTTACAGACAGCAGTTTCAATCGCAAGAAACCTAAATAAAAAAATTTACTTTACGGTGAATAACATACCTCGTAACTCCAAACTTGGTTCTTATCATAAGTATTTAGAACAAATGGCAAGTTTAAAACCTGATGCTTTGATTATGGCAGATCCAGGATTGATTCATATGACTAAAAATGCATATCCTGAATTAGATATCCATATCTCTGTACAATCAAATACAATGAACTATGCCGCAGTTGAATTTTGGAAGGCATATGGAGCAAAAAGAGTTATTTTGTCTAGAGAGGTATCAATTCCTGAAATTAAAGAGATAAAAGAAAAAGTACCAGATATGGAGATTGAAGTTTTTGTTCATGGTTCAATCTGCATTGCTCATAGCGGAAGGTGTTTTATGAGCAATTATTTTAAAAATCGAGATGCAAACCAAGGATCCTGTAATAATGCATGTCGTGATTTATATAAAGTGTATGTTACAAATCCAAAACAAAATGATGAACCCATGGAACTGATAACGGATGAGGATGGAACATTTTTAATGAATTCCAAAGATCTACGTGCCATTGAGTTTTTACAAGAGTTATGTGATGCAGGAGTCGATTCACTTAAGGTTGAAGGGAGGACCAAAAATGATTTTTATGTTGGCATGGTTGCCAGAAGTTATCGAAAAACATTAGATGGAATCAAACGTGGAGAGAGTTTTGATCGGAAATGGTTGGAAGAATTGGATAAACTTTCTTCCAGAAAGTATTTTTCAGGTTTTTTAACAAGAGGTATGGAAGACCAAATACCAGTAGAAGAACAAAATTTTCAAAACAATGAGTTCGGAACAAGTCTACAAAAAACTCATCATTATGTAGGTCTTGTCAAGGGATACCAACATAAGAACCAAAGAGTCATCATTGAAGTAAAAAACAAAATAGAAAAGGGAGATGTCTTAGAAGTGATCAATCCACTTTCAGAGGATGTTGTTCCTATTGTCGTCAATGAAATGTATTACAAAAACAATATAGTTGATGTTGTTAGTGGGGGAATTGGTTCTGCTGAAATTACAGTACCCTTTGAAATCACAAAACAATCCTTTCTAACCAAACGAATCCTATAGGAGATTTGGTATCGGATTCGTTTGGACGAATATTTGTTTTTTAACTTGCGCAATCCATTCTTGTTGAGAATAAATTACCGATTGTTTGTTAATGATAATTAGATTGTTTTGATTAGGATTTGTTGTGAAAAAAATAAAATTACCAATTTACCTTCTTATTTTATTTCTCTTTTGGAGCTGTGGAAATGCACAAGAGGAAAGTGTTTCAATGGAATCGGAGGAGAGAAAAATTGCGAGTGCATCTGCTGAAAAAAAAGTAGCACCCAGTTCTCCTTCATTGGAAGAAAGTGCCGATTCCACTGCACAGAGGAAAGAAACTACAATTGGGCCAGTTTTCCTTCCAATCCAAAATAACCAAGATCGTTTATTAGAATTCCAAGTCGATTTAAGTTATCAAACCTCTGATTTAATCAAAACCAGAAAAGATTTTTTGGTATTTGTGAGTAAGTATGGGTTCATTGAAAATAGTTCAGCAATGAATTCGGAATCAATCTATATGAATGTGAAAATGCACATTCGTTCTGACAAACTATACGATGCATTATTGGAATTGGATACGTATGGGACATTACTAAGTGAAAATATAAGTACGATTGATCACACAGAAGGAATGGTTTGGGAGAAAATTAAAACCAACCGAGAAAAAATTCGTTACCAAAGAAGGGTATCTGCCAATCACCAAACAACAGGTAACTCAAGGAATTGGTCTGCAATAGAAGACGCAATTACGGAAAGTGAAAATGAGATCGACCAAACAGAACTTCAAGTATGGAAAATCAATGATAAAGTAAAATGGGCTACATTAAATGTCAGCTTTAGCATTCCCACTCCTGCTGACAAAATCATCGTACCCCAATACCAAAATGCATTTGTAGGAATTTTCAATTTGTTTTTGGAACTCACATATGTTTTGGTTTGGATGACTCCTGTTTTTGTATTGATAGGATTATTGTACTTTCCCGCTAGGAAAGTACTGAATTGGATAAGAAAAAAGAATTAACCAATCAGTTCATTCAGTTCCACAGGATTGTGAATTGATGTTAAATGCTTTTTTTCTTTATCGAATACTGATTGCATTTCTCACCAATATTGATTCACTATGTTTTGAATGTTTCCTCCATTCAAATGGGAACACATTTAATTTTCTATGATCAAAATTTTACTCATCGAAGATGAACCAGGCATACAAGAATCCATTCAAATTACATTAGAGTCTGAGGGTTTTTTACTGACAATCGCATCCACAGGATCAGAAGGACTCAATATGGTGACAGCTGATGTCTCAATTGTGATCTTAGACATTGGTTTGCCAGACTTAAATGGTTTTGAAGTTCTAAAATTGATCCGTCAGAAATACCAAATCCCAGTGATATTTTTAACAGCACGAAATTCCGAAATCGATAAGGTACTTGGATTGGAAATTGGAGCTGATGATTATATCGTAAAACCATTTAGTCCAAGAGAACTATTGGCAAGGATAAGAGCTATCCTTAGGCGAACACAAAATCCGGTGTTTAGTGAAGCAATATCCAATCAAAAAATTAGGATCTCTTTGGATAAAAAACTAGTATATTTCAATGGAAATTCATTGAATTTATCACCTTACGAATACAAAACGATGGAATTGTTTTTTAAGTGGCCTGGAAGGATCTTTACTAGAGAAGAAATTATGGACATTGTTTGGACTGAACCTGAAGATAGTTTTGATCGTGCAGTGGACACTGTGATTAAAAATATTAGAGCTAGATTTAAAGAAATAGATCCTAATTTTGATCCAATAGAAACCAGAAGAGGTCAAGGATACGGATTAAAGGAAATTATATGAATCTTTGGTTACGAATTATCATCAGTTTTTTTTTATCTTAGCAATTGGTTTCTATTACTTAATCGATAAAACCGAAGAATCGATTCGTCCTCGTTATATGGAAACTATCGAGGAATCATTAAACGATACAACTCATGTCCTTTCAGCAATCGTTGAAGAACGAATCAATGCAAATCCGAACGAAAGGTTCCATCTTAAATCTTTAGTAGAATCATTATTTAGAAAACCATTTCAAAATGTACGTAATCGTAGTTTTGAAGCAAAAATTTATTCATTATTAAAAACAAATGCAGATCTTCAAATATACATAACTGATTCAAAAGGAATAGTAATTTTTGATTCTGAAAGTTATCGAGAAGGCCTAAATTATTCCAAATACAATGATGTTTATTTAACCTTAAAAGGAAAATATGGAGTTAGATCGAGTAAAATGATTGAAACAGAAAAGGAAGGGGCTTTGTTCATTGCCTCTCCCATTCGTTTTCAGAATCAGATTATTGGCGTTTTGACGGTCATCAAACCTAAAGTTGGTGTCATTCCCTTCATTGAAGAAGCAAAACATAAATTTTGGCGAATCTCATTACTCGTGGCTTCATCGATTGCGATTGTATTTAGTTTACTTGCCTATATCAGTTTTCGACCCATTTTACGTTTGTCTCAATACATTACAGCGTTACGAAACAAGGAGAAAAAACCGTTTCCAAAATTAGGAATGAAAGAACTAAACGAATTGGGTAAGGAAGTTGATCAATTGGTAGTCGAGTTGGAAGGAAAAAAATATGTAGAATCATATGTGCAAACTTTAACACATGAAGTGAAAAGTCCTTTGTCTTCGATTCTTGCAGCAGTAGAATTGATACACTCACATCCAAATGAGATAGAACGACTAACTAAAACAATAGATTCAGAGGCAAAACGGATCCAAAATCTTATCGATCAATTATTGGAACTATCATCATTGGAAGGCAAAAATTCAATCGAATTAAATGATACTATTGATTTGATTTCGTTTTTAAATGAAATATTGTTTCGATTTGAAATTGAATTGGAAAGAAAATCTTTGTCAGTGAAAAAAATATTCCCAGAAAGTTCGGTTATGATCAATGGAAATCAAAACTACCTACGGATGGCCATTGAAAATATAATTCGAAATTCTATAGAATTTGCAAATCAAAATGATTTGATTGTGATAAAATTAGAATCTATTTCCAATCATCAAACAAAATTAATCATTTCTGACAAAGGTCAATTGATTCCTGAATATGCTTTAACAAAGGTTACGGATAAATTTTTTTCCTTACCTAGGCCAATTGGTCAGAGAAAAAGTTCTGGCCTTGGTTTAAGCATCGTAAAAGAAATTTTAGATTTTCATACAGCAGAATTGAAAATACAAAATAGAATACCCAAGGGAGTGGAAGTGAGCATTTTGTTCCAAAAACAGTAATGCTCACACAATCCTCACATTGTCATCATAATTAGCTCACCAATTTCATTTATAGTAAATCTGTAGGAGTTTTGTATGAGCAAACTAATTTCGTCTATCAATTTACGTCTTATGATCCTCGGTGTGATGATCATATTATTTATCATTCCCCTTTCGATGGTAGGTTCCTTAATCGAAGAGAGAAATCAATCTAGACTAGATGCAGTTACTGAAGTAGGAGAAAAGTGGAGTCAAAACCAAACATTTCTTGGCCCAATTTTAGTCATTCCGTATAACATAAGAATTCCAAAGTCAGGGAATGCACAATCCAAAGAAAAGTGGGATTATATCACAGAGTATGCATATTTTCTACCGGAAGATCTTGGATACCAAGTGGGGATGGTAACCGAAGAAAGAAAAAGAGGGATTTATCATATTCCACTTTATACAAGTAAAATTAATGCAAAAGGAAAGTTTTCGCCAGTTAAATCAAGTGATTTTCCCTTAGATACAACTTATATTTATTGGGATGATGCTAGAATCATTGTATCAGTATCCGACTTAAAAGGATTAGGTGGTGACTTGAAACTAACTTGGAATGGCAAAGAAAAAACTTTTACACCAGGTACAAAATCAAACTTTTTTCCTTCTGGAATGAGCCTTCCCATTCCGTTGGAGGAGAATGAAGGAAATTCCATTTTTAATATGGATGTTTCTTTAAAAGGATCTGATACATTCTCAATCATTCCGATTGGAAAAAAAACAAAAATGATGATGGAATCGAATTGGAGAGATCCTTCTTTCAACGGAAATATTTTGCCTGTTGATCGAGAAATTTTTGATGGTGGTTTTCGTTCTCTTTGGGAAACTTCTTATTTTTCTCGTTCGTTTCCACAAGTGATTCATTCCTTAGATGATTCGATCCTTAACTCAATTCATAACTCTGCATTTGGTGTGAGTTTATTGATTCCGGTAGATCATTATTTAAAATTAGAAAGATCAGTAAAGTATGGATTACTTTTTATCGTCACAAGTTTCACACTCTTCTTTCTAATGGAAGTGTTTGGTGGAATTTTATTACATCCAATTCAATATGTTCTAATTGGATGTGCTATGGTTATTTTTTATGTTCTTAACTTGTCATTATCCGAACATATAGGATATTTAATGTCCTATATGATTTCTTCTCTCTCAGTGACTATCTTAATTGGTTATTATGCAATCCATGCTTTAAGGAATAAGAAAAAAGGGATTATGACGGGAATGTATTATCTCTTTTTATATTCTTTTTTGTATATCATATTGGCATCAGAAGACCAGGCATTGTTACTTGGTTCAATTACGCTCTTTATGATATTAGCACTTGTAATGCATTTTACTAGAAAGGTAAATTGGTATCAATTTGGTTTGAACGTAGAAAACAAATAGTTCAAATATACTCTGTAGTGATTTCGAAATTACTACAGAGTTCAGTTCAATGATTCTAGGTATTTTTCTGGACTCAGTCCAATCATTTTTTTAAATACTCGATTGAAATGAGCTTGGTCAAAAAATCCAAATTCATTTGCAAAATCAGCTAAATGAATGGACTTATCTTTTTCTAATCGTTCTGCTATTTCTTGCATTCTAAACTGTTGGATCACCCATTTTGGACTAACACCTACATATTCTCGAAATAACCTTTGTAAAGATCTTAATTGAATCGAATAGACTTTCACAATTTGATCGACTGATAATATAGAGCTATTAGTCTTTATTCCATTAATGATATAATTTAATTCTTCAATTTTTGAGTCTTTTTTTAATGATTTATTTTGAATCCAAGATTCGAAGATTTCAATTTTAGTTTTATCATCTTTTGTTCTGCAAATGCTTGCTTCCATTTTTATATCATCTGTAAGATTAAATAACGAATTGAAAGGAATCCTTTTGTTAGTTAATTTTGTAATTGTATTGAAGTAGAATGGATAAAATCCGCCAGGTTTAAATTTAATACCGAATACCGATCCACTTCCACTCAAAGTAATTGAAAATTTTTTTTGATGAACTCCATAAACTATAGAATTTCCTCTTTCAAAAACAATATGAACACTTGGATAAGGAAGTGTTTCCGCAACATATGATTCATTTTTTGACGCGTTTTTACAATCCAAAACTTCTTTAAACATTTATACTGAAAAAAAGGTTACACATGAAACTAACACCATCTTTGGATCAAATGTTAAAAATTGAATGCAATACATTCATCCATTCTAATGTACAGAATATTTGGATCTTACTCGTGACTCCTGAATCCATTAAAAAATATTTATTTGGAACAGAAACGGTTTCAAATTGGACAATTGGTAGTGAGATTCGCTTCAAAGGTGAATGGGAAGTGAAATTATATGAAGATAAAGGTATCATTTTGAATTTAGAGTTTCAGAAAGAATTAAAGTATTCTTATTTTTCAAGTTTCTCGGAAATGCCTGATTTACCAGAAAACTATTCTATTATTACAATGAAACTTGTGGAAAAAAATGAAGGTGTCTTTTTATCCCTTTGCCAAACAGGATTTTTTTCAGAAGAACAACAAAAACATTCTGAGCAAAATTGGAGTCAAATATTAGAAAAAATAAGAATACTTGCAGAAGATGGAAGCGTTTGAACTACAAAAATTTTTAGTTTTCAATTCGATATGTCACTAAAAACTCAAAATTGATTAAAAATTTATCCTTATGTTTTGAATTGGTATAGATTCTTAATTTTTTACTCGTCTTTATAAGAGTATGCACTCTTTAGATGATAGGATGAGTTATTTTTTTCGGAAAATAGGAGCATTTTTATTTGTCTATGTAGTGTATTTCGCTTCTGGAAAACTTAGTTTATACTTATCTTCGATTGATGGATACAGCACTCCAGTTTGGCCACCAGCAGGATTTGCTCTTGGTTTTATATTAATCTTTGGTAATCGAATTTGGTTTGCTCTTTTTTTAGCAGCATATTTTACCAACACACATTTTTCCAATCCAGATCTCAGCTGGTTCCAAACGATCAAAAACAATCCCCAAAATATCTTTATCTCGATTGGAAATTCCGTCTCGGCATTGTTTGGTGGCTATTTGCTTAAGAAGTATTCAGATTCAAAATTGAATATTTTTTCTGTCAGGGATCTATTATCTTTTTTTGTTTTAGCTGGACCATCAGCAGCATTTGTGTCTTCTTTAATTGGTAGTATTTCACTATTAGCCTTTGGTATCATCTATAAAGATTTTTTATTCCAAACATGGTTTACCTGGTGGTTAGGTGATTCGATTGGAATCATAATTTTTACTCCCATTCTAATTTTGACATACAAATGGTTATTAAAAGAAGAAACGGGAATGCGTTTGATTCTGTTTACGTCCGCCACGATGGGAACATTCATTCTTACGCTTACAATTTTTTTTGTAACTAGAGATTGGGAAAAAGAATTTATCCATTACAGAATTAAGTCTGACGGACAAATCATATCATCAGAAATAGAAAACCGTATTTTGGAAAATTTGCGAGTTGTAAAGTCCTTGGGATCTTTTATTGGCCTACAAAAAAACATGAATAAAAAAGATTTTGATACATATGCAAAATCAATTTTGGATGAGACAGAAAGTGTTTCTGCATTATCATGGAACGTTCTAATACCAAATACAAAACGTATTGAATATGAATCAAAGTTAAAGTTTGATTATCCAGGTTCGATTGGAATTAATTTTAAGGAGGGAAATGAAACCAAACTTTCCCCTGCCAAAGAAAAATATATTTTTATACGATATATTTATCCAATCATAGGAAACAATTCTGCAGTAGGATATGATGTATTTTCAAATCCAATTCGGAAAAAAGCATTATTGAAGGCTATGGAATCTAATAGCTTAGAGATCACTGGAAAAATTAATTTAGTTCAAGATGATATTGATAATACTGGTTTTCTAGTTTTTTATCCACTAAAAAGAAATGATGGTGAATATGGTTTTGCAACTGCGGTTATCAAAATCAATTCTATCATTAAAAAATCATTAATTGGAAGTGATCAAAATAATCTTTGTGTACAAATATTAGAAAGTGATGATAAACATTCCAATGAAGTATACAATCGAAATTGTATTGCTTCGCAGGAGAAAATATTCTCTGATTTCTCTCATAGTCACAGTATGAAAATCGGAAGTCACCTTCTAACGTTTCGAATAGTCGCTACAAAGGAATATTTTGAAAAAAACTTGACTAACGCTTCTAGATTTATACTCATTATCTCTTCCTTATTAACAGGACTCCTAGGAATACTTATGCTCATCATTCTTGGAAAAGAAAAAAGCATCCAAGAAATTGTTGAAAAAAGAACTTTCGAATTACAAAAAGCAAACCGTGTAAAGTCAGAGTTTCTCGCAAACATGAGTCATGAGATTCGCACTCCAATGAATGGTGTTTTAGGGATGTTAACATTGTTAGAAGAAACCAATGTAGATCTTGAACAAAAGGATTATCTGGATAATGCTAAAAAGTCCGTACTATCACTATTGACAATCATCAATGATATATTAGATGTATCCAAATTAGAAAATCATAAACTTGAAATTATCCCAACTGAAACAAATGTATATAAACTTTGCAGGGATATACAGTTGTTATTCCAATCTGATGTGATAGAAAAAAATCTAAAATTTAATTTAGATTTTACGATTGAAGATACAAATCTACATATCTTAGTCGATGAAAATCGATTGAGACAAGTATTAAACAATTTGATTAGTAATTCACTGAAATTTACACCGAGTGGCATCATTACATTGGCAGTAAAATTAGACCCGAGTCGAAAGTTTATCGAATTTTGTGTCCACGATACAGGGATTGGAATTTCAGAAGAGAATATTAAAAGATTATTTGATCGATTTGTGCAATTGGAAGATGCAAGAACAAAACGATTTGAAGGTGCTGGATTAGGTTTATACATTTCAAAACAGTTAGTGAATTTGATGGGTGGAGAGATCAAAGTTGATAGTATTTTGAATATTGGATCTACATTTAAGTTTACGATCCCATTCCACCAAGTCTCTGTTCCTAAACAATTCATTCCTCGAATCGAATCACCAGAGACATTCAATCTAAAAAATATAAACGTACTTGTGGCCGAAGATAATCTCCTAAATCAGAAATTTGTTAGAAAGGTTTTGGAGAAGGAAAAAGTTCATGTTACGATTGCTTCAAATGGTATAGAAACGATTCAACTTTTAGATGCTTCTCTCGTTGATGAAAGTAAAAAATATGATTTGATACTGATGGATATTCAAATGCCAGAACTAGATGGATTGGAAACTACCAAACGTATCAGAAATCGTAAAGATGAATACCAACGTATTCCAATCATTGCATTAACTGCTAATAACATGGATTCCCAGATACAAGAATACCTCGAGAATGGAATGGATGACTGTGTAAAAAAACCAATAATTCTGTCTGAGTTACTTAATTCGATTTATAAAATATTTTCGAAATCAATTGATTCTAAAAAGTAATCGAACATCTAAATCCCCTAACAGCATAGTAGGAATCTGCTCCATTATGATACACAAATACTGTTCCATAGCGATAATCACAAAAAAGGGCACCACCTAACTTTCTGATCTGTTCTGGTGTTTCGATCCAACTGGATGTTTTTTTGTCAAATTCACCAAGCGAATGCAAAAATCGATATTGTTCTTCATTTAACAATCTTGCACCAATTTTTTTTGCAAAATCAATGGCATTGTTTTTAGGTTGATTCAATTTTCTAGATTGGAGTGCTTCAAGGTCATAACAACAACTCCTTCTGCCTTCGGGAGATTCTTTTGAACAATCAAAGAAGGTTATAAGTTTATTTTTTTTGTCTTGTAATACAACGTCTGGTTCGCCACCAGATTCTTCCATTTGCTTAAGCACATTTACTTTGTCGGGATGATTTTTCAGTTTATCCTCAATCAAATTCCATTGAATTCCCTTATGACGTTCTGGATGGTTTTTAAATCTTTCTTTCAAGATTTCTATGAATTTTTGATTTGAATGCAGTTCGGAATGATTCGATTTCATAGTATTTTTTGTCATAAAGGTGTCAGTAGTTTCAATTATATTTCGGTTCGAATCCGTTGGTTTTCTTTTACAATATAATTTTCAAATTCATTCTCATAAGATTTTACTTTTTCAGAAATTTGTTTTTTTGTCTGATAAAGTGTCGGGTATTTTTGAAGTGAAAAGGTTTCCGGTTCAATCATCACTTCACTTTCCTTTTGTTCTATATCGTAAACTAATTGGTCCAAGAGTAAATGATAAGTGAAATAAAATGCAATTATTTCCATCTTATTATCATAGTCTTTTAGACTTTTAATTGAATCAAATTTATCAATTAAGTTTTTTCCAATGTCATTCAATGAAGTGACTTTTTTCTCAATAGTATCTTTTGAATCTCTGATTTCGAGGAATGCATGTAATAACGGTAAACTAGCTATTTGATTGATCAATATGATTTTAGATAATTGTGTTTTTTCAAAATCATCAATTAAAAACAATTCGAATTTTGTTAATTTGATTTTTTGAGTTACCAGATAATTTTGAATGAATAATGATTCAATTGCGTATGCATCAGCTTCAAAGAGTGCTTTTACAATTCGATTATTTTTATAAAATAAAAAATATCGTTGGCTATTAAAAAAATCATATGCATGAGTAAATTCATGTACTAAGGCAGAATAGAATATACTTGGATTTTTATCGAATTGATCTAAAAAGTAAGTTCCAATGACAATTGCTGGTTTTTTATTTTCATTGTAAAAATCAACAAAACCCATTGCTGATAAATCTTCATTGCCATTTACATCGATTAAAAAAGTAATTTCGCCTTTCATGGCTTGGCTTATCATAAAATTAACCTTTTGTTCGACAAGATCATGTTTTTTTGGTGAAGATTTAAATACGGTTTCAAATTGTGTAATTGCATTTCTTAAAATCGGTTCGTAATCACTTAGTGTTTTTGAATTAATTTCATCTCCCAAAAGTAGAGTTGGGAAAACGAAAAAGAGTAATAGTATGGAATATTGTTTCATTTTATTTACCTTGTTTGAATACGCTTTCATGGTTTTAGCAGATCCCTTTGAAAATTTCATTCCGAAGATTTAAGAGTAGTTTCGATATTAACTTCTCTTAGAGTCCATCCTTCATACGTTTTTAAAAAGAATAAATGGATAATCTCTTCGCCTGATTTTAATTTTAAATACTTTCCAAAAATATATTGTTCGTTGTTCCTTAGGTCTAAATTTTCCGATATTTCAATTGGATTCAGATTGATAAGGGAGTTTTGCAGAAATAAGATTCGATTTGATATTTCATTTTTAGAACTTAATGTCTGAATTGGATTTCCAGAAATTTTGAATTCTTTTTTGTCTTTCTCTTTTAGCAAAAAATTTTGATCCAATAGTTGGGCAATTTGGTATATGTTTTTGTCCTTTAAGATTCTAAATGTTTCATTGATATCCAGGGTTTCGCTTACATTAGCCGATCCCTTAAAAGTAAGTTTGATGCTTGAGACTTTTTGATTCTGAACTTCAATGCTGAAATTTCTACTACGATCGTATGAGTAATATTGTATTGTAGATAATTCTTCTTTCGTTTCTTCATCAAAGGCCTTTCTGATTTCGTCTGGTTTGCCAAAGACAGAGACAACCTTTTCTATTGGATCTCCTAAATTTATCTCATTAAGTCCATAGAATTTAGGATTTTTATTTCCTTGGATTTGAATCGCCCACACTAAGTCTGGTCTTTTGTTCTCAGATTCCACAACTAAGATATGTTCGTCTAATTTGTAGGCATCGTAACTATATCCATCTTCAAATGTATGCGATTTAAAGGGTTTGCCATAAAGATCGGAAACTAAATTTCGTTTTTGACCGAGTTTAATTCCATACATCATGAAGAGTTTTGATTCTCCAAAAATGGAAAGTGGAAAAAGAACAAAAACGAATAGCAATGGTAGAGTTATTTTTGATTTCATTTGGTATTTATTAGGATTTTTTATTTTCTTAAGATTTTATCGATTGATTTCCCTTTAGCCAACTCATCAACAAGTTTGTCTAAGTACCTTACTTTTTTGGTTAACGGGTTTTGGATTTCTTCGACACGATACCCACAAATCATTCCTTTGATCATGGTTGCATTTTCATTTAAGGAAGCTTTTGAAAAAAATGTATCAAAGGTAACATTTTCATTAATCAATTCTTTTATTTTTTTCTCATCAAAGGAAGTGAGCCATTCGATCACTTGGTTTAATTCTTTTACAGTTCTTCCTTTTTTTTCAACTTTTGCGACATACATAGGATATACGGAGGCAAAAGACATTTTGGCAATTTTTTGATGGTGTTCTAAAGTAGGTTCCATACTTTATTTCTCTCTTCTTGTTTTGTAATGGTGTGCGATATTTCCCGAGGAAAACGTTTTGATTTCTATCAAATCTAATCTAACGGGTGTTTCTAAAGGATGATCACTAAATAACCTAGGACCTTTTCCCACAATGACGGGATGGATGACAAATCGATATTCATCGATGAGACCGAGACTCGAAAGTTGAGAAGCGATACTTAAACTACCAACACTAATGTCCTTTCCAACTTGTTTTTTAAGATATTTTACTTCCTCCTCCAGAGACCGAGTAGCGATGGTTGTGTTGGGATCTGATACATGTTTAACCGAATGAGAAAAGAGAATTTTTTGAAGGGAAGTAAAAACGTCAGCAAATTCATTACTAACGTTCGACATGGATTTATTTTTTGCTACATCAGGCCAAAATGGAACCATTAAGTCATACGTGATACGTCCATAGAGGATTTGATCTGATTGTTTTAAAAAATCGGTGAAGTATTGGTGTAGGTCTTCATCGACAACCATGCCTGTATGACCATAAAATCCATCCGACGATACATTGATTCCAAAGACAACTTTTCTCATTCGCCTTTTTATATAGACTTTGTGTTGTCTTGGAAGTACATTTTGGACTTCTGCATGGGCAAATTAGAAATTTTCTAACAAAATGTTACATAAAACCTCAGTTTGTAAGAGAAAATTTGAATTTCAAATGCTTTGTTTTCATTTTGAATTCAGTTCAAGATTTTGAAACAAATTCCAATTCACGTCAATCCTAACAGTAATATAACAAATATTATAGATCACTCATTCAATAAATTAGGGATAAGTATAATAATATAAGTTCTATGAAGATGTATTCTACATTAACGAACAATAATTGGTATATGAAAATTCTATGTTATGCGAAAAATTAGTTGACTGTTACATTCGGATTACTCAGATTTGGCGACATTGTCAAAGAAGGAATCAATCAATTCCTATCATTGATTCGTATATTTGAAAAAACTAAAAGGTAAAAAAACATGCGCAAAGTATTGATTGTGATCTTTGTTGTTAGTTGTTGCAATTTGATTATGTGCAGCGGTGATAACAAGATTTCCAATTTTAACAAAATGTTTATGTTTGGTTCTTTTTTTGCATCTAGTTCAGTTGTTGTTACACCTGAAACTGGCGCTGTAATCCAAGCTCCAACCATGAGTTTAACGATACCATTAGGTGCGTTAGATGAAGAAACAGTGATTACGTATTCGGAGACAGGATTGCCACCGGCAACTGATTCGATTGTACCCCTCCAAGTTGCCTATAAGTTCGGGCCTGAGAATTTGCAATTCAACAAACCAGCACAAATGAAAATTTGTTATGATGGTCGACCTGAATTTTTGCAAGGTAAAAGTGAGAAAACGTTGCAGATACAACACTATGATCCCGCAACGAAACGATATATTAGTTATGGTGGCGATGTTGACTTAGTGAACCATTGTGTCACAACTTCTATTTATCACTTCTCAAATTATATTCTAACGGCTCAAAATTTAGTATTAACTAACAATCCTCCAACAATCGGTGGTGCTACTTTTTTCCCCGGTCGATTGATCGAAGGACTACCAGCCGTTGTAAGAACGAGTATTCTTGATTGGGATGCATCTGCAATAGTGACGGCAAGATTTTATTATAGAACCCAAGGCAGTGGTTATATTTTCAAAAGTATTGTTATGTTGCCCGATGAAAATGATGGTACTGGTCAATTTTACCAAGCTAAAATTCCTGGGTCAGATATTTTTGCAGCCGGTTTAGAATACTACATTGAGGTTTATGATTCGTTAAATGCAAGAGTCACTCGGCCAACAACTGCACCAACTTCCTTTGATACAATAAGTGGTGATATAAGAGATAGTGTAACACCAATTCGGTTTCAAAATACAATCACCAGGATGACTGCTGGTTTTTCAAGAGACTTGACCATTCAAGTGAAAGGAAATTCATCTGCAACGTATTACCCGGTACCAGCTGAAACAATGACCTTTGCTGGTGGAAAAGGAGTAACATCACGACCAAATTGGTTAAGTGCACGTTACACAGCACAAGTAATTGGTGGGTCCTACATCCAAGCAAGTTATGGAAATCTTAATCTTTCCATGCCGATTAATGTATATCCAGGTATTATGGTGAGGATGGTTGTGCTATATAACTCAGCTGAGTTACCGAATCCATTCCAAGTGAATGCTGGAACGACAACTGCGTTAGATGCAGCAGGGTATGATGCATTTAATAATTTCATATTTGTACATCCCACATTCACTTCGGAACCAATCATTGGAGGATTTGGTGATCCCTTTTCGGAATTTGGAAAGTTCAACGCATCCTATCACCCAACTGACAAAACAGGCACAATATCGGTAAGTTTAGGTGGATTTACATCTACATACAATATTTTAGTAAAAGGGTTTGGAATACTATGTCAGTATGATGTAGGAACTTTTGATTCTACATGTATATTTAATTAAGACGTTTAAATAATTTAAGAGGAAAAAACAAATGAAAGGTAATATAAAAGAATATTTAAGAAGTGGATTTTATAAAGGTGTTGGGATTACATTAGGATTTTTTACAACAAGTTTAGTGGCAGCTGCTGCAGCGATGAACTTATTTGCTCCAGGAGAAGTGATTAGTTCTGCAAGGATCAATCAAAACTTTCTCATTGCTGCTCCAGAAGGTGCGGTTGTTGCATTTTATCTAAACAACTGTCCAGAAGGTTGGGCTCCTGCAGATGGAACGAACGGCACTCCGAACTTAAGAGGAGCTTTTGTAAGAGGAAGGGATGATATCGGAACAGGTGCAGCAGGTAGAGATGAAGCTGGTCCAAGAGCAATTGGACATTACCAAGATGATAGTTTCCAAGGTCATTATCACCAAGTCACTGGCGTTTCATCTAGTGTCATGCAACAGAATTCTTGGAGTGGCGGTGGGACTGCTTTAGTAGGATCAGATCAAGTTTTTGTTGGTAACCCAATTCAAGGTATGCATGGGGTTCCAAGATTTGGGATTGAAACTCGTCCTAAAAACATTGCTTTGACTTATTGTATGAGAAAAAATTAAACTATCAAAGTAGTTCTATGAATAAAAACACAATCGATATTTTGAATCGATTGTGTTTCTTTCCTCTCTTGCTTTCAATTCATTGCACATTCGCTTAAATACTCATCATTAAAAATGAAAAACCTATCAGAAGAGAGAGTGGGTTGTAAATTCGTTTTGTATATCGTACAAAGATTGGCTCCCAATGTTTTGTAACCCAATGGAGATAACCCAGAATGCCTCTTAAAAGAAATACGATTGCCACAAATATCATACCATACCGAATCATATTGGTGATTTCTGGACTAAATTCAAAATCGTTTCGAACCAACCATATAACCGGTAAACTTGAAAACAAAACCAAGCCAATGGCTACCACAAAACAACTGAATGGTGATGGAAAATGGGTTCCTCTTCCAAAAACTTTATTAACTAAATCTTGTTGATTCTTTCCTGGCCATAAACCACCAAAAGCCCAATACATATGGATAAAAGCGAGTATGATGAGGAGGAAAGAAGTGGAGATCGGAATTATTAAACTTAGATTCATATCGGTTTGAATTTATAAAATTTTGAAAACACTAAAATTGTATACAGTTGAATTGTAATCTAAAGAGACTTAGAATCGATTTTGACAGTGGCAATCATTGATTTGATTTCATTCAATCTAGGTTCGAAGTCATCAAATGGAATTCCAGAACCAATGAAATAATAAAAATCTTTTTGAGGGAAAATCCAAACTGCTGAAATAATTTTTTTTTCTTCTTCTTTTTCATTATAGATAGAATAGGAAAAAAGACTATAACCTGCTAAATTTCCATTGATCCGAACTGTTTTTGGTTCAATTAAATAGTCAAAATTTTTCAACTCAAGTGAAACATAAAATAACAATTTTCGTAATGTCTTAGGTATGTTTCTAAATTCCAAATTGTTTTTTTGTATTTTGACATTGACTGTAGTCAAATACTCATCATTCTCTAGGTCTCCTTTTCGAAGTGAAATGATCGGAATCTCTGAATTTTCTTGTAACAGTTTATTAAACGTTGGCGAACCTAAATTGACACGTTGGAGATTTTCCTGAAACTCTTCTGTTGATACTTCATCCCATATAACTGGAACTTCCATTGAAAAACCCAATGATTTTAGTTGTTTGACTTGGGGTGGAATCGCAATTAAGATTGAAGTAACGATCGTAAAAATCAATAACCAGGTAATTTTTTTCATCTATGAATGCATCCTCTTAAATTGACAAATCCCCATAAATTGTTTAGTTTATAACTGAATATACCTTCTTTGATTTCACTTACACTTTCAAATATAGGTGGAACTAACCATTCCGCTTCTAATGTGATGAAACCCTTTTTTTTCTTTTCTTCTGCAATGGCGATTCCATTTTTAAATGAACCAATATAATCTATGTTTGGTTCTATTAAATAATCTCCGCGTTTATTGATCTTTCCATATTTTTCTTTGATCTTTATTGTTGCGTATCCTTCTGAAAAATCATAAACATCATCAAATTTTGGTTCGATAACAATTTTCCCCGTTTCGTCCAAAAATCCCCATTTATGATTCAATTGAAATCGTATTAATCCTTCCTTTACTTGTCCCAAATAATCATATTTAGGTGGTATGATTATCTTAAAATTGGAATCCATTAAACCCATTTTTTTGTAATGAGTAAACGTTAGATGCCCTTCATAAAAATAAGATTTTATATCATAAAGATCATTAACAAATTTTTTTTCGATCCCATTTGTATTCACAAGACCTTGGTGTTCTTCTCGTTTGAATACTGCCCATCCGTTGTGAAAATTGGTTAGAAAATCATATTTTGTTGGTAAAATAAATTTTCCCTTTGTATCTATAATTCCATATTTATCGTCATTTTGAACTAATGCATAACCATTGTGAAATGAATATGCCTCATCAAATGATAAATCCCCTAAAAGATTCCCTTTTTTATCTAAGTATGCCTTGGGATCTCTAAAACTGGCACCATCACGGTATACTGCAAATCCGTTTGAATAATCACCTACGAATACGAGATCGTAAGCAAAAACAAGTTTATCTTCTGTATTGATAAATCCGTATTTTCCATTTTGTTTGGCTCGAATCCATTCTTCTGAAACATCAGATAAGTCTTCGTATCTGCTATGATAAACTTTGATTTTAGGATCAGTAGCATACAAATAATTATTTTTTTGGCTCCCTGAAGACAATTCTATTAATCGGAAGTTCATATTGCAACCCTTGTAAATTGGATTTACTTTTTCGGGTAAACTTGAACAGCTTAAAATCGCTGTTAGACTCCAAAAACATAAGAAAATGTATATCTTTTTCATTCAGATAACAATTGTAAAATTATAGTTTGGATTTGAACAGTCTATTTCTATTGTTCAAGATACAAAATGATTTGAATGTCAGATATGGAATCGTGCCGCTGCGCCCCGGATCGACTGAGCGCCCTCGCCGAAGGAGAGCCGGAAATGTGCGCCCATATAAAAAATCGTACATTACATTGACTCCCGAGCATTTAATTTACAGTTAGCTTTTGTTTTGTGGTAATGAACTGGAATGCATTTTCAGATAAGGTTTTACCATTGATGGTAGCTGTCCAAGCCCCATGGCCAGCACCTACCAGTGGATTAAACTCATAGGATGCCCCAGAAGCAATGTATGCATCTCGGAGTGCTTCTGCTTGTGTAAAGGGAACATCTGCATCAGCTGTCCCATGTACGATGCTCACTGGAGGATCGTTACTATCAAACCTAGATTGCCCTGTAATGGCTTGGAGGTATGTCATATGATTAATCCCACCCCAATGGTCAATGATGGTGTGGATTTTGGAACCTGCTGAAAGGTTTGTCGTCGAAAGAGTGGTATCAGTTAAAGTTAAAGTTTCATCTCGAAAATCACTTACATTGGTGATTCCTAACATATTGGCTAAAAAAGAACCAGCAGAACCACCTAATGCAGTTACATAATTAGTGTTAATTCCATATATGGAAGCATTGGCATAAAGCCAACGAACAGCAGCCTTTGCATCCCGAGCAGCTGGATACATGGCATAACTTTGTTGTTTTTCTGTGGGTGTAAGTGATGAGTTTAACACATACGTTCCCCAGGCAGTAGAAAGTGTTCCGTAAGCAGATACCAATCGATAGTTGATGGAAATACATACCCAACCACGACTGGCAAAATAATTGGCAATCTCAACGATGTTTGTATCTTCTTTTGATCCTGTTGTGAACCCTCCACCATGGATGAGGACCATTGCGGGTCGGTTTGTTGGTGCGTTCTCGGGTAGATATAAATCTAAACTTAAATTGACAACGCTGGTTGTATTTGTCCCCCAATTCGAATGACTAAGGGCTTGTGCATACACAAATGTTGATTTGGAAACAGTATAAGTTGAATTTTGTTTTACAGTCGGTGGGACGTTTGTTTGGGTAAGTTGGACGAGGAATAGAGTGGAGAGTAACATGTTATTGTCTGCATCCGATTTTCCTGTGATTTCATTTGGGAGGGCTGTACAAGATAAGGCAAAACCAAGAGTACTCAATACCAATGTGAATGAAATTTGAAACCGAAAAGAATTGGGAAGATGTAAAAGTTGATTCCTTTGTTTCATACTTACTACGACAGTTGGTATCGTAAATTCGAATGAATTTAAATGGTGTTCAGTAATTTTTTTATCAGGAAATCTCCTGAAAAGAAGATTCCATTTTTTCAATGTGACAAAAGAATTCCCGTCAAATGTTGGGAAAAAATTATTTCTTAAATGTTAAAATGAGAGAATGATGATATGAAAAGTTAGATGTGACCATGGATTCAGTGACCTTATCTATTTTTCGAAAGGTCAAGGTCCAGAACAAGTGCTATTGCAAGTGTCACCGTTGTTCACATTACCATCGTCACATGCTTCGCCGGCTGCTGCGTTGCGAATGCCGTCACCACATACTGGAGCTGTACAATCCGAATCGCAAGTTACTGCATTAACACCTGATGAGTCACAGGCTTCAAAAATGCTCTGTCTTGTACCATCACCACAGAAACCAACACGTTTGCAGGTAGTTGAGCAGCCATTGCCGTTATCAATCGTATTGCCATCATCGCATGCTTCTGATGCATATGTCTGGGTGATATTGTTTCCGCAAAGACCTGCCGTAGCTGTTTGAATGCTCGAAGCTGGTCCTTCTTGCCCACCACGTACTGCTGTAAGGATATATGACCTTGAAGCTGCATCCACTTGACCTGTGTGTACATAAGGGGAGGTCACCCCAGTAATTTTTGAACCTGTTTGAGATGTAAAACTTGCTGAAGTTGAATGATAGAGGTTATACGATTCTGCACCTGCGACTGTATCCCAAGATAGTACAATTTGGAGATTGCCACCTGTAGCTGTTAATGTAGGAGTGACAGACCCTGTTGTGGCTGATATGGCAGCTAGTAGTGCGAAAATTCCGTTATTGTTATTGCCGTCTTTTTTTGACATGGAGCAGGCAGAAATGAAACTTGAGATTGCGATACAACCAATTCCAATTTTATAAAATAAAATTTTTCTTATGTTCATGTTATGTCCCAATCTTACCTTGAATTCATATATTCAATTCAATTAACAATTTGTTAGGTGTTTATCTCAGATTAATATCTGTCAAATCGATTTTTATTTTCAATGCTCATTTATCAAAAGTTTTCAGGCTACCTGCAATTTAATTGTATCTGCACCAACAGGGATTTGGACAGGGATCAAAAAGTATTCATCTTGGGGTTTCCAATACAGATAAAAGATTTTTCTAAATTCAACAATTAATTGACTTTATTTTGATTGGTTCCATCTGATTCAGTTATATTCTCCATGGAATCGAAAGAACCAAAAATTTGGATCCACAATTCATTAGGATTCATACTAAGGAAACCCATCCATCGTCTATTCGTGTTAATTTGCATTTTAGTAAGTATGGAAGTTACCTTTCATTGCAAACCGACGGAGCTCAATTCTGTCTGTGATTCGAGTTCAAAATCATTTAAAGATTCTATGATACTACTTCTCGCAACGAGTGAACGATTTCAATTTTGTGGCGGAACAGTTTTCCAAAAGCGAATTAAGACCCCACGTTATTTACTTGTGTCGAATGTTGGAACTAATTTCGCAACAAGTAACATCAGTGTATTTCGGATCAATTCTAATACTGGTGAAATTACCTTGGTTCCAGGATCTCCTTTTCAACTAACAAATCGTCCACGGTTTACACTTACCAACGCTTCTGGAACAATCGTTTATGTTGCCAATGTTGGTAATACTTCGGTGTCAACCTTGAGTCTGAATCCAGAGAATGGTGTATTATCGACTAAATCTTCTGATTTGGTTCTACCATCTACTCCCTATTCATTAGCGATGGATCCTTCCGAAAAATACCTGTTTGCCAGTTCCGAAACCACCCAACAAATTCATAGAATGGCAATCGATGTTAATGGTAATATTTCAATTTTATCACCTGCTACTGCTACTTTAAATCCAACATCTGGTGCTGTCGGTAGGTTAGCTTTTGATTCCTCTGGGAGGCATGTGTATGTTGGACTTACAGGTGCAGCAGCTAGTGTATCTGGAATCCAAGCTTTTAGTTTGGATTCTGTTAGTGGATTGTTAACATCCGTAGGTGTTTATAATACAAGTGAGAACAACATTTCTGTTGCAATCTCTCCCAATGGACAATTTGTCTTTGGAGCCAATTACTTTTCACAGGATGTTTTTCCATTTGTTAGGAACCAAACAACTGGAACTTTGACAGCTCAATCAACGATAATGGCAGGATCAGCTCCTGCTTATGCTCTTGTCGATCCATTCAATCGATTTTTATATGTTGCGAATAGTGGAATAGGGCAAGGTACCATTTCTGCATACAAAATTGACCAAGTGAATGGAACATTAACGACTATTAGTGGGTCTCCATTTAATTCCGGATTTAGCCCAATTGGGATCAGTATAGACCAAAGTGGAAAGTATTTATATACTTCTAATACTCAAGATGGGAATGTATCAGGGTATACGATTTCGGAAACAGGAACATTATCTCCGATAGTTGGATTTCCTGTTTCTGCAGGAACCAATACATTTTCCGTCGAGATTGTATCCTATTAAGGAAATTGAAGTACATAGGAGACGAAAATATGATCGAATTTGAAAAATATTCCTTTTACCAAAAATTGATTTGGCTCTTTCCGATTGCATTTTTTTTTCATGTGATCGAAGAATCAAACGGTTTTTCTTATTGGGTCACTACTATCTTAGAAGGCCAAATGGATGTTAGTGTATTTTATATAAACAATTTGATGTTTATGGTTGTACTACTCCTACTTACATTTTTTGCATTCAAAGAGCAGAATTCGATTTCTACCTTTTTATTATTTTTATGGGTATCAGGACAACAGTTTTGGAATTTTGTATTCCATATTTACACTCAGTTTCAGTTTAACGCGTATTCGCCTGGTTACTTTACTGCCATTTTCTTATATTTTCCAATCTACCTGTACTTAACATACCTTGCACTCAGAGACCATCATCTCAAATGGAAACAATGGATCCTATGTTTTGTGTTCGGTTCATTTGGAATGGTGTTTACCATTTGGTCAGGTTTATATCATTTTGGTTCGGTTCCATGGAGTAAATGGATTTAAAGAAAACAGTTGAGAGATATCTGTTTTCCGATTTTATATCTAATTTGTTAATGAACTCATAGTAGTTTCCCACATTTGCGGAAATCCACTATTTCGAAACTGGTTCGGTCATGTGAAAATGCGATCATGAAACGAACCAATTTTTTTGTAATCAGTTTCTTACTTTTGACAATCCAATGTGCGAATATACAAACGAGATCGGAAGATCGTTTTTATAATTTGTATTACCAAGTTGCAATTGGAAATACAGAGAGAGTCAGACAATTAATTGTACAAGGATACGACTTAAACACTCCTGAAGATACGTTTGAAAGACTAACGCCACTTATGATCGCCTCAAAAGAAGGTCATACAGAAATTGTATCACTCTTAGTTTCTATGAGAGTTGATTTAGAAGCAAAAACTAGAAACGGACATACTGCCTTAATGATGGCAGCTTATAATCGTTATCCGAGAATTGTTAAAATTTTACTAGATGCTGGAGCAAATCCAAATGTAGTCACAAATGAAGGTCACACTGCCTTGTCGGAAATTCTCCTTTCCGAAAGGGAAGAGATTGTTAAATTATTGAAGGAGAAAGGTGCGAAATGAAACTCTTCATGTTCTCACCTAAATTATACGTTTCTATAATCTTCTTATTATTGACTGTCCAATGTTCGAATACGTTTTCCAATCATTCAATCGATAGTTGTCGGAAAAAATGTGTTACGGACCAGTCACTTTGTTATCTAATCACATTGCAAAGTTCTCCCACAAACACAAACCAAGTGAATCTTACTTGTCCAGTTCTGTACATGGGATGTTACTCCAGTTGTGATTCGACAAAAAATTCTGTCTTTTCAACTAATTCATCTTCTCGGTCAGGGAGTCGTTCTGGAGGTGGAGGACATTCTTCATCCGGAGGAGGTGGGCATTCTTCCTCTGGCAGTGGTGGAGGGAGTAGTGGTGGGTCTAGTGGAGGAGGACACGGAGGAGGAGGCCATTGAAAACTTTAATCTGCACCCCATGCCCATTCAATCGTGACACCTGTTTTGTTTTTTCGAAATGATATAGTGTTTGGAATTTCATCCAAAGAATATTCGGCCGAAGTTTCTTTTATATAACTCAAATCTTTTATTTTAAAATCAGGTGATGAAAAGATGGAATAAAAAAATACGAATGCTGTTTCGAGTTTCCAATTCGGTAAAAATAAAACAGCTTTTCCCCATCCATATTCATTTTCACTCTGTTCTACATTTAGAGTGACACCTAATTCCGATTTGTATGATTCGAAAATTTGAGTGTAGCTGGTTTGGTCTTCTGCGATTTGTTTTTTATCAGAGGAAATTTTTTTAAGAGTAAAGATCCTAACAAGATAAGGGGTGATATCATAACCAGTTCTAAATTCGTCATTTCGACTTGGTGGGTAACGGCTAAGGAGTGGACTGAATGCATACCCTTCCTTTCCATTGTTTTCTACTTTTACCCATGTTCCTTCCAGAAGGATTTGGTTTGGTTTGTTAGTTTCAGGTGTGATCGCATCTAAGAATTTGATTTTCGCTTGGACTAACTCCTGATTTTGTTTTAAAATTTTGACACTACTTTTGTTGGGAAGTTTTGATACCACTTGGGATTTTTCAGAAGGAGTTGATCTCAAATTCAATCCGCGAGGGCTTGTTACATACCAAATTTCGCCAGACAATGGAAGTGTTTTGTTACTCTCATTCCCTTTTGTTTGAGAGAGAAGGTGATAGGAATCTAATGTTGTTAGTAGAGAGAGTAATAAGAGTTTGAGAAAAATATTTTTTATCTGCATACCAAAATCCAAACTGATTAAAATCGAGTTACTGTCCTTTTCTTCTATTGATTTCCATAAGCGAGTCATTTTTCATCTAGATTCTACTTCTTTCAGATTCCTTAACAACATTTTGTTGAAGTTTTCTGGTGATTCCAACTGTGGAATGTGCCCAACTCCTTGGATGATATGCAAACGAGAGTTGTTGAGTATGGATTTAATTTTTTCTCCATCTGCAACTGGTGTCACTGTGTCCAAATCTCCCCAAATTAAATCGATGGGCATCCTTAGATTGTTACCATACAATCTTGTATCTTTGGCTAAGAGATCATCGGAGTGGAAAATAAATTCACCAAACCAATCACCTAAAAAAGAAGTGGTTCCCTTGATTCGCATTGGCATTTGAATTACCTTTACCTTCTCTTCGGTGATACAATCAGATGAATGAACAAACTGGCTAAACAAAATCTTAGTTAAATGAGGGTTTGTTGCTGTTACTTCCAGAAGTCTATTTCGTAAGAGTGATAAATTCCAAAATGTTTCGAATAGATTTGGTTCGGAAGGAGTTAAAACTTTTTTTTCTTCTAGGTTTACAGCAATATCTACCAATTGTAATGAAAGGATACGATTCGGGATTAGGAGTGCGGTATGTAGAGTCGCACCACCACCAAATGAGTGTCCAAGCAAATGTACTTTTTGTAATCCTAATGCATCAATAACCGAGACGATTCGTTTTCCTTGTTGGATTGATTTTAATTCTGTAGGTTTAGGTCTCTCGGAAAAACCAAAAGGAGGCAAATCAATTGCTATCGCATAATATCCATTTTGTGATAAATCAATCATTGTTTCTCTCCAGAGTTCACTCCATGAACCCATTCCATGGATCAAAACAACTGCTGGATTTTTTGGATCTCCCATCTCTTGGATGTAGATCTTTACATCATTACTTGGGATCCATCTTCCTGTTTTAGGTGCAATTTCTTCCGGAGAAAGGGATTCTCGATACAATCGTAAACTGGCATAGAAGGCAAAAACTGAGAAAATAACCAGTCCAACAAACAAAATAAAATACTTAATGAGTTTCATAGGATCCTAACGTTACTGGTATTTAAAAATCGTAAATATGTTCGACTTCTATGTTTTGTTCTCTTAAAATTTCCAATATGGTTTTTAAGTTTTGAACTTTTGATACAATTGCATAACGATTTTCACCGGGTCTTGTCATGATGTCTTGTCGGAATACCGTTTTTGAATCGGGAAGTTTAGGTAAACTCTCATCTTTTTTTAATAGGATGGTCACCAAAGTTGCTGACGTATTCCCAGCTATCTCGTGTAATTCGACAGTTTTGCCTATCAAGATCGATTCCATTGTGGGATGGAAATCGGCATACCGAGGGACCAAATACACAGAATGAAATGGATCATTTCCATCTAATAATTTTACTTTCTCATTGGTTGGAATATTCTCATCCAATACAATAGCAGTTCCTAAAATGGGATCTTCATAAGTGGCCTTTGTTGCTTTTTTAATTAAAAAACCATAAACTGCTTTAACAAAAATATCAGTGGTCAGATAATAACGCCTTTCCCATTTTCGGATCATATGATCGCCAAACAATGGAACTTCTGTCCAAAGTGATTTGAGTTCTTGGAAAAAATTATATTCATACCAAGGGGTTTGTAAGATAAAATCTACATAAGATTGGGTGAATTTTGCGTTAAATTTGTCTTCTTCGGTGAGTGCCTGGTCTTCGTTGGTTGCGGTAATGCGACCAATCATCTTTTCATAAATCTGCTTTGCTCCATACTCAACTGTTGTGCTGACTGTCAACACAACAATCATTAGATGGTATCCATAATTAAATTGATATGAATTTAAAATTTGGTCAGAAACAATCATATATGATTTCCACAATTGTAAAACATGTTCCCAATAAGGAAAGGTGCTTGATGTATTGGATCTAAAATACATAGCCTGTTCCTTGGGACTATGAACCAAATACCATTCAGGAAAGGTTAAGAATGTTTGGTCACCAGGACGAATGTGTTCTTTTGGAGTGTATGTTTTTGTATCATTCACCATCCATTCACTTGGGACTTTTTCAATGTATTCTGTGCTAGATTGTTTTGATGTCCAAATGCTTATACTAAGGGAAAAAGAAATTAAAGTTGTGAAGATCAATCGGCTCATTTTGATACCTTTGTAAAAATCATTAGAATATTGTCAGATGGGTCATCTTTTTGTAGCAGTCTCGCAGGTCCTGCTTCGAGATTGAATTTTTTAAGAATCTCTACCCATTCCTCAATGGAACGGAATTTTTTAAATTCAGCAGATTCATATTCCCATGTTTCCTTCAAACCTGCGTTAAAAACTGTATGGATTATGGAAACAAATTCAAACATTTCTGGATCTTTTACATCATGATCTCTTAATATGAATTTACCTCCCACACGGAGAACACGATGGATTGATTGGATAAACGCATCTAATTTATGTAACTGTATATGGTGTAAACCAATGAGACATGTAACAAGGTCTAGGCTCTCAGATGGTATTTCATTGCTAATTGGATCATAATCATTGAGAGGGAAAAAAGTTCCAATTTTTTTGATCCCACCTCTTTCGAGTATATCAACGGGATTGTTTTTTGGTGGAACTGAATTTACAAGATAAATGTTTTGATTGAATTTTAGCTTTTGTTGTAAGCTCGAAATGTACCTTCCTGTGGTTCCAATTTCCAAATACCCATTAACGGTTGTATTGGTACCAAGAAGTTCCAAAATCTGAAGAGACAATTCTCTTTTTTGTTTGAAGAGCGCAGGTAATGCATAAGTTAAATCTGCATGGAAAGGTTTTATTGAATTTAATCTTTGTATAATTTGCGAATAAATTTCCTCATCGGTTTTGTACTGTTTGGTGGTATCGTAAATCAATTGGAAGAATTTTTCTTCTGGATAAAGGTTGAAGATCACTTGCAAAAAACGATAAAGTGCATCACTCCATTTAACATTTGCAAAAATCCGGTGAAACGCAGAATCAGGCAATTCTGGTTTTGGATTTTCTTTATAATAAGTATCCCAGAAAATATTTTTGAATCGAAACTTAGGATCTAACTTTTCTTTTAGGGCAAAAATTTCTTTGTATTTTGGATATGCTTTCTGAAACATCTCTCTGGATGCATGGGTTTGGTAAGGTAAATAATAACTGCCTCCAAATTCAATACTTGCATTCATGAGTTCTCGAGTCCATACTGCCACTTTTAGTTTATCAGATTCGTTTACCTTTTGTTTGTAATACAAGACAAAGGCAAAACTTTCCTTGGGTGCCCAAGACAAATACGTCTCCTCATCTGCTTTTGCATGACGAACGGATATATTCACCATGTTTACTTTGTGTCGTTTTAAAATATCACACAATCGATCTGAGAATCCATTGAATTTATCAATGGGTACAAAGTATTCTTGTAATACATACGTTGATTTTTCGCGCGCAGATGGTTCTAATTCTAAAACATCGTAACCTGCTTCATAATTCCTCCAATGTACTTTTTTGGAGAAAAATAGCAGTGGATCCACAATGTATTCTCGTCTCCATTTCCCAAATGGAGATTCTGTAAAATCCCAGAAAAAATAACGATGGATCGGGTAGGAGGATTGCAAAGGCATAAATCTTGATTTCACAGTAGGTTTGTCTAACGTAAATTCCCAACTAACAGCTCGAATGTTTTGGTATTGAGGAGGGTAAATGTCTGCATTGTGAAAAATTACTTTTTTGTCTTCCCGAATGTTATATTTAAAAAACTGGAAGTATTGGTTCTTTTTCATTTTTTTGCTGACTTGTTTGACTTTAACATTTTCATCCAAATCAAATTCTACTGATGCAATGATACCAATGGAATTGTAACCACCAATCATCCCCGCAAATACATCTGTGTTTTGATCTCTGTTTGCTTTGATCAAACTTCCATCTGCAAGGATCACTTCAATGGATCGAACTGATAGAACAACTGGACCCAACCCCATATAACGTCCATGGCAATTGACACTCAATGCACCACCCACGGTGAAGTTTGCATATGTTTGCATGATCTTAACAGACAAATCATCTTTATCGATATAATGTTGGATGTCACACCAACGGATTCCCGCTTGGACTTTAATCCACTTTTCAGATGGATTGTACTCAATGACTTGATTGAGTTTTCGCATGTCAATATGCACCGAGCCTGGACTTGCCGTTTGGCCACCCATACTAAATCGCCCACCACCGACTGAGATGGGAGCTGTGGATGATTTAACAAATTGGATCAATTCATCCAATGTGACTGGGCGAAAAACGGAAGAAACAATCACAGGATTTAAGCGAGTCACATCATTGATGATGACCTCAGTTGATTTTAAGTGGGGGATACTTGTACCATCATCGTTTTTATAATAATCAATTTCTGATCCAGGAACGGAACCATATTGGTTGTTTTGTGGGTCTCCTTTTTTGAAGGCCAAAAAGTAGATCACTACCAAAGGACCAAGAATGGGTATCAATGTGAGTAAAATTGTATTTCCAGACTTTCCGATATCATGAAATCGTTTTGCGGAGACGGCAAGAATGCCCCAAAGCATTAGTGGATAAATGATCCAGGTACTTGTCTCACCCAAACAATAATCCAATGTTTGGTAAAATACGTAAAAATTGGACCACATAAACAAAGAGGCAATCCAATACACTTTTCTATCAATTCGGCCCTTATAATTTAGGAGAAGGTAGGTGACTGGTAGAAGTTGTTTGATTTTCAAAAAATCTCTCCTGGAGGGTTCATCTCTAAATGGATGGAAATAAATTGCAATCAAAAACTATGATTGCCCTAACTTCTTTTCTAAGTGGGACATTAAAAAGGAGTTGCAACTGTTAGATTCAGAAAAATCTCATTTTCAGAATTTTTTTAGGCTAACAATGGATTAATTCCATTGTATTCCAGGTGTTTGAAATTCTGTATCGATAGGAAAGGAAAGATTAAATTTTTCCTTCAAAACATGAATTAATTCTTTCGGAGAATTGATGGTTGTTTTGTGAGCAGTTCCGTTTTTGTCACGTTCTGAATATTCTCGATTGACGAGTGTAATTCGTTTTCCATCATCTCCTGCTTTAGCAACGATTAAGCGATCTTTGAAATGTGATTTGGGATGGTTACTTGTATACCAATTGGCTAACTCACGATCAATTTGAGGCATTTCTTCCAATGTAAATTCACAAACATCGACCCATCCATTTGGAAACAAGACTTGATGGAAATACCGATTTCCTTCAGAAACAATTCTTCTTGCTTCGTGGTTTGTGATTTGTTCTGTATCTTGAAGGAATTGGATCGCAGAAGTGAGTGATACCCCACCTACACCAACATCAGTAAACCATGTAGTTCCAGAAAGATCTACCTTTAGAAAAACATGTGTTCGTGGGGGAGTAAAATTCCTAGGTCTATCCAATCGAACTCTCGCACTTATGGGAGTCACTTGAAATCCTAGTATTTGCAAAACATACAATAGAAGACCATTTTGTTCAAAACAATAACCACCACGTTTTTGATGGATTAATTTCTCAATCACTGCATCCAAACTAATGTTGATACTTTTTCCCAAGAGAATATCTAAGTTTTCAAAAGGGATACTGCGCACATGAGCTAATGTAATATTGTGAAGTAATTCTAAGGTAGGATTGTGTGGGCCCTGATAACCAATACGATTTAAGTAAGATTCTATTAATTGTTGATCGTTCAAAAGTAAATTCCTAATACGCTTCTAAATGTAAATGGTTTAAGAAAGAAAGTAAATGAATTTTCTAGGAATTAAACATACCAATCTAAAAGGGAAAGTTAGGATTGATTGAAACAATTAAATATCAAAATATTCGATGGGTGATTCGGTTTGGACTGAAAAAATATGTTCTTTATTGGAAATTAAGATTTTACTAAGAGAAAGAAATCGAATTAGTTCTTTCCCTGTTTTCGTTCTAAAAGTGTTTTTGAAATTTTTTACATACCCTTGCTATTGGAATTGGATTAAGACTGTTTCTCTTTCTTCTGGGAATACATATAGACCTAATTCAAGTGCCGTTTTACTGATGATCTCTTCTTTTTTGTATCCGGTGATCGCGATAAAAGCTGGGTTACAATCAATAAATACATTTCGGTTTGTATAGTCATGGATGGCCATTGGAGTGGGACAAAATTGGAATGCCTTCATAAACTTCTCTTCCGACTCTTTTAGTTTTTGATTCGCACAAAAAAGTTTTAAAGCCATTTTGATAGAGGCATCCAAGACAGTTATCGTTGAACTTTTAACTACATAACCATAAGAAGTGATTCCTTCTGTTTTTGTGACGATTTCTTTTTCTGTATGGGAAGAAACAAATATGAGTGGAATGTCTTTATGCTTTAAAATAATGTTTGCTGCTTCCGTACCTTCCATTCCATTTCCTAAATTGATATCCATCAGGATGATATTGATAGAAGTATCGTTCTTAAACAGTTCGATGGCATCTTCTCCACTGGACGCCCAAAGTACTGAATATCCATATGATTCTAGGTTTCGTTTTTCTGTTAACGCAATGATCGCTTCATCTTCCACTAAGAGTATTTTTAATTGATTGTTGGTATCGTTCATCAGTGTATGAGTCACAATGTTTCATAGAATGGAATATGAAAATCGATTGAAACGTAGGGAACAAATTGTATCCATCTATGTCAGATGCAATCCTATTTTCAAATGAAACCTCTACTTGTTTCTCCTTTAAGTAGGTTTCGTCTGACAATTTCCATTGCCAGACTTAGATTCAAAACAAGGGAGCTTATTTATCTTGCACCTTCGTTCATGATTTCACTGTGATTTTTGTTGAGTCCTGCTGCTGTCAAAGACGGTGCTCGGACGTGACCAGAATACTGAGTGTAGGTTGTGTTTCCACTCACAAATGAACTTTGGCACTTGTCTAGACCACCTGCACGGTTGTATCCGCAAGAAGAGTGAAATGCAACTGCATAGTCATCAGCTCCAGGTAGGATAAAATTAGCACCAAACTTACTTTTATATCCTGGAACATGGTTTATTGTAACGGATGCAGTCAGGTTGTGGTTGTATGCTCCTCGAGCAGTGGTTACCTGAAGTGACTGGTCCATCGCGTTTCCGCCACCACCAATTACGTTTGCAAGTTCAGAACCACCTGAAGCAGCTGCAAGTGCAGTTACTTTTGTGATATTGAAACCTTTGGAAGTTGTTGTATCAGCTAAACTTGCTAACCAATATTCAATTGCATAACATCCAGCGGAATGGCACACAATCTTACAAGTGTTTGTTCCCTTGCAATAACTCATGAGACCAGTTGTGATATTTGTTTGGGCTCTCGCAGATCCGTACGTTCTTGGGTCAGTGCTTCCGTCGTAACCAATGAATATTTTGGCACCAGAAACCGCATTTGCGTTTGTGCCCCAATAACTGTTCACATCGGTAGTTCCCGCCCCGTCGTGATTTTTGCTGGATTTACCGTGAATGAACACGGTGTAAGTTTCGGCACTGATGCTCGTCGCAAACAGCAATGCCAGTATTAGGTTGATTGTATTTTTCATCTTTCTCTCCTTTTTCAAGTAGCCCAGACTTATAAATTTGGTGAAAGTGTGTCAAATATTTATTCAAATGTCATAAATATTTCTAAAAAATCATCAAATGACACAAAAATCCTCATCCTTTCGGTGAAATACTCAACACTTGTCAGGAAATTTAGGTAGCGAAATGCCTTTCTAGAATGGGTTTTAACGGAAACTCGTTCTGACTCGCTCAATAGAATTCACTTGAAATAAATAGTTTACAATTATATGTATAAATATAGTAAGTGTACATACTATAGGAGATTTTATGATCATCAATACATACACATACACTACAAACGAAATCAAACAGGAACAAATTTGGAAATTGATGTCAGATGTGAACCGGTGGAAAAATTGGGATTCTACTCTTGAAAAATCGGAGATGTTGGGTACATTCGAAGCTGGGAATTTTTTTATGATTCGCCCCTCTGGTGGACCGGATGTAAAAATTCAATTGATAGAAGTGAGACCCAATTCTTATTTCAAGGACTTTACAAAATTTCCTTTGGCAAAAATGTTTGGTGAACATTTTTATGAGAAAACATCTGAGGGACTCAAAATTACAATCACCATGTCGATCACGGGCCCACTTGCTTTTTTATGGAATATGATTGTCATGAAAAATATCGTAAGTCATCTCGCAGAAGATGTGAAACTACAAATCAATGAAGCAAAAAAAATCAGATAGTGCAACTGTTAAGAGCGATTTTAGTGTCAATAAGGCAGAAGATAGCTCTGGATTTCTTTTATGGCAAGTAACGAGTCTTTGGCAAAGAGAGATTCGTTATGCGCTTGAACCTCTGAAATTGACACATTCACAATTTGTATTGTTAGCAAGTATCCTTTGGTTGACCCAACAAGAAAAGGAAGTGACTCAGGTTCTTTTGTCAGAACATACAAAAATTGATCCGATGACTACCTCCACTGTCATTCGCACATTAATCCAAAAAGGATATGTTGATCGACGGGAACACAGTACGGATACCAGAGCAAAAATTGTGAGTTTGACAAAGAGTGGTGAATCGATTACAAAGAATGCAGTGAAAAAAGTTGAAAACTTTGATCACGAATTTTTTTCTGCGTTAGGTGTCGCCAAACATGAATTTAACGATGGTTTATTAAAGATACTTTCTAAATATTAAATGTATCAGTTATATCGAATCAAAGGCTAAGCAGAACAACGGTCGTTATCATCGGTAAATATATGATCAAAACCTTGTATCTCCAATTTACCTTCAGAATAATGAACCCTTAAATTTTTGTTTTTTACACCTTCCTTCATTGGACTCGGATCATAAAATTGGATTTCCAATTTGGAATCGTTGATCCATTTGTAATGTCCTGTAAATTCTAGTTTACCAATGGGATTTGATTCTGTCATATCTAGTTTCTTATAGATAAAACCACCATCTTCCCTAAACTGAAATTGATCCATCGGGCCATAGGCTCCAGGACTTGGACCAAACCAGGTAATACTTGTTAGAATTTCTTTTTTTGTTTTACCTGCTAATTTCTGAAAATGGTATTTCCCTCTGAGAATGATAAAGTCTGAATCCGTTAGCAATTTTTTTTGATAAGAGGGTTTCGATTTGATTGCTTTCTGGATTAGATTGTATATGTGGACTTCACTTTCTATATCTTCGCATTGTGCGAGTAAAAGTGTATATGTGCATGCTAAATTATAGTTTGCAAATGCATCATCTGGTTTGTCATATAATGTTTTCTTAAATGATTCTACGGCAGTGAGAAATTCTTTTTCTTTGAGGGCATCGATTCCTTTTTTGTTCCAGTTTTCTGAAGTTTGGGAGAAAATTCCTAAAATGAAAAAGAAATAAATGATGATCAATCGAAATGACATAAAATTTACCTCAGACAAAACTTTTGAATGATTCTCTTAAAGCGAGATAACTATAAATTCAAATTGGTGGTTTTTCATGACGATTGGGCAACCAAAAAAAAATTCACGAATTCAGAATTATATCAATCAATCGATCCCACTTGTTTTGATTGCCAATTAACAAGTGTTTCTCTTGGGTTTGCCAATTCGGCATTTTATTTTCCATAGATGAATTCCTATTCAATTGAATGACAATTCTTCATTGTCGTATTGTGATTGAATAGTCAATCAATTGTTTCCAATTCAAATTTGTATTTGGTGGTCGGTGTTAAAATCGTTTATTTAAAATCTAACCTAAGATTCCCAGTTGTTTTTTCCAAGTCTTGGCATGTGTCTTTCCATAACGGTATCCGATCTCAACCAGTTCATAGAACTTTTTCCAATCAAAGAGTCCATACTGTTCCACTGGTAACTCAGCAAAAATATCAGACTCAGCTTTTGTTTGTGCCATCGCTGCATCTGAAGCCACAAAAGTCGCACGCATCATAAGGCTAAGAATGTTCGGGGCTTCTTTCAAATTCTGTGTTTTACTGAAGAGCCGTTTGAAGAGCAATCGAAGTGCCGATGGTAATGCTCCCGAATTATTTTTAGGATAAATCCGACCGAATAGTTCATCCGCAGCTGAATCACCTTCTGAGGCAAGTGCAACAGAAATTACAAAATCTGCTCCCTTTTCGCGCATCACAGCACCTGGAATATTATCTAACATTGCACCATCAACTAACAGTTCATTGTTTTCGAAGAATGGAGGTAATATACCTGGTATTGAAGCGGAAGCGCGGAGTGCTTTCCATAATGGACCACGGTCGATGATTACTTTTTGTGCTTTGGAAAGGCTTGTTGCGACAGCAAAATAGGGAAGCCAGAGATCTTCGATCATTGTTTCACCGACAAAACTTTTGATCACAGTATTGAATTTTTTGCCACGAATGAGAGATACAACCGGAACGGTATAATCGTTTAAAGTTTTTTTGTCACTCATGAGAGACTTGGCGATCCGTTCCAAACTGGGAGCATCATTACCGAGAGCATAGATGCTCGCCATAAGTGCCCCTGCACTTGTACCACCAATCATGTCGATTGGGATGTTCTCTTCCTGCATGGCTTTAATCAGCCCAATATGTGCGAAACCTTTTGCACCTCCGCCACCCAGAGCAAGACCAATGGAACGGCCAGTGATGAAGCGAGTGAGACTTTCAAATCCATGGTTACTATATGTACGGATATGTCTGACTACATCTGTTTTCCTAATTTTTGTTAGGTTAGAAATATTTTTTGGTTTTTCATTTGGATTAGAGTAAAGTAAAATAAGCTCTCGTATGGGGCCATGGGTTTCTTCCGAATCTCCAAGAAAGCGAATTTCTTCTGGAGAAAGGGCATCTGCTTTTTTTGCATCACTTAACAGTAAAATACGATTTGTATGATGGAGAATTGTTTCCGTCCAAAGTTTGTCTTCAAAATCGGGACAAAGGATTAAGAAGTCATGTGAGTCCTGCAAATGGTATAATGATTCGAGGATGTCTGAAACTGCGTGTTCGCGGTCTCCCTTGTGTTTTTTAAAGTCTTTGCTCTCAACGATTGTCGTACGTCCGATTTTTTTCAAAGCAACTGCAAGGTTGTGTGCAAAGTCGCGAACCAAAAGATCTTTCTGGAGTGGAAAAAGTGTGATGATGCTCCTTGTTTTTTTGGCAGTTCTTTTTCCCATTCGGTCTTTGGTAAATCGATCCGCAATGAGTTTGGTGATTGCAAGCATACTAGGCGGATGTTTGGAAAACACGGTTTCGAAAGCGACAGTGCTGATTTTTACAATTTCACAGGAAAGAGTTGCGACTACTGTTGCGGTCCTCGGTTCCCCAGTTAACAGAGCCATCTCACCAATGATATCACCTTTTGAAAAATTACCTGTTGAAACCACTAGTCCTTGGTCGTTTCTAACTTCATACACCAAACTACCGTTAACGACGATATACATTCCGTCGGCTTTGTCACCTTGCCGCATCAGAGTTTCGCCACCTGGCAGAAAAATCCATTCCATCTGTTGTTCCAACTCTGAGATGAGTTTTGCGCCTACACCTTGGAAAAGTGATACAGACGAAATGAGTTCTTTGATGCGTCTAGGTTCAGGACGAAACACACTTCTATGAAGAGCACGTGACCTTCGGCTGATGAGTCTGACAAATGCTTTCAGTTCTTCTGAGCGATCCTTAAAGGCTCTTTTGAATTCGTTTCGATCGATGCGGTAAACGATGCCAGATTGGTCACAGACAACTGTGGCGTTTCGGGGTTCATCTGTCACAAGTGCTCCTTCTCCGAAACAACTCCCAGGTTTCACCTCACCTAATTTCTGCTTTTTTCCGTCATTGGTCACATAAACACTGAAACTACCTGTCGCAACTAGATAGAGTGCATTCCCATGTTCTCCTTGTTTGATCACAACTTTGTTCTTAATAAATTTAACTTTATTGAACGATCGCTCCAAGTGTTCTTTTGTTTCTGAGGAGAGGTTTAAGAATAAGTCAGTACTGGAAATGATTTGTTTTAGGGTTGGAGTATTTGTTTTTGAACGCATAGCAAATGAATATAAGCCTTTTGGCGACTTCGTTCCCCATACTTAAAGGTGGGCATACTGAAAATCACGACACAATGTCGATCATGGGTTTGGATTGAGTCTGAATGCGACTCTATTTTTTAAAGGTGAAAGAAAAATTTTAACATCGGACTTACTCGTGAACCAAACACAAACAAGTCGGAGATTTTTGATCCAAATCGATTGAACTTTGTAACACTTGGAATTATGAAACCTCTATCGGGAATTTAGTCCAATATTTCCAGTGAGTCATTTTTGTAAGTTGGAAACATTTGTACCTAATTAGTGAGGAATATGATCCACCATAGTATTTGATCATCCAAATGAACTGATAGTATCGATAGAGCCTATCTTCACTTATCCCATATTGGATATCTATCTTTTCATGTATAAAATTAGATGAAAGAACAATGGAAATATAGTTCCTTCAAAAAATCAAACATATCACATAAGAAAATTCTGAATCTTGGATCGAAGTTTAGAGATCAATTTTTGGCGCATTCGAGTGTAAAATCAAACTACATTAGGATAAGAACTAGTCAGTTTCAATCATTTTGAAAAATCCTTGAAATGAAAACAACTTGGATTTACACACGTCGTCTGGAGTGGATTTAATCTAATTTAAAAAGAGTGAAAAGGTATTTTGCAATTTTATTCAAGTTCTCTCGTGCCTTTAAGGTGATCCTATTTCCTTTTTTTCTCAGTTGTCAATTGGACTTAAATAGTCCTTATGAATTTGGTACCGATGAATACTATAAAACTCAGTTCTTAACATGTCTCATCAATCGTTCGAGTGTATGTGTACCCTCTGGTCCTTTTGATCTGAATCAGGTTCCTGGACGAAGATTGTGGATTCGTGCAGAAGGGCTTACGTTTACCAACGGTGCTGCTGTGACAAATTGGTCAGATCTCAGTGGAACCGGAAATGACTTGATTCCTGGAGTAGCTCCGACTTTTTATTCGGCTACGAATACGATTAATGGGAAACCAATTGTCCGTTTTTTGTATGGATCTGGAAACAACTTATTAAAAACCTCTCCCGTTGGTGTGAGTACTTCGGATTCAGGAAGTGTATTTTTTGTCGTGAGGTTGCCATTAACTGTCAATAGTAATGTGCTCACTATCGGACCGTCAGGTACTAATGGGAGAGAATTTCAAATCACTAGTTTGGGAGCTGTTGCAGTCAATAAATCTGGATCAACAGCCGTTGCAACGTATAACTCTGGTTGGGTGGCAAATGCTGTGCACCAGGTTTCGATTTTGCAAAATGGGGGAACAAATGTTCTCATCAAATTTGATGGAGTGCAAGTTGTCTCAACGGTTCCAGCAGCGACGGGATATGCTGCGGGAAATTTGGGTCTTGGAATTGGTGGAGCAGAAATGGATTTGGCAGAGCTTTTGTATTTTGACAATCGAGTTTCGGATGAAAATGCAACAAACATAGATTGTTATTTAGGAAAACGTTACGGAACCTTCAACTGTCCATGATCAATTTTATTGTATTCTTCAATATAGGGTCACGTAACAGGCAATCGTTTCTTAGTGAAATTGGCTCACTTTCCACTTTGGTGTTGCGCAAGGCTTCTTCCATGTTAGGTAAAAAGAAAGGATTCTGGTTTTGAATTTAGATTACCGCGCCCCGGATTGCAGCGGAAATCCTTTGCGATTGCAAAGATTGGAGCGAAAAGCCGGAAATGTGCGCCCAAAAAAAAAGGGAACACTAGTTCCCCTTTTTTACCAACCCATGTAACCGATGTTTATCGGATTCCCGGCTTAATGTATTTCAATTCATCCAAGTAACGTCCTGTTCCAAGTACCACACAAGTCAGTGGGTTTTCGGCACGGAATACCGGAACTCCTGTTTCTTTGGTGAGGTAGTGTTCGAGACCACGAAGGAGGCAACCACCACCAGTCAGAACGATTCCTCGTTCTACGATGTCGGCTGCAAGTTCTGGTGGAGTGCGCTCAAGAACCGATTTGATCCCGTCTAGGATTTCGTCTGTTGGTTCTTTGAGGGCTTTACGGATTTCGTTGGAATCAAGTTCGAGTGTACGTGGGAGACCGGAGATCGCGTCACGGCCTTTGACTTCCATCGTGTCGACACGTTTGTCAGCGAATGCATTTCCAATCGTGGGCACCTCGCAGTCAATAGTCACAGTCTGATTTTTTTGTGTTCGCGACCGGGCTTTCCGTTCCAATCTTTTCACTAACGTGAAAAGGATTTCCACTGCAATCCCTGGTGCGGGGGAGGCTTGAAAATTTACGGAACTTGTAATATTAGTTTATTATACTCTTCAATTAAATAGAAAACATGTGAAAATGAAAAAATATCAAAGGTCCCTTTAATCTTTGAATGGTAAAGGGATCTTAAAACATGGATTTGATAATCATCGTGAGAGCAAGGAGGATATTTGAATCCTTTTTCAAGTCTTTGTCGGATGGAGAGCTGTTTGTTTTTCTGCAGTTCTTCCATCAAAAAGGAAAAAACAATACTAATTCCACAATGCCATGCGAATACTTCATTGGGTAAAAACTCTGCTTTTGAAAATCGCAGATCGTAATCTGTTTGAGAATTAGCACCAGTTATAGGATGAATTTTTAAAATAGAATGAACAAACGTAGCAGCAATTTTATGTCTATCGATTCGTCCATCAGGGTGAACCATATAATTATGGATCGATTTCTTTTTGGTTTCATATTCAGAATAAAGATCAATTTCAGCGGATGCAGAAATTCGTAAATTAGCGTAATCTTTTTTAAGTTGAAGAAGTTTTGGAAGGAAAGAAACGTTCCAAAATGATGTATACTTTCCAGGTGTCAAATACAGTTAACCAATTGTATTGGGACAATAAAGCGGTGTTACATCTTCGATAGAAATATCTTCATTTGAAAATGCGATAAATTGGTCGAATTCATCCTGAGTGAGTTTCTCGGACAAATCTAGATTTGTTTCATTTTGAAATTTCTCAGTCATTTGATCAACTTTCCTGTTTGGATTTGAAAACGCAAGGATTTGGCAAGAATCGCCCCCGCAGTTAGAGAGGTAAAAAAGTCCGCCTATTATCCAGATTTAATCTCTAAGGGACATAATAATCAAAAAATTAATCTTTGTACAAGTTCTTTTTAGATTCATTTCAGTAAAATATTGGATTGGAAATGAATATCTAAACAAGTAAGTCCCCAATAAACCCCATCGCTCCTTATAACATGTATTCTGTGATCACATCTAAATCGGGCTCACCCTCATTATTAACTGTTCGGAAATTCCGAACAGTTGCATTACCATCTAATTCACCCTCTTCGAACACATTTTTAATATGTTCGCTAATCGTGGATTTTGATTTTTGAAAGAGTTCGCAGATCTGAGCTTGCGTCAGCCATACGGTTTCGTCTTCTAACCGAACATCGATTTGTATATCGCCTGTTTGGTTTTGGTAAATTAAGAATTCGCTATTCATTAAAAAGCAAGCTCCAGAATTCCTTCAAAATCCAAAGGTCTATATTTTCGTTCATGAAATGAATTTACAATCTCACTCTTTACTTTATTCATAAACGAATGATCATTTTGAATTAATTTATCGATGGATTCTATAATTTTCTTGAGATCTTCATCGGAATCTATAGAATTCCCAATTTCTCTGTATGAGGAAATTGCAAAATCAAGAATGGCACTTCGTCTTTCACTAGGATGATCCTTTTCTCTTGCATAAACAAATATTTTCTCTATAAGTTCAAGATCGTTTATATTATTTGAATAAATTTTACTTCTATCTGAATATCGTACAAACCTAGAAGAGATCGGATTTGAATCATTTGATAACAAATAATCCACATACCATTTGAAAACTTCACCACCGGTACGATGGATTTTTAAAAAGTATTCTGCAAAAATTTTCTTTTTTAAAATATCTTTTTCTTTAGTAAAAGATATAAATAATGCTTTTGATAGATGGTTATAAATGCCTTCAATCTTTGAAAGATATTCCGACTCATAAATGTAAAATGAAGCCGCGAAGTTATGCACAAGATCTTGCCGATCTTCATCAATTGCTAATGCATTACTAATCAATTCTACATCCATATCCAAAGGCGAAAAACCAAGTAGGTAAGCACAATCAATAATGGAAGGATAGTATTCTTCAGAAATATGCTCTTTCAAAAACTGTGTGATTTTGTTTTTAATATCTTTTCGCAAACCAGGGTATAGTTTATCTACATGTTTTGATATGTATCCAGTGATTCCGATAATGACTCTTGAGTTGTTTGCGCCTGTTTCAAAGTTCTCAATTATAAACTTCAATATATCTACACGGTCAAGAAGAACTTTTTCGAGATAATCTAAGGAAAAAGAATCATAATTTACTATGATTGCGCCGCGAATTTGGTTTGGAAATCCAGAGAAGGCAAGTCCGAGAAAATTTTTACCATATCTTTTTTTAAAGTCCAAGTTTATCCATTCAGGACCTATTTTTCTCATTAAATAAGACAATGTGCGGTGAACATTTTTAAGTGGTTTTGGTAAATTGTCTAATGGATAACGTTCAACTGTGAGCTTTATCCAATCGATTACTTTATCTTTTTCATCTTGTGCGAATCCATTTATATCGATTGATTTTGCAGCACAGTATTGGATTAAAAAATCCATAAAACTTAAATTCCAATCCATAGAATCGAGGATATCTAGAAGTTTTAATCGTTCTATGATCTCATTATCATCGGTAGTCGAATAGCGAACTAAAAATAAAACAAATTGATTGATTTTTTCGAATTCACTTTCTTCCCTAAAATCCCATAATTTACCCCTTTGAATTTCTTCTGTCTTCATTATTTCAAAGATCAATGAAATTTCTTTTTTGATTTCGTTCAAATTAAATGCAATTTTATAATCGTATTTCTCTTTTTCTTGTCTGGATTGATGAGCTTTTTTTGATTCCGAAATTTTTATTTGATGGAGGGATATTTCACTTATGATTTCTGGAGGCGCTTTTATTTTTATATAAGAATAGATTTCATGATTATTATTTAAACCAAAAATTACTGATTTATAAAGTTGAAATAGTCTTTCATCATCTATATCCAAAAATAATTCTTGGAATAAATTAAAATCATTTTCGGATCAAATAAAAATTTTAATTAATTTTTTAAAAAACCAAATTAGTTTAAATATTTAAAGTGATCAAAAATAACAAGGCAATAAGAACGAACAGGAAAATATTTTCAACAGATAAAGAAAAAAAAAAGCATATATTACGTACTTCTCGTTTTGCGCATTCGATTTCGGGTTCGTC
>JACVCB010000024.1 GCA_016742255.1 Leptospira sp.
AATCAGGAAACTTTTGATACCATTCAACTGTTGTTACGTGATGTTGGAGATCCAGCTGATGCAAATGTTTTATCACAACAATCAAAAAGCCAAATCGAATATGCTTTGCGAACAAGACTCGATGATGCGATGTCGAAGAAAAAATTAAGAGAAGATCGACTTCTTTGGCCAAAAACCAAATAAATCCGATTGTAATGATTAGTTATTAAGTTTTAATATTTTCTAATCCATTTTCATGGAATTCAGTTGCCCATTGGTCATGGAAAGGCGTTTCTTTTTCGATTCGTTCTTCAATGGCCATTTGGGAAATTGCAGTTTCTCCATAGTGGCGGAGGAAATCACGGTGAGCCAATCGTTCTATGAGAGCTTGCCAAAATACTTCGTCTTCGTAGTCTTCCAAAATATCAACAAGACCACTTTCTTCTTCAAACTCACGAGTCAGGTATGGTTCTCCATTGTTTTGGTCGATTTGGACAATATTGCCTAAACCTGCATGTTCTGCTTGTGAGAAAACATGGCGAACAACGTCTGCAAATCGAGAGTCAGAATCCGGTTCATCATCCGATCTGTCTTTGGCTTGTAATGTGGAAATGACCCAATCTCCCATATAAACTAATTTGAGAAGGGTTTCGTATTGTTCTAAGGAGAGTTCCATTTCCATTTAGGATCAGGATTGGTTACTAGGTTGGGAAGAAAAGAGTTTTTTTCAGAGACTTCCGAGGAGAAAACCTGGAAAAATCCATAAAAACTCAATCCTCTAACAGGATTTCTTTGTTTCGGAGTGGTCTATATTTATCTCGCACAATTGCAGTTATATCATCAATCGCGATGAGTACTTCCTGGTTAGGGTCGTTGTTTTCATACGGTAAATAAAAGAATCCTAAAATACGAATGGAACTCTTTTGCAAAAAAACCCGATCGTTTTGGTCAAAATTTTTTGAAATGGAAACCGTGATGGTTTTCCAACCACGGTAGTTGAGCGAAGTTAGGTTTAATTGTCTCACTTCTGCATCTTGTGTTTCTATGATCAGTGTTAGGTTCCCACTCGATAAAGAAGAGTAAATGGGAATGGAGATTTCTTTAATGAATGCATTCACTTCAATGGGTTTCGGAAAGTACAATGAAAATGGTAAATTGGCATCTTTTGGAATCCGAAGCACAAGCGCTTGTTTGGAGCCTGGGATGGGAGCTGTAAAATTGTTTGATAAGCTGATTTCGGGAAGTTTTGTTCCTTTTTCTAATTTTGTACGGAGGTGACTCGCATTGAAATTTGAAAGTTCAAAATTTTCGAGAAGGATTTCCCTCCAAATGCCACTCTCGCCTAAGATTTCGGAATGGAATGGCGAAATGAGAAAAAGTGTTAGGATTATGGTGTTTCTTAAAGCAATCATGTTGACAATATTTCCTTACAAAGAGGATATATATGTTTTATCTGTAAAAAGGAGACATATACTAATGCAGGCGCACAAATACCTTTTGGCCATTTTGACAATTTTTTTCGCAGGCCAAATCTCAGCACAGGTTGCTGACCCAAAAGCCACTACTTCCACCAAAGACAAGGCAATTCAAAAAACTGAATCCACGTCTACACAAGCCAAAGATGGTGTGAACAAAGTTGAGACAACTGTAAAAGACATTTTGGGAGACAAAAAAGAAGCTGGAGCTTCTACAAGTGATGCACCCGCTCTTTTTATCACTAGCAAAACTTCGTTTTCTTTAGACGCGAAAGATGATTCTTCTATGATCGATTTCATCGAATGGAAACCAAAAAATGGTGAGTATAGAAGATTTACGCAACCAATCCGTATTTCGGAAGAAGGTCTTACTGAGATTTACTACCGTTCCGTTGATAAAGTAGGGAACGCAGAAACTCCAAAAATCCTTGTTGTGAATGTAGACAATACTGCACCACGTGTGAGCCTTGTTCCACAAGAACAACTGTTTGTTTTAGATGGAGTTCCTTTTGCTTCTAAAAACAACACATACACAATCGTTGCGGAAGACCGCCAAACAGGTGTAGAAAAAGTTCAATTTAGCATCAACCAAGAAGCTTCTAAAGTTTACGCTGATCCAATCAAATTAGAAGTTGGTGGTGCAAATACGATTAAGTATTCTGCAACTGATAAATCTGGAAACTCTTCTCCAGAGTCTTCTATGATCATCACTGTTGACGATGTAAAACCTACAATTGAAATCGTTCCTTCTTTCCCTTTAGTTGACATCAATGGAAAAAATTTCCAAAGAAAAGGAAACGTATTCTATGTAAACGCAACTGACAAAGAATCAGGTGTGAAAAAAATCCTAGTTAAAATTGACGAAGAAGAATACAAACCTTATGTTGAGGCAATTGCAATTGAAACACAAGGTGATCACGTAATCAAAGCTATGGCTGTTGATAATGTTGGAAACCAATCGGATGTAGTCGAAGTAAAACTTACTGTTGACTTAACTCCTCCAACTTCAACAATCCAAAAAGCTAATGATGAGCCAAAAGTAGAAGCGGCACCTGCTCCACAAACTACAACTCCTGCTAAGTAATTTCTAAAAAAGTAAGACCAAACTCTTACTAAAAAAACCCCTTTCATTATGAGAGGGGTTTTTTTTTCGTTACTGACTTTTTTATTTCCAAAGTATTGTATCCGCTGTGGCCACCACGATTTATTTGCAGATAGATTAGGTTTGTGCAAAGTTTGCACCAAATTTTGTTTCCATTCACAAAGTATTTGGAAAACACCTTTCCCCATTCCGAATCCAGTGGATCGTTTCCTATTTTATGAGGAAGCATACTCTTTGCAAAAGAGAGACCTCATCGCCAAAGATCTTTTCCTTTCTTTAAAATTCCAAAATGAAAAACAAATCTCCAACTACTTCTGTTTAGGTTGGAGAGAGTTAGCAAAATTTTGGAAACTTGATCCTCCCGATTGTTTTGTCATGGTTCCTTCCAAACCAAAACCAGGGCCAAAACCCTACCATGTCGCTTGGTCGTTACGAAATCGGCTTTTACGAGGCCTAAATTTAAGGGAAGATACGAGTCTTCGTAAGGTTTCAAAGGACAAACAGTCAGAGAAACGGTTTGAAGAGAGATTTTTTCATGCAAAAAAGGCATTTGCATTCACAAAAAGTGATAGAATCATAGAAGGACTTCATGTTCTACTCGTAGATGATATATTTACGACAGGTGCCTCACTCAATGAAATCGCTCGGTTGTACAAACTGAGAGGGGTTAGGAAGGTAACTTGCGTAGTTTTCTTGTTAAGTGGGGTGATTGAATCGAATGGATGTTCAAGTCAAGGATGACATAAGGATTATCAAGTTTTCTGGAGCCATTTTGAAAGTGGATTCCGATGAAATTGAAAAAGAATTGTCAAAACTCACTCAAGGTTCTGTTAAAAAAATCATTTTAGATTTAACGAAAGTTCATCATATATGTTCAACTGCTTTAGGAATTTTTGTCGCCACAAAACGTAAGTTAAAGCCATTGAATGGTGATATCAAGGTGATTGTGGTTGATGAAGATTTAATCCAATTATTTGAGATTACAATGTTAGATAAAGTCTTTGAAATTTTTCCTGACTTGGCTTCTGCAATGGAAGGTTTCCAGTTAGATGAGGAAGATTCACACTGACAAAAAAAACGTTAGCATTTGCTTCTGGAAGTGATCACAAACGAAAAGAAATGCAAATGTTACTCTCTCCTTTGGGTTATGAGGTGGTCACACCAAAAACTTTAGGGATTATCTTCGATCCAGAAGAATCAGAAACCACATTTGTGGGAAATTCATTTATCAAATCAAAAGAACTCTTTCGCCTAACAGGTCTTCCTTCGTTTGCTGATGATTCTGGGATCTGTGTGGATGTTCTCGGTGGGGAACCTGGAGTGTATTCCGCAAGATTCGGTGGGCCTGGACTCACTGATAAAGAACGTGCTCTCTATTTACTCAATCAATTGGGACAGAATTCGAATCGAAATGCACATTACAGCTGTGTTGTGAGTTATGTAGATACGATTCACCAAGTTTCCTTTGAAGGAAAGGTAGAAGGGCTCATCACCTCCGATTATGATGAAATTGGGAAATATGGATTTGGATATGATCCTATTTTTTATTATCCGAATTTCGGAAAACGGTTTTCAGAAGTCCCAGAAGAAGAAAAAAACAAAGTCTCACACCGAAAAAAAGCGATGGATCTATTTTTGGATTGGTTTCAAAATAACCAGTAATCGAAGTTAAGTTAAATTTACTTACCTTTTTATAACGAATGGATTCAGTGGTATCCTCATGAAACCAATTTCCCTTTTTGATTCAGAATGTTGAAGTATGAAACTCTCGATGATTCGCACCACCATCCAATTGATTGCAATATTCTTGATCCTTCCAGCTTTTTTGGGAAAAGGTTTTCCATTAGAAGCGCAAGTCATTTGCGGAGGGGCAGAATGTTCCAATATTCCTTCTGAATACCAACTCCTCGGAAATTTTGCGGGCCCCGCTTTAGATCGAATTTATACGAATGGTTTTCTTCGATCAATGGGAGAAAATGCAGTATTACAAAATCTGAATGCAAACCAATCAGGTGGCCAGAATGTTCCCTCCTACCGATTTGGTTTGGGTTACACGATTGCAAAAGGACAAGCTAAAGCACGTGATTTGTATTATGAAAACTCTGAACTCAGAAATTTGCCAAAAGAAGGTGTTGCTGCTTCTCCATCCGTGAATTTTACAGCCAACCTTAGCCAAATATTTCAAACTCCTTATGCCAGTCGTTGGAATGTCACAACACATTTTTTCCCTTATGAATTTACGGAAGCAAATATTCCATTTGTAAAAATTCGAAATACGGATGTTAGGGGAAAGATTCAAAATTATGGAATTTTGTTCCGTTATTTCCCAGAATCTTCTGGTTTTTCTTTTGGATTTGGTTTGTTTCAAACAAACCAAGACTTATACTTAAGTTCGTACGATCGTAGGACCACTCAGTTTCGAATCGACGGAGAAAAACGAAGGTGGTTGGGAATCAATGATTTGTATTACCAAGCTAGGATTTCTTCCTTTTCTTTTGATGTAAAATACAATTGGACTATTGGAATATTATCCATCACACCTGGTATTGGTTGTGTTTATAATGAAGGATATACTTCGATCCAAGTGAGTCGTTATGCACTGATTTCCACTAGATCCAATCCGGATGATTTTTCGACCTACCCGAGTGTGATTGGGATTCGACTCGCGACTCGTTATGATCATGTTTCCAGCTTTGGATATGGAAGTTTAGGCTTTCGATTTGGACAGGGAAGTTTTAGTGTGACAACAGAATTGATGGCAGGGAGAGAAATGCAATCAGCAAATCTCTCCTTAAATTACCAATTTTAAGGGGTAAGGACTGCTCCACCAGTGAGACGTTTGTAAAAATCGTTTCCTTCCCGTTCCAAAAATTCTTCGTAATTTCCTTTGAAGTCTTTGATTCCTTCAGGAGTTACTTCAATGATTCTAGTACAAAGTGAAGAAATGAACTCCCTATCATGAGAAACCAATATCACAGTTCCATCAAACAAAGATAAGGCGTAGTTGAGTGCTTCGATCGTTTCTAAGTCCAAGTGGTTAGTTGGTTCGTCAAGAGCAATGACGTTGTCGCAGGCAAGGATCATTTTTCCAATGATCATACGAGATTTTTCACCACCCGATAATACGGTTGTGGATTTATTCGCCATATCACCTGAAAAAAGCATCCTACCTAAAATTGCACGAATCTCTTGCACTTCTGTACCTTGAGGAGAGTTGCGAAGTAACCATTCAACCAGAGTATCTGCATCTGGTTCCATTGCTTCTCTATGGTCCTGTGGAAAAAAAGATGTTTCAACAGAGTCACCCCATTTCACTTGGCCAGAATCTGGTTCCAATTTTTTTAATAACATTTTAAGGAGAGTGGTTTTACCAACACCGTTTGTTCCAACAATTCCCACCTTCTCACCTTTCGTAATGGAAATGCTAAAGTCTTTGATGACTGGTTTTCCATCATATGACTTTGTGATGTTGATTGCTTCGAAAACATCTTTCCCTAACACACGTTTTGCTTTGAAACGAATGTAAGGAGCTACTCTTGAAGAAGGTTTTACTTCTACCATATCAGATTTGATTTTTTCGATCATTTTTTGACGAGAGGTAGCTTGTTTAGATTTACTAGCGTTTGCAGAGAATCGAGAAACAAACTCCTGTAAGTCGGCAATTTTTTCTTTTGCTCGTTTGCTGTCATTCATGAGTTGTTCACGGGATTGTTCAGCAGCGATCATAAAGTCATCGTAGTTTCCTGGGAATACTCGAATGGTATTATAGTCAAGGTCAGCGATATGAGTGGCAACTGAGTTAATAAAGTGTCGGTCGTGGGAAATCACAATGACAACACCTTCATAATTGATCAGAAGTTCTTCTAACCAGTGGATGGTTTTGATATCCAAGTGGTTTGTTGGTTCGTCTAGGAGAAGTACATCTGGTTTTAAAAATAATACTTGGGCAAGGAGAACTCGTAATTTGAACCCACCTGTTAAAAAGTTAAGTGGACGGTTGTGAGCAGTGGTAGGAATTCCAAGACCTTCCAAAAGTTCCCCCGCAACCGATTCGGCTTCGTATCCGCCCATATCTGCAAATAATTCTTCAATTTCGGAAATCCGGATCCCTTCTTCATCTGTCATGTCTTCTTTGGCATAAATGGCGTCTCGTTCTGCCATCAGGTTCCAAAGTTCAGGATTTCCTCGTAAAACAGTGCCAAGTACGGTCTCGTTTTCGTATTCATAGTGGTCCTGCTTCAAATACCCAACCTTTACGTCCTTGTCGAGGACCACAGAGCCTGCAGAGGGCTGTAAAATGCCCGCAAGAACCTTCATAAAGGTCGATTTTCCCGAACCATTGGCTCCAATTAGCCCATAACGGCACTCCGGTTTGAATTTAATGGAAACGTTTTCAAAAAGGGGTTTTTTCCCGAAGGAGACTGTAATGCCGCTAGCTTGGATCATAGGTCAATTTTCTAAGGGAATCAGAGGTTTCAACCGACATTTCGTATGGTATGGCACGGATTCTACTCATCATTCTCTTCCTTTTTGGGAGCGGACTCACCAGTTCGCAAAGTATAAAAAATGGAATCCAGGTTTTGGAGGGAGACCTCATCAATACAGGCCATCTCTTGCGAACAGAAAAACAAGTATTCCGCATCACGAGTACAACCTTACAAGAAGAACTCGCTTATCTGAGTGGGAAAAAAGTACGGATGTTATGCGATGTGCAAGGGGATGGATGTTCGCCCATTCGATATGAAATTGAACCATTTGAAACGGGAAAAACTCCTGATTGGACCTTAAAAAAAATCCCAAGGTATGTGACACAAGGTTTATTCTCCTTTAATCCACAATGTACACCTGATGGGAAAATACTATTTTGGACTGCCCTTGTGAGAGAAGGGGGCAGGTCCACTCAGAAAATTTGGGCATCAAAACGTGACCAATTTGGGTTTTGGATGGCAGGGGAACAATTGCCTACGCCATTAAACAACCGTTATCCTTCAGCCGTGATTTCTGCTTTACCAGGTGGGAATGAACTTTTTGTATTTGGAAACTTTGGTGAAGATGAGTTACTCGATCAACTCAAACGTGAGATGACACAAAAATCACAACTGGCAACAAGAGAAGCAGCCAATGCCAAAGAATTCCATATTGTTCTCACTAAATTAGAAAACGAATACAAAGAAAGATCAGAAAAAATCCAAAATAGAGCACCTTTGTATAAAACACGGAAAACCGAAACAGGTTGGTCGTTACCAAGTCCAATCCCTTTTCCAAGTTTTTATAATTGGTATAAAAAAGCAGATAATCCCAACCAACAAGTATTTGGTGGATCTGCCTTGTCTTCTAGTGGTAGAACTCTGATTTATTCGGCACAACAAAAGAAAAATTTTGGAAAACTCGATTTATATGTAAGTTTACAAAATGAATCAGGAATTTTTGAAGATGGAATGAATTTAGGAAATACATTAAATACAGGAGAAGAGGAAATGGCTCCTTTTCTTGCTCCTGATGATCGTACCTTGTATTTCTCTTCCTCTGGAAGAAAAGAAGGAATTTCCATTTTTATTGCAAGGAGAAATGGTGATTCTTGGACATCTTGGTCGGAACCACAAGAATTATCGTCTAACCTAAGAGGTGTTAACTTTTTTAGTATCCCAGCTGTTGGCAATTGGGCCTATGTATCAAGAGAGGGTGAGTTGTTTATGGCAGCAATCCCACAACATTTCCAACCAGATCCTGTAATGGTGATCAAAGGAAAAGTGGTTGATGAAGAAGGAAAACCACTTTCAGCATTTGTCCAATACGAGTCCCTCTTAAAGAAAAAAACCATTGGTTCTACCATTAGTGATCCAACCACTGGTGAGTTTAGTCTGATTTTACCTTATGATGAAAATTATGGATTTTACGGTGAAAAGGAAGGTTATTTACCCGTTTCACAAAACCTAAATTTGTTGGGAAAAGAAAAGGAAGATAAAGAGAAAACTGTATTACTTGTTTTACCAAAACTAAGGAAAGGAAATCAAATTGTGATGAACAATTTGTTTTTTGCCTTCCGGTCTGCTGACTTTGCCAAAGAGTCTGAACCCGAACTTGACAGATTGGCAGGAATTTTGAAAAAAACCTCCAATTTAAAGGTACTCATCGAGGGCCATACGGATAATGTTGGTACAAAAGTCGCTAACCAAAAGTTATCCTTGGAACGTGCAAATTCAGTTGCAGTTTATTTAAAGTCTAAACATAAAATAGAAGAGGCGAGGATTTCTGTGGTTGGTCTCGGGCCAAATACCCCCATTGCAGACAATGCGACGGAAGAAGGCCGAGCGGTGAACCGACGGGTAGTTTTTAAAATTTTGGAAGAGTGAATCTGTGGACATCAAGAATATCAATATACCCAAAGTCAATGTAGACACACAAAAAATGATGGGGGCTGTCGATGGCCTTGTGGATAAAATCCCCCCTCAAGTCCAAGATTTACTCAAAAAAATCGCCATTGCTCTTTTTGTTTTTTTTCTGATTATGGCGATTTACATTGGATGGTCCCATGGATGGGAAAATGCCAAACCACAAGGACAACAGTTAGCACAAGATACACGCAGTTTATTCATTATGGAAATCGAAAGGGATTACAATCGTAAACGGAAAGATGTTCGAATGTCTGACCCCGAAGATTTAAAATATGAATCCAATCGCCGGATGCAATTTGATTTCCTCAGCGAAAGAGAATCAAATGGATACACTCACGATACAATTCCCGAAGAACAAGAGTTTTTGGGAAAAGAATATGATTTTAGAAATCGAAAATCAGAAGATACATCTGTGCCTCCCATTTATACTCCGTCAGGTGATGGTTTAATCCCATCACCTATTGATGTACAACCGGTATCTCCAAAAGATAATTTGGAACCTTCGCAAGCATCTGATGATGAACTTAGGATGCAAAAAATGTTAACTCGTGTTTCTGAATTGGAAAAAAAAGTGAAGGAAAAAAACGAAGAGAAAAATTTAGAAACTCTAAAACTGCCTAAACCTACTGAATCAAAAGAAAGTTTTGGAAAACCAAGAAGTTTAGAACGGATTCCAAAAGACCTCCGATGAATTGTCTAACCAAATCTTTGTACTGGTTTGAAAAACAATGGTTAGTTTTAACCATTACCTTCTTCCTTTTTCCTTTTTGTATGTTTCACCCGATAACAGCTGAATCTCCTGAGATTTTTTTACCTTTCCCTGAAACTTGGAAGGAATCAAATCCAAATGTAGAAGAAGGAAATTCGGTACCTTCTGTTGCTAACATCCAAACAAAATCAAAGGATTCTACGACTGTTTCCAATCAAAATGGAAACAGTAATCAAACCCACACAAACTCGAGAGAAGTTCTTTTCAATCCTAAAGAACAAGTTTCCATTAACACTTCTTTACCAACATCTGGACCATCTCAAGAAGCCAAGGTCCAAGACAAAAAGAAAAAAAAGAAGGAAGTAATCGATCCTTCGAAAGCTTCGTATCAGAAGGGGAAGGCATACCTTTCCAGAGACCAAAAAAAATCGGCTGAACAAGAATTCGCTGATTCTTATAATAAAGAAGGTGATTCTGCAAAATACTCTCGCACCGAAAACACCAACTTATTTGGATTAGATGGAAAGGATAAAGAGTCTTCTGGATTAGTTGAAAAACAAGAAGATCCTGATCTCAAAATTAAATCTCAATTTGAGTTAGCAAGATCCTTAGATCGAATTGGAAATCCAGAATCGGAAGAAAAAGCTTACAAAGAATATCTGAAGTTGGTGACTGAATTTCCAAAACACCCAGAACTTACACCTAGAGCACATTATGCGATGGCGATTTTATTAATTCGTAAAAAGGAATTTCGATCGGCGGCCCACCAATTGGTGAATGTGATCAAAAACTTCAAAGAGTCTGAAGAATTTTTGCCAGCACATTATTATTTAGGTAAAATTTACGAGAGCAGTTGGGATGAAAGAGATTTGGAACGTTCCTTAAAGTATTACCAATTGTATTTAAATGGGATTGAAGGAAAAAATCCGAAACCTGGTTATGACTTTCGAAAGGAAACCCGAGAGAGATTACGGGTCCTTGGTTCTTCTATTTAATTTGAGTTTTATTTAAGAAAGAATTCTAAAAACATATTGCCATCATGCGATGGCAACATTCACTTCGATCCTTCCAAACTTGGAGTATAAGTTGATGGAAAGAGTTGGCTTTTTATTAAATCGAACAGAAGTACTTTGTGTTTCTTGGATATTTGGTGTTGTGATCTCTACAGATTGACCAGCGGAAGTAAAGATATTCATCGCATTCCCTGTTGTCATGTTGGCAATCTCACCGAGGATGTCTTTGTATTCGTTTTTAACATCTTCATCTGATAAACCTGGCACAAGTTTGCGAGAAATTTTATAAGCCGCATCATAATTCATACTATAAACGACTTCACCACTGAAGGATCCAACAACTCCAATCACAATGGCGATTTCGTGGCTTGGAGCTGGGGAATCTTTGATCCCAATTTTTCCACGGATTAGGTCCTGTTGTAAGACATCGCGGAATACGATGGTGGCAGCTTCCAGGAAAGGGTTGATGAAGTCGGCTTTGATTTGCATTATTCTAAAGAGAGAAGACCTTTTTTCTCTACGTTGTATTCTGCTGCTAAGGACTGGTTTATTTCAAGAAAAAAGCTTAGAAGTTGTCTTTGTTTCAAAAAATCTGCTGCTTGGTCTTTGGCTGGTGCTGCTGTGGGTTGTCCGTAGGTTAAGGCACTAAATTCTACATACACTTGTTTGTCATTGTCAGAAAAAGGTCCAACGACTGTCTTTTTGCTAAATGGATCGTTTGCTAAAGATTCCCAAAATTTGCTTGAGTTTGCCAATCTGTAACTGTTCCCACGGTTTGATGTGACCAGTTTTAAATCAGACAAAGAGACTGCCGTCACTGTTTCGATGGGTTGGCCTGATTCACTCGCAATTGCATCAAGTGCATTTGGTTCAGAAATTTTTTGACTGATACGGGTTTTCCAGACTTCTGCTTCTTTTCGTTTGCGGTCAAATTTGAGTTTGGAAAGGAGGAGGGGTTTTCTCACTTCGAAGCTAACAAAATTCCCAGAAGGGTCTTTGGAAAGAGTTCCTTCTTTTTTTTCCTTCTCATATTCTTTTTGTAATTCAGCGTCAGTGATGTTGATTTTGGACTCAACGGCATTTAGTAAATTGACTTCAGAAATCGCTACCAAACGGAATGATATTTTGGCACGTTTGGCTTCACTTTCAATCTCCGCTTCGTTTTCTGAAGGAGTGAGAGGTTGGTCTAAAAAGTTAGGAAACAAAGCAAATCCGGTTGCCGAATCAATGCGGTAATTCATGGGTGCGGAACGGTAAATTTGTTGGTAAATTTCTGTGAGAGAGCGAGAGTCTTCTTCTCCGTAACCTGCTTGGCTTACTGATTCTTTGTGGATTTCTCGGGCTTGTTTGGACATTTCCCGTTTGATGCTGATTTCGGAAACTTGGAACCCAACGGCAGATGCAATGTCATTTGCTATGTAAATTTCACGCACAGTGGAATACGCACAGGAATTGAGAAGTTCCGGATTTTGGGCAGTTTCCCTTCCGTATTGTTGGTAACGGTAATAACAGTCACGTTTTGCCGCATTGAAGTAATCCACAGGGATACTGCGTCCGGCAATTGAGCCAGCTTTTGTGGAATTTTGGCCTGTGATGGCTCCGATGAGGCTTTGTTCTGCATCCCCTGGTAAAAAAGTGATGATAAGAGTTCCTACCAATACGAATAAAAAGAGAGCAATGATGGTACGATAAATTTTTTCTTTGAGAGTAGAGGGTTCATCTTCGAACATAAAGGAAAGGTTTCCGTTTCTAAAACCCTTGTAAAGAAAAAATGTAATCAAGGGATTTGTACTTTGGCAAGATAATATATGTAGTATGTTGTTTGCCGCATTCGCAATGATTCTCGTGGGAGTTCTGTGCTTTATTTATGTAGCCTTGTCTCCTGGGAAGTCGAAACAAACAACCTACCAACCTCGAAAACCCCTAAGCCAAGGGCAATTTCGGATGTCCGAGAGGCCTCAGGTCCCTCCGGAACTTGACGAACGGATCCGAAGAGAACGTACGATTTTGGAAGACCGTCATCTTTCTATTTCACAAAAGGAAGAACAAACTCCATCAGTCGTCGAAAAATCAGAAGTTCTTCGGCCAAATGATTTAGGAAACCTAGAATCTGAGCCCATTCCAGCTACAGAGAGTCTTTTTGCAATTGAAGGTACATTGTACTTGGATCATTCAGGTAAACTGTCGTTTGGTGAGGATTCAATTGATTTGGATGTTATGGAAGATGGACTCCGAAATTTCAAACGAGTGGGAACTGGGAATTTAAGGGAAGAAAACGGAAAGTTTTTGTTCCACTCAGGCAATGTAACTTATACGTACACACCTGAAGAACTTGACCAAGTGGTCTTACACAACCAAGGAATTGTTTTTATATTAAAAGAATCAAAGTCTCCTAGGCCTGTCTTTTTTACGAAAGAAATTGATACTTTTAAAGAGTTTCTAAAGCAAGCAGCCCTCACCTAATCCTAGTTACAATTTTTAAGCCAGTTTTTCCATAGTTCCAAATTTTACTTCTCAAACTTAAGTCTTGTAATCAATTCCATTTCTTTTTCCCCGGAACGTAATTGGATGTACGCTTTTAGTTTATCCATTTCTTCTTTTGAAGGGAGTTTTTCCCATTCAGAATCAAATAGATTTGTGTCCTTGTAAACATTATCATTCATATCAAATTTTTTGGTTTTGGCGAAACTTGCGGTAACCAAATTTGGAAAAAATATTTTTAATTCTTTTGCAATTTTCTCTGTATTTACATTACCCATGTCCATTTGGTTTTGGTAAATTTCAGAGAGGATTTCGAATTTAAGTTTATCCAGTCCTGTTGTCGAAAGATCTTGCAGTAACACAAGTTCTGTGCCTTCCAGTGAATAGTATTTTAATTTGTTTTTGAGTTCGTCTTCTTGGGATTGGTCAATTTTGGAACCGAGCAGGGTGATTTCAATTTTGGATTGATTACCGAATACAATGTTCTTTTCTAAAACCCTTCTTCCGTTTGTAATGATTTCTTTTCGGATGAACTCTTCTGCTTTGCCTTTAAAAAACGAAGAACGAACAATTTGATAGGCAGTGAAGACCGATGGTATGATCACAATAAAAGAAAAAATAGCTAAATACAGTTTTACTTTGGTTTCTTTTTCTTTGTACAAACCCCAATCCACTTTTGGGAACTCCATATAACGAACGAAAATGAAGGTTGCGATTGTTATGAAGATAGAATTGATGAGGAATAAATAAATGGCTCCAAAAAAATAGTGCCAATTGCCTTGGGAAAGTCCAAATCCAGCAGTACAAAGTGGTGGCATCAGGGCCGTTGCAATAGCAACACCTGCAATGGCGGTTCCTTTTTCTTTTCTTGTATTGGCAATGATTCCAGTTGCACCACCAAAAAGAGCAATGAGTGCATCATAGATTGTTGGTGTTGTGCGTGCTAAGAGTTCCGACTGTGCTTCGCTAATCGGTGATAAGGAAAAATAAATAAAAGAAGTGAAAATGCTAACAATGGTAGCCACAGTCAGTGTTCGTAAAAATCGTTTTAATTGGTTGAAGTCATTGGTCGCGGCTGCAAATCCAATTCCTACAATGGGTCCCATGAGCGGCGATATGAGCATAGCTCCTATAATGACAGCTGTGGAATTGACATTGAGGCCAATACTAGCAATGAGAATTGCAAAGATGAGTGTCCAAAGATTGGAACCAACGAGTTCCGCACCTTTTTGGATGGATTCAATTGTCCCTGGTTTGTCTAAATCGTCTAGGAGGTGGAATCGGGGAGTTAACCATTGGAAAAAAGTGACTATAGGATTTTCTTTGGATGCCATGACGTATTAGACATCCAAAGAAGGGATCAATGGAAAGAGTTTTTAAACCCCTCCTACCATCACATGTTTTGTGATGAGGTAATCACCAACAGATTCAATTGACAGATCTTTACCAAATCCTGATTGTTTGAATCCACCATGTGGTGTTTCGGAAGCAAGAGGTAAGTGGTCGTTCACCCAAACCGTTCCAAATTCCAATTGTTTTGCAACTCGCATAGCACGTGCTACATCTTTTGTCCAAATAGAAGAAGCAAGACCATAATTGACATCATTTGCAAGTTTGATTGCTTCTTCTTCTTTGTCATACGATTGGATGGTAAGGACTGGTCCAAAAATTTCATTTTGTACAATATCAAAGTTTTGTTTGACATCTGTTACAACCGTTGGCTCAAAAAAGTACCCTTTGTCCAAACCTTTGGGAATTCCACCACCTGTTAGGATTTTGGCACCTTGTTTTTTTGCCCTGTCCATAAATCCCATCACACGTTCTCTGTGAATGGCAGAGATGAGTGGCCCCATTTCTGTTTTATCGTTGAAGGGATCACCCACTTTTACTGCTTTCATAGTTTCCACTACTGCATCGGTGATCTTTTTTTGGAGGGATTTGGGAACAATGATCCTTGTGGCAGCAGTACAGTCTTGCCCTGAGTTACAAGTTGCACCAAACGTTGCTTTTGCGGCAAACAAATTGACATCCACATCATCAAACACAACAAGTGGTGCCTTACCCCCGAGTTCTAAATGCACTCGTTTTAAAGAATCAGAAGCCGACTTCATGATATTTTTCCCAGTGCCAGTTGATCCTGTAAGAGATACCATACGAACAAGAGGATGGTCTACAATGGCTTGGCCTGTGGCATTCCCACCAGTGACAATATTGAAGACACCATCAGGGATCCCTGCTTTTTTGGTTAACTCAGCTAACATGAGTGTGGTGATCGGGGTGCCAGGAGCTGGTTTTAAGATCAGGGTACAACCAGCGGCAAGGGCTGGTCCAAACTTCCAAACGGCCATAAGGAGGGGATAGTTCCACGGAGCAATTTGGCCGACTACACCAACTGGTTCTCTACGTAAAATGGACGTGTAACCAGGTTGGTATTCATTCGCACGGCTTCCATGAACATCACGAGCAGCAGTTGCAAAAAAACGAATGTTATCAATGGCGAAAGGAATGTCTCCCGCCAAACTTAAGTTTTTGTATGGTTTCCCAGCATTGAGGGATTCCCATTTCGCAAATTCTTTTGTTTTTTCTTCCAAAAGGTCTGCCAATTTCCAAATCGCTTTGGAACGTTCACTCGGTGTGAGTCCAGACCATCTTCCATCATAAAAGGCTTTGTGTGCTGCCTTAACGGCTTTGTCTACATCGGACACACTTGCATCAATTACAGCCGCTATTTTTTTTCCAGTAGCTGGGTCTTCGATGTCCATTGGTTTTCCGCCAGTAGAGTTTGCCCACTTCCCATCAATCCAAAGTTTATACTGTTTCATACCTGGGTTAGATTTCCTTTAATGATTTTGCTATGATGTTTAGACCTTCTTTTACGACTGATTCTTCTGCTGTGATAGGAACTAAAATTCGGATTACGTTTCCGTACACACCACAAGAAAGTAAAACAAGACCATGTTCTAAGGCTTTTGTTGTTAATTTTTTTGCCATATCAGCAGAAGGTTTATTGGCATCACCATTTTCAACGAGTTCAAAGGCGACCATGCCACCTAATCCACGTATCTCGCCAATGTTTGTGTTGGATTTTTTGATTTCATTTAGTTCCTTCACTAACATGGATCCCAATTGAGTTGATTTTTCCAAAATCCCTTCTTCTTCGATGAGGTCCATCACTGCAATCCCCGCAGCACAAGCGACTGGGTTTCCGGCATAGGTTCCGCCAAGCCCACCTGGTTCTACAGAATCCATAATGGATGTTTTTCCAATCACTGCGGAAAGTGGCATCCCAGCTGCAAGGGATTTTGCGGTTGTGATGAGGTCTGGTTTGACACCCGAATGTTCGATGGCAAAAAGTTTCCCTGTCCTTGCAAATCCTGACTGCACCTCATCGGCAATGAGTAAAATTCCATGTTCATCACAAATGGCCCTTAATTTCTTTAAAAAACTAGGAGAAGCAATGTAGAATCCACCTTCACCTTGCACTGGTTCAATGGCGATTGCTGCCACTCGGGATGGGTCAATGTCTGCTTTGAATAAATTGTTTAGGGCTTTGATGGAATCGTCTTCAGTGACACCATGGTATTCCATGGGAAATGGAATGTGGTACACATCACTCGAGAAAGGTCCGAATCCTTTTTTGTAAGGAACCACCTTTCCTGTTAAGGCAAGAGCCATCATCGTTCTACCATGGAATCCACCTAAAAAACTGATGATCCCTGGTCTTCCTGTGGCAGCTCTTGCAATTTTCACTGCATTTTCCAATGCTTCGGCACCAGATGAAAACAAAATGGTTTTGGCTTCTCCATCAATTGGAGCTTTGGCATTTAGTTTTTCTGCGAGAACAATGTATGGTTCGTATGGCATGATTTGAAATGCAGTGTGGAGAACCTGGTCCACTTGTTTGTGGATGGCAGCCACCACTTTTGGATGGCAATGTCCTGTGTTTTGAACACCGATCCCACCACCAAAATCAATGAATCGTTTCCCTTCAATATCCCAAATTTCTGCATTTTTTGCTTTCTCAGCAAACACAGGGTAGGCGGTAGTCACTCCACGTGGAATGTTTTTTAATCTTCTTTCCCATAGAGTTTTGTTTGTTTGTTTTTGATTGCCCGTCATTTGATTCCTCCGAGGCAGAGATATTTGGTTACTGTATAATCATCTAGACCGTATTTGGAGCCTTCTCGTCCCATGCCTGAAAATTTGACTCCTCCAAAAGGGACTTGTTCTGAAGAAATGATCCCTTCGTTAATGCCTACCATTCCATATTCTAACTGTTCGGCGACTCTAAAAATACGTGCCATGTCTTTCGTGTAAAAATAGGATGCTAGGCCAAAATCGGTATCATTTGCGAGTTTGATGGCTTCTTCTTCAGTTTGGAAGGTTTGGATACAAGAAACTGGTCCAAAGGTTTCTTCCTTTGTCACCATCATGGATGAGTTCACAGGATACAAAACGGTTGGTTCAAAAAAGTTTCCACCTAATTGGTGTGTGTTCCCACCGATCAAAACCTTTGCACCTTTGTTGACTGCATCTTGGATATGGGTTTTCACTTTTTCCACTGCGGCTTCATTGATAAGGGGGCCTTGGCTGGCACTCGGTTCCATTCCGTTGGCAACAACCAACTCTTTTGTTTTTTCAGCAAGTTTTTTGGAAAAGGTTTCAGCAACAGATGAATGCACTAAAAATCGATTCACACAAACACAAGTTTGTCCTGTGTTTCTGTACTTGGATAACATAGCACCTTTTACTGCTTCGTCTAAATCTGCATCTTCAAATACAATAAAAGGAGCATTCCCACCTAACTCAAGTGAGAGTTTTTTTAATGTAGCTGCCGATTTTTCCATCAGGTAAATTCCTGTTTTTGTGGATCCAGTAAAACTAAGTTTGCGAACCTCTTTACTTTCTAAAATCGTTTTGCCGATGAGGATTGGATCTCCAACTAACACATTCCAAACACCTTTTGGGAGTCCTGCTCGTTCTGCAAGAACTGCCATTGCAAGAGCTGAATAAGGAGTGAGTTCGGAAGGTTTGGATACCACGGTGCATCCTGCTGCAAGCGCAGGAGCCACTTTTCTTGCAAGCATTGCTGCAGGAAAATTCCAAGGAGTGATAGTTCCAACAACTCCAATGGGTTCTTTGAGTACAAGAATCCTAGTATCTTTTCTGTGAGATGGGATTAAATCTCCATAAGCACGTTTTGCTTCTTCACCGAACCATTCAATATAAGAAGCTGCATAGGCAATTTCTCCCCTAGCTTCCGTTAAAGGTTTTCCTTGTTCTTGTGTCATAATCAGTGCCAAGTCTTCTTGGTGGTCCATCATGAGTTGGAACCATTTGCGAAGGATTCCTGCACGTTCTTTGGCAGGTCTCGATCTCCAATCCACAAACGCATCTTTGGCTGAACGGATTGCGTTGAGCGTGTCCTTTTCTGTTGCATGCGGGATGTTCCCGATGGTTTCCCCTGTGGCAGGGTTATGTACTAAAATTTCTTTTTTATTTTCAGCGGGGCACCAAACCCCACCGATGAAATTTTCCTGGCGAAAAAGGTCTTTATCTTTGATGTATTTCATAGCAAACCTACGCTTTCACGAAAAACGTGCCTCATAAAAATTCCTACCTTTTTTTTGAAAACTTCAGAATTGGTTGCTTAATTTTGAATTTTTGGTATCTAATGCCTGACATAAGTAAAACCAGGAGCACATAGGTTTATGAAATTCGATTCATACAAACGAGTGGTTTTTTTTACAGCAGTTCTTTCGATCGCTTTTGCGGTAACCTGCGGTAAAAAAGAAACAAAGGTTTCAGAAATTGGACAAGGCGAGGGAGAAGTTTCCATCGTTGCTTGGCCAGGTTACATTGAACGTGGTGAAACAGACAAAGGATATGACTGGGTCACTGAATTTGAAAAAAATACAGGCTGTAAAGTAAATGTAAAAACTGCCGCTACATCTGATGAGATGGTAGCACTTATGAATGAAGGTGGATTTGACTTGGTAACTGCTTCAGGTGACGCATCACTTCGATTAGTTGCAGGTGGAAAAGTCCAAGAGATTAACATTGATTTGATTCCAAGTTGGAAAAACGTAGACTCTCGTTTACAAAATGCTCCTTGGCATACTGTAGATGGTAAACATTTCGGAGTTCCTTACCAATGGGGACCAAACGTACTTATGTACAACACAAAAGTTTTTAAAAAAGCTCCAACAAGTTGGAATGTTGTATTTGAAGAACAAGTTTTACCAGATGGAAAATCTAACAAAGGTAGAGTACAAGCATTCGATGGTCCAATTTACATCGCTGACGCTGCCCTTTATTTAAAAGTTGCAAAACCAGAACTTGGAATCCAAGATCCTTACGAATTGGATGAAAAACAATACACAGCTGTGATTGAGTTATTAAAAAAACAAAGACAACTCGTTCCAAAATACTGGCATGATGCAATGGTTCAAGTTGACGATTTCAAAAAAGAAGGTTTAGTCGCTTCTTCAACATGGCCATTCCAAGTTAATTTACTTGTGAGTGAAAAACAACCTGTATCATCCATCGTTCCTGTGGAAGGAGCTACTGGTTGGGCAGATAGTACAATGTTACACAAAGATTCTAAACACGTAAACTGTGCTTATAAATGGATGGAACATTCTCTTTCTCCAAAAGTACAAGGTGATTTAGCATCTTGGTTTGGATCTGTTCCTTCCGTTCCTGCTGCTTGTAAAGGGAATGCTTTACTTGGGGACACTGGTTGTGCAGTGAATGGATTCAACAATTTTGAAAAAATCTCTTTTTGGAGAACTCCAAAAGAAGATTGTTCAGGTGGAAGAAAATGTGTGCCTTATAAAAAATGGGCAGAAGATTATATTTCCATTATTGGAAGTAAATAAAATCCTAACATCATAAGAGTTCTAAAGGAGATAGAATGGACCAAGTTTACGATGTTGAGTTTCAAAATGTAACCAGGAAATTCGACCAATTCATAGCGGTAGATGATGTCTCCTTTGGGATTAAAAAAGGTGAGTTTTTTTCGATGTTAGGCCCTTCTGGGTCTGGTAAAACTACCTGCCTCCGAATGGTGGCGGGTTTTCAAGATACTAGTTCAGGAAGGGTTCTTTTGGAAGGAGTTGATGTCACGGGCATCCCTCCTTACAAAAGAAATGTCAATACAGTCTTCCAAGATTATGCTTTGTTCCCACATATGTCTGTTGCGGAAAATGTGGGGTATGGTTTAAAAATTAAAAAACTTCCAAGTGCTGAGATTTCAAAACGTGTTTCTGAAATGCTTGCGATGGTTCGCCTTCCCGATGTGGGAAATCGAAAACCATCGGAATTATCGGGAGGTCAAAGGCAAAGGATTGCACTGGCAAGGGCACTCATCAATCGTCCAGGTGTACTGTTGTTAGATGAACCATTGGGTGCACTTGATCTAAAACTGCGGGAAGAAATGCAGTTGGAGCTTAAAGCCATTCAAAAAGAAGTTGGGATCACGTTTATTTTTGTGACCCACGACCAAGAAGAAGCACTTTCGATGTCAGATCGAATCGCTGTCTTTAATAAAGGTAAGGTGGAACAAATTGCAACGCCAGAAGAGTTGTACAATCGCCCAAAAACAGAATTTGTAGCCAACTTTGTGGGAACTTCCAATATTTTATCTGTTGAGGAAACAAAACGACTCACAGGCCATAATGGTAAGATGATGATCCGCCCGGAACGAGTCCATGTTTTTGCAAATGCAAAAGAGGACAACCATTCATCTGGATATAGAACATTCAAAGCAATTTTAAAAAGCCAAGTATACTCAGGTGCAACATCTAAAATGCATTTTGAAACTCCTAGTGGATCTCGGATCATTGCCTCCACACAAAACTTAAAAATTTCTGCAGACCATATCGCAGTTGGTTCAGAAGTTTTAGTGGGTTGGAAAGATTCCGACATGCATTTGTTATAAGGAAATCATGATGACGAATGTTATGGATAGATTCATCACGTTTTTATTTTACAGAAAAAGTTTGGCACTTTTTTTATTGTTATCACCTCTGCTTGTTTGGCTTGGTGTAGTTTATTTAGGTTCTTTGTTTACTCTTCTCATCCAAAGTTTTTTCTCTATTGATTCCTTTTCGGGTGTCATCAAACGAGAATTCACATTTGAATCCTATTATGATTTATTCCGGCAGAGTACCAATTGGGATATTATCATTCGTACAACAACGATGGCTTTCACAGTGACAGTTGTGAGTGCGATCATTGCGTTTCCAATTGCTTATTATATGGCAATGAATGCTGGACCCAAACTAAAACCAATTTTGTATTTGGGTGTTATGTTGCCTTTATGGTCTAGTTACCTTGTAAAAGTGTATTCCTGGAAACTCATTATGGCCAAAGAAGGAATCCTTACCTGGTGTTTGGACCAGCTGGGGTTATTACACTTGTTAGATGTTATACTTTCCATCCCTGTCATTGGTGGCACTTCTTTATCTTTTTCCTACATCGGTATGTTTTTGGTATTCGTTTACATATGGTTACCTTACATGATTTTACCCATCCAGGCATCTTTAGAAAGAATTCCAAAAACACTTTTAGAAGCTTCCTCTGATTTGGGAGGAGGGCCCGCACAAACCTTTCGCAAAGTCATTTTACCTTTGGCGTTTCCTGGTGTCGTAGCTGGTTCTATTTTTACATTTTCATTAACACTCGGTGATTACATCATTCCTACAATCATAGGGAATTCGAGTTATTTTATTGGGATGGCTGTGTACACCCACCAAGGAACTGCGGGGAACATTCCACTTGCTGCTGCATTTTCTGTCGTTCCCATCGTGATTATGATGGTGTATTTAACAATCGCTAAACGATTAGGAGCATTTGATGCGCTCTAAATGGAACTTAGGATCTATTGGATTAAAAACGGCAACTATCTTCGGTTTTTTGTTCATCCATATACCCATACTCATCATCATCATGTATGCATTTTCGACAGATGAAAAAACGTTTCAATTCCCTCTACCGGGATTCACTACGAAATGGTTTGGAGTCGCATGGGAACGAAATGATATCTGGGAAGCGATTATACTCTCTTCCCAAGTTGCATTCATTTCTACATTCATTGCAATCCTATTAGGAACACTGGCAAGCCTTGCCGTGTACCGAAGCCAATTTTTTGGAAAAGAAATCATTTCCTTTCTTGTGATTTTACCCATTGCTCTCCCAGGCATTGTCACAGGGATTTCCCTTCGGTCTGCTATGTCTCTCTTTGGAATTCCCTTTAGCACTTGGACCATTGTCATTGCACATGCTACCTTTTGTATCGTGACTGTTTATAATAATGTTCTGGCAAGATTACGAAGGAGTTCTCATTCCATGGTGGAAGCATCAATGGATTTAGGTGCAAACCCATGGCAAACATTTCGTTTTGTGATACTACCAAATATTGCAACTGCATTACTTGCAGGAGGAATGTTATCCTTTGCTTTGTCATTTGATGAAGTGATTGTAACAACGTTTACAGCTGGTCAACAATCAACCGTGCCTATCTGGATGTTAACAGAGTTTATTCGTCCAAGGCAAAGGCCAGTAACCAATGTGGTAGCTGTTTTTGTGATTTTAGTCACAACCATTCCAATCCTTGTCGCTTATTATCTCACAAAAGAAGATGATGGTCGGAAAAAATAAATTCCATCCTTTTTTAGTGGATGGTCAATACGATATGATTTTCAGTTTCTAACGAAACCTCATCTACCAATATGATAATTATCAAAGGAAATTCACTTTCTTATCTTCCAGGATCGTGTTAGGATTAGCGTATGGAAAAATTAATACAAAAACTGATCATCCCCATTGATGGTTCACCAAGTTCGGCAAAGGCCTTGGAATTTGGATTGGCATTAGCCAAGGCAAGTAATGCAATTTGTTATGTTGTAGAAGTGATAGAGGACTTTGGACCACTCCCTGGGTATTATGATGCAGCTCCTCCTGGAAAGGATCGAGTCAAATGGATCTCGGAACAACGATTTGAAAAAATCCATCCGATCTTAGAGGAGACAACCGTAAAATGGAATCGTGTGGTATTGGAAGGATACCCTGCTGAAGAAATTTGTAAACTAGCGGAAAAAGAAAAAGTCGATTTGATTGTGATTGGAAGTCGTGGCCATGGAATTTTAGGCAGATTCATAATGGGAAGTGTCTCCGATAGAGTTGTACATTATGCACCATGTTCTGTAACTGTCGTTAGGTGAATTTACCATAATTTTGACAAATTAATGTTAAATTACTTGCCTTGAAAGGTATCCCATTGGAATCTACGGGTTAATCCTAAAGTAGATTCCTGGTTGATACAAATGAAGGTTCCCGAAAAAGAAGAACTCCCCACTGTTTTACCTCTCGATAAACGTTACACTCGCACTTATTTCCAAGAAGATAGTTTTGTTTCCAATATAAGAAGGGCTCTGCCTCGGATGATTTTGGCAGACCTCATGGAAAGTGATGTTTTACCAAAACTGAACGAAGAAGAAAAGGAATTTCTTTTATTCTATTATATTAAAAGAACTGATGCGTCGGGGAGTTATTATCAATTAAAAACAATTCCTTCTCGGATACGTAAAGAATCAGCAGATCGTATACTAAATGAAGCGAATATAGATGATTCTGGTAGAGAATTCTTAAGCCAATTTTATAATTTTGATACTGAAATCGAACAATATGTACTCAATGACCAAGTGACAGAAGCTGATGAGATTAAAATTTTACAACTTGTCAAACGTAGAGATTATTATGTAGGCAATGTAGAAAAATCGATGATCTCTGCAATCTTTGAAAGATTCCCTGAGATTCCAAAACGGGACACTTTTTTTGCAAATTTGTATGTCCCTCCAACTCATAAATACTATTCTCCTCCCAATTTAAAACACATTTCAGGTATGCAAATTGTGGAAGCGGCAAGGCAATTGGGAATTGCATGTAATCACATGTTTGGGAAAGTCCCTTTTGAAGATGTCACCTTCTTATTGTTATATTTAAATTCTGAATTTTTGCAATATGCAAAAATGAATATGCCCATTAAACTTAGGGTCAAAGCAAAAGAAGTTAAATACAGTAAATCCGGATATTGGAACTACTCAAAACTCGCCATTACTGCCTACCAAGAGAACCAAGAAATTACGAAAATTGAAATGGCCGCGAGTATTTTGCCTTTAAAGGTATACAAACGCTTAAAAAGCACGCAGGAAGAAGTGTATGAAATTGATCCAAGGTTTCGGATTTTGGATCGTTTTAAGAACAATATTTCCATTCGAGAAAATGGAAGGAATATTGTCTCAACAATCGAAAATATATCAAATTCTGGATTTATGGTGCGCTGCTCAGGAATCCATCCGGGAACATTGTCCACTGAGCAACAACTAGAATTTTTTATGCATTTTGATATTGTTGGTTTCGTACACGGAACTTGTATTTTATTATGGGTAAAAGAAGACGATAATAATGAAGATATGTTTTTTGCTGGATTTCGTTTTGAAGAAATATCTGATCTAGACAGGGCAAATGTAAAGGAAGCAATCAATCGGTATGGAAGATTGATAGAAGATAGGGAAATCCAATGAAAAAGAAAAAAGTAGCCTTAGTCACTGGTGGAACTTCCGGATTAGGTAGAGCGATTGTGTTAGAATATGCAAACGCTGGTTATGTGGTTGGTTTTTGTGGTCGCAGGAAACAGGAAGGGGAAGATACTCTCGCTTTACTTGCAAAACAAGGCGGTGAAGGTATATTTTTCAAATGTGATGTCACACAATCGGAAGCAGTTCGTAATTTTGTAGAAACCATTGTAGATAAATATGGCCAAATAGATGTAGCAGTTAATAATGCTGGGATTTCAGGAGTCCTTAAAACGACAGCTGATTATCCATTAGATATTTTTGATTCTGTAATGGATGTAAATCTAAAAGGTACTTTTTTATCAATGCAGTTTGAATTAAAGCAATTTATCAAACAAACAAACGGTGGTGTGATCATCAATGTTTCGTCTGCATTAGGTTTACGTGGAAAAGAAAAAGCAGGCCCTTATTCAATGTCAAAACATGGAATCATAGGACTGACTAAATCTGCTGCTTTAGAGTATGGTGCACAAGGGATTCGAGTCATTGCACTTTGTCCGGGTGGAATACAAACTGAAATGGACGATGTATTTTATGCAAATGTACCAAATCCAGAAGAAGTTAAAAAAGAAAGAATGAAATCTTATGCCTTAGGTCGGATGGCAACTCCTGAAGAAGTAGCCAAAACTTGTGTATGGTTGTCTGGTGATGGAGCTGCTTTTATCACTGGTGCTGTCATCCCAGTGGATGGCGGAAAAACGGCTAGATAAGGATTCTATTTGTTTACGATAGGAAAATACAAAGTCACAAAAGAACTCCATTTGGGAAAAAGGAGTTCTGTCTACATTGGAGAAGATGATAAAAAATCTCCAGTTGTTGTAAAACTATTAAACAGAGATTATCCTGATAATCACGAAATTACAAAGTTTAAAAATGAATTTGAAATTCTTAAATCGATAGATTCAAGCTACACATTAAAACCATTAAGTTTTGAATCTTATCAAAACACAGTTGCGATTGTTTTTCCTCATATCGAATATACCGATCTCGCTAAACTTCAATTAAGTGGGAAATATAGTAATCTCCAGACCTTTTTAAATATCTCAATTGAAATTTGTAGGGCACTTTCGGACATCCATAAAGCGAAAGTAGTCCATAACGATATCAAAGCACAGAATATCATTTATCATCCTGAAACAGGTGAATTAAAGATAATTGATTTTGGTTCCGCAACTATGTTAACCCATAGAAGTTTTTATCTTCCGATGAACCAAAATTTAACAGGGACATTGGCACATATTTCTCCAGAACAAACTGGTAGAATGAATCGGACTGTAGATTACCGTACAGACTTTTATTCGTTAGGTGTAACCTTATACCAACTCATTACAGGTGAACTTCCATTTTTATACACTGATAGTTTGGAAATGGTTCACGCACATTTAGCTAGAATCCCATTGCCTCCACAGGAAAGAAGTAATGCTCCGAAAATCTTATCAGATTTAATCATGAAACTTTTGGAAAAAAATCCAGAGGATAGATACCAAACTGCGACCGGATTACTTTCTGATTTAATCACCATTCAATCCGTCTTATTAGAGAATGGAAAAGAAGAATTAGATTCCTTTCAAATGGAATTGGCAAAAAACGATAAATCATCTCGTTTTCAAATACCGAAAAAGTTATACGGTAGAGAGTTACAACTTAAAACTTTTGAAGAAAAATTTCTAAATGCAACAGAAGGAAAAATTGAAACCTTCCTAATCTCTGGACGTTCTGGTATTGGGAAGTCAGCCTTAATTAACGAAATTCAAAAACCAGTTACAATCGAAAGAGCTTACTTTACGACAGGTAAGTTTGATTTATATAAAAAATCAATTCCATACCGTGCGATTAACCTTGCCTTACAAGGTCTAGTGAAACAGTTGTTATCTGAAAACGAGACTTCTGTCAAAGAGTGGAAAAAAATACTAACCCAAACCTTAGGGGCAAACGCTAAGCTCATCATCGACGTAGTGCCTGAGCTTGCTCAGTTATTGGGAGATGTAGAAACACCTCCAGAATTGGATACGGTAGAAACAGAAAATCGTTTCCATTTAGTTTTTAGAAAATTTTTGCGAACAGTGTGTACCAAAGAACATCCTGTTGTGATGTTTTTAGATGATTTACAGTGGGCTGATTCTTCTAGTATTCTTTTGTTAAAAGAAGCGATTACCGATCCAGAAATTTCCTATTTTTTTATCATCCTATCTTACAGAGACAATGAAGTAAGTCCAACGGATCCATTTTTTCGGATGTTGGAAGAACTTAGGGAAACAAAAACTTCCATCACTGAAATTCGATTGGAACCACTAACGGAATCTGATATTTCGATACTTGTCTCTGATACATTATCATTACCTGAATCAGAAATTAAGGGGATTTCGGAAATCATTTGGAAAAAAACAAAGGGAAATCCGTTCCACGTAAATGAAATGTTTAAGAATCTTTATGAGAGATCTTACATCCAATTTTCTGAAAATCGATGGGTTTGGGATAAGGAAAAAATCAATACAGTCAATATTTCTGAAAATGTAATTGATTTGATCATCGATAAAATTTACCTGCAACCCCCAGAATTAATCGAAGCATTAAAATTAACTGCATGTATAGGAAACTGGTTTCGTCACGATATTTATGCGACGATTGCTGAGAGACCTTTTCATTTGGCATCTATGGATTTGGTTGCGTTGGCAAACGAGGAATTCCTGATCTTAGGATTGGATGATGCCAATTTTACTCATGATAAAATTCGAGAAGCGATTTATAAAATCATTTCTCCTGAAGAAAAATCGAAGTTACATTATAAAATTGGAAAAACGTATCTATCAATTCTTTATAAATACAAATTAGATGATCATTTATTCACAATTGTAAACCAACTCAATTTAGGTGCCTCACAGATTACAAAAGACCAGGAATTGGTCCAATTGCGCACCTTAAATGAAAGGGCAGGTTTTAAGGCACTCAATTCATCTGCATATGATGCAGCATTCAGTTTCTTTGAACGTATGGTTGGATTGATGTTAGAAGACGAGTGGAATCATCAATATGAAAACACTCTCAAACTTCATTTAGCTTACGCAAGATCAGCTTACCTGTCTAAAAATTTCGAAAAGGCTGAAAAAAGTTTTAATCATATTCTAAAACATGCAAAAACAGATTTAGATAAAATTTTAGTTTATGAGTTACAAACTTCAATGCTTGTGACTCAAAATAAAATGAAAGAAGTTTTGGTTACCTTAAAACAAGCGCTTCGGTTACTCGGTGTTAGGTTGCCTAAAAATGCATCTGCTCTCTCTCCTTTAAAAGAAATTGTGAAATTTAAAATTCGATTGGGAAGGAAACCAATTGAAGAATTGGAATTTTTGCCAATTGCAACGGACCCAAAGTATTTGGCAATTATGCGGTTACTCAATGCTTGTATCGCACCATCGTTTTTAGCAGATCCAAACCTATTTCCAGTAATCGTCCTCAAAATGGTCAATTATACTTTGTTATATGGTCTTTGTGAGCTAAGTGCATTTGGTTTTTCAGCAATGGGTATGATCCAAGGTTCTGGCCTCGGAGATTATGATTCCGGATACAAGTTTGGCAAGTTGGGAATCAAATTAATTGATGTTTTGGATGCCAAATCATTCAAATGTAGAACCTTATTTATGTATGCTTGTATGATTCTTCCTTGGAAAAATCATGCTAAGGAAGGTAAAAATATTTTTTGGGATAGTTTCCTTGCTGGTATGGAAACAGGTGATTTACAATATGCATCCTATTCCTTAAATAACATTCATTTCCAAGGATTATTGTATCGAGAAAACTTGGATGATTTATACAAAAGCCAACTTCGATATGATGCTTCACTCTTAAGTTTGAGGCAACACCATGCTTACCAAGTACACCGTTTGAATATGCAGATCGTTGAGAATATGCGAGGTGAGACTTCTGATCCATTGAGTTTGGAAGGTCGATATTTCCTAGAATCAGAAAATGTCAAAGAATGGGAAACATATGGGAATGCAAATGCGTTATTTGATTATTATTTATGTAAACTGAGGTTAGATTACTTTTTAGGAGATATAGAAAAGGCGTATCAATTTTCACTCAAATTAGATGGATTAGAGGGTGGAGTGTTTGCTATGATGTTTGTTCCTGAACATGTTTTTTTTGGAGCACTCGTCGTTTACGAATTGTTATCAAATCCAAAATATACAAATTCAATCGATCGAAAAGATTTATTAAAACGATTGAAATCATTTTCAAAACGTTTGAAAGTTTGGGCAAAAAATTCTCCTGATAACTTTGGTCATAAATACGAAATTATTTCTGCAATTGAGTTATATTTAAGTAACAAAAAATCGGAAGCCGTGGTGGCTTGTAAGGCAGCAATTACTTCAGCAAGAGAGTCTGCATATATTTTAGAAGAAGCAATTGCCAATGAGATCTTGGTCAGAATGTGGAGAGAAACAGGTTTTGATCAATATAGCAATCTACACCTTGTGGAAGCACATTATCGTTATGGCAAATACGGTTTTATCTCCAAGGTAAAACAATTGGAAGCAGATCATATCTCTTTAAAGAAATACATTGGAAGGAATTTTAGAACAGATTCTACTGATAATGTTTCCCTATTTAGTACGACAAAAGATATTTTTGGAGACGTTGGATCGAATTTAGACATCAATACTGTTATCAAAGCATCTCAAACGATTTCAGGTGAAATACAACTCAATCGTTTATTAGAAAAGATGATGAAGATTATCCTTGAAAACGCTGGCGCTGAACGAGGGTATTTTATTCTGAATTTTGATACAAAATGGCAAGTGATTGCCGAATCCAACTTAGAGACTGAATCTGTTTCAGTTTATTCGGATTCTCCATTTGAATTGGATTTTTCTCAAGCGATAACAACAATTCACCAAAATAAAATTCCAACACAAATTATTGGTTATGTGGTCCGAACTGGAGTTGTTGTCATTTGTGGTGATGCAGCAAGAGAAGGTGAGTTTAAGAACGATCCATATGTGAAATCATATTTACCAAAATCTTTATTATGTTATCCAATTTTGAGCCATGGCACTGTAGTCGGAATTGTTTATCTAGAAAATAATTTAACCACGGATGCATTTACACCAGGAAGAGTTGAAATTCTAAAAATTCTTTCTTCTCAAATCGCAGTTTCGATTGAGAATTCTTTACTTTATACTAACTTGGAACAAAAAGTTGATGAAAGGACAAAAGAATTAAATTCTGCATTAACGGAAGTTAAAGGATTAAAAGAACAGCAGGATGGTGATTATTTTCTTGCTTCCTTATTGATTGAGCCGTTAACACAAAATCATGCCGAATCATCGAATATGAATATTCAGTTCTTAACAGAACAAAAGAAAAAGTTTAGCTATAAACAATGGAATTCTGAAATTGGTGGTGATTTGTGTGTCTCTTCTTCCATCCAATTGCAAAATAAAAAATACATTGTAGTATTGAACGGAGATGCAATGGGCAAGTCTATGCAAGGTGCAAGTGGTGCCCTTGTCATTGGATCGGTATTTGAAGCAATCATCAAACGAAATGGACAATCTGAAGAATCAAAGGATATGACTCCTGAAAAGTGGGTGAGTAGTGCATATTCCGAATTGCACAACACCTTGGTAACGTTTGACGGTTCCATGTTAATCTCAATGTTTCTTTGTTTGATAGATGATGAAACAGGATTTTTCTATTTTTTGAATGCGGAACATCCTCGACCTGTGATCTATAGAAATCATAAAACATTTTTCCTTCCACATAACTATGTATGTGCGAAACTTGGTTTACTTGCTTCAAAGAAAAATCTTCAAATTAATACATTCCAAATGGAAAAGGGAGACATCCTACTCATTGGCTCAGACGGACGGGATGATATTCTCATTGGCTCTGAACAGGAGATGGAAGTGAATGAAGATGATGAGTTGTTTTTAAAAACTGCCAAAGAAGGCTTGGGAGATTTAAATTTAATTCGAGATGCGATCAAAAAACAAGGAGAGTTAATCGACGACCTTTCCTTGATACGTGTTGAATATACTGGTATAGGTTCGGAAATTAATATTCCTAAATCACATCCAAAACACATTGTTTATTTACGAGCACTTACTTTGTACAAACATAAACTATGGGTCGATGTTGAAAAAATGATATCAGCTCATTATCCAAATATCCACGAAGCTCCGCTCTCCTTTCAAAAAATTTATCTCTACACTGAGCATAGGATGTCTGTTTTCCCATTACAGTTTGCAGTTACCTACATCCAAAAAAATCCATCTGATAGTTTGACTTTGTTTTATATTGCTGAAGCTTTGTTTGCCAATGGAGATTTTGGGGCTGCTTTTGATTATTCGGAACGAGTGAAGTTGAGACGGCCTTACCACAAGGAAAACAATCGATTATTTGCTCGACTCATGGAACTTCGGCGTAAATAAATCTACTTATGTTATCAGTCGGGAACGACATTGTCGAAAACGAACGAATTCGAGAATTATTACAAAAACATGGGGATCGGTTTTTGAAACGAGTTTTCACCGATGATGAGGTTGAATACTGTCACAAACACAAAGACCCAGTGCCTTTTTTGGCTGGAAGATTTGCCTGTAAAGAAGCGGTCATCAAAGCCCTGAACTTGGAACCCGGTGAGGTTGCCGATATGCGCGAGATTGAGCTAGCTGGAACCAATTTTGGGAAAAAAACGCTAGTCATCCATGGGAAAACTGAGAAGTTTTTCCGTGAGAAAGGATTTACGGGTAGTTCGGTGTCCATTAGCCATGCTGACCACTATTCAACCGCCGTTGTCGTATTCTATAAGGAGCTCAAATGATCGTTAGTGATAAAATGAAGTCAGTGCTTGTGCATTATAACCAAGGACTTACTTTGTACAAATCTCGTAAATTTGCAGAAGCAAAAGAAGAATTCAAAAAAGCATTAGCGATCCATCCTGGAGACGGTCCTTCCAAACTTTATATTGAACGTTGCGATGATTACATCGCAGATCCTCCTCCTGAAGATTGGGATGGAGTATATAACATGAAAACGAAATAGGAACTATGTCAAAAAAAGAAATGCAACCTACCATCACAGAACACGGAGTCATTGCCACCATCTTAGGAAAGGAAACTGCTTTTAGCGGAACCTTAGCTTTTAAAAAACCACTTCAAATCTCTGGTGATTTCACTGGTGAAATCATATCAGATGGTTATTTAGTGATCAGCGAAGGTGCTCGTGTAAAAGCAAATATCAAAGCGGGAACCGTTGTCGTTGGTGGTACCATCATTGGAAACGTGACTGCAACTCAAAGATTAGAGATGTTATCAACAGGAAAAGTCCAAGGCAACATTCGCACTGCAAAATTACAAATAGCAGATGGAGTTATTTTTGATGGTAACTGCGAAATGTTGAGTAACGACGAGACTTAGTTTGTGGCAATTCCATCCATATAGTGTACTTCTATTCCTAGCATTTAGCTTCAATCTTGGATTGGGGCTATTTGTATTAAAATCCTTTCGACTCAATTTAGTTAAATATTTATTAATCTTAGTTTTTGGTTCCATGGTTTGGACTGGATTCTATGGACTTGATTTTGTTTACATAAATACGAACTTACACCGAACATTCATTAGTTTGTTGTATGTAGGTGTTGCCATCGCCAATGTCGGTATGGTATTAGTCTCAATAGAGTTTACAAACAACCAACATTTACTTACAAAACGATTCTGGGTACTTTTATTACTTCAGCCTTTATTTACAGTAGCTGTGTGCGTACTCGATCCTATCTTTAAAACTTTAACACTTGATACATATCTCATTAATGTAAATGGGCGTATCCAATGGATCCAAGAAACAAATTTAGGTGGTTTTATCGCCTCTTACTTACTCTCTTTTTTTTGGTCAGTATTTGTTGCCTTACTCCTCATTAGAGGAATTTTTATCTCAAAATCGACAGAACGTAACCGTTATCTATTAATCCTGATTTCATTTTTGTTTATTTGGGTAACTGCAATTTTGCATAAAATGGGTATTCGCCCATTGCGTGGAATGAATATAACTGCCGTTATGTGTACCATGCAGGCAATCATGATATTTTTTGCAATTGGATATTATCGAATGTTTGATTTGGTACCACTTGTAAGAAGTGAAATTGTAGATGAACTTGATGAGGCAGTAGTCATTTTAGATTTTAATCATCGAGTCGTAGATTGGAATAGTTCGGCAGAAAACTTATTTTGTGTAAAAGATAAGAATGTAGCCTTGCTCCCTCACCAAGTTTTTTTCCAACATACTCCAGAACTCATTTCAAAATTGGACAATTTGTCCATTAAAAAGACAATCACCAAGTGGATATGGGAAAAAGATTCGAAGTATTGGGAAGTCACTGCAAAGCAGATTCGAGATTCAAATCGGAAAAAAATTGGGATGGTGCTTGTTTTCCGTGATAATACTGAACAAAGAAATTTAGAAAAACAAATGGCAAACGTGAACCATGCGCTTCTTGTTGCCAATGGAACCAAAGATCGATTTTTATCGATCATCTCACATGATTTACGTGGTCCTCTGGCAGGCATAAAAATGTTGCTCAAAGTTTTAAACGAGGACATGAAGAAAAAAGAAGATGCATTAGCAGGAATGACACAATCTTTACTTGATGCAACAGAATCTGTTTTTTCTCTTTTGGAAAATCTTTTAGAATGGTCTAAGTTACAAAGAGGGCAAGAGGAATTTAGACCAAATTTTTACCGATTGGATTCTATTGTTTTGGAATGCCTTGATTTATTTGCTTTAAGTGCAAAAAATAAAGACATTCATTTTGAGACCAAAATTCCAAATCATGCGATGGTGTATTGTGATGATCGAATGATCATTACTGTGATGCGAAATTTAATCTCCAATGCATTGAAGTTTAGCCATCAAAATGGCAATATTGAAATTTCTGCAATTGATACCGGTTACCATTGGATGGTTTCTGTTAAAGATTTTGGTGTTGGAATGTCTAAAACTACAATCGATAAATTATTTAAACCAGGCGAAGTGATCAAATCAGTTGGTACCCAAGGGGAAACAGGGAATGGAATTGGACTTCTCTTGTGTTCTGAATTTGTAACGGTTAATGGTGGTACATTAACAGCTGATAGTGATGGAATGACAGGGTCTATTTTTCAATTTAGTCTCCCAAAAAAGGAAAACGAGGAAATTCTAGTATGAGTCAAATTATTTTAGTAACAGGTGCAACTGATGGCATTGGAAGAGTTTGTGCACATTCATTTGCAAAATCTCAGAATGAATTGATTTTGGTTGGACGAAATCCAGAAAAATTATCTGCACTAGTATATAGTCTACAAGTCCATGGTGTGAAGGTTCATTCCTATGTTTGTGATTTGTCGCTTGCAAAAGAAACGTTTGCATTAACGGAAAAAATACGGAATAATCATCCTAAAATAGATGTTTTGCTCAACAATGCGGGTGCGTATTTTGATAAACGAACTCTCACTAACGAAGGATTAGAATCTACTTTTGCTTTAAACCATTTAAACTATTTTATTATGGCTCTTGGATTATTGCCCTCACTTAAGAATGCAAACCAAGCACGTATTATCAATGTTGCGTCACGTGCTCATGAAGGTGTATCTTTGGATTTTAAAGATATATTTGGTGAATCAAATTATTCTGGATGGAAACAATACCAAAGATCCAAATTGATGAATATTTATTTCACGTATGAATTGGCTGAAAGACTAAACCAAACAAAAACTACTGTGAACTGTTTGCATCCAGGATTTGTGAAAACCAAATTTGGACAGAATAATGATGGGCTTGCAAAAGTATTAATCACGTTTGCACAGAATATTTTTGCTATTTCGGAAGAGAAAGGTGCTGAAACTTCCATTTACCTTGCAACAGAACCTAGTTTAAGCACTGTTTCTGGGAAATACTTTGTAAAAAAGAAAACAAAGAATAGTTCTCCCGTTTCCTATGATAAAACAGTCAGAAGGAATTTATGGACCTATACAGAAGACCTGCTGAAACATAAATTTTCTTTTAGGTTCCCTGGAAATTAGTATGGGATATTTTCATCAAAAAAATCCAACGATCATTCCAGTCCCTGGGAATAAAACAATTGAGGAACATTTTGGAATCCCATCGACAAATACAAAGGAAGTATCAATTGCACATATGATTGCACCTCCAGGTTGGGGTGAACCTTTTCAGACACCTAACTTTGATGAGTGGACACTTATGGTGAGGGGCAAAAAACAGATTGAAGTTGATGGCGAAGTTTTAGTTTTATCTGCAGGGGAATCTATCTTAATCCAAAAAGGATCAAAAGTTCGTTATTCGAATCCATTCTCGGAGGACGCTGAGTATTGGTCTCTTTGTAAACCTGCTTTTACGATAGAAGCAGTCAATCGAGAAGAAGAATAAAACTCTAATTGTATGAGTCCTGAAGAAAAACCAAACGTCGATTTAAGTTTCCTAAAAAAGGAAATGAAAAAAGTAGAGTTTGGCTCTGATACTTTGGTGATTGAACAGTATTCGTTAGGTGATTCATTTTATTTTATTGAATCTGGTCGAGTAGAAGTTTGGAAATACTTAGACGAAACAAAACAAGAGATTTTAGTAATAGGTGATTTAATCGCAGGTGATTATTTTGGAGAGATTTCACTAATCGATTCTGCTCCAAGGACAGTCAATATAACAACAAAAGAAAAATCTACTTTATACACATTAACTCGTGTTGATTTTCACCGACTGATCCAAACAAGTCCAGAATTGACTTTAACTCTCTTAAAGTTATTAACAGCAAGGATACGCAATGCGGAACAAAGGGAAAACCAGGTTCTCATCCAGAAAAATAAAGAGTTACGTTTACAAAATGAAACGTTGGAGATGATGGTTAAGGAAAGAACTGCTAAACTCACTCAATCGTTAAAAATTATCCAAGAAGATTTGGAAACTGCCAAAACCATACAGCGAAATATTTTACCACTTGGCTTAAAACACATTGCACATTTAGATTTTGCCTCAAAGTTTGAGCCGATGGCTGAGGTAGGTGGTGACATATTTGATGTCATACGTTTGGAAAAATCCAAAATCCGATTGTTTTTGGCTGATGCAATTGGGCATGGTGTGCAAGCAGCACTGATTACGATGGCAATCAAAGCAGAATATGATCATATCAAACACAATGTTTCAAACCCATCAGATGTGTTGTATGCATTGAATCAGATTTTCATTGATCGTTATGGAAAAAAATCAAATCAATTTACGGCCGTCATAGTTGATTTGAATTTGGAAGAAAACAAACTCATATATTCCTCAGCTGGTCATAATGAACCATATGTTCTCAATCAATCAGAGATATTGGCATTAAGTGAATCTGGATTAATGTTAGGTCTCGAAAAGGATGTAGAATATACAGACAATACTGTGCCATTTGGGCTTGGAGATCGATTGTTTATGATTTCTGATGGGTATTTGGAGCAAGAAAATGAAGGTGGAATTTTTCTAGGAGAATCCAAATTGCTTTCCAGTTTTTTGTCTGCCAGGAGTTTGGGATTAAGTTTAGCTGATACTGTAAATTTGCTGATGGAACAGTTTCATAACTTTAGGGGAAAAACCCCTATGATGGATGATGTTACCATTTTGGGCATCGGCACCTCGTATGATTTAGGAGTTTAAGTTGGGATTAATCATAGCATACATTTTGTTTTTATTAAATTTACTTTGGATCATTCCTACAATGTATCCTCTTTATATTTGGAAACTATTGACGACTGGTTCCGTAAGAAGATTTGGTGATCGTTTGCTCGTGAAAGTAGGAGAGGCTTGGATCGAAAATAATTATCGAATCTCTCGTTTTTTATATGGTGTCCAATTTGAAGTAGTGGGTGAAAATTTTAAGAATCTGAATACAAATGGAAGTTATATGATTATTTGTAACCACCAATCATGGTCGGATATTTATATCATCCAATCAGTTTTAAACAGAAAAATTCCCCTCATTCGTTTTTTCATCAAAGATTCTTTAAAATATGTACCTGTTCTCGGACATGCTTGGCTCGCATTAGATTTTCCTTTTGTAAAACGTAGTAGTCGCGAACAACTGAAAAAAAATCCAGAACTTGCCACAAAAGATTTGGAGAATGTTAAAAAAGTTTGTGAAAAGTTCAACGGAATGCCTTTTTCAATTTTGAACTTTTTGGAAGGCCATAGACGGACACCTGAGCGAATGGCAAAGTTATTAAAGAAAAATCCTTACAAACATTTACTTCGTCCACATAGCGGCGGGATTTCTGTGGTTTCCACTTCATTAAGAAATTCGCTTGATGCTTTTATTGATCTAACTATTGTTTATCCTACTGAAAACCCAAGTTTTTTGGATTTGATGTCTGGTAAAATTCGAAAGTTAAAAGTTTTTATTGATGTGATTCCAAGAGAACAAGTGCCCATCGAAGAAAACGAACAATTTGCTCCAATGTCAAAGAAAATGAAACGTTGGGTGGATGAACGTTGGGCATTAAAGGATGCTTTGATTGAAAAGGAGATGAGTACTAAATGAAACTATTACAAATCAAACTTATATTTTTGATGGGATTTATTTCCTGTCGTACTTTTTCTCCTGTTGCATATGAACCTCCCCTCAAACCAGAACCAGTTGGGATTTATGAGCCAAATACGGAATTACAAAAGGCAATCCTCCTAGCCATCGGAAAAGTAAAAGGTCTTGAGTCACTTGATGTTGACTCTGATGGAAATATTTATGGTGGAGATAAAGATGGTCGCATCATCAGAATTACTCTCAAAGGGGAAATCAAAACAATTGCTAAAACTTCTGGTAGACCACTTGGAATTCAATTTGATAAAGTAGGTAACTTAATCATTGCAGATGCCTATAAAGGATTATTATCTATGGATAAGTCCGGTAAAATTACTACTTTAGTTTCTGAATACAAAGGAGTACCATTCAAGTTCACAGACGATTTGGATATTGCACAAGATGGAAAAATTTATTTTACAGATGCATCTATTTACGAACAAAAAGAATATCTATATGATTTATTAGAAGCAAGACCTTATGGTCGTGTTTTTGTTTACGATCCAAAAACAAAGGAAACTCAGTTATTACTCCAAGATTTGTATTTTGCAAATGGGATCAGTTTGTCAAAAAATGAAGATTTCCTTTTGGTGAATGAAACATATCGATATCGGATCACTAAACTTTGGTTAAAGGGACCCAAAAAAGGAACTTCGGAAGTTTTAATTGAGAATTTACCGGGTTTTCCAGACAACATCACTCGAAATGAAAACGGAGAGTTCTGGGTAGCATTGTTTACGGTAAGAAATGACAGAATGGACAATATGCACCCATCTCCCGTAGTGAAAAAAATGATCTATTTTTTACCGAAGTTTTTATGGCCTAAAGCTCAACCTTATGGTTACGCAATGAAGATCGATGGGAATGGTAAAGTTTTAATGACAGTACAAGACCCTACTGGGGAACATTTGAAAGATGTAACTAGTGTCATTGAAAAGAAACGCCAATTGTACATTGGAAGTTTGTACAATGATCGAGTGGGAATATATGTACTACCTTAGTGAAAACTAAGGTGTACACGCTAAATTGTATTCGATTGCACCTAAGGAGACAAATCCGTCTCCACCAGGCCTTGTCCCAACTCCATTATAACTATCAGCGATAATGTTGTTAGTAGACTTCGTGATGAAGCAGGAAGTAGCAGTTGTTGGGATATAATTCGCCACGACACCAAAATTTAATCCTAAATTTGGGTCCAAGTTCAAATTGTTCCCAAAATTAGAACTCAGTCCTAATGGAGTGATACAACCCAAACTTCCAGGCACTCCTCCTGCACACAAATCTGTATAATACAACGGAGCTTTGTAAACTAGGTTGGAACAATTATGAAATACATTGAACCGAATAGAAGTTTGTGGGCCAGCAAGGTCAACGATACAGGCATTATTTCCCACATTATCATTTAATAAAAATATATTATTTTCAACTAACACGGATGAGTTTGAGTTAATTTGTAGTACAGCTTCATTTCCAGAAACAGAAGATGTTCCACTACTCACTGTATTATGGTAAATTTTCAGTGGACTAAAGACTCCAGAGATATCGATTCCTCTCGCATACACATTGCTCGAACCATTTTGGATCCAATTATTCGCAACCAAAAAGCCATTCGGGGATTGAAGGTAAATTCCAGAAACCATCGTTGCTCCTGTTCCATTGGCAGTTCCCAATCGAATGTAATTTCCAGAAATGGATGAAGTAGCAGTGAATGATGCTGCATTGATACCAAACAGAGTTGCCTTTGCACTGCTTGTTGCATTTCCTCCTATGATTGTATTTCTTTCAATGATTGCTGTGGCACCACCAGAAGAAATTTCGATTCCATAAGTATACGTTGCAAAACTTGCATTGATTGTGGAACCAAGGAAGATATAGTTATTTCGAATGGTATGACCTGCCGTTAGATACATACCAGCAGACTTAAAGGAAGCTGCAGTACCTGTTGTGATGCTATTCCCCTGGAGAGCAGAGCCAATCTGAATTCCTGTGGGAGATTGGATTCGAATTCCAATTGATGTATTGGCAGTGCCAGCTACCAATTGATTCCCAGATAGAACTCCTGTGGACGAATTACTTAATGAAGAAATGTCAAATGCAATGGATAGTGTCGAAGTTCCTGCAGTGGTATTATCCAAAGGTAGGGATGTAATTTGGTTGAGGCGGATATTTGTGACATCTAAACCTACACTTCCATTATAAAAAATCCCACGTGAAATGACTTGAGTGCCTGTACCATTTCCACTATCAATTGTATTCCCCACAATGAATGGAGTGATTAAGGCAGCAGAAGTCATATAAACACCCGCGGTGTTACAATTGATTGTCGTACAAATTCCACCCTCAATTTGATTGCGAACCAAAATTGGTGAACTATTGATCGCATAGATACCACTGGATACACTCGTGCCAGTACCACCATTAATAGTATTATCAATGATTCGGACACTGTTAGTCGAATCCAGGAACACTCCTGTCATATAGGGAGCATTGTCTCCCGATAATATCTTAAAACCAGATATGGTCACTGCCCCTGTCACCGAAGAATCTGCAGCGATCGAAGCACAAGGATTGATGCTATTTGCTGTAGAACAAAAAGCTGGAACCATATCCATAAGGATCGTTGAATCTTTGTCAGTTGGTTTCCATTGTGTAAATCCAGGTTCATAACTTCCAAAAAGGGAAATTCCTGAGACTAATTGGATTCTTGCTCCTACTGCAGCGGGGTCATAGGATCCTTGTGTGACAAGTACGGCGCAATCATTTGTAGGACAACCTCCAAAACTATCAATTGCAGGTTGGATATTCCTTTTGGGAGTTGCTGTTGTTAATCCGTCGTTTAAATCATTTCCGGTAGCATCAGAAACATATCGTAATGTAGATGGAACTAAATACGTTAGGGTTACACTTGTTGAAAGTGGATGGGAGCCAATATTGGAAAGGCAACTTAGGGCTAATGAACGATTGCCTGTCACCCAACTATCTGTTGGGGCTGGAGACACTATGAGAGTATCATTTGTAAAATTGGTGGTTGCCAATGCAAAATTGATGGGAAGTGACAGGTTGGTGTTTAAAGTACCAGAAGAGCCCGCACAACTTCCCGTATTCACTTCTGCTGAAAAGACCAATCGTAATGATTCAGTTGTCTGTAAGATACCACCATTCCTCGGAGTATAATCCAATACACTAAAACAATTTGCTTGTATGGAAACAGTGCCTGCAACTGTTCCTGATGTTGAAGATAATACACATTGGTGGTTTGTCGGAACTGATACAATTTGTACGTTGTATGTACTTGTTGGTGGTAAATCCGTTGCAAATCGATTTAAGCCATTGGTTGTAATGGAAATTGTCTCACTTCCATTATTACTTAATATTAATGTTCCAGAACCAATTCCAAAGGAAGTAATCTCGATTGGGTAAGCTGTCGAAGTACAACTGATGGCAATATTTGTGATATTTGCAGAAGCAATGGTTCCAGAAGCATTTGTCACAACACAATTTTGCACTGGATGGTTAGGTTGTGTTGTGACTGATATATTATAGGTGCTTCCGCTAACGTAGGTTTGAGTAAATGCAAATGTTCCAGAAGCAACTGCAACAGACAAAGTGGATCCATCAAATGAATTGGTGAGAACTAAACCTGTGGCTCCATCAAGACCAGAGATGGTTCCACCTATACTGTACCGAAGTGGATCACAATTAACGATGATAGTTGCGATGTTTCCGAAACCAATAACACCTGTTCCACCATTCACGGTACAAGTTTGGTTTGGTAAGATTGGTTGGTTTGTGATCGAAACATTAAAATTTTCGCCAGTGAGTAATTTAGATGCAAACAGGTAATCACCATCCGAATTGACAGTGATGGTTGCTTGTCCTGAATTTAGTGAAAGTTTAAGCCCCGAACCAAGGAGTCCCGAGACTTTGACAGAAATGGTGTAGGGCCCAGTGTTTAAAATGCTTTTGAGTTGCAAATAGTCAGATACTGACTGCATGATACTTTTGGAAATAGTGGGGATACAAGCTTGGAAAAGAAAAAATACAATGAAAACATGTTTCCTAAAGGATTTGCTGATCATAAAAAGAACACTCTATTAATGATAACAATTGAGAGGGTAAATGATTGTCATTTTATTTCCGTCTAAAATGAGAAAATTAGATTATTTTTATGGATTTTAGCTTTTCTTATTACATTGGACTTGCGGGTATCATGGTTTTTGCGATCTCTGGAGCAGTTGCCGCTTTGGAACACAAAGAACACCATCATGATGTTTTTAGTGTTTTTTTTACTGGTTTTATCACAGCGATCGGGGGTGGGACATTACGAGATATCACACTTGGAAACTATCCCGTTTCTTGGGTTAAAGATGAAAACATTTTGTGGGCAATTTTTCTAGGTTTTTTACTCGTCATTTTTTTTCCAAAAAGTTTGACCAAACTCCGAAGTGAACTCTTCTTATTTGATACCTTAGGAATTGGAATCTATACTGTGCTTGGAACAAGAATTGCTCTCGACCATGGTGTGAATTTTTTTGCTTCAGCATTACTAGGAATGATATCTGCAATCTTTGGTGGTGTGATACGAGACACACTCATGAACGAAGTGCCATTTATTTTCCGAAAAGAAATATACGCTACTGCTTGTTTGGCGGGATCCATCTTGTATCTTGTTTTACATTCATTCCAATTAGATGGTAATCTAAACTTAAGTCTTTCTGCAAGTGTAGTTGTCATCATTCGAATCATCGCAGTGAAATATAATTTAGGATTACCTAAGATTAAAATTTTTTGAATCCCTGCCCAAAAATGTAGCAATTTTAGTGAAGGAACGAATCTTTTTTTCAGTACTTACCACAAAAATGCGAACCCCATCTTTTTCCTGTTAAACGCTTGCTTTTCTAAAATCATTGCATTCGATGGAGAGGGAACGTATACAGTTCTGAGAGGATTAGGGGATTCCCCACATCCCTGTTTCAAGAGGTTTTATGGCTAGTCCAAAAGCTGTTTCATTAGAGTTCAAACGTGAATTGGGCCTTCATACCAATATTGAAGATATCAATCATCCTATTGTTGAAAATACTCCTTTCCATTTTAAATTTTTTCAAATCACTGACGAAGTAGAAAATACATTATACCAAACTCTTGATCGATTTTTATTACAATTAGACCTAATCATTGTTAGAGATTCGGTTCTCGCAGCAATGAAAGAAACTGTTACGAATGCAATCAAAGCCAATGCCAAACGTGTATTTTTTAAAAATAATTCAACAGACATTACCGACGAAAAAGAATACGAATCTATTATCAATGAATTCAAATCTACTTATATTGAAAACAGAGATGAGATAGAAGAATCTCTTCAAAAAAATAACTACGGTGTTTTCGTATCCTTTATCCATAATAGAAGTTTAATGCGAATTCGAATTATGAATAATGTCCAGTTGACACCTATCGAAGCTGAGAGAATCAAAGAAAGAATATCTAAGGCTAAAACATACAATGATTTAGCGGATGCTTTTATGGATATGTCAAACGATCAGGAAGGTGCAGGCCTTGGTCTTATCATGACTCTCATGATGTTAAAAAATGATGGTCTTGGTGAATCAGCTTTTAAGTTTGAATCTGGCGAAAACAAGACAGTATTTATGATTGATATTCCTGCAAAAGTTTCTAAGGAAAATCAACAGTTAGAGAAAATAGATCATATAGTTTCTCAAATCGACAATCTCCCTACGTTCCCAAAATCGATCAAAGATATTCAGGACGCAATCGACAAACCAAATTCCAGTATTGGAACAATTGCTGAAATGATCAAACGTGATATTGCATTATCAGCTAATATCTTAAAACTCTCTAATTCAGCTGCATTTAGAAGAGGAGGTAGGGTAGAAAGTTTAGATCGTGCCATTCAGTTAATTGGTTTAAAAGAATTGCAAACTCTTTTGTATAGTTTGGCAACCAAACAAATGTTAGAAGATAAGTTCCCTGCGTTTACAGCAATTTGGGAAAAATCAAATGAATCGGCATTTTATTGTAAGTCAATTGGCCAAAGGATGGAGTTAAACAAATCAGACCTCAGTAACTTAATTGCGGCATCACTCTTACATGACATTGGCGAAATATTGTTGTTATCATTTGACAAACACCACATGAACAAAATCAAAACGTTTTCAACTTCGCGTGAAATTGCCTCAACAATTAGTATGGAAGAGTCTGCGATAGGAATCACTCATTCTAAATTAGGAGCAATGGTAGGTGAAAAATGGGGTTTCCCTATCCTTTATACAAAGGCAATGGAATACCACCATCGACCACTACTGGTAGATGATGTGTATATTGATATTATTTATCCTATTTATCTAAGTGATATGATGATTGCCATCAATGCAAAGGAAGCTAAGTCCTCTGAAATTCCTGCGGAGATTCTCAAGGTATGTAAGTTCCAATCTAAATCAGAGTTTGATTCGTTTCGTACAAAAATTAAAGAACAATACTCAGCAGACTAAAAAATTTCATTCTATACAGAATCTATCATTTGCCATTCTTATGGTGAAGAATTGAACCTCAAAGTTTTTTGATAAGCTTGGTATCGTTTTTCAAATTCATTATATCTCGGAATGGATACAGCTAAAACATACGATTGATTGGGATTGTTTTGAATAAAGTCTTGGTGATATCCTTCAGCTCGATAAAAATGTTTTAACTTTTGAAATTCTGTTACAAAATTTCCTTTCCAAATGTTCTTTGATTGGATTTCTTTTTGGATTTCCTTTGCTGTTTTAAATTCTTCATCATTGGAATAAAAGAGTATGGAACGGTAGGAAGAACCAACATCAGGTCCTTGCCTGTCTTTTGTTGTTGGGTCATGTGAGAGAAAAAATACTCTACATAATTCCGCATAACTCACTTTAGATGGATCGTATATGATGAATACTGATTCCGCATGACCAGTTGTTTCTGTATTTACTGATTCGTAAGTTGGGTTATCTGTGTGTCCACCTGCATAACCAGAAGTCACATCGACTACACCAGGAATGGATTCAAAAATATGTTCGGAACACCAAAAACAACCTTCAGCAAATACTGCAATTTTTTGACCTGGTTTTGTGGTCAGTGGCACTGACTCCACCTTCGAAGTTTCCGTAACGGGACCGCAAAACAAATAAAAAACAGCCATTGCCAAAATTGGAAAGTAAGGAAGAGGGTACATAGATCGCTTGGGAAGGAAGGTCATATTGGTTAGATAGTTCCCATCGCAGTTTAGTCGTAAAATCTTTTCAAAAGGAAGCTGAATGAGTCCTATGGAGGTGTGACATCTTTTTCATATGGGAAATGATCTCTCGAATTTGGCGTTTCCATCCCATTTTGGTAAATGAAAATTCGATTGTTTCCCGAAAACTGTGCCAAGGGTTTGTGGAATTTTTGTTTTAAATAATAACCGAAAAGAATGAGACTTAAACAGAAGAAAAGAATCGTTTGGTTATTGTCTTTGGAATGGAGAAAATAAAAGGACCCAACTAAAACGAATGTTTGGCTTAGAAGCCAAATGAATGTTCGGTTTTTTAAAAAAGAAATCCATCCAATTTCTGCAACTTGGTTTCGAATCCCTTGTACGAGGATGCCTAAAATGGGAATCCGAAGTAAAACTCCCAAAAATCCAATCACTACAATTAGAATTAATATGAGCCAAAGGGAAGTGAATACCAAATTCCACCAAAAAAGAAATGTGATGGGAGGGATGAACACTTCAGGAAAACTAATTCCATAAAAAAGAAATCGAATTAAGAACCAAAAAAGTGCAATATAAAATCCGAACACCATTGAATGAAAAATTGATTCAGATGTTCGTGCAACGATATTTTTATCAATTTTATTTCGGGAAAAATACCATTTTAAGCCCAACGATCACCGTGAAGATTCCAAAAAATCGAGAAAGTACACTCGTATCGATTTTTGAAGCCGCCCCTGCACCAAAGATACTCCCTAATATAAATCCTACACTAATGAGAGCTGCAGCAAATAAATTTGTTTCTCCTCTCGTATAATATATGTAAGCTGCTACGATTCCAATTGGTGGTACCATCGCAGCTAATGTTGTACCTTGTGCTAATTTTTGATTGAAGTCAAAAAAATACACAAGAGCAGGAACTAATAAAATACCACCACCAATCCCAACGAGTCCTCCGAGAACTCCCGCTCCAATTCCTAATAGTAAAAATAAAATTCCGATACTCATACAACTTTCCCACAAGCACGATTCGCAGGCACTGCTTCGTGTATTTTTTTTGGTTCTGGTAAATTTAAATTGTCCATAATTGATTTAAATTCCTCCAACGATTTTTTTGCGATTCTCGGATTCCAATTTTTTTCCTCACCAATCGTTGTAGAAACAAACCCTTTATAATCATGTCCAGGAAATACAACTGTATCGTTTGGTAGTTGGAATAATTTATTGGTAATTGAATTGTATAATTCTTCGGCACTTCCACCTTGGAAATCTGTTCTGCCACAACCTCTAACAAAAAGAGCATCTCCGGTAAAAACATATTTTCCATTGAGAAGTAAAGAAATCGAACAAGGGGTGTGACCTGGTGTGTGGATTACTTCTAGATAGAGTTTCCCAATTTGTAACACATCTTTGTCTTTTAAAAAATGAGTCGCACATTCAGCTCCAGATAAATGAGGTGCATAAGCTTCACATCCGGTTTGATCTCGTAACTCACCTGCAGCCGTTATATGGTCTGCATGCATATGAGTTTCGATGGTCGCAACCAATTGAAATCCCATCGAAACTAAATAGTCTAAATCTCTTTCTAACTTCTCAAGAACTGGGTCAATCAGGACTGCCTGTTTTGTAGATTTTTCGAGTAATAAATAAGTCCAAGTCCCTGATTCTATATCATAAAGTGGTTTGATTTCGATTTCATTGTTCACGTCAGTAGTCACCATGGTTTGATTATCCTTAGTCCGATCATTCATTCAACTCCAATTTAATGTAGGCGAGGTCCCGTAAGGGATAATACCATACCCCCTATGGTATATAGTTTTTCTTGACTCATTCCATGGCAACTAAAAAATGGAAAAAAGAGGTAATTATGAAAATATTTGTAATAGTGGGAGTGATCATTGGATTCCTCTTCGTTTTTGTAAAAAAAATTCAATCAAAAGGAGATAAACAAATGGTTCAAGAATGGATTCAGGAAGGGGCAGTTGTTGTTGATGTAAGGACTAAGTCTGAATTTGCGGAAGGTCATTTTCCAGGAGCCATCAACATTCCTGTTGATGTATTACCTATGGAATTAGGTACATTCAAAAACAAACAATCTAAAATTGTTGTTTATTGTCGATCTGGTGCAAGAAGTGAAAGGGCAAAACAAATATTATCGGCGAGTGGATTTTCTTCCGTCATCAATGCAGGTGGATTATCAGATATGCCTAACTCACGTTAACTAGTTTAAGAACCTACACCAATCGGGCTCTTCGCTTTAAATTGGTGTAGTGAATAAAGATCTGCTAATTTGTTTTGCGATTCGTTTGATAAATCGACAAATTCCGCACCTACACTGTAATTGTTTTCACCTATCTTTTGTTTACGAACAACTTTGATTTTTGCACTGATTTCATGTTTGGAGTCGGATTCGCGTAATAACACAGATATGGGTTCGTTCACCAGTAAATCATCTTCTGTCTCAAATGCAATTCCAGTAATTGAAATATTTTTTGAAATAGAACGAATGGTTCTATTTGGTAAAACACAAAACAATTCTAAGTTTGCTTCAAATCGTAAACTACTTCTTTTTTCGTTGGAATACACAACGATTTGATTTTTACCTGAATCTTTTGCTGTATATAAAGCTCTATCAGCAAAATCATACATATCTTCACATCGTTTTACTTTTTCAGGAAAAGAAACAAGCCCACCACTAATTGTAACAGGTTTACCGCTGATTTGAATGGTTCTGCATGCTTCTAATAATTTTTCGGAAGCGATGAGTGCTTGTGATTCATTTGATTGAGGGAATATGATTGCGAATTCTTCACCACCAATACGACATGCAGTGTCTTCCATTCTTAAACTCGTTGCGATTTTATTGGCAACTTGTTTTAGGATTTCATCTCCCATCAAATGACCATATGTATCATTAATTTTTTTAAAATCGTCAATATCGATCACGAGTAACGAAAGATTCTGATTGTACCGTGTGGATTGTTTAAATTCTCGAACCAGTGCTGTTTCAAAATGCCTACGATTGTATAACCTAGTCAGTTCATCCACCAAGATAAGTTTTTCAGTTTCAGAAAATAAACGTAGTTCGATGATTTTAGGATTTTTAATTTTATGGGTTTGATTGATAAAATAATCAAGCAGTGCAACACGAAAACCAACAGGACGTTTTAAACAGTTTGAGAGTTTGTTTTTGTTTTCTAAAACTTCGTTCCAAATCTCTTTAGAATCCGATTCTGGAATGTCGAGCGAGGTTAACACCTTCAAAACAGCCGAGTAAATCTGGGAATGGTCTTGGTTTTGAAATTGGTTTTTTTGTAATTTTTGAATGAGTAATTCTTCATTGTATGGATCTTCTTCGAGAAGGTCCATTATCGTATCTTCGATACGTTGGCCATTCCTAGGCCTAAGAGATGTATGGGATTTGATCATTTCCGATTTCACTTCTGCGAGAAATTTATTGCCAATATCCCAAAAATCTAGAAGGATTCGAAGTTGTAAAGACAGGTTTTAGTTACGAACTGAATTCATCTCATCTAAATCCCTAAACGATATTCAATTGTTTTGCCTGTGAGTGGATTTCATTGATCTCTTCGTAGAGGAGTTCAACTGAATCCGCGAGTTTTTGCGTAGTTTCGTCGATGACAGAAATCGCACGGTTGATCTCCTTACTACCTGTCATTTGTTCCTGTGCGATGATTCCAATTTGTTCGGAAAGGACATGGAGTTCTGAGAACGTATTTCTGAGTTTTAGGTTCAGGACTTCTTGTTCTGTCACATGTCCCTCTAAACCTAAAATTTCGCTTTCAATCCGTAACAATTCGTTATTTTGATTTTCTACTTGCGATTTCACTTCTTTGGAGAATCGAGTGCCCTCGTTAATTTTTAGTCCAGCGTCCTTTACAATTTTTGCAATTGTTCCTGCATTGGACTGCGAACGTTCCGCCAATTTAGCTACTTCTTGAGCAACAACTGCGAAACCTCTACCGTGTTCACCTGCACGTGCAGCTTCGATTGAGGCATTTAACGCGAGTAAGTTGGTTTGATCGGCAATTTCTGACATCATTTGGTTGATTTCTTCGACTTTCGAAAATGCTTGGTTGAGTTCTGAATAGATGCCGTTTAATTCTTCAGAAGATATTTTTACTTTTTTACTATAATCAGCAGAAATACTGACATCCTTTGCAATTTGCATTGTTTTAGTTTTCACACTCTCACTTATATTTTGGAGAGATAAAAAGTTTTGATCTACAATTTTGACCCGTGTGACTTGGTCTTCTACCAAGTTTGCAGAACTAATCGCAGATGAAGAAAGTTCTTCAACGGATGCGGAAATTTCTTCGACCGATGCTGCTTGGTTTTGCGATTGGTTGTGGAGTTCGTCAGACATAGACTGTAATTTGTCTACAGATAAGGCGAGAGTGTTTGCTGATTTTTCTAACTGATATGATTTGTTTGTGATAATTGATTGTTTATCCAAACTTTCTTTTAACTTAGTTTTTAGATCATTTTGCATTTCTCTCATCAAAGAAACTACGAATCGTAAACTAAAAATAACGCCAAAATAGAAGATAATCTTCTGAACTTCTGTGGTGACAATGATATGATTGGCTCTTAACATTTCTGGGAATGGTTTTGGAATAAAAACAGAACCTAATGAATGGGACAAATAAATCCCACCGATATACAAAAAAGTTGATACTATACCGATCGTCATCACCAATTTAGTATCAAATAAAAAGCTGGAATAGATAGCGATAAAGATGAAGATGATGTAAAATATTCCCGTACTTAATGTGTTACTAGCATCTGCTTTTGTATAATTATTATAAATATCTAAATAGAAAAAACACACGATGATCATCAAATCGATAAAGACTATGGATGCCGCCATTCGTTTCGAAATTTCTTTTTCTTTTTTGAGTAAATAACCTGGTATGATGGCATTGACTAAATAAATCAGGGAACCTATCAAATTGGGTAAAAAACTTTTAGTCGCATAATTGGAGGCAACACCTAAAAGGAAAATAATTCCTAACCCATACTTAGTAAAAACGATGAGAGAAACACCTTTTCGGAATAACGTTCTTTCAAATTTCTGTATTTCATCTGTTTCTATAGCCATGTTTCTTCCTCAATGTAAGAGACGAAAATTATCGTAGAATTCTGAGATTCCTTTGTTTGTACGGGTGGAAACGAAATTTTGTCTAGAAAGAAAAGATTACGATGCCTAAAATGCTTCGTAGTACTCCTTAAATTTGGAGAGAGGGCTTTCGTTTTTTAGCAGATTCAAAAATGAATCCAGGGATTTCCGACATAAATCTCCTGGATGTTGGAATTGAATGTATTAGTAGAATTTTATATTCTTTCTGAAATCAAAGTTTCTAAAACCATTGTTTCAACTACTTGGCCACCACGTTCATTCAAATGGATTGCGTCAGTTAGATAATAATATCCGTTAGCCTCTCCTAAATCATTCCAAGAGGATGTAGTGGAATAATACTTTAAAATTGTCCAATACATGTTCCAAGTACTTTTGACATAAGGTGTTTTCTTGAGATTTTGTACCGATAACAAACCTTTTGTTAAAGTTTCATGGAGTGGTTTATACATTACTTTTTGTTTTGTAGCGACTTCTTTTGTAAGTTCTGCAAAACGTTTGGATCTTAAAAATGGAATGGAATTCGGATCTTCGCCTAAAATTGGAGGAGAAAAAAGAATGATCTTCGATTTGGTTTCATTTTGGATTCTCCTCACAATTGTTGTTAGATTCTGAACAAAACTGTTCTCAGTGACAGGTTCTTTTAAATCCCATAAACTTGCATATTGATCATATTCCTCTTTTGATAATGTTGCTTTTAAATCATTGGTTCCAATCATGATAAAAACATAATCTGGTTGTAGTTTGATTACAGAATCGAGTTGTTCTAGGATTTGTACTGTCAATCGACTGTTGATCCCTTCATTAACAACTAATGCATTTGCCAACTTTGGATTTTTCCTGATTGATTCGACATAATCATAACTCACTCGACCATGAGTAATACTATCACCTAAAAATACAATTTTGGGTGATTTAGAAACATCTCCTTCTAATGTTCCTTTTAAATTATTAGAAGGTACCTTGGTTGCTTGGAAAACAACACATGATTGGAAGACAATGAAAGAGAGTATTGAGATAAACTGAGTTCGTTTCATGCAAACGATGATACCTGAATGTTTCTAAATTAAAAAGAAGAAAATCATTGAATCAGTGTTATTTCTTAAGTGTTTCTAAAAATAACTCTAACCAAGGTTTAAGATCAGAAAAAATAGGTTTTTTGTGTTTCAGCAATAGCCGGAAGTACAAAGTTCCATAAAGAATGTCCATACAAACTTCTATGTCATCGTCACTTAATGGTTTGATTTGTTTGGTTTTGATTGCATTTTCAAAAAAAACTTTAGCGGCCAATCTTCTTGGTAATAAATATTCTTTCAGGACAGACTCAGAAAGTTCCTGATCTTGTTGGCCTGCACCTATCAAAGTTGCGATTACTTTTCCAAATTTTCCATTAAATAAATTTGATAAGGATTCCATTTGATTGATTAGGGCTTTGTTAAATGGTTCGTTTGTTGGGAACTCCAAAAAAGGTGAGATTAAATGAGAAACGGAACTCATTGCTAATTTTGCCTTATTGGGCCATCTTCTATAAATGGTAGTTTTTGCAATGCCAGTTTTGGAGACAATTTCATCCAATGAAAAACCATAATACCCTTTTTTTGCTAACATTTCATAGGTAACTTTTAATACGATTGGTTCCAAATCTTCCGATCTGGGTCTTCCTTGTGTTTTGAATGTATTTTTTTTCTGAACCATAGGGGAATCTTTATAAAAAATGGATTGACGTCAATTATATTTCGATACTATCAGTGTTGATATTCGATACCAATAGTATCGTAATTAAAGGAGTTAGTATGAGGCCTGTATTGTTGTTGGCAACATTGGTGTTGGGAAGTGTAGGGGTATTCGCTAAAACAAGCCGAATTTCCAGTGATAAGGTATTGGAAACGTTTTTTAACGAATTTGGGAAAGGAAATATGGCAGGAGTTATCAGTTGTTTTCATGAGAAAACTGTCATCACAGCAGTTCGTACTGGAAGTCGAAACGAAGGTCAGTTATATGGATCTTACGAAGGACTCAAAGGTGTGGAAGATTTTCTTTCCAATATGGGAAAAGAATTTGATACAAAACAATTCCAAGTAGAAAACATCGTTGGGAAAGGGAATGTCGCTTATGCTAGTGGATCTTTCCTCCATATCATCAAAGACACAGGCAAACCATTCCAAAGTGATTGGGCACTCAAGGTTGAATTAAAAGATGGAAAAATTATTTCCTATCATTTTTATGAAGACAGTGCTTCCTATCTTTTGGCTTCTAGAAAATAAGAATCTATGAATGACAATGCCAACCTCTTAAATGTGAAGTGAAAACATTTTAGTGGTTGGTATTTTCGTGCCTAAGAAGACTCTCTTCACCCATATCTCTGGAAATCCATTCCCTCGGTTTGAAAAAAAATATAAAAAAAGTTTGACGGGGTTATGGATACGCCCTAAATGTTGACAATGTAAACAATGTTGTCACTGGCAACAAAGGAGTCTTGGAATGCAGTTGGTCATAGGATTATTTGGGATAATTTTCTTTTTCCCTTTTTTTTCGTTATTCGCAGGTGATTTGGAAGTGGAGATACTGAATCGTAAATCCAATCAATCAGTGATTTTGTGTGCATTGTATGAATCGGAAAATGGATTTCTTTCAGATGAAAAACTTGCAAGTTATAAAATTGTGGGAGTGGAAACTAATCATCAGAAAACTACCTGCCAATTTAAAGGGATCCCGGATAAACAGTATGCAGTTTCTGTGTTAGAAGACTTAAATCGAAACGGAAAAATGGACACAACATTCATTGGTTTGCCAAAAGAACCTTGGGGAGTTTCAAGGAATCCACCTATGCATACATTCGGACCACCTACCTTCGATGAGGCGGTATTGAATGTAAAATCAAAACTAGTCATCCAAATCAGGTTGAATCATAAGGATTCAAAATGAATCCCTATCTAGAGTATAATCGTTTAGCTTTGATAACAGAAGCAAGTATTGGCATCGGAAAAGATTTTGCGTATGAATTGGTTAAAAATGGTTTTTGGGAATAAGTAAAAGTAGTGGATTGCGTTCATGATGATTTTGTTTCCATTTCCTGATTGGGAATTTCTTTAAATAAACGGAAAAAATACATCTCAACAAATGCTTTGATTACGAGAGTGATAATAGGTCCTGATACTGGAAGTTTGATCATTAGTATGAGTGCACCGAAATAAAAAAATAAGAATCCAAAATAGAACAAAGGTGTATATTCCCAAAGCTCAGATGTATTTTTATCTGCACCTATTAGTGCTCTGAATGATTGTAACATCCGTTGGAATTGGTTATGTTTTGGGATTTTTGGTGTACCCATCGCCACCCAAGCCCAAGATTCATTGTATTTTTTATATGCTTTTGATTCAAAAAAATCAAAAAGTTTTGGTAAATAACGATACAATGTAAATAAAAAGATCCCCCAAATATAATACTGCTCTTTGGTGTTGAGTGATTGGTAAAGAGTTAAAAAATTAAAATTAGTTTCCAATACACCTGTGGTTGCAACGCTCAAAAAGAGTTCAATCATCATATAGAAGAAAAAATTAAAACCAATGAGTAAACTTATGATGCAAAGTAGTGCAATGAATAGGATGACACCAAAAAAAGGTACAAAGATAAAATAAAATATTTTTCCAATGACTGGTTTTGGGATTTCCAAATCTTGTAAACCAGCTTCTTTACCCTGTTGGATGGCAGCAAAAATAGCACAGGAAATGAGTCTTAACATTCCAAAACCAAAAACAAAATAAAGTTCGGGATACAGTGCGATCATGATATTTCTAGGTTCTGATGAAAAAATAAATAAACCCAGAAGAGGAGCCAGATCGGCACAAAAATCAGACCATTCTTTTTTAGTCCAAGGGAGTAAGCTGAGAAGAAAATGCAACATTGTGCAAAGGAGTTTATGAGATTTCGTTCGATTTCAATCTTAATTTTGAATGAATTATCAAATTTTATAGAGGGAGAGAAACTTTAAAAGTTGTTTTGCCAGGTATGGAATCAACAGAAACTTTTCCATTGTGTTTGAAGATCACTCGTCTTACAATGTCTAAGCCCAATCCACTTCCTTCACCTAACTCTTTTGTGGTGAAAAATGGTTCGAATATCCTATCTTTAATTTCTTCTTTGATCCCACAACCTGTATCTTGGATCATTACATCGATCCATTTGGTTCCTTCTTGGTTTGCTGATTCGTTTTTGATTGTGATGGTAAGAGTTCCTTTGTATGACATTGCTTGGATGGCATTAAAGATTAAATTTGTCCAAACTTGGATTAAGTCATCTGGAAAACAGCGGATCCATATTGGAGAATCAGGGTAATTGCGAATCACTTCGATACCTGTTTTGATTTGGCTATTATAAAGGATTAAAACAGTCTCAATATTTGACACCAAATCGGTTTCAATTTTTTCCCCTTGTTTATCAAAATGTGAAAAGTTTTTTAGAGCATAAAGAATTTTTGAAACTCGTTGGATTGATTCAAGGATTGAATTTAGATTTTGTGTTGTATGAATGTAATCCATCCCATAATTAAAAAAATCTAAAAAATCTTCCTCATGGCATAAGTGTTCTATCATGTATAAACAATTTTGAACTCCTAAATCAACAATTTCCTCTGCTACAAAATCAGGATCTTTGCAACCCAATGATTCCAATTTTTCTCGGATCAACTTTTTTTGTTTTCTCGCTTCTGATCCATGTAAATGGTTTCGTTTCAAAAAAGAATCAACCATCCAATTAAAATAAATTTCACGTTTTTCTTTTGGTTTGGATGATAACAATTGAATGATATTTTCTTGGTTGATGATCTGATTTTTAATGTTTTCTAAGATCAATTGGCTTGATGCTTGTATGGCTCCCATTGGATTGTTGATTTCGTGTGCGATTCCTGCAATGAGTTGGCCAAGTGATGCCATTTTTTCATTTAAGATCAATTGTGATTGTGTGATTTTTAGTTCTTCTAATGTTTTTTCTAATTCAAGTTTTTGTGTGATAATCAGATTATTTTTTGCTTGGATTTCTCTAAGTGCCTTTTTGATTGATTCTGCTTCATTGATCAATGTTAGGTCGATAAAAGAAAGAATCCATTTGCCTTCTTCTATTTCTTTTTTATTTACTTGGATTGGGATTAAGGTTCCGTCCTTTTTGATGCCTTCTAATGAAAAACTTTTTTCTTTTTTTCCCAAACCATCCCAAAGAGGATCTGCAATGATATCTTTAATGGAAACTTTTTGGAATGAATCATATCCAAATAATTTTTTAAAAGCAAGATTTGCATCTACTATCTTATCTCCTTCCGTGATGATAATAGCTTCGCTTGCAAAGTTATAAAAATTGCGGAATCTTTCTTCTTTACTTTCTAGTTTTGATTCAAACTCAATTTTTGCAGATACATTTTCTAAAACACCTACCTGTCTTGTTGATTTTGTAAGATCAGTTCCGATGAATGTACCTCTATCCTCTATTGGGATGTAGGTATTGTCTTTTCTCCTAAGACGATAAAAAGCATGGTATGGACTTTTGGTTCCGATTGCATCAGCTAGTAATTCTTTGGTGAACATTCTGTCATCTGGATGGATGAGATTTAGCCATCCATTAATATCCAAATGATTGAATTCTTCGATTTCATACCCAAGTACTGATTTGATTGCTCCATCCCATGTGATTTTATCTTCATTGATATCGTAATCATAAATGATGAGTCCTGTTTGATCGGCAACTTTATGGAACCTTGCTTCATTTTCCAAAAGAGCGATTCTTTTTTTTCTCGTTTCATCTATGTTTTCAATGCTTCCAATGATGATGGGACCGTTTCTTTCTGACAAAATGAATTTTCCCTGCACCTTTACCCATATATTGGGATTCCCTTTGATTTCTAATTCTAAATCAAAAGGAGAGTGTTCGATCCTTGCCTTTGTTAAAGCTTGGTTTAATGTCTCTTGGCTTTCAATTGCAAAAAATTCGATTAACGAATGTATGGTGGGTGAAAAATGATTTGGATTTACGTTTAGTAAATAATACAAATCAGGGGTCCAAAACATTTGATTTGACTCAATTGTCCATTCCCAAACACCAGATTTTGAAATCCTTCGTATCTCTTCACCTAATTCGTTTTGTTTTTTTAGTTGTAATTCAATTTTTTTCGTAGAAGTGATGTCTTGGGCAATACCCAATACTTCCGTCGGAATTCCTTCTTTATTAAATGAAAAATTGGTTTCCCAAACACGAAACCAATGGATGTTTCCATTTTTATGGAAAACTCGAAAGTCTAACACGTATATATCGGTATTTTTTTCTTCTAACATTCTTTTTGAATGTGAATCTATTAGGTGAAGATCGTCAGGGTGTAGAATATTTTGAATTAGGTATTCATAGTTGAGGATAGGTTCAACTTCAAATCCTAAAAAACTTTCTATACTATTGTTTAGGTATAAAAATTCATCCGTTTTCAGGTTTTGGATATAAATGATGGCGGGAAGAGTTTTGGTAACTTTGGTGAGTAGTTTTTCTTTTTCTCCTAACTTTTTTTGTAGTTCAATGAGTTGGTCTTTTTTTTGAATGACTCCTCTTGCAATCCGTTTCCCATCTTCTTAAATGTAATTGTAGAGTTTGACTTCGCAGTAAACTTCTTCACCATCGCGATTTAAATGTACCCAATCAAATTTTACATTTCCTTTTTTGAATCCTTCTTCTATATAAAATTCTGATAAAATTTGTGAAGGTTATCCATTTGGTTGTAACTTGGGTCTTATGTTTATTACAGTTAAACTTAATAAATAATTT
>JACVCB010000025.1 GCA_016742255.1 Leptospira sp.
TTGTCGGTTTAAAAATGGTTTTTTTATATTAACATAACCCATGTCACAAATGAAGCGAAAAAAAAGTAATTTCTTGTTAGGTTCTGTCCTCTCCGATTCACACCGAAAACTAGGAATGTCAATGGCACAAGGTGGTGCCATGATCACAAACCAATACCTACATCAGTATGGGTACGAGGCCGAGGATTTGTTTGCCATCGCGAAAAAACTACATGACAATGGGTTACAAAATCCAAAGGCACATATCAAAAAAAATCTAACCCTGGAAGAATACAAAAACCAACCTAAGATTTCAAGCCCACTTGGGCTTTATGATATCTCTCCCTTATCTGATGGATCAGCAGCTCTCATCTTATCCAAGGATCCTAGTTCGGTTTCTGTCAGAGGAATGGGTTCTGGTTTGTCTCCTTTCCTATCTAGTGCTGAGCCCAGTTTTTTAGCCAATCGGATTGCCTTTGCCAAGGCCTATGAAGAGGCAGGAGTGGGGCCAAATGACATCCATTTTGCGGAGTTACACGATGCATTTACTCCATTTGAACTTGTAGGTGCCGAAGATGCAGGATTTTTCAAACGGGGAGAGGCCTTATTCCAGGTAAAAGCTGGTCTCACTCACCCAAAGGGCAAATTACCGATCAATGCTTCCGGTGGGCTTAAATCCCGGGGTCACCCCGTCGGAGCATCGGGACTTGCTCAAATTGTGGAACTTTGTAGGTTCTTTTCTGAATGGCCTGAAAAGCGGTTGGCAGTAGCACAAAGTATAGGTGGACTAGCTACAAACAACTTTGTGTCGATATTAGAAAGAGTCTGATGCCTGAAAAAATCCTCATCATCCAAACCGCTTTCCTTGGCGATTTAATCCTCTCCACCTCCTTTTTTCACGCGGTGAAAATGGAACACAAGGAAAGTGAAATCCATGTGTTAGTGAATTTAGGAACGGAATCTGTATTAGATCATAATCCTGATATAATGCATGTTTGGTGTCTAGATAAAAAGAAGATCAAAAAGAATCCATTTTTTTTCTTAAAGTTCATCCAAAAATTAAGAAAAGAAAAGTTTGATAAAGTATATTCTCCCCATTTTTCCTATCGTTCTAGTTTGATTTCTTTTTTCACAAAGGCTCCCATTCGGATTGGTTACAAAGAATCTGGATTTTCTTTTTTGCATACCAAGTTGGTCCAAAGACCAAAACAAGGACCACATGAGGTGGAAAAATTATTTTCACTTTTATTTGAACCTTATGATTTCCCAACTGGAAGAGAAAGAAGGCCCTATTTATATCCTAGCGAGGAAGACGAATCTTCCTATCTTTCCAAACGGACAAAACTTCTCAAAAACGAAACCGGTTACATTTTAATTGCTCCCTCTTCTTTATGGGAAACCAAACGAATGCCTGAAGAAAAATTTGTGAGTGTCATCACACAAATTTTGAGAAAAAGAAATGAATCAGTCATTCTCATAGGAAGTAAGGCAGATTTAGAGATCCAAGATCATATTTTTCGTATGATGAAAACAGAACCTTTGGAAATCAAAGAAAGAGAGAGGTTACTTTCTTTAGTAGGCCAAACAAGTTTAAAAGAACTTATGGTATGGATTCAAAATGCAACAGCCATCATTTCCAATGATTCAAGTCCCATTCATTTTGCTTCTGCATTCAATACACCAACGGTTATGATCTACGGTGCAACAATCCCAGAATTTGGTTATGGAAGTTTGTCAGACAAACACCGAATTTTGCAAGTGAATGGTCTAAACTGTAGACCTTGTGGAATTCACGGTGGAAGGATTTGTCCTGAAGGTCATTTCCGTTGTATGTTAGACCAAAACCCCGTTCGCATTTTTGAAGCACTTGAGGATGTGATTAAAACATGAAACAACCGCAATTAAAATCCAAAGAATATGATGCTGATACGTATCAAAAAAGAATCTCTAAAGTTCAAAAAAAATTAAAAAATGGAGAAATCCTGATTCTTTTTGCGGCAAATCATAAAATTCGTAACCGTGATGTTGAATATAAGTTTAGACAAAACTCAGATTTTTATTATCTAACAGGGATTAAAGAAGAAGATTCAATATTGATATTAACATCCGAAACTGTTGGAATGTTTTGTTTGCCAAAGGACAAAGAGAGAGAGATTTGGACAGGGATTCGCTTGGGAAAAGACAAAATCAAATCCATGTTAGGTTTGAATTTTGTTTATGACTTAAATGATTGGGACAAACAAAAATCTGCAATTTTATTAGGAAATCATACTTTATATTATTTTTTTGGTGAAAACCCAGAGAGAGACCGCGAACTATTATTAGAATGTAAAAATTTATCGGAAAGGGCAAGGGAAGGAAAATTTGGACCACATCGAATTGAACATCCCAATTTTTTACATGAAGAACGTCTCACCAAATCAAAAGAAGAAATTCAAATTTTAAAAAATGCAGCCGAAATTACCAAACTTGGGCATATGCGAATCATGCGAGAAAGTAAACCTGGTATGTACGAATATGAACTGGAAGCCTTACTCGAACAAGAATACTTAAAGTATGGCTCCATTGGAGGAGGGTATGGACATATTGTAGCATCTGGTAAAAATGCATGTATTTTACATTATGTAAACAATGATGACAAACTCTTGGATGGAGATTTGGTTCTCGTTGATTCTGGTGCTGAATGGAATTATTATACGGCTGACGTAACTCGCGTTTTCCCTGTCGGTAAAAAATTTTCCGAATCACAAAAGATGATATATGAAGTAGTTTTGTATGCACAAAAAAATGCAATCCAACATTCAGTTGCAGGTATTCCATTCAATGAAGTCCATGAAAAAACAGTTCGATTTTTATCAGACTGCCTTAGGGAAATGGGATTTTTAACAGGGAACCTGGATGAAATTTTAGAAAAAGAAACCTACAAGAAGTTTTATATGCATCGCACGGGACATTATTTGGGAATGGATGTACATGATGTGGGAAGGTACTTTTTAGAAGGTAAATCAAGGCCTTTAAAAGACGGTCAAGTTGTCACTGTAGAACCAGGATTGTATTTTGATCCAAAGGATGAATCGATTCCAAAAGAGTTTCGTGGGATCGGGATCCGTATTGAAGATGACATTCTCATCAATGGCAAAACTCCTATCAACTTAACGGAATCCATTCCAAAGGAAATTTCAGAAATCGAAGCTCTGAAAGCGTAACGATTTTATTTCGGATCATGCCAAGAGAACTTCCAAAACGGTTTCGCTCCGTTCGTTATTTTGATCGTATTAGTTCAGAAATTGCTGATATTGTTCGCATCGAAATGGAGAAGTTAGGTTATCCAGGTCTCACTACCTCTCATTTTGAAATATTAACGTTTTTGATTCGAACATCGAAACCTATCAATATGACCCAAATCGCCAAAACAATTGAAAAGACAAAACCAACGTGTACGGTCCTCGTGAATCGATTGGTGAAAGAAGGCCTTGTGGATCGAAATCCGTCTCCCAGTGATGGAAGGGAATGGGCAATTTTACTTTCAAGGGATGGAAAAAAAATTCGGAAAAAAATCGTAACCATTTCCGCAAAATTATTATCCCTTCAAACTTGGGGGATTTCAAAAGAAAACGAGGATATTTTATACCCTATCCTCGATGAAATTTATAAACACATCCGAGACCGAAAGGGAATCGTTTGAATGTTTAGGATGTAAACACAGGCCTTCTGACTTCAACTGAGGCTGAGATGCCTTCTTTTGCGTCAGGTGATTGGATACTTGCAATCGTATTTTTTACATCTTCTTTTACCAGATCAAGTAAAGGTTTGTGAACACTTAAAATTCCTTTTTTTGTATCTCTCATTGCTGAGAAGGAATTTTTTTTCAGTTTGGTTTGTAAAGACTTCGACTTCTTTTTCAAATCATCTTCTGTTTCTGAAATTTCTTCAAATAAGGTAGGATACTCCTTTGCTTTAAAAGCATCACCGAGTAACACATGACGTTTTGCTAAATCATAACCAACGGCTTCCCCCATCAGTGCATATACAAAAGAAGGTACTTGGATTCCAATTTTCACTTCAGGTAATCCAAAACGAATGTCTGAAGTGGCAAAACGATAATCACAAACTAGAGCAAGCATCGCACCATACCCTAACGCATGCCCTGAAACTTCCGCAATGGTAGGCATCGGTAATTGGTAAATTTCAGTTAGGTTGTGATAAAATAGTTCTAAAAATGGAGCAAGATCTTTTGACATATCCATTGAACTAACAGTTGTCAAGTCTAGACCTAATGAAAAAGATCCTGCAGAAGTACTTCTTAAAACTACAACCTTTGCTTTTGAATCTTTTGCTTGTTGGATTGATTGTTTTAATGCCAAAAAAGACTCATTGGAAAAACTGTTCTTGTCATTAATCCCAAGTTGAATGATTCCGATTCCATCATTCAGTTCAAAACTTATCATATTTCCCTCGAATTGGTTAGATATCTAACTAATAACGAAATGGGATATAAAAGCAAGGAGAAATTTATGAAAAATCTTGGAGGTAAGTGTGAATGACTTCCTTCATAACGGCAAGGCCAATGGGAAGTGCATCTTCGTCAAAATCGAAAAAGGAACTATGATGAGGATGGATAAAACCTTTTTTCTCATTTCTAGACCCGATGAAAAAATAACAGCCTGGTTTTTGCATCAAAAAAGCAGAAAAATCCTCTCCACCCATGGTACGAGTATTTTCTTCCGTTAGACAATTATCACCCAGAACTGACTTTGCAGCTTTTCGGACGACATCAGCCATCACTGGGTCATTGATCGTTGGTTTGTCAATTCGTTTGTAATCCAAACGAATTTTGGCTCCAAAACCAGAACCTACTTGTTCTACCAATTGTTTCATTCGTTCCGGGATCATGTCGTAAACAGATTTTGAATAGGTACGAACCGTTCCGTGTAAAACTGCAGTTTCGGGAATTACATTAAATGCATTCCCAGAATGGAAGGATCCCACTGTCACAACACAAGGTTCCAAAGGATCTACATTCCTTGAAACTAAAGTTTGTAAGGCGGTAACTAAATGACTACCAACAAGAATTGGATCTACAGTGTGTTGTGGCATCGCTCCGTGTCCAGAGGTACCTTCAACGGTAATTTTGAATTCGTCAACGGAAGCCATCATGGTTCCATTCACAACTCCCACTTTTCCTAAATCAATATGGTTCCAAACATGGAGGGCAAAAACAGAATCAACATTGTATCTTTCTAGGATGCCGGATTCAATCATTCTATCAGCACCAGATCCACCTTCTTCTGCTGGTTGGAAACAGAGTAGAACTCTGCCTTTCGGTACAAAACTTGAAAAATCTTTTTTTAGATCAGAAGCTAACGCGAGTAAGATACTTGTATGCCCATCATGTCCACAGGCATGCATTTTCCCTTCATTTTTACTTTTATAATTGTGAACATTTTCTTCATGGATAGGTAGGGCATCCATGTCTGCACGTACCAAAATGGTTTTTCCTGGTTTTCCAGAATCAAACAATGCAACTAGACCAGTTTCCGCAATTCCTTCTTCGACAGTAAAACCTAAGGCTTCTATATGTTTTTTTGCAAAACTTGCAGTCTCTTTTTCTTCATATTTGAGTTCTGGATTTTGATGGAAGGTACGGCGGTACAATACCATTTCATCTTTTCTATGTGTTGGAAACGATTTCATAATTTATCTGTTTCGATTTTAGCTCGTTTTTCTACTTCTTCCAAAATGGAATACAAATCTAAACCATACTTTTCAAATAGAGAATTTTTAGCTAATTCGTAACGAACTAAGTTGATATTAAAATTAATTTTGGCTTGGGTGACAGCAAGTTCCGTATTGGCCAAACTATCAAGAGCATTTTTGACATTTACAGCTGTATATCGGCCTTGTCTAAAACGTTCCATGAGTCCGTTATAAAATGTTTCGGTTTCCTTTTTTGTTTTTTGTAAGTCTTTGAGCAGAGCATGACTTGCAATCAATGCTTCATGTCGAATTGCCATTTCTTGTTCAATTTCTTGTTCTAAGTTTTGAATCTTGAGTTCATTGATTTTTAAATTAGTTTCGGCATCTCGAATGGCTGCTTTGATTCCCAAATCCCATAATGGATATGACATTTTTAATTCTGCTGCCACTTGAGGATACATAAAGGAAGTAACTCCACGTTGTCTTGCTATGAAGTTTTCTTGTGGAGATAAAAAGTTTTGTCCAATCGAACTATAAGAAACAGTTGCCAAAAGAGAAGGATCATCTTCAGCCAATGCAGTATTTAATGCCAGTTTTGCGATTTCTCTTTCTCTTTTTAGGATTAAATAATCAGTTCTATGTGCTAATGCATACTCAACATCAGCTTTTATATTAATATTTGTTGGTAAAGTTTCACTTAAATCGGTAACACCTTCAATAGAAGAAGATGTATCAACATTTAGAATGCGAATCAAATTTCTTTCTGCTTCAATCCGATCCACTTTTGCTTTTTCAAGTAATGACTGTGTTTTGAGGTAAGCTTGGTTCCATTGGTTTACTTCGAAACCTTCAGAAAGTCCTAGTCCAGTTTTTCGAAGTGTTAATTTCCGTATTTCCTCAGTATTTTTTGAAACTTTTTCATACGTTGCAATGCGGGAATCAACGATACTCAAAGACCAATAATCAACAAGGATTTTGACGACAAGTTGAGTTAAGATATTAATGTAATTTTCCCTGACAAGGAGGGTTTGATTTTTTAATAACTTCTCTTTTTCTTCTTCGTTTTTACCAAAACTATACTTTAGAAGTTCTTGTGAAAGAGTCGCAGAAATTGCGCCTGTATACATTGGAGGGGCAGCAAGTAAACTTGCAAATCCCGACGTAGAAGAATCTGGGTTTTCAAATGCGTTTACGTCAAAACGAATGGTGCTGATTTCTGTTTTAAAATAAGTTCCAGTTTTGAATTGTTTTTCAATCCCCGCAGAGATTTTATCTTGTGAACGAATTGTTCCTGCAAAGATGTTATTTCTGTTACTTGGGAATAATTGTTTTGCAGATTGGATACTGGCTAGTGCCCTCCAAGAATACTTGGATTCATTTTTCCATTCTGGGCTGTCCGCCTTGACAATTTCTAATTTTGCATTTTGTACAATTGTATTGTTTTCAATGACTTGTTCAATTGCTTGGGAAATCGACAATCTTAGTTTTTTCGGACCTGGCCCTTGCAGAGGTTCCGGAACTACATCACCATTTTCCCACTGGGCTAGTTGCATCCGTTTGATGTCGTCATCAAAGTCGGAATCTGCTAAAACTGGGAAAGTTAGAAGACTCAAAGATATTAACCAGCTGGTCAACTTTTGAGATTTTGTGAGAAAACGTTTGGGGATAAAATTTTGTCTTTTCAATGGAAACTTTTTAAACCCCTTACAGAGACAAGATGAAAAAATCAATGTTGTCAATCAACCGAAAATGTAAAAAGCTTGGTCTGGAAAGCTTCTTTTCTGGGAGAACATTGTGGCAAATTTGTCTAAAAAACCGAATCGTTTGGTTCATGAAAAAAGTCCTTATTTGTTACAACATGCACACAACCCAGTAGATTGGTTTCCATGGGGACCGGAAGCCTTCGAAAAAGCAGTTAAGGAAGACAAAGTCATCCTATTATCCATTGGTTATTCCACTTGCCACTGGTGCCATGTGATGGAACGCGAATCCTTCGAAGATGAATCCACAGCAGAAGTTTTAAACCGAGATTTTGTATGCATCAAGTTAGACAGAGAAGAACGTCCCGACATAGATAAAATTTATATGGATGCATTACATGCGATGGGTACCCAAGGCGGATGGCCTCTCAATATGTTTTTGACTCCAGAAAAAGAACCCATCCTTGGGGGAACTTACTTCCCACCTGAAAACAAGTATGGGAAACGAAGTTTTAAAGAAGTCCTAAAACTTGTAAACCAGGCTTGGACCCACCAGAAAGGGGAACTTTTACAAGCAGCGAAGGACCTTACGATTTACTTAAAAGAGAATGAAACACGAACCAATGCTGGACAAGTTCCTGAAAAACAAATTCTCACACAAAATTTCAATCGATACATCCAAGTATACGATAAGGATTATTTTGGTTTCAAAACAAATTCTGTTAATAAATTTCCGCCGAGTATGGCACTTAGTTTTTTACTCGATTATTACATGATTGAAAAAGACAATCGTGCTTTGGAAATGGCATTTAATACATCGTATGCCATGAAATCGGGTGGAATTTACGATCAAGTTGGCGGAGGAATTTGTCGTTATGCGACAGACCACGAATGGTTGGTTCCGCATTTTGAAAAAATGTTGTACGACAACTCTTTGTTTGTCGAAAGTTTGGCAAAACTATACCGAATCACAAACGAAACTTTCTTTTTAGAAACGATACAAGAGATCATCTCTTATATCGAGAGGGATATGCGCCTGAATGTAGGTGGAATCGCTAGTGCAGAGGATGCAGACTCTGAAGGAGAAGAAGGTAAATTTTATGTTTGGAAAGAAAATGAAATCAAATCCTTAGTTTCCGATGAAGAAATCCTGAATTTCTGGAATGTAACGGAAGAAGGAAATTTCGAACACAATCAAAATATACTCCATGTTTATTTTAAAGGAAAAAACCCCTTCCTTGATGGAATCCAATTCAAAAACGATTTTAAAGAACGGATACAGAAAACAAAAGAGGTTTTATTAGAAAGAAGGAACACAAGAATTCGTCCGTTACGTGATGATAAAATTTTAACATCATGGAATTGTTTGTGGATCCGTGCCTTACTTGCAAGTTACGAAGTGACTGGTGAAACCAAATACCTAAACCAAGCAAAAGAAATTTACCAATTCATTCTTATGTATTTGGTCAAAGAAGATGGCTCCGTTTTACGAAGGTTTCGAGATGGGGAAACCAAATACTTCGGAACTTTATCCGATTATTCTGAGTTGATTTGGGTATGTCTTCGTTTATTTCAGTTAGATGGTGGCATCCATTACTTCGATAAAGGAATTCAAATTTGGGAATACTTAGAGAAATATTTTTTATCAAATGTGGGACCATATTACGAATCCTATGAGGGGAATGAAGACTTAATCGTACGTACGATTGAAGGTTACGACGGTGTGGAACCTTCCGGAAATTCTACAATCTTACATTGTTTCTATTTTTTAAATTCTTTGGGTTATTTAAATGGAAAATTGGAAACCAAAGCAAATTCTATCTTCTCTTATTTTTTACCAGAACTCACTCAAAACTCACTCAGTTATCCTTCCATGGTTTCCGCATTTCTAAAATTCCAAACTCCATCGAAAGAAGTTCTCGTGGTTTACAAAAACCAATCAGAAGACATTGTCAAAAACATTCGAATGCAATTAAGCCAAATCAAAGATCCGGCTCTTGTTTGGTGTGTCCTCAGTGAGGAAGAATGTCGTTCTTTGGAAAACAGATTGGGTCTGTTACAAGGAAGAGATGCGGGTAATGGAATTCGTTATTACGTTTGTCAAAATTTCCATTGTGAATTGCCTAAAGACAATTGGGAAGAAACCTTACAACTTATATCGCAATAAGAGAAGCATCTCCCCAAAGTCTATCCAGTGAATAATAAGTTCTCATTTCATCTGTCATGATGTGTACACAAATTTCGCCATAATCGAGAAGGATCCAACCAGTAGCATCCTTCGGTAAATCAGTCAAATTTTGCCGTTTGACTGCTAGTTTTAAGGGTTTCATATACTTATCGATATCTTTCGCACAAGATCTTCCTTGTGTTTCTGTTTTCACAGTGGCGATGACAAATAATGATAAATAAGAATGAACGTCTTTGAGATCAAGAAATTGAATATTTTCGCATTTTTTATCAACTAACGTTTGTTTGATTTTTTTAAGATGTTCTAAAGTTTCTGAACTGATATTTGGCATTTTAATCCTTGGAATTTTGAAAGTCTTCTCCGAGTATAACAGTGGCATCAAGGCCTAAGTCTTTTCGTAACGAAAAGAATACCTTTCTACCCTGAAATGTTTCAGAAATTAAATCTGTATATTGTGTGTTTCCAGAACGATTTAAAATCACTGTGGATTTAAAATTCGAATCCCAAGCATTGTCAACGGTGAGAACTTTCAGACCTTTATCATTGAGTAATACTTTTCCATATCTGGCAAGTCCATTTTTTGCAGTTCCATTGAGTACTTCAATTCTTGCTCTTTCCCCTTCGCCAAAACTTGGAGACCTAAGTTCTCCGGAAAATTTATAAAATGCTACCTTTATGGTTTCTTCGTTAGCTTTTAAGATTTGGTCTTTGTATTTGGGACGTAACACTGGTTCTCCTGGAACTTCAGATACTCCAAATTGGATTTTTTCCTTTTTTAAAAAATCTACCAAAGTTTCCCATTCTTTCGAAGATAGGTTTGTTGTCATTTGGCCATGTAAATAGGTGAGTTTTTGTTTACTCAAGGTATCTCGTTTTTCATGGATGGTTTCGAAAAGAGTTAACATCACAGTCTCTTGGATTTCTAATCTTCGAAAGTATGAGATCATTGAATCATCAGAAAGTGAACTCATCCAATCAAAACAATCTTCACCGTCTAAAACATATGATTCTTTGTTTCGATTATAATTTTTAGTGATATGTAACGACTTTGGTTCGAAAAACAATTGTAATCCACCAAGCAAGTTCACCCAATTTTGAAACTGTTCCTTGGTCCATACAATCTTAAACGGAATGTTGGAATCCAAAGTATCCTCTAATACAGATTCAACATAAGAGGGAGCAGAACTACCTTTTTCTTTTAATGACTTTTCTCCATCATCAAAACTAGTTTTAGGATTCACAAAAAATAGAGCAGCCTTCCTTTCGTTAGGATAAAATTCAGCATACAAGGAAAACAGGTATTCGTCTTTATCACCCAGAACTGAAAATAAAATGGGCATTCGTTTGCTTTGTGAAAATTTTTGATCTAAGGAAAACCCAGTTTTTGACCTTAAAATTAAAAACAAAATCGCAAATATAAAAAAGGTACCTGCTATGATGAGAAGTGTTTTTGCTGGTATCGTTTGTTTTTCTTTTGTTTCACGTAACATTTATAAAATTTCCTTTAATGATAACAATGATTGGTTATAAGTTAAAAAAGTATGTGGATGAATGATTTCTTTTTTTTCCATTAGAAATGTGATCGTTTGGAATGCTTTCATAAAAATGCCAAAATCCAAGTTTTCTTTTGTTTTTTGAAACCAATCATCTAACTCCGTTTTCCTATGGCAATAATCTGATCCTAAAAAATCTGCGGAATAAAGGATCTGATCCAATAGGGAGGGGTTAGGATTTCCTAAGGTATGATTTTGGATGGCGGATTGGATTTCCTTGTCATAAAAATCGTAATTTTTTTTAAGGAATAGGGGAGCCGAATAAGCATGTAAGGCTTGGAAGGGAATTCCGTCTGTTTCTAAATTAAATTCAGAGAACAAACTTTGATGGACATCCATTTTTTTTTGTTTGGTGGTATCATGGCATAATCCTGCCAAATAGGCTTTATCCGGATCTTCATATCCATGAATCAAAGCTAATTCTTTTGCATAGAATGCCACTCGTAAAATATGTTGCCATCTAGTCTCGGTAACATGATTTGGAATTTCTTTTTGGAAAAATTGTATCCATTCCTTTACTTCTGTGGGAGTGAGATTCATTTTTTATCTCCTCCGAAAGATTTCCTTTTTTGAAGATAAGAATCCAGTAAGGATTTTGTTTGGGGTAAAATCGAATTTATTTGCCACTCATGTTTTGGTTGGTTTCTGATTTCAGTACTACTCATTTTGACAATTGGGTTATTTAAAACCAATAATTGTTCCTCATCTATGAAGTTTGGGATCAAAATTGAATTTGGATATTCTGTATTTCGTCTTACGATGATTAGTTTTTGTATTTTCTTTAGTATTTGTTCGTACGATTTCCATTGGTTAAAATTTTGTAAATTGTCTTCACCGATAACAAGGGAAATGGAACCATCCTTTTCTAAGGATTGTAAACTCGTTAAGGTATCGATTGTGAAACTCGTAGTATCTTTTTTGATTTCTTCATCCCATAAGATTACATTATCTGATAAAAATTCCTGGAATTCTGATAGGCATAAGGACCAAATTTCTCCCTTAGAAAATTTTATTTCATTCAATTTAAACGGAGATAAAAAATTCGGACAGATATAAATTTTGGATTCGGGGAACTGTTTTATTAGGGAAGAGATCACATGTCTATGACCAATGTGTGGGGGATTAAAACTTCCACCAAACAATACCACATCCATTTTACCCTCGGACTTGTCCTTTTCCTGTAACATATGTTGTAGTTGTTGTTAGGTGGATGAGTCCCATTGGTCCCCTGACATGTAATTTCCCTGTTGAAATTCCCACTTCCGCTCCAAGTCCATACTCACCACCATCATGAAACCTCGTGGAACAATTCACAAAAATGGCAGCACTATCCAATCCTTGTTGGAAGGTTTGGATTTCCGTAATGTCTTCTGATAAAATGCATTCCGTGTGACCTGAGCTATATTTTTTGATATTTTCCATAGCATCTTCAATGGAACCAACAATTTTTACGCTGAGTCTTGTGTCTAAAAACTCTGTTGAATAATCATCTTCTGATGCAAGAGGTATCGTAGGATCGATTGACTGGATGGATTCATCGCCAAGGATTTGAACCCCTTTTTGTTTTAATTCTTGTACTAAATCTTTTGTATTTGGGTAATTTTTATGGATGAATAAATTTTCTAATGCGTTACAAACACCAGGTCTTTGGATTTTAGAATTCACTAGGATCGGTAATACAATTTTTTCGTTGGCTTTGTCAGACAAATATAAGTTAGTTACACCTTTATCGTGTTTGATGACAGGGATTTTGCTATTTTCTGATACAAATCGAATGAGAGCCTCTCCACCTCTTGGGACAATGACATCAATTAAATCATCTAATTGGAAAAAGGGAAGCATCGCTTCTCTGTTTGTATTGTCAACAAAACTGACAACTTCCTTACTCACACCAGGTAAATTCGAATCTTCGATGGCTTTATGGAAGAGGGAGGTTAAAATGAGATTTGAATGATACGCTTCGCTACCACCACGTAAAATACAAGCATTCCCAGACTTAAAAGACAACGAAGCGATGTCTACAATGACATTTGGTCTTGATTCAAAAATTGTCATCACTACACCAATGGGAACTCGTTTTGTCAAAAGTTCGAGCCCATTGGGAAGGATGGTCCCTCTGACTACTTCCCCAACAGGATCTGGTAGGTTCCTAATTTCTTCAATGCTCTTTGCCATCCCATGGATTCGTTTCGAATCAAGGAGTAAACGATCCATCATAGAGGAACTTAATCCCTTATCTTTCCCATTTTTTAAATCAATTTGGTTTTTTGTTATGATCTCGGTTTCATTTTCTAATAACAGTTTTTCAAACCGAAGTAATACCACATTTTTCTGGTTAGTGGTAAGTCGTTTTAAACTCCGACTTGCTTCCTTTGTTTTTGTAGCAATGGTCTTTGCATAAGTGGTATAGTCTTCAGCCATAAATTACTCCGTAGGAAAAGAAAAAAAGTGAGATTGGATTTCGGAAGCAGTAGGGATACGGTGAGGGAATCCATCATTGGCGATGAGTGTTCCAAACGATTGATTTGTGAAAAATTGGCCTATTGCATGTTTTTTTTCGCCATTGACAATTCCAGTTTTGATACCAAATGGTAACAATAGTTTTGCGGCATTGATTTTTGTAAACATCCCACCTGTACCCGGTCCTGATGGCCCTGTTGCCAATGATTCCGTCTTTTTAGAGATTTCAGTAAACAAATCAACTTTACTGTTTCCCTCTAAAAATCCATCAACACCAGTCAGGATTAAAAGCAGGTCAGCACCTACAATGGAGGCTACTATGGCTGATAAAATATCATTATCACCTAAGTTAAGTTCTTCGGTGGATACAGAATCGTTTTCATTGACGATCGGCAAAATTCCCCAATCTAATAGTTGCCGAAATGTTTGTTTGAGATTTGTGAAACTGCTATCTTCATTTAAGTCTTTGCGACCAAATAAAATCTGGGCTATCGGAATGTTCACTCGGCTAAAAAAACTTTCATATAAATTGAGAAGTTTGTTTTGTCCCATAGCAGCAAATGCTTGTTTTTCTGCGAGAGACGTTTTGCCATTCGGTAAAACACCAGTTCCACTTTTATCTACAAGTAGTTTTTTCCCTTGGGCAATCGCACCAGATGAAACAAGGATGACTTCTTTCCCTTGGTCGCGTAGTGTCCGAATGTCTCCCACTAAATCATATAGAAAATCATTAATTTTGGTTTCTTCGCCAGAAACACGTGCACTACCAATTTTAATGACGATGAGTTTTGCGGCTTCGAGTGAATCTAAAAAATCCTTACGTGTTTTCATAAACTAACTTTGCTTTTTCGGGAAAAAATACTTTATCAATTCGCTCCAGTAGGTATTCCAAATTGGATTCTTTATCAGCAGAGATACAAACAATCTCACCAAGAGAAGAATAGTTTTTTTGGATTTCTTCGGTAAAACTAGGGTCGTTGTCCCAAATGTCCATTTTGTTGATGACAATCAGGTATTTTTTGTGTAGAAGAGACTCGTTATAATTCCCAAGTTCACTCCGTAACATTTCCAATTCTTCTTCTAATTGTAAATTCCCACCATCAAATAAAAACAAGATCCCTTGTACACGTTCAATGTGTTTGAGAAAACTAATCCCAAGGCCCACACCTTTGGAAGCACCTTCGATGATCCCTGGAATGTCTGCTACTGTATAACGAAACAAATCTTCATGTCTATGCACCACACCTAGGTTAGGTGATAGTGTGGTAAATGCATATCCTGCAATTTTAGGATGTGCATGAGTGATTTTGGCAAGTAGTGTCGACTTACCTGCGTTGGGTAATCCAACAATTCCAATGTCAGCGAGGAGTTTTAATTCTAAACGTAAAGAGAAGGTATCACCATCTTCACCTGGTTGGCTATAACGAGGTGCTTGTTGGACTGAGGTTTTAAAAAAAGTATTCCCTTTGCCACCGCGCCCTCCCTTGGCTATGGTAAATGTTTCCCCATCATGGCTAAAGTCGTAAATGAGTTCCATGGTGACCGCATCGATGATTTGGGTACCAATGGGAACTTTTAGGAGTAAATCTTCTCCATTTTTTCCATTTCGGTTCTGGCCAAGCCCTGGACCTCCGTCCTCTGCGGCATACAGGCGGTCGGGTAGGTAATTTTCCAAGGTCATCATACGACCTTCGGCAACAAAGATCACATCTCCACCTTTGCCTCCATCACCTCCGTCAGGTCCTCCAAATTCGACAAACTTCTCTTTATGGAAGTGGACAGAACCTGCCCCTCCGTGTCCGGCTCGAATTTGGATGGGTACTTCGTCAATAAATCCGCTCATAATATCCTTTGGTCAAAAAAAAACCCGTTAAAGGATGACCTAAAACGGGTTTTGTCCTCTCTTATAATTGAGAGGATTAAGCTTTCGGGTAAACGGAAATTTGTTGTCTTTCTTTTGTTACGTGTTCGAAAGTCACAATCCCGTCAACGAGTGCATAAAGGGTATGATCACGACCAATCCCTACGTTTTTACCAGGTTTGTATTCAGTTCCTCTTTGGCGTACGATAATGTTTCCAGCAATTGCTTGTTGGCCACCGTATACTTTTACACCAAGTCTTTTCGATACCGAATCACGACCGTTCTTTGTGGAACCACCACCTTTTTTTGTAGCCATTGTTTACCCCTTTATTAGTTCGTTGTGGATGGAAATCGCATCTGAGTGGGAATGTTCTAAACTTCTCAAACCAAACTCAACCATGGCAAGTAGGCTTTGGTAGCCATCTTTTTGGTTTTGTTTGACGAGAAACATAAGATACCCGTCTCGTTTTTCTTCTCTTTCCAAACTGCCTTGTGATGCCAAATACGAGTGAGCACTCTGCACGAGAGTGGAGACTCCGGCACACAAAAGATTTTCGCCTTTCGAACCTAGGTTCTTTGGAGAATGTCCTTCCAGTTGGATTCCTGCGATTTTCCCTCCTATATCTTTAAAAATTGTACTATAAATCAATTAACCGCTGATCGAAACTACTTGGAGTTTTTGGAGTTGTTGTCTGTGACCCCAAGACTTCTTGTAGTTCTTTCTTTTTTTGTATTTGAAACCGTGGATTTTTTCACCCTTACAGTCTTCTAATACCTTTAAAGTGACTTTTGCTCCAGACAATGCTGGGGAACCAATGTTCACTTTGTTATTATCGGAAAGGAGTAGGACTTTCGTTTCTACTGTGCTTCCAACCGTGTTTCCTGTTTTTTCTGCGACGAATACCTGGTCAGGAGACACTTTAAATTGTTTGGCTCCAAGTTCAATGATGGCGAACATATAACTATCCTAATCTCTTTCTCGAATGTAGTTCTTACCAGGATTTCTGACAGGCACCTCTTGTCAAACTGAAATCCCCATTTACAGCCTAAGCGGATTGGAATTTCTGGTAAAAACAATGGAAATTCGCAACATCGCCATCATCGCACACGTCGACCACGGTAAGACGACACTAACAGATTGTATCCTTCGCCATACGGGCGCCGTAACCGCAAAAGAAGACCGAGAAAGAATCATGGATTCCAACACTTTGGAACAGGAAAAAGGGATTACGATCCTTGCCAAGAACACTTCGGTAAAGTACAAAGGAACTCGCATTAATATCGTAGATACTCCAGGTCACGCTGACTTCGGAGGAGAAGTGGAACGAGTTCTGTCCATGACAGACTGTACACTATTACTCGTGGATGCATTCGACGGACCAATGCCACAAACTCGGTTTGTACTTGGAAAATCACTCCAACTCGGACACAAACCCATCGTGGTTGTGAACAAAGTAGACCGTGAAGGGGCAAGACCAGGTTTTTCCGTAGACAAAGTATTTGATTTGTTTAGTGACCTAGGTGCCACCGAAGAACAGTTAGACTTTCCTATCATCTATGCTTCTGCCAAACAAGGTTGGGCAGTAAACCAACTTTCAGAAGTTCCAGGATCCAATATTGAACCACTTCTAGATAAGGTTTTGGCACATGTGCCTGCAGTGAAGAACGAAAGTGACAAACCACTCCAATTCCAAGTCACAGCACTGGATTATAATGAGTATGTGGGTCGTATTGCCATTGGTAAAATTTACCAAGGAACGATGAAAAAGGGTGCTGATGTCACTCTTGCCAAAACAAACGGAACTACAGCTAATTATAAAATCACAAAACTGTATGGTTACGAAGGACTCACTCGTTACGAAATCGACGAAGCTGGATCTGGAGACATCGTTGCCATGGCAGGGATTCCGGATGTGTTCATTGGAGATACAGTTTGCGATTTAGGAAATCCACTCCCTCTTCCTGCGATACAAGTAGAGGAACCAACTGTATCGATGTTCTTTATGGTAAACAATTCACCGTTTGCTGGGAAAGAAGGTAAGTTTGTCACTACAAGAAACCTTCGTGAACGCCTAGACCGCGAACTCGAAACCAACGTAGCTCTTCGTTTGGAAGAAACTGAAGACAAAGATCGTTTCAAAATTTTAGGACGTGGGGAACTCCACTTATCCATCCTCATTGAAAACATGAGAAGAGAAGGATACGAACTCCAAGTATCTCGTCCCGAAGTAATCATCAAACACAATGAAGCTGGTGAAAAGATTGAACCTTACGAAACACTCGTAATGGACCTTCCAGACCAATACACAGGAGCTGTGATCCAAGAACTAAACCGCCGTAAGGGTGAGTTAACAGGAATGGATGCTCATACTTCTGGTATCACTCGCGTGGAATACACAATTCCAACAAGAGGTCTCATTGGATTTAGAGGGCATTTTATTTCGGAAACACGTGGAGAAGGAGTGATGTCTAGCCGCTTCTTACGTTTTGACAAATACAAGGGTGAAATCCCTGGCCGTAAAAACGGAGCCCTCATTTCTATGGACTCAGGTGAATCTACTGCGTATGCTTTATGGAAAGTGCAAGAACGTGGGGACCTTTTCATTGAACCACAAGTAGCTGTCTATCCTGGTATGATCCTAGGGATGAATAGTCGAGATACAGATTTAGAAGTGAACCCAGTGCGTGAGAAAAAACTCACTAACGTTCGTGCTTCGGGATCGGATGAAGCCATCCGCCTTGTTCCACCTAAGAAACTCACTTTGGAACAATCCATTGAATTTTTAGATGATGATGAACTTTTGGAAGTAACACCTGCAAGTTTGCGTCTTCGTAAAAAAGTTTTGGATGCTAGTATGAGAAAAAGATCCAGTGGTGGAAGATAAGTAAAAATCTAAAGATTTACGGATCATCCAATCTAATAAAAAAGGGACTAAGTCATTAGTCCCTTTTTTTTGTACTGAGAAAATTTGCGGGTATTGGTTTCTAACTAAAATCCCAATCCTTTTAACGCATTCCCTGCACCAGGAATCTTTTTTAAGGCGTCTCCTGCTTTTCCTTTGATCACTTCTTTGACAGCCCCACCGATGAGGTCTGTTAACGTTCCTATTCCAACACCAAGTTCTACATTTGGATTTCGAATATCACCATAGGTTCTAAAAGGAATAAACAAACGTTCATCCTTTACCAAATTCCCTACGATTTTATTCCGAAGTTCTTTTGGATCCCCTTGGCCTTTGGTGGCTTGTTTGATTTTTTCATCTACCGAAGCCAGTGATTTTTTAGATTCCGCTTCATCGTATAACATTCCCATTCTCATTTCATGGTAGTTGGTAGTGGTTACGATGTAGGATCCTTTTGTGATTTGTAGGTCATAATTTTTAGTAGGGAAAGTAGGTTCGTCAAGGAAAGTTACCTTTCCGTTGCTATACTCAACTTGGAAACTTACATCTTTTTTAAGTTCCGCTTTTTCCTTTAATTTGTCTAGTTTGAGTCCAGCTTGGTTGAGAGCCGGAAGTTCACCTGCAATGGCATCAAAGGCCGCAAAACCAGAAAGGAACGAATCTTCTTTCATTGTGACTTCGTAAATTACCTTCGGATTCACTAAACCTGTTTTTTCCACAAACGGAGTTACCTTTCCACCGGTTTCCAGTAAAAACTTTGCAGCCTCTTTTTTGTTTTTCCCGATGATCGTTACATCAGTATCAAAATTTACCTTTAGGCTGTTATGCGAAGCTAAATCACTTCCATCAATATCAATGTCCTTTAATTCCAAATCCAATTTTTGGACGAGGATTTGTTGGCCAGTTTTTCGCATATTCACTTGGATATTTCCTTCTTGGATTCCAACAAGACTCATTTGAATCGCAATCGGAATGTCCTTGATCGAAAATGGACCAGAAGGTGGTTCACTTGCTTTTTCTTTAGCCTCCTTTTCTGCTTCTGCTTTTTTCTCAGCTAATGCCTCAGGGGAAAGTGCAGGGTTTTTTTCACCATTCACAATTTTGGGAGTTTTGAATAGTGAAGTTAAATTATTACCACCATCTTCATACATAGTAAGCGCGATATCAGGTTGTTTTAAGACGAGTTTGTTGACCTTAACGGTTTTTGTTAAGAGAGCTAAGAAAGAAATTTTGACATCGACCTTACCAAGTTGGATCGTACCTTTTGGTTTTGATTTCCTTTCCTCTAGAGGGATTCCTTTATTCGCAATCTCATCTCTTGGTGCAAGGATGATCCCTTCAATTTCAATGCCTGAAAGAACATTGAAGAGATTGATATTTACTGTTTCAACATGTGCTCTGACATTTAAGGAAGATTCAATTTGTTTGACTAGAAAGCTCGGAGTGATGATACTTCCTGCAAAGACAAATGCGATGATAATGATTAAAAGAATTGAGGCAATAAACCCAACAATTCCATAACCTATTTTTTTCATAGTTACTCCTGATTCCATCTAAAACGGTGGACTAGAGACTATATCGATTTAGGAAACTGTAAAGTAAAAAAGGAAAGAAATTAATTCAAAAACCTTACAGAACTTATGATATTGGTTAATTGTTGGAATAATTCATCTCCCACTTCTTCATCAGAATTGTAAGTTAAGAGGATCATTCTTTCTTTATTTGCCACTAGATAAACCATCCAAACACGGTCTTCTCTTTGGAATTCGCAAGCCCGAATACTTGATCCTTCGTTATTTTCAAAAACCGCAACTTTCTCTGGGTCGTAATCAATTTCGTGAATTTTGAGATAATTTTCTAATTCTTTATCAACATCAAAATGTTCGAGTTTTGATTCAAAAGCATATACTTGTAAGGCTCCACCACCTTCAGGATGGAAAAATGCTGGAATTTCTTCTACAACCATATGTTCCCAGGTGACTGGAAATAAAAAAGAATACCACCCTTGTGGAGAGCGAAATTGTTTGTACATCGGTTTTGTCATAAGAATTCCCTTTTCTTTCCAGTAAATCTATGGAGGAATGGCAGTAAATGATTTTCAAATCAAAATGGCAATGGTTGGTTTCGGTTTTATGTTTTGGTAGTTTTTCCCTTTTTCCCTTACATGCCCAAATCTCTGGGTATGATGTTGCCTATCCTTCTGCTTATTTACTTGGACTGTCATCTCAAGGTGTAGTGAGTTCCAATCCAATGGCAAGTTTGTATGGGAATACTGCTTTTTTATCATACCAATCCAAACATATGTTAGATGTTTCTACAAATGCCAGTTATGCGAATCCAAACTTTTCTCCTTTGTATTTATCTGGCGCGGGGTATCTTTCTTTTTCTGAATCACTAGGATTCGGGGTACGTGGAAAACCTGTTTACTTACGTTCGTTTCCAGTAGATGAAAGGTTTTCTAATTATGCATTCCAAGCATTTGTCAATTGGAAGTTCAATCCTTACGTTTCCTTTGCCATCCAAGTCGGTCCTGGAGTATCTGGGAGACTTGGAGGTTATAGTTCCTATTCATGGAATGTTTCTTTTTCCACAGCCATTCAATATGAAAATTTTAGAATTGGGATTTTATTGGAATCACCAGGCACTTATCGATTTGATGAATACTTAGGGTCAGAACGTTTGAAGGAAAAATTACCAGAAAGGTTAATGTTAGGATTTGGGTATAAATGGAACGATTGGTTGGAATTACAATTGGAAGGTTCCAGGAAATTTTATGAAAGCACATCAGTTGATTTAAATCATAAATCACAATTTATACCATATCCCGTCAAGACTATGTATTCGGGTAATATCAGTTTGGCGATTGGAAAAATGGATTCATTTCAGGTTTTAACAGGTGTTGGTCGAGAAATTCGTATGGAACAAAGTTTACGAGGTTTTACGACAGGATCAATCGGAGTTGCGGTTTCATTATTCCCCAGTTGGTTTGGTGAAGGATTGTTTTATGCAGTTTCTCTCCAAAGGTCTGGCATCAGTATAAAAGAAAGGGATGGAGGAGAATCCAGGATGGCCCTACAAGTACAGACACAGTTCTAATCAAGAACACCATTTGCTTACAAAATAGGCGTTTTGGTAGTTTTCCATAAACACAGTTTTAACGTTTTGTGCAAATTTCGTCCAGTTTGTAGAGAATTATAGGATATTTTTACTTCTTTAGGCGAGATGCATCGTCGGTACGATACTTGCATCTCAATGGGAAAGGTATCCAATATGGTTGATTTCAAAGTTTCCAAACGAATGCTCGTCAACTTCCGCGGACAGAACAAAGTTGTGGGAGGATTAACAGATAAAGATAAAATTGCAATCCTCCTTTATATCTCCAAAGAATTTGCCAATTTAGATAGAGAAGACCAACTCTTTTCAAAAGTCATCCTGATATGCCAGGAAATATTTGAGTCGGACAACACGACACTTAGGTTATGGGATGGAGAGTTCTTAGTCCCAGTCAAATTTGTCAAAGAAACAGAACCACCTCGCAGGAATTTAAAAATGGGTGAGGGTTACTCTGGGACAGTATTTGAAACCAAAGAACCAATCCTTGTAAACGATTTGTCCCGTTCTGCTCATTACTTTGATGAAGGGGAAAAAACAAAATCGGTGATGTGTGTCCCTATCATGCAAAAGGAAGAAATCCTTGGAACTCTCGCTGTTGAAAGTGAAAGGGAAAATTTTTATATCATCGATGACTTGGAAATTCTAGAAGCTTTAACTTCCCAACTGGCACTTGCCTTGTATGGAGTGCGCTTGATTGAAGGACTCGTCACTGCAAGGGCAAGAGAAGCTGCCATCCTAAACCAATTAGAGTGGGATTTGAAAATGGGTCGAAATGTCCAAAGCCAAATCCTACCCCAAGACTTAAGTGCTTGGAATGGAATCTATTTTGCAAGCCATTACGAACCTATGGCAGAAGTCAGTGGAGATTTAGTCGACATCGTAAGGCAAGGACATTCGTTAACTGCCATTAACATTGATGTATCGGGTCATGGAATTCCAGCAGCTCTAGTGACAATGGCAATCCACCATCAGTTCCGTCGTTCTGTCATGGCAGGACTTGGTCTCACAGAAATCATGGAAGAGTTAGGCGAAAAATTACGGGAACAACTCCCGGAATCTACCTACTTCACTGCCTTTATGGTACGAATTTTTAGCGATTATACTTTTGGTTATGTGAATGCAGGCCACCAACGGATGTTACATTACAAAGCTTCCGATGATACCTTCATCCAATATGACACCAAAGGAGTTCCTCTTGGAATTTTGCCAGTTCGCAAAATCGATTATGAGGAAAAACAAGGGAAACTCGAGCCTGGTGACTTTTTACTTTTGATCTCAGATGGATTCAGTGAACAAAGAAACCATTTAAAAGATGAGGTAGGAGTTGAGAGAATCCAAACTTGGTTACATGATGAGAGAGAAAAACTAGTCATTGAAGGAAGGGGAAAAGTCGATTTAAAAAAATTAGCTTCCTCTTTTATCAAACGTTTCCGTACTTACCAAGGAGAAGTTCCGAATGGAGACGACTTAAGTTTTCTCTTTCTATATTGTGGTGATTCCATTCCTGAAGCATCTCATTACATCCAATTGGCAAAACAATCCAATTCCAAGATGAAAATGGAGGAAGCCTACGCCCAAGCTCTCAAAGCATTTAGTATCGATTCTTCCTTAAAAGAGATCTTGGTATTTCTTGGAAAAATGTATTACCGAGATGGAAAGTATACAGAGGCAATTCGTTATTTAGAAGAGTATATAAGAACTTCCGGTGATAATACAGCTGCTTCTCATTTTATGATGGGCAGAGCTTATTACAAAGCTGGGATGATTTCAGAAGCAAAACGGGCGTTAAAGATGGCACTCTCCAGTGACCATAGTTTTGCCAAAGCGAGTATTTTACTTGCACAGTGTTATTTAAAAGAAAATGCGAAACCAAAAGCGATTAAGGTATTACAACAAGGCGTAAAAAACACACCTCAAAATCTGGAATTAAAAACTTCGCTTTTGAGATTAGAATCACATACCCAAAAGGTCAGTTAAGGAACGTTATATGAGATATTTCGGAGTTTATTTTAGTTTGATAGGATTACTGTTAGTAAGTAATGTATTTGCGGAAACAGTCGTTACCCCTGACAAAGATAGTTTGGAATCACTTGCCAAGGAAATGGCAGAGATCAAAACCTCACTGGCAGAGACAAAACTGGCATTGGAAACCACAAAACAAGAAGCAAATTGGGTGTGGACGTGTATTGCTGCCTTCCTTGTATTTTTTATGCAAGCTGGTTTTGCCTATGTGGAAGCGGGATTCACACGTGCTAAAAATGCAGTGAACATTCTCATGAAAAACTTTTCCGACTTAACAGTGGGAGCCATAGCGTATTGGCTCATTGGTTTTTCAATTATGTTTGGTCCACAAATTGTGAGTGGATTTGGAATTGGTCTGCCATCATTTGCAGAATCTCTCATCAATGCAGAGGATGGAAGTATGGATCCATCCAAGTATACATTTTTTATCTTCCAGATTGTATTTGCTGCCACAGCCGCAACGATTGTTTCCGGAGCAATGGCAGAACGTACAAAATTTTCAGCATATCTGATTTTCTCTGTGGTGATCACTGCTTTCATTTATCCCGTGTTTGGTTCTTTTGCTTGGGGGAGTTTACTTGGGATCTCAACAGGTTTTCTCGAAACATTAGGACTTGGTGGTGGAGAAGGAGTTGGGTTTCATGATTTTGCTGGGTCAACAGTTGTTCATAGCATCGGAGCATGGGCAGGGCTTGCAGGTGCAATCGTAGTTGGACCACGTATGGGTAAGTTCCAATCCGATGGTCGTGTGTATCCGATTCTTGGTCACAATATGTCGATGGCAGCACTAGGTGTTTTTATTTTATGGTTTGGATGGTTTGGCTTTAACCCTGGTTCGACGACATCGATCGAAGGGGGAAGTTTTGCCAAAATTGCTGTTGTGACACATATGGCAGCTTGTGCCGGTGCTATCAGTGCTATGGTTCTCACATGGTATTTATTCAAAAAACCAGAAATTGGACTCACGTTAAATGGTGGTCTAGCAGGACTTGTTGCGATCACTGCACCTTGTGATAATGTCAGTATCTTCGGTGCCGTTCTCATTGGACTTGTGGCAGGAGTCCTTGTCATCATTTCCGTTCTTTTTTTAGACAAACAAAGGATTGATGACCCTGTGGGTGCAGTATCCGTTCATGGTGTATGTGGTGCTTGGGGGACTTTGGCCTATGGACTTTTTAGTCACGATACAGGCTTATTTTATGGAGCCGGTTTTGCCCAATTTGCTGCACAGGCAATCGGTGTTGTGACTGCATTTTTCTGGGCATTTCCCGTGAGCCTTTTGGTATTTTATTTGATCAAAAAGACGGTTGGCCTTCGGGTTTCGGAAGAAGAAGAATTGTTAGGATTGGATATTTTGGAACACGGGAACGAGGCTTACCCCGTTTCGAAATAGTCCTTGACCCTAGATTTTCTCTATGGGGAAGTCTAGGGTGTGTTTCGTTTTTTTCTATTTTTACTCCTTTTCTGTTATGGTTGTTTTGAATACGAGGAGACCATTCTCTTTCGTAAAATGAGTTCTGGAACGGTTGAAATTACTTACACCGTTCCACTTAAAAAGGATTCTAACGAATCCCTAATTAAATTTTTACCCACTTCGAAAGAAGAAATCCTAACATCTGTTAAAAAGAAATCGAATAACAATTTACAAGTAAGAGATTTTACGTTTCGAGAATTAGAAAAATCAGAAACAACGGATATGTATTTCAAACGAAAAGGAAAAGTTTCTTATAAATTGGACTTTGAAGATCCCGTTCATCTTGAAGGTGTTCTTATTGGTACATTTTCGATCAAACAAAAACCAAGATCTTTGACTGTCAAACGTGACTTCCCGAATCTCACGGACAATGCAATTCTTGATTCCAGTGCTGGAGAGAAAAAAATCATATCGGAAACATCACGGTTGTTAAGGGAAGGAAAAATCCAATTCAAAGTTTTGTTTCCCAAGGATTCTGAATGTAGTTCGAATCGTGGTTTTATTGGACTTGGAAATTTAGTCTACCAAATCCCTTTACAAGAAACGTTAGAAAATCCAGATACAAAAACCTGGGAATACAAAATCCGCTTTTTTTAAATTAGAGTAGGCTTAATCCTTTTGCGGTTTCAATGAATAAGGCAAACCCATCTAAATTTTTTTTCTCAGGGATATAATGTAACTCTTGTTTGAGATAACGCTCTGTTATGGCGATGGGAAGCCGTTTTTCTTCACTGATGATGGTTGGAAGTTCTTTCAGTCCATACTCAAGTGCTTTTAAAAAGATTTGGTTGTCCCATTCTTTTCCCTTCGGATAAGCCCAAAATGCAAAGCAAAAATAAAGTCCTGTGATTCGATTCCACCATTCGGCAAGGTCAATGGCGCGGTATCCATCGATAGGTGTTTGCAAAAGGGCATGGTCTCCAAATAATAAATGGGAACCAATCCCTGAATCCATCATTTTGGAAATTTCCTTTGCGTCAGTTGGGATCACTTCTATTTTTTTCCCATATTCCAAATGGAATAAACATTGTAATAGACATACACTGGATCTGGAACCTTTGTCTGTATAAACTACATTGGGAATCCCGGGTTCCATTTGATTTTGAAAGAACAAAACAGAACGAACAACATCACGAGCACAAACTCCTACAATCTTTGTGTAATCAAATTGGTCCTTGTTTCGTTCACATTCAATGGAAGAAACAAGGGCACAGTCGAGTTCTCCCTGTTTGAGTAGTTCAATGAGGACACTTGGGTTCTCGTACACAGGGGTAAATTCAGGAGACTTTTCAAAATAAAGGGTAAGTGGACGCGCATTTAGGTGTTTTACGATACCAATCTTCAAGAAGCTACCTCCATTGGAAAAAACAACTTGTCAGAATCAAAAAACTCTGTTGAATCTTCGTGAGGGCAAATTGGACTTTCGAACATCTTTAAACACAATCGGTGATGCCGAGTTTGAATTCATCAAAAATTTAGTGTACAAACAAGCAGGAATTTTCCTTGCTCCGCACAAAAAAATCATGGTGCAGTCCAGACTTAACGCGAGGTTACGTACACTCGGAATCCAAAGTTTTGAGGATTACGTGGCTAAACTCAAAATGGATCAAAATTTTGCGACCCAAGAGATGCAAGAACTCATCAATCGCATAACAACGAATAAAACTGATTTTTTTCGTGAGAACCACCACTTTGAATTTTTAAAAAATGATTATTTCCCTCAGCTGGAAAAAGAAGCCGCCGAATCGGGGACAGCAAAAACCTTACGGATCTGGTGTTCTGCATCCTCCACAGGAGAGGAACCTTATTCGATTGCAATCACTGTGTATGATTATTTTCAAAACAAACCAGGTTGGAATTGTAAAATTTATGCATCAGACATTGATACCCAAGTACTCACCACTGCCAAAAAAGGTGTGTACCGGGATGATCGATTGGAACCAGTTTCCGAAACATTGAAGAAAAAACACTTCAACCAATTCACTGAAAAAGACCATGTCTTTTATGAAGTAAAACCTCACTTAAAGGCACTGGTTGACTTTCGTCAAATTAACCTATTGCATTTTCCTTTTCCCATCACAGACAAACTCGACTTAATCTTTTGCAGGAATGTTGTGATTTATTTTGACAAACCAACTCAAAAAACATTGTTCCAGAATTTTGAAGTCAGTTTAAAACCAAAAGGGTATTTGATTTTAGGACATTCCGAGACAATGTTTGGAATCTCTGACCAATTCAAATTTTTGGGTCATACGATTTACCAGAAAAAAGTGTAAGGGGTTTACGTTTCTTCCTTCGACCAAAGAGTTTTTAGGTCTTCCCACATTTGATAGGGTTCATAAATGACGATCCTTGTATTGGAGAGAACATCTAAAAATCCTGCTTCATTGGGAAACCTAGGAACAATGTGCTCATGGATGTGAGGAATGGATCCTCCGCTGTTTTTTCCAAGGTTGTATCCAGTGTTAAAACCTTGTACCTTCCATTGTTTTTCTAAAATCCTCATGGTTTTTTGGGTGAGAACGTGGATGTCCAAAGCCTCTTCATTCGTAAGTTCCAAATAACTGATGATATGGCGTTTTGGGAATATGATGATATGTCCAGGATTGTACGGAAATAAATTGATGGATACGATGGAAAGCTCTGTTTCTGCAATCGTTAAGTTGGGGACGATTTCGTTTTTGTCTCTGACACCACAAAGGATACATTCCACATTGGGTCTGTCGCCTTTGGCATAACCTAATTTGCCAACGCTAAAGAGGTTTTTTCGTAAGGAATGTTCTTCATAGGAACTCATGGATACTTTCAATCTCAGAGAAGGATTAAAGGATTGCAAGGATTTTGACAGCTATACAGTAAGAAAGTAACAGTGTTAGAATCTCCCCACATACCGGTCCTTCCGAACGAAGTCATTTCCTTATTACAACTGGCACAAAATCCAAAACCAATGTGGTTTTTGGATGGGACAGCTGGAGAGGGTGGTCATTCCAAACTGATCTTAAAAACCTTCCCTGAAGCAAAACTCATCCTCATTGACCGTGATGCCGTCATGTTAGAACGGGCAAAAAAAGAAATCCAAAAGGAAATTGGCTCTTTAGATCGGGTACACGCCTTTCAGATGAACTTTTCAGAAGTGGACAGGACCTTACTGGAAGAAGTGGGGTGTTCAGGACTTGACGGAGCTCTCGTAGATTTAGGAGTTTCACTTTTCCATTTTCTACATTCAGGGAGAGGGTTTACCTTTAAAAACGAAGAACCTTTGGATATGCGCCTCGAACCACAAGTAGGCCAAAAAACAGCTGCCGATGTTGTGAATTATAGTTCTGTCTTACATTTAAAAAAGGTATTTTGGGAATACGGAGAAGAACGTTGGGCCCTAAAAATCGCAAATAACATCGTACAGTCGAGACACAAAAAAAAATTCGAAACCAACACTGATCTTGTGAAACTCGTGGAAGCATCTATCCCTAGAAAATTTTGGCCAAAGGAATCACATCCTGCGACTCGTATTTTCCAAGCGTTACGAATTGAAGTGAACGAAGAATTAGTCCATGCAGAAAAGGGAATTCGTACACTTGCAAACTGCCTACAATTGGGGGGAGTTCTATCTTGTATTTCATTCCATTCTTTGGAAGACAGAATTGTGAAATGGACATTCCGGGACTTAAAAGCAACAGACGAATTTGAAATCCTTACCAAAAAACCGATCTTACCAACGGACCAGGAAATCAAAGAAAACAGAGCCTCGCGGTCAGCAAAATTAAGAGGTCTTCGAAAAATTGAACCGATAAAAGAAAGTAGATGGGAAAAATAACCTTATCATTCAAATCATTCCCCAAAATGGTTTTCGAATTTTTGGAACCTCTCCAAGGACTCGTTTTGTTGTTCCCATTTTTAGGATTTTTTTTCTTCCATGTTTGGCAAGGTTTGGAAAAAGCCAAGTTACAAAGGTTTATCCATGAAAGGACAACCACCAAAGAAGAGTTAAAGCGAAAGAATGACGAATTAAAAATTGGAATTGTATCATATACATCAGCAGAACGAATTGAAACATTGTATAGAAGGACATATCAATTTTTACCCATCAGTCTTGGCAATCGAACTGTTACAATCGAACTACCACCAATTCCTGAATCACCAGCTAAGTCAAATCCATGAAACTCATTGATATCCTAAAAAAAATTCCAGAGATTAAACTCATAAGAGGAGAAGGTGACTTTGAAGTTCACTATGTTTGGGCTGACAGTCGCAAACTAACCTCCAAGGATATTTTTGTCCTCCCTTTGGGTAGTGATGATGTATTAGAATCATATTTACAAATGGCTCACAAGTTAGGTTGCCAAGTCGTTCTGGTCTCCAAACGAAATTTAAAACTAAATGGACTCAGTTTATTTACCACAGTATTGGAATCAGAAGAGCCGTTAGGTGATTTACATGGAAAATTAGCATCCTTACTTCTGGGTTTTCCTTCCAAAAAATTGAAAATCATAGGTATCACTGGTACAAATGGAAAAACTTCCTTAACCTTTATTTTGTTCCATATCGCTAAAAAATTAGGTAAAAAAGTTGCTCTCATAGGTACTGTCCAAATTCAAATTTTAGACCGTGTTTTAGAATCGGGTTATACAACACCTGATGCTTCTTCTCTTAACTTATTACTCAAAGAGATGGTAGAAGAAGGTGTAGAATATGTTTTCATGGAGATGAGTAGCCATGGATTAAAACTGGGAAGGGTTTCTGGTCTTGAAATTACTTGTGCAGGATTTACGAATTTAACCCAGGACCATTTAGACTTTCATGAAAGTATGGATGATTATTTTGAAAGTAAGTTTAAAATCTTTCAATTACTCGAACAGTCATCGGTAAAAAATAAATTTGGTCTTGTCGCTGGCGATGTATCCTTTGGTGACAAAATGATCCAAAGGATAAGAGAAGCTAATTTAAAATCACCCATCTATATCCTAGGAAAATCTGGAGAATTTCATTATAGTAACACAAAACTTTCGTTACTTGGAAGTGAATACAGATTCCATAAAAAGGAAAAAAATCTCCCTTTTATCGAGGTGAGAACGGTTCACACAAACTTACTCGGTAATTTTAATGTTTTTAATACAGCATTTGCAATGTCCATTGCATACGAACTTGGATTTCCTTGGGATGATGTGGTCAAAGCTGTCGATACAATCCCTACAGTTCCTGGACGTTTCCATGTAGTTCCTTATCCAGACAAATCTCGCATAGCAGTAGTAGATTATGCCCATACACCAGATGCATTGGAGAATATCTTAAAGAGTTGTGTAGAAATTCGACCGAAACAAATCATTTGTTTGTTTGGTTGTGGTGGTGATCGTGACCGAACAAAACGTCCACAAATGGCAAAAATTGCCGAAACCTTAGCTGATTTTGTCATTTTAACATCAGACAACCCAAGAACCGAAAATCCCGAAACAATTCTCGATGAGATTGAAGCAGGTTTTTCACGTGGTTTCAAACGGTATGAAAAAATTACAGACCGAAGCACTGCAATTAGGCGAGCAGTTTCCTTGTTAGAAAAGGATGGAATTTTGGTTGTCGCAGGTAAAGGTCACGAGACCTATCAAATTCTCGGAAAAGAGAAAATTAAGTTCGTTGATTTTGAAGAAATAGAAAATGCATTTTTAAATTTAAACACCTAACGATAGAGGATACAGTATGTTCCAATGGATTTATGAAACATTTGGCAATGATTATGGTTTTTTAAGAGTTTTTAGTTATGTGACTCTACGTGCGATGATGGCTGGGCTTACGTCTATGTTTATCACTTTTATTTTTGGAAAATCACTCATTTCCTTTTTATTATCCTTAAAATTCCGTGAATCAGTGAGAAATGATGGGCCACAGTCCCATGCAACCAAATCGGGAACACCTACAATGGGTGGATTGATTATGATTTTATCATTAACCATCTCAACATTGTTATGGGGTAATTTGTCCAACTTAAACGTCATTTTACTTTTAATCTCTGCCATACTATTTGCTGGACTTGGTTTTACAGATGATTATATGAAGTCTGTTAAAAAAATTAAAGGAGGAATGAGAGCAAGAACCAAATTTGTTGTGACTATCCTCTTTGCAGTGACAATCACTACCTTATACTTCTATTATACTGGTAAATCCAATACAAATCCACAAAAAGGAATCATTTTCACAATCACTGATTTATTTTTACCTTTTGTGAAGGGTCCAGTTTGGAATTTGGGTCTTTTAGCTGTTCCTTTCGCAATACTGGTATTAATCGGTAGTTCTCATGCAGTGAATTTAACAGATGGTTTAGATGGGTTGGCATCTGGAACAGTTGTGATTTCAACTGCCACTTTTGCCTTGATTTCATACGTATCAGGCACTCCTTCTGCTGCCAATTATTTGCACATTCCTTATCTACCAGGTTCTCACGAATACTCTGTTTTCCTTGCCGGACTTTCTGGTGCTTTACTTGGGTTTTTATGGTTCAATTGCCATCCCGCACAGGTGTTTATGGGAGATACAGGATCTTTGTTTTTAGGTTCAACCCTTGGGCTTGTCGCCATTATGTTAAAGAAGGAAATTTTACTTGTGATCCTTGGCGGAATTTTTGTTGCTGAAGCGGTCAGTGTGATTCTGCAAGTAGGCTCATTTAAATTAACAGGAAAACGAATTTTTAAAATGGCTCCTCTCCACCATCATTTTGAACTCTCAGGTTGGTCAGAAGAAAAAGTGGTGATCCGATTTTGGATCATAGGGATCATTCTTGCGATCATCACTCTCTCAACTTTAAAAATCCAATAATGGAAATATTTCGTTCCATACGAAATTTATTACGATTTGGTTCGTCTCGTTTTGATGGACCAATGTTATTTTTCATGTTTTTACTATTTGGAATGGGAATCATTGTGATGTTCAGTGCTTCTGTGATCCCAGCCGAAAGAGAGTTTTCTGATTCCTATTATTACTTAAGAAAACAATTGTTATGGGGTGCAGTAGGAGTAGTTTTATTTCTAATTTTTTGCCAAATACCTTACCAATTTTTAGTTAAATGGTCTTTTGTTTTTTCTCTCCTTAGTTTATTATTACTAATAGCAGTTTTCATACCTGGATTGGGTAAGTCTGTTGGAACCAGTTATGGACGCAGTTTTAACCGTTGGATCCAAATTGCAGGATTTCAAATCCAACCTTCTGAATTTTCGAAGATTAGTATTTTACTCTTTGCATCTTACTTCTTCTATAACTTTGATTTTAAAAAGATCAAATGGGATCAAAAGAAGATCATCTCCCTAGTCGTTATCTTTTTAACTTTACTGCTCATTGTCATTGAACCTGCATTTGGTACCACAGTCGAATTGTTACTCGTTCTTTTTTTCTTTGTATTGTTAGCTGGTTTCCCCATGAAACGTTTGTTTATTTTAGGTGCATCAGTGATTCCACTTTTAGTTGTACTTGTGACACAAGTGGGTTATCGTAAAAAACGACTCGAGATATGGCTCGACCCTTATAAGTTTCGGTTTGATGAAGGACACCAATTGGTGACAAGTTTTCGGGCTTTTTTTGATGGTGGTACCAGCGGAAAAGCGATTGGTACAGGTTATGCTCACAGGTATTTAGCATACAGCCATACAGATTTTGTATTGTCTTCCTATGTGGAAGATTTTGGTTTTGTTGGATTTTGTTTTTTTCTTTTAGTCGTTTTGTTTTTGATGGTTCGAATTTTTTTACTCTTACAAAGGACCAAAGATAAACTGGGATACTTTTTAGGTGCGGGAATTCTGATTTTATTCGGATTCCAAACCATTTTAAACTTATTTGTGATCACAGGAATTGTGCCTGTAACGGGAATTTCTCTTCCTTTCTTAAGTTATGGTGGTTCTTCCTTACTTACAATTTTTATCCTTTTCGGAATTCTTGCCAACATTACGTGTAAAGAGAATTTGGTCGTATGAATGGATCGATATTGATTGCAGCGGGTGGAACAGGTGGGCATATCTCACCTGGAGTAGCACTCGCAGAGATACTAAGTGAAAAAGTTAATGTGTTTGGTTTTGATTCTGTATTCATCCATTCACTCGTGCGAAACCAAAACAATCCAGATCTTTTAAACCCTCCTTGTGAAGTGATTTGGCATAATATCCCCCAATTGGGAGGAATCAAAACGATTCTTTATCCTATTTTATTCATTTTACCATTTATCAAAACGATTTTTGTATTCAGAAGGTTAAATATAAATGCAGTCATCGGAATGGGTGGTTATTCCAGTTTACCTGCAATTCTTTATGCCATTCTGTTTCGAAAACCTTTGTACCTTTGTGAACAAAATTGTGTACCAGGAAAAATCACTCGTGTCTTTTCAAAATTTGCCAAAAAAATTGCCTTTAGTTTTCCAATCGTAGAAGAATTTAATATCCCAGGGAAAATCATTGGAAATCCGATTCGAAAACGAGTTGTTCCTGAACATTTAAACATCCGTCAAAATGAAAACCTACATGAAGGCAAAAAAAACACAATCAATGTTCTCGTGTTAGGTGGATCACAAGGTGCAAGACAACTTAACCAAATGATCCTTAAGGCGATGGAAAATTCTGAAATTTCCACAAAGTATAAATTTCGTTTGTTAACAGGTACAAACCTTTATGACGAAACAAAGAAAAAAGCAAATGATGACGCAGAGATTATATCCTATGCCAATGACATGAAACCAAATTATGAATGGGCAAATTTGGTTGTCGCAAGGTCTGGTGCAGGTGTTGTTGCCGAGTGTTTGGTTTTTGGTTTGCCTATGATTTTAATCCCATATCCTTTTGCGGCGGATAACCACCAGAAGGCAAATGCAAACTATCTTGAGAAGGAAGGTGCAGCTGTCACCATTCATTCAACAAGTGATGATCCAACTCAATTGGTAAAATTTCTATTATCCTGGAAGGATCATTCTGAAGTGTTACGCGAAATGGGTCATGTTAGTTTAGCACTTTCCAATGTGAATGCTGCTTACCAAACTGTTTCGTATTTTTTTTCGGAAACTAAGTAGGCCTTGGAAATGATGAAGGGACCTATCTTATTTTTAGGAATTGGTGGAAGTGGAATGTCGAGTTTAGCCCATATGGCACTTGATTTAAATATCCCAGTCATAGGATACGATCAAAAAAATTCTGAAATTACTGATTATTTAAAAGAACGCGGGGTGGTTTTATATCATTCGATTGAAGAAATTCCATTGAATGGAATTCAGATGGTTGTCTATAGTTCTGCCATCAATGATAAACACAAAGAAGTATTCAATCGTATCAAAGAACAGAACATTCCTTTGAAACATCGATCTGAGTTTATGCACTTACTTGTGTCCAAACAAAAATCCATCTCCGTCGCCGGTAGCCATGGCAAAACTTCCACAACAACCATGGTATCTCAAATTTTAACAGAAATGGGACTAAATCCAACAATCATGATTGGTGGTGATACTAGTTTGTTACAAAAAAGAGGTGGGAAAATTGGAACTGGTGAATACGCAGTTTATGAATCAGATGAATCAGATGGTACTTTTTTAAAACACAAAGCCAATTTCCGTCTGCTTACCAATATCGATAATGATCACTTGGATTACTATCATACTCGAGAAAAACTGGAACAAGCATTCCTAACTTATATGGGATTTGATGTTGCTGGAGAAGTTGTTTTATTTGCTCGTGACCCTGGTATCACATCTGTTTTGAGATCAAATTATAAATCGATTCTATTTGATTCAGAATTTCGTCTCAATCTCCTCGTAACAAAAGAACAAACTCATGAAGAATGGTTTCAATATTTTGTATCAAACTACAAATCTCAAACCACTGTGATTGAATATGAAATCAAAGCTGATTGTTTGCACTTTGTTTTTGAAAATGAAAAATATTCACTTACCTTACCTTATCCAGGAGTCCATTATTTAACCAATGGACTTGTTGCTCTCACTTGTGCGTTAAAACTAGGAATTACTCCATCAAAGTCGATTGAAATCCTTTCTCGATACATTGGAGTCAAAAGAAGACAAGAAATTCTAGGAAATTGGAATGGTGTCACTGTCATAGATGATTATGGCCATCATCCGACAGAGATTCAAATGGTGATCCAATCCTTAAAAGATAAAAATAAGGCAATTGGAAAACTCCATGTTATATTCCAACCACATCGGTATACTAGAACCAAATTATTGTTAAATGATCTTGCCAATTCACTAACGGGTGCAGATTTTTTATACCTATTACCCATTTATTCCGCTGGAGAAACTCCAATCGAAGGGATTTCTTCAATGAGTTTTTTTCCATTCTTAGACAAAAACAAAACAGTTTTTTTGCCTGGTCTCATAGAAGAAGATTTAATGGAAATCCAACCTAAATTGCAGAAAGGTGATTTCCTTCTTTGTTTGGGAGCCGGAAACGTGAGAGATTGGGGAACTTATCTATTAAACTCTAAAAACTAAAATTTCAGATTATAACTCATGGAATAGGGGATTTACTTCTTCAAGTGTTCCCTTAAAATTCAAATGACCCATTTTCCTACCTTGTTTTGCTTCTTCTTTTCCGTACAAATGCAATCGGTACCGATCGTCTTTTAAAAGTTCCTTCGTGATTTTTAAACTTTCATCATACTGATTACCCAATATATTTTTCATTAAAGTGGGTTTTGGTCTTACATCTGTGGGAGGAGTGTTTCCAGAAATTGCCTGCACATGTAGATAAAATTGAGAAAAACTTTGGCAATCTTGCGTATAATGACCAGTGTTATGTGGTCTAGGAGCAAATTCATTTAAATATAATAAATTGTCTTTTACAAAAAATTCGACACCCATCGTTCCTACATATTGTAATGACAGAGCAAGTTTAGAAGCAAGTTCAATCGATTCTAAATTAAGACCAATTGGGATCCTTGCAGGGAAAATTGATAAATCTAAGATATGATGTTTGTGTTCATTTTCAACGGCACCATAACAAACAATGTCTCCATTTTGGAAACGAGTTAAAATGATACTGATTTCCTTTTGAAACGGAATTACTTCTTCAATCAGGTACTCGGAACCATCATTTTGGAAGGCTTTTTCTAAAAAACCTTTGTAATCAGTTAGGTTCTGAATTTTGATTTGCCCTTTACCATCATAACCAAAACGCAAAGTTTTAATGATCCACGGAAATGGAATTGATACTTCAAATTGTGAAGTCTCTTTTGTTAAGTGAAAAAATTCAGCAGTTCTAAATCCAAGTTTTCGGAAATGTGATTTTTCTAAAAATCGATCCTGCGCAATGATGAGAGCTTGGGCAGGCGGAAAAACAGGAGTATCCGATTGTTCTTTTAGAAACTCTAATGTTGGTTTAGGAATATTTTCAAATTCAAAACTTAATACATCAATTGTTTTCAGAAATTTTTTTAAATCATCAAAAGATTCATAGGAAGCAACTGTCTCCTTTGCACCTACCTTTAGTGAAGGTGAATTTTGATCTGGCGAATAACAATAAAACTCGTGACCTAATGGAATTGTTTCCAAACACATCATTTGCCCTAACTGACCCGATCCCAACACACCAATTTTCATTTTTATTCCCTAAACCAATTGGTCATTTTTTGAAAGAGCAGAGACACGATTTGTATTCGCATAGTCTTCAAGTTTTTTAGAAAGTTTTGGATCGAGTAGAGAAAGGATTCGTATTGCAAGTAAACCTGCATTGGCTGCCCCACTGGTTCCAATGGCAAGTGTTCCTACTGGAACTCCCTTCGGCATTTGAACGATTGAAAGTAAACTATCCATTCCATTTAAGGCTTTTGATAAAATCGGCACACCTAATACAGGCAAGGTGGTAAGTGAGGCTGTCATTCCTGGAAGGTGAGCAGCACCACCAGCTCCTGCAATGATGACTCCAAATCCATTTGCCTTTGCATTTTTCGCAAATTCAAACATTCTGTCTGGCGAACGGTGAGCAGAAACAATTTCCTTCTCAAATGGAATACCAAATTCAGTGAGGATTTCACAGGTTTCCTTCATAGTATCCCAATCAGAATAGGATCCCATTATCACTGCAACTTTTGGTAAGAGGTTTGTCATACGTTGAATCTAAAAAAACCTATTTCGTTATCAACCCTTAAATGATTCAAGTTCTGCTGTAATTTCTTCCATTTTCATGGACCTTGATCCTTTGATTAAAATCACAGCCCCTTTCGGGATCTCATTTTTGATATAAGAAATGATTCCTTGTTTATCCTGAAAATACTTTCCCCGCGAAAATTGTTTTACCATTGGAATAGTATCTTCACCTAATGCTAGTAATGTTCCTTTCCCGATTTTTTCTAATTCTTTACCAACTTTTTCATGGTAATATTTAGAGAACTTTCCAAGTTCCTTCATTGTGCCCAAAACCCAAACAATTTCCTTTCCTAGAGCATACTGCACACTTGCATCTATACTTGATAAAACAGACTCTGGGTTTGCATTATAACTATCATCGATGATGGTATAATACCCTTTTTTGATGTTGAGTCGTTTGTTGGGACTTTTGTAAGTCTGGATCGCCCGTTTCATTTGAACGTCGGAGATTCCAAAATAAGAACCAACGGCGATCATCCCACGTACATTACTGAGAAGTTTGGAACCAGGAATTTTCCAATGGATGGATTCATTTTTCCATTGTAAATGGAATCCATTCTTTTCAATGGATTTGATTTTTAGTTCCGGATTTTTTGTGTGTTTCCAAACAATCAACTTTGCATTTAGTTTTTTTGACTTTTGTTTGATACGATCTAAAAAATCCAAATCATCTGGTACAAAGAGTACTCCCGAAGCCCGTAACCCTAAAATAATATCTGATTTTTCCTCTGCTATATTTTCTCTGGATTTTAGGTTTTCAATATGTGCCGAACCAATATTCGTAATTAACGCATGAGTAGGTTCTGCAATTTTTGATAATCTTTCTATCTCACCTCTGTGGTTCATGCCCATTTCACAAATAACAACTCTAGTCAGTTCTGTGATTCGAAAGAGTGTAAAGGGAACACCAATTTCATTATTGTAATTTTTTTCTGTCATCACAATGGATTTAGAATCCAAATAGGAAAAAAGACCACCTAATAGATCTTTTGTGGTTGTTTTTCCTGAGGAACCAGTGATGGCAAGGATAATTGGGTTAAAACGATTTCGATGGTAATTAGAGAGTTTCCCTAGCGCAACTAAGGTATCTTTAACAAATATTGCTTTCTTTTGGTCTTCCTTTGTAAGTGTTTTGAGAATGGGATGATTTATCTCACATAAAAATCCAGATGCACCAGCTTTTAATGCATCAGAAATAAACTGATGACCATCCCGTTCGGCACGAAGAGGGACAAAAAGTGAATCCTTTTTGATTTCCCGAGATGAGGTGGAAATCCATCGGAATTTTGGATTCTTTGGATTCTCCCAATCTGGTTTCATCGAAAACAAACTTAGAATAGTTGACAGGGAATATTCAAATGGTGCGATCATAGCTTCTAAGCCAGATTCTCCAAGAAAGAAAGATTTTAAAGAAAAACTTACATGAAACCAACTAAAATCAAAACGATTCTCATTGGTCTTGGACGAATCGCTTCCAAATTAGAAAAGGACCCCTTTCGGAAAAAACCATGCACTCATATGGGTGTCCTCATGTCCGCTTGGGGAAAAAGCCAATTTGAATTTGTCTCTGGTTTTGATTCAAATCCAGAGGTGTGTTTAGAATTCCAAAACCAATGGAAAACTCCCACAGAAACAGGATTTCCAGGTTTCCTTTTAGAAAACAAAACTTTACCCATTGATTTAGCCATCATTGCGACACCGAGCCATACTCATGAATTTTATGCGAAAGAATGTTTAAAACTTGGTATCAGGAACCTCCTCGTTGAAAAACCAGTTGCCATGTCAAAAAGTGGAGCAAAATCGATTGCAACATTGGCAAAGGCAAAAAAAGCAAGGGTATGGATCAACCATGAAAGGAGATACCATCCAAGTTATCGTTTTGTAAGGGATGAATTAGAAAAAGGCAATTTTGGAATATTAAAATCGATTCGGGCCTCCGTCTTCACGTCAGCAAAAAATCCAGGAATCGCATTTTCGAAGTTTGGTGGTGGACCATTACTCCACGATGGAACACATGCGATGGACCTTATCCATTGGTTAGTCGGAAAACCAAAACTTATTTTTGCAAAGGTAGAAAGACCAAAAAAAGGAATGGTCGAAACAAGGGCGTATGCATGTTTTGAGTCGAAATCAAATGTTGAAATCGTTTTAGATGTTTCTGGAGGAAGGGATTATTTCCAATTTGAAATCGATATCCATACAAGTTCACATCGTATTATTTGTTCAAATGATGGATTTCAGTTTTTCCAGTCAACACCTTCTAAATTGTATAAAGGATTCCAAAGTCTCCAATCATACATACCCAAACAATTTCCAAAACCTGCGTCTTCAAATGCGTTTTTGGGAATTTATAATGAAATTCAATCAGTCATTCATGGTGAATCAAACCATATGGAAGGGACATTGTCTGAAAATATACAAATCTTAGAAAGTATCGAATCTATTTATAGGCACTAAATCATGAAACCAAACAAGAATCGATCGGTATCAGTATATTCATTTGTTTTCAAAACATACCTTCAGTATCTTTACCTTACCAAATGGTTTAAAAAAATTTCCTCTAAAGAAAAATATGATACAAAACGAATTCTGTTTTTAAAAAAGAAAGGGATCGAAACTAAAAACTTATTTTTTCAATTGGGTGGCGTTTACATCAAAATTGGCCAATTTGTCAGTAACTTGTTCCATATCCTTCCTGAAGAATTCCTTTGGGAATTACAAGACCTACAGGATAAAATTCCGCCAAGAGACTTCCTTGAAATCAATGAGCGTTGGAAATTAGACTTTGGAAAATCAATGTCGGAGATCTTTGAAACATTGGACAAAGAATCTTATGCAAGTGCATCCACTGCACAAGTCCATATCGGAACTTACCAAAACAAAAAAGTAGCGATTAAAACTTTATACCCAGGGATAGAAGAGACTGCCAAGTCTGATATAAAAACAATTTCTAAAGTTGTATGGATCATTGATCGATTTGTCATCAAAATCTCGGGGAAAGAGGTGATTGAACAATTACAATCCATGATCCATGCTGAATTGGATCTTCGAACCGAATTAAAGAATTTAAAAATCCTCAAACAAATGTTTGCTCTAGAAAAAGATTTTTACATTCCAAGTCCCATAGAGGAACTCTGCGGTCGGCATACCTTAGTCACAGAATTTGTAGAAGGAAAAAAGATTACTGAATTAGAAGGAGAACCTCTTTATTCCAAACGAAACCCAAATCTAGAAAAATTAATCAAAGCTTATATCTTAATGGTGTTTGAGTATCGTTTTTTTCATGCAGATCCTCATCCAGGGAACTTGATTTTTATGGAAACGGGAGAATTATGCTTAATTGATTTTGGAGCCGTTCAGTCAATCTCCGAAGAAGAAACCCAAATCCTCGAACGAATTTTGGTTGGAGCCATGCGGAAAGATTACCATCTCGTTGCCGAATCTATGTATGAATTAGGTGCTGTAACAGAATCCTTATCGAAAGAAGAACTCACAAAAATTGTAAAATATTCATTGGAAAAACTAAATCGAATTTTAGCGGATACAAACCATTTTAGAAACTTAAGTTTGGATACATTACGTCCAGGGGATGATCTTCGTTTTTTAAAAGAAATCCAAGTTAGCTTAAAACAATTGTTAGCCAGTTTAAAACTCCCACCAAATTTCCTAAGTTTACATAGAGTTTTAGCATTACTGCTCGGAAATTTTTCCTATTTAGATCCAACTCGTTCCATGATTGAATATGCGGAAAAACCATTTTCACAAATTGTTCTCAAAGGAAGTAGTTTTAAGAAACTTTGGCGGGATGAGGGAGAAGAGTTTATAACGAGTTTGTTTTCTTTACCCAAAGAACTAAACGATTTTTTATATAAGTGGAATCGTGGCGAATTTCAGCCTAAGGAAGATCATAAATGGGCAGAACTAAAACTTAGAGAAATTCTCACTTTTGGAATATTAGGTACACTATTTTTCTATTTTGGAATGCATTATGCGGAAAAATTATGGAAAGAACCAAGCATAATATTTTATATACTATCAGGACTTAGTTTCTGGTCACTTGCAAAATCCAGTCTAAGTTTCTGGAAACTAAAATAAACGTAAAAAAGAACGAACCTCCGTATGAAATTACCTAACACACCATTTTTTTCTGTTTTTAAACCTGGTTACTTGGCATTTGTTGCCTTTGGACTTTTTTTAGATTTACTCACTAAATATATCATCATTACAAAGATGGATGCACATGAAAGTATTCCTGTGTTAGGTGATTTTTTTAGATTATCACTTACTTTTAATACAGGATTTGTGTTTGGATTATTCCAAGACAATGCTTTGCCTTCGTTATTCGCAACTGGATTTGCGATTGTTTTTTTAATCTTTTATCGGTGGCAAAATTCTGACCTTGGAAATGTTTGGGGTTGGAATTTTGTTATGGCAGGTGCCTTTGGCAATTTTTTAGATAAATTTTTTGTCAAAATTCCTGGAACTGGATTTCGATTTGGATTTAGCCCTGAAAAACCTGGGATTGAATTCATCGGTGTTGTCGACTTTTTGGATTTTGAATGGCCAGACTTCTTACTCTTTGACCGATGGCCTGCATTTAATGTGGCAGATTCTTGTGTATCCATCGGTATTGTAATTTTGTTATTTACAATGGATTGGAAGGAATTGGATAAAAAATAATCCAATTCCCGAAAGGAAACAAACGATTCCATTTAAGAAAGTTGAAAACAAAACTCCTTCTTAAATGGGAAACAGCTTTTCAATTGCTCTTAAATTTTTTCGAGAAAATCTTACCGATTGGTAACTTATAATAAATAACTTCTCATCACGTTGACGGATAAGGTTTTAAAAACATCCTTATCTTCTTCAATTTTTCCGACTTTCCAATTGATTCCTGAAGGTGATGCATACAAACTTCTAGCAGGTTTTCCATCGGTAGGACCACAAACTCGGATTAAATGGATGTTTCTCTCTTTTGCAAGGTTTTCGTAATCACTTAAATCTTCTTCATAAGTTCGATTCGAACTTGCCGAATCTAAATGGAAAATGATTTCAATATTTTCCTTTTTGAATTCATCCCAAATGGATTTGTTTTGGATATCTTCACCAAGTAATAATCCGAACCGAAGTCCACCCATAATGAAAATAGATTCCGTTACACCTTCAGTCACGCCTTGGTCATTCGTTTGGTTTAAAGTTTTTTTCTCATAAAAATCAACTAACACCAGTGATTGGACAATTGGTAAGGCAGCCACCAGTTTTCCATTTTCATTATTTCGGTAATGGCTACCACCAAGGATCACACCTGAAAATTTCTCAGAAATTTCTAAGATATGATCTTGGTATTCTTTTTCGTGTTTTGTTCCTTCATTGGGAGATACACTTTGAAACAAGTGTGGGTAACCTTCTGGTAATAATAAAAAATGTGCCTTACTTTGTTGGATTTTTACAATTTCATCATGGGTAATTCGTTTGTGCAGATTCTTTTGGTAAATTGCGATTTTTATGACTGCCATTAAAAAGGGTTTCCTTTTGGTAAAATGTCATCATCGGAAAGGTCATCAATACTGTCTTCATTTGTTTCTTCGAGGTCAGTAGTCTCATTCGAAGTAATATCTGCACCCGCATTTTGAACTTCTGGCGTTCCAGATTCGGAATCATTTTCCAAATCACTTGCATCGGGAGAATTGTTTTCTTTCGCAGTTTCTGACTCCACTCCAAACGAAGATTTCATTTGTTCAGGAGTTAGTTCAACAAGGCCACCGAATAAATCTCCCGTTTCAATACGATCATGCAAAGCAAGTAAGTAACAATAAGCTTCCATGATACATTGTTTGACGGGTTTTTTATTGAGTCGTTTACGTGACTCCATTGAATCCAATGTCAAAATATCATTCATATTCGCTACAATTTCCTTTTTCCCCTTCATGTCTTTGATGAGGGTGAGAAGTGAGTCTCTTGACTTTAAACTAAAGTCTTTAATCGCCATTCGCACTGTTCTGGACTGTCCTGTGCGTTTTTGTTCGATTCCAGTTAGTTTTTTAGAAGCTTCAATGTAATTTGCACCAGGATTTGCTTTGTGTTTTTCTAATTCTCTTAATATATCGTGGTAAATTCGAAATTGGTCAATGATGGTGCGTGTACTTTCATAAATGTCCAACATCTTCTGACGGTAATCAACTTTTACTCCATTTATCGATCCAGGTTTGATATCGATTTTTTTGGTAGTCATCACAAAGGAATATTCATCATCAAATTCGTAAAAATAGAATAGGGCAAGAAGTGCTTTATCCGCATCGGGAATGTTAGCGTATTCATTTTTTGGATCAAATTTTTTACGCAACTTTGGTATAGAATACATTTGCATCAAACGTAATCCATAGGCTTGTTCTTTGGATAATGGAACTTCTTCTTCCTTTTTATCCTCTTCCTTGTTTGCGTTTTCTGCTTCTTTATCTTCTTTTGTTTCTACCGGTTTTCCACCTGGAACATTCTCTCCGGATTTTCTTTGGCCAGGTTTGTCTTCAGGTGTAATGCCTAAAAGATTTTCCATATAACGAGAAATAAGCGGGATATTTTTGTTTTCTGCACGAATCACAACTAGATATAACCGATCAAAAAATCCATCAAACAAAGTATCTATTTCTTGCAAAACTTTTCGTTTTTTGTTCGCATAAATTAGGGCAGGTTTCCCTTCTAACTTTTGTAATTCGTCATAGGCTTGCGAAAACGATTTTTTTAAAGTCTCTTGGTATGGATAAAGAATGTACATTCTTTTAAACAAAGAGTAAATTTGGTTTTTGACACGTTCAATCGCAACTGGTGATTCAGGTGCTGTCATGATGGGTTCAGTGATATCTGTCAGTTCTGGGCCATTGTATAATTTTTGCCCCATAGCTAAAAGTTCAATAAGTAATGGGTTTATACGATCAAGGGCTTTACTGAGTTGTGGTGAATATTGTTGGTTTGCGAGTAACTCATTTCCACTGTATTGGAGTTCGATCAGTGCTTGTTTTCCACGGATTGAAAAATCATGCATGAATTTAGGTGTTAGGTCACTTGATCCAAAGGAAGTGACTCTTGCTAACCAACATTTTAATTTGACCGAAAACCTTGCGGAAAAACTACTGATTTCTTTTTCGTATTGTGCTTTGGAATCAAGTTGTGATTTGGAATTAGAAGTATCTTGTTTAGAAGGACTGCCTCCGCCACTTCCACCGCGGTTTCCTTGGCGACTGTCCTCATTTCCTCGAGATACAGTACTTTGTCTCAGTTTTGGTTCTGGACGAGTTTTTTTATTGTCATCATCTTTTGGAGGAGTTTTCTCTTTGATGACTTCTCCACCAGCGCTTTTAAACTTATTGAACATATCCTTTCGTTGGGAATCGTCCAGTTTTCCTACGCCAATGGCCCGCTTGGTATTATCGAAATCGCCCATATATTTACTATCGTTCCAATTTCTCAATATGGGAACCCAATTTCTTTCAAAAAGCAATTTTTAGTAGATTCCCCCGTTTTTCGAAAAAGATTGGAGTCCAAAAGGAAAGACTATGGCAGATTATATCCTATCAGATGATTTAAAAGAAGCAGTACAAGTGGCAGAGATCACAAAACGTCCGCTCCTTTTGAAAGGAGAACCTGGAACTGGTAAAACCCTTCTTGCAAGTTTCCTTGCAGAAACCAAAAATCTCCCTTTTTACCGTTGGCACATCAAATCAACGAGCCTAGCCAAAGAAGGTTTGTATTTTTACGATGCGGTTTCCAGGCTGAATGACTCTCGTTTCCCTGAAGAAGAAGCTATGAACCGGGTACGTGATGTCAAAAACTACATTCGACTTGGTGCTCTTGGGGAAGCGTTCCTACATCCAAAAAAGTCTGTTGTCCTCATTGATGAAATCGATAAAGCGGACATTGAATTCCCCAATGATTTGTTACTCGAACTTGATAAAATGGAATTTTTTATCCCTGAAACCAAAGAACACATTGTAGCGAAAGAACGTCCGATTGTAATCATCACTTCCAATAATGAAAAGGAACTTCCAGATGCGTTTTTACGTCGTTGTATTTTCCATTACATCGAATTTCCCAAACGTGAATCGATGAAAGAAATCATCAAAGCCCATTACCCTTCCATAGAAACGGAATTCATGGAAAAAGCACTCGCCATGTTTTATTCTATACGCAAAATAGAAAGCCTTCGAAAAAAACCATCCACTAGTGAATTATTGGATTGGATCCAAGTATTACTGATTTCGGGAGAGAAATTAGAATCGAATAAAAATCCTTTCGCCGGTACTTTATTTAAATCAGAAGACGATTACAGGGTGTACTTAAACTAATATGTTCCTCGATTTTTTCTATAACCTGCGAAAAGAAACAGTCCCTTGTTCTACGGGAGAACTCATTGCGTTTTTAGAAAGTATTCGTAAACTCACTGACCCCACAGGTTATATTTCCCTCGAGCAGTTGTATAGGGTAGGAAGGCTTAATTTTGCAAAAGATTTAAAACACTACGATTCTTATGACTTAGCCTTTGGAAAAACATTTGGAAGTTGGAAGGAACAAAGGATTCAGTTTCGTGATCTCCTTATGGAATGGTTAGAAGAAAATCTTCCAAAAGATCTTTCGGACGAACAAAAACAAAAAGCACCTAACCTCAGCATGGAAGAGGTCATTGAAGAATTGAAAAAACGACTCGCCGAACAAAAAGAACGACATGATGGCGGAAGTAAGTGGGTTGGAACCTCTGGCACCAGTCCTTTTGGAAATTCCGGATTTAACCCCAACGGGTTATCAATTGGTGGCAATACGGAAGGACAGGGGAATAGGTCTGGTGTTAGCCTTTGGAATGAACGAAAGTACAAAGCTTATCGGGAAGATGAAATTTTAGACACTCGTTCCATCCAATTAGCTCTGAAGGAACTTCGTTTTTTGAAAAAGGAAGGAAAACGAGAACTCCACGTTGACAAAACCATTGACAAAACCTGCGAAAATGGTGGTGAGATTGAACTTGTAGAAGAACGAGAGAGAAAAAATTCTCTGAGGCTTGTCCTCATTATGGACATTGGTGGGAGTATGACCCCACATTCAGACAGGGTCAGTAAATTATTCAGTGCCAGCAGAGGATTGTATCACTTTAAAGAAGTACATAATTATTTTTTCCATAATATCTTTCACGAATACCTATATGCCAATCACGAATTCCAATCACGAATTTCTTTAAAACATTTTGAAGAAAAGTATAGGAAAAATACAAAACTAATTTTTGTTGGGGATGCTTACATGGCACCTTACGAACTGATGGGAACACCTTACAATGTCTATGCGTATCATTCCCACTCAAAAGAAGAAAAGGAAAAAAAAGCGAAGAGTGGTTTGGAGTGTTTGAAAGAATTAGTTGGTTATTTCCCTGATTCTGTTTGGTTAAACCCAGAACCAAAACGTTTTTGGGGGGCACCTACCATAGAGGCCATTGAAGATGTTGTACCTATGTTTCCACTGACGATTGAAGGTCTCAGAAAAGCCGTAAAACATCTGGTTTGAAGAAAAGAATCCTTCAGATTTGATTCATTTTCTCCTTTGAATTTGTCGTTAATTAGAGTAAATGTCCATTCAAATCTCCATTCCTAGTCTGGTCATTTGTCTCATTAACCTCTGTACACTTGCGTTTTATTATTCGTTTTATCGTTTCCATTTTTATCGTTTTACAGAAGGATTTTTACAATACACAGCCCTGGCTTTTTCCTTATTTAGCGCAGGGATAGCCATTGGGTTACAAGAAATGTTATTGCAATTGGTACCGAGTGGTGGACCCGTTTGGAATTCTTTTTTTCTTTCCTCCTTTGTGGAAGAGTTTGCAAAGTTATTAGGAATTTATCTCTTTTTTAGCAAAAACCAAGATGAGTTCACAGTGACCGATGGAATTTTTTATGGATTGGTTTTGGGTGGAGGATTTGGGTTAGTTGAAAACATTCTCTATTTTATCAACACTGGACTTTGGTCCCAAGTGTTACGATCCATCACTGCACTTCCCATCCATATGATGAACGGAGGACTTGTTGGTGCCTTTACCATGATGTTCCTCTTTCATAAAAATCCAGTTTTTAAATGGGGAAATTTGTTCAGCGGATTTTTGATCTGTGTTTTTTTCCATGGGTTGTATAATCTTTCGCTTTTCCAAGAAATTGACCTCTTACTCATATTACCCATTTGTATCTTGGCTTTATTTTTTTTACTAGAGTTAACGATTGCAAAATCAAGGATCCTCGTTCCAGGTCATATTTTAAAATTAATGGATATGAGTATGGAAGAGTATGAAATTTTGAGCAGGCACAATCGTCATGAAGGATGGATACAAAATGTCCAAAAACATATTTCCACTTCAGGTATTCGTTTATTCCAATACCCAAATCTCCGCCATACCATTTTGACCATTTTCTTTTTAGTACCTGGAATTCTTTCTATTTATTTGTTATACGATGCACCTGAATGGATTAGTAGAAAATTTCCAGATTTAGCTCTTCAGGATTATTTTGCTCTATTTGTGATGTACCCTATCGTCCTTGCTTTGATGTTTTTCTTTGCAGGTATTCTAAATCCTTATTTTTTTAGGGATCGAATGCTTGCTGTACCATTATTTAGTTCTGTTGATATGCATGTTGGAAACAAAGAAGAAAATTCAGCAATTTTCCACATCAAAGCCAATTTGTTTTATTTGCCCACCTCACAAAACTATGAAAAGGAAACAAAAGCAAGTTTTGATTTATGGTTAGGGCTCAATTGTTTTTCGGGATTAAAAGGAAAAGTCCTTTGGAGCCGTGAAAATGAAGAAGGGAATTGTGGAGTGATGTGCCAACTTGATTCCATTCCATTTGCATTTTTAATCAAATGGAACTACTTTCGTTTCAAACAGAATTTAAAAAATCTATTTCTTAGGAAAGTACAAGTATAATCGAAATTGGTCTCAAAATTTAGATTCAAAACTAAAACCATATTGTAAAAACTCATTTGGTTTTTGTGAATACACATTGAATTGGTTGTAAATTGAGTTTGGTTTGTAATCTAACATCGGTTTCAAATACACCGCTTGTGAACTTTCTTTATTTGAATCTCTTTGTCCTAAATAAAAACTATCAATAAAACTATATGTCAAAATAGATGCAAACACAACCCCATATATCGTAAACCTTTGCCTATGATAATCATAACGATCATTACCGATGGTATTGGCAAATAAGAAAACACGTCCATCTCCAGTAGGGATGTATTCAAGGTCTTGGTTGATTGCTTTGACAGACATATTGTATTCATAAGCCATTCCTATACCGGAAATAAAAGCAGTACCAAACAAAATTGCGGCTTTGCCATATTTTTTTTCAGAAATAGATGCATATCCTGGGATCACTTTCGGAGTTTCTTCTTTGATAACTTTTGCAATAACCGATTTGTTTTGGTATTCATAGGATTCAAAATCGAGTGCATCAGCTGATTCTATTTTTTTATCTTCTGTTTCAAAGTTCATCTTCCCTCGGTCGAGGGATTTGTATGTTCCAAAGATTTCTTTGTTGCTAAAAACCCATTTTCCTTTTGCACCAAATTGGATGTATCGATCCACTGGGAGACCAGATTCTTTTTTGATCTTAAGTGTTGTGATTTTTCGAATGGGAATTGTTTCCAATTCCAAGGGACTACTTTTTTTGGAAAAACTAGCACTTGTTTTTGTGAGCCTTGTGAGGATTAGATCACAGTCTTCCACCCCAAATGTTTTGTAATCAGCACAAGCGGGCAGGCCATCATACCCAACATCAATTCCTAACACATCTTCATTGGGGAACTTATATCGTTTGCCTTGGTCCACCCATTCCACATGAGTAGGGGTTACATTCTGGACTTTTCCATTCAGTACTTCCCCCGATTTTAAGCGGATTTTGTCTGAAAACAGATCTGAACCAAACAGCACCAACCCAAGGAAAAAAAGGGTAGGTCCAATCTTACGAATCTTTGCTATGTGGAACATTAAAACCAATGGAAATTCTCAATTTTGTGATAGATTTCTATCACTTAATTATCGACAATACTAGTAATTGCCGTGAACAAAAGCAAAATCAAAACGACGAATTCCTTACGCTTTAAGATTGGACTCTTTTATTCTCTCTTGGCCTTCCTGAATATCATCTTTTTTACGGTGATGATCTTCGAAAACCAGTCAGATTTACTCCTAAAAAACTTCCAATTCCAATCGGAGAATTTGGCCAATACCATACTGACTGACATCCAGACCATTGGACTCTCAAGTGAAAGGGATGAAAGTTTTGAAGTTTTCCGAAAAACTCTCAAACTTTACGAAATTAACAATTTTTCGATCTTTGATGCCGATGGAAAAATCCTACAAGCTGAACCTGAGTCAAACACCACAAATCTAACCATCCCTGATTCCGTACTCAAAAAAACAAAGGAAGTTTCCGCTGATAAAGAAGGGAATTTATTCAAAGCAAGATACAGTTTGGATCTAAACGAATCTGATTTTACTGTGGATTTTCTTTTACCGATTCGTCTCTCAGATGGAAGGGAAGTATTCTTATACACTCATTTTAATATATCAAGTATCCAAGACAGATTGAAACAACTCTATATCCAAGTGGGTTATGCTGTCATTTGGGGAGTTCTGTTTCATATCATTTTTGCAATCCTTGTGTATCGAGCGATCTTCAAACGTGTTGGTGATTTGGAAATTGCATCGAAAGATATGGCAACTGGAAATTTGGAATCAAGAGTCAATTGGAAATTCAAAAGTGATGACGAACTCGATAGTTTAGGTAAGTCATTTAACCAAATGGCAGAAGAGATTCAAAATAAGGTAACAACGATTACTCGCTTAAACCAGGAAATTAACCAAGAACTCCAAATTGGAAAAGAAGTTCAGGAACTCTTTTTACCTTCAGTTAAAAAATTCAAAAAATTCAATATCGGAAAAATATACCGTCCTATGCGAGAGGTTTCTGGAGATTTATACCAATACTTTCAAATTCCAGAACAAAACTTTTATGGATTTTTTTTAGCAGATGCATCGGGACATGGAGTTTCCGCAGCTCTAGTAACAGTTGTAATGGCAATGTCAATTCAATCCATTATGAAAGAAAATCCAGCGCCTATCCACGCTATTAACTCGTTAGGTGAAGTGATAGCAAATCGACTCCAAGCTTCCTTTTTTGCCACAGGTGTTTTTGTTGTTTTTGATGAACCAGGTGTTGTTAAGTTTGTAAACGCCGGACACAATGCACCCTTTATCATACGACCTTCCACAAAGGAAGTGAGGTTTATCGATAGTTCCGGTCCACCGCTTGGAATGGGAGATGACATTCAATATTCCCTTGAGTCCTTTCCAGTAGAACCAGGAGATAAAATCATACTTTATACAGATGGGGTTGTGGAAACACCAATCAAAGAGGGTGGTTTATTCGGTTTAGATCGTTTTACTGAAGTAGTTTTAGAAAACATTCATTTATCCAATGCCGAGATCGTAGAGAAGGCGATGGCACTTCTTGATGAAAAACATGAAGAGTATAAGGATGATGTTACCATGTTAGTCCTTGATGTACCAGAATGAAAAAGTTTTTCTTTTTCTCGTTATTTGGTTTTTTATTCTTATTCTTTGCGATGGCATCAGAAGCCATTGTTAGTGTCAAACTACAAGAATTAAGATTTGGAATCTTAAGAGACCAATTGATGAATTATGAACTTTCATCACAAACTTTGCGTGAACGTTTAAAGCAAATGTTTTTATCAAAAGATGATTATATGACGGAAGTCAAAGTGAAAATCCTTGAGTCTGGGATCATGAACTCGGAAACAGAAGGATTGGATCTGAAGATGAGCTGGAAGGATAAATTTGGTTTGTATGTCATCAATTCCGTTCGATTTCTGAATTTAAAATCTCCATTAGAACTAGAAGAACAACAAAAAACCATCATTCGATTACAATTTGCTTTTTATATGGAGAGAACTAGGAAATACCCAATTGCTTCTAAAAAATACCAAGAACTAGAAGAATCCATTACTGCTACTTTATCAGATGAGATGGCTTTTACTTTGCTACACCATGGTTATTGTTTGGTGATGATGGGAGACCGTGATAAAGCGTTTGTAAAACTCAATAAAGCAATTGATTTGTTTCCAGGTTCTCATTACTCCGAAAACGCAGCGCTTCTCATCAGTTTCCTTGAAGACGGACAAAAGAAAAAAGAAGAACTTAAATCCAAAAAGAAATCGCCTGAAGAATTGGCTTATTCACTTTTCCAAAGTGGAGATTATGAAGAAACACTCAAAACATTAGAAAGTTTACCTACACTCACCAATGACCAATCATATATCAAAGCACGTTCCATGGAAGAACTGGGTAAAACTTCCAATGCAGTAAAAGAATACATCCAGTTGGTAAAACAAAAAGAAAATAAAGAAGTGGCAATTCGTGCAAATCGAAGGTTACTTCTCATTGGAAATTTTTACCAAGAGAACAAATCATTAGTTGCCTTTTCTAAAGAAGAAGCAACTAAGTTAGGTGATAGTAAGGCTGCTGAAAATATTGAAGAAGGGAAAAGTTTAGTCCTTAAACCAGTCATCATCGAAAAAATATTAAAAACAGAAAGTTCCTCCAATTTGTCAAAAGAGGAAACAAATGAACTGAACCAAATTAAAGATGAAATCAAACTTTCGTTAGAAGATTCCAAACAAGAAACTAAAAATTTAGCCTTAGTTGTTTCAGAGGAAAAAATACCACTCGTTCCAGAAACGAGTCCCAAAACGGAAAAAAATGCGGAAGAGCCGCCAAAGAATGTTTCTCAAAATAAAGAGGCAAATGTCCCTCTCAAATTAAAAGTGAAGTTAAGAGATGGAAGAGAAGTTGTCTGTGATGAAGTCCTCATTGAAGGAAATTTAGCAAGTCTGAAGTTAGGGAGTTTTGGATTGAATTTGCCCTATGATTTGATTGTGTCTGTCCAATCAAGCCAACCCAAAAAAGGAAAAATCAAAATAGGAACGAACAATGGAGTGGCTGGTGAGGCGTCAAAATGGATCCAGAACCAAAATGGTGATTGGGTGTTGTCTAAGGATGCAGAAAATTCGGTAACTAGAGCCGATGTAAAGTCCTTTCGGCTCTAAAGACGGGAAAGGTGGATTACGGAAGTTCCGCCTCTCCACCTAAAATTGTAAAAAATTTGTCCAAACTGGATAATTTTAAAATCACCATCACATCTTGGCTCACATTGAGAAGGAAAAACTGCCCTTCTTCTGATTTGAGTTTCTTTTGTAAATTGGCAAGCAGAGCAATCCCAGAGGAATCTAATAATTTGATATTAATCATATCAATTGCTACCGATTCTGCTCCATCATCAATGATCTTATGGAGCTCTTTTTTGAGTGCGGGTGCAGAATAAATGTCGAGGGAACCCTCTAGAGTAACAACTGTATGATTTTTAACTTGTTTTGTTGTGAAATTCATTGAACTTCCTACTGGCACGTATACTATCTGTTTTTACACAAATTTTGTAAAGAATTTTTGTAGATTTGGTTCCCGACAGGGATCGACTTACCATTCTACTAGAAAAAACCCTAGTTTTGCAATTTTTTTAAGACCAAAGTGATCGCTTGGTTGAATCCATCATAACCACCTTTGTCATAGTCATTCAAATCTTTGTATTCCAAATCATTCATATCTAGCAGTAACTTTCGTAACTCGTGTTCTAAATACTCTTTTCGGATATAACTCGTTTCAAAAACCTTAGGATGCACACGTCCATTTGACGAGAAATCATTGAAATTTCGAATCATTTTTAGGTTGAGATTTTTAGAATTTTCCCTATGCTGAACGAGGGAGATCCGCCTCACCACAACCATAATGGGAAGTCCAATCAGTGTTTTAATTCTAGAAAACGATTCCAATAGCGTTTTTGATATTATTCGTGAAATGAAATCCAATGGACTAAGTCCACTTTACAAAGTTGTCGAATCCTTTGGTTCTTTTGAATCAACTGTAATGGAAGAAGATTGGGATGCGATCATATGTAGCACACGAAAACCTTTTTATTTAGAAATTTCACTTTATCTAAAATACTTAAACGAAAAAAAAATCGATATTCCAGTTATCCTTTTATCTGACCCAGAGGACTTCCAAAAAAACTTACAGTATATGAAGTCTGGTGTCAATGATATCATAGATCGTAAAACATTACTTAGGTTAGCAGAAGTTTTAGAAAGAGAAAGACGGGAATTGGTCTATCGGAAAGAAAAAAACACCACTGAAAGTTTTTTATTCCAATCTTTAAAAGAAATTCAATTACAAAAATTTGCATTAGACCAAGCCAACATTGTTTCGATCACGGATGCAAATGGAATCATCACATATGTGAATGAAGCATTTTCAAAATGTTCGGGTTATTTAGTGACAGAATTACTTGGACAAAATCATAGAATTTTAAAAAGCCAAAACAAAACAAAAGATGAATGGGAAAAAATTTGGGAAACCATTCATAAAGGTCACGTTTGGCGTGGTGAGATACTCAATACTAAAAAGGATGGGAGTGGATTTTGGGTTGATACAACAATTGTTCCTTTTATCGGAACGGATGGTTCGGTGTTCCAATACATTGCAATCCATCATGACATTACGGATCGAAAATTAGCAGAAGAACAACTGACACATGATGCATTTTATGATAATCTTACAGGATTACCCAATCGAGCATTGTATCTTGCAAGGATTGAACAAAAAATATTCACTTATAATATCAAAAAAGACGGATATCCAATCTTATTTTGTATCAATATAGACAATTTCAAACGCATCAACCATTCCCTTGGAAATGAAGCTGGTGATAAAATTTTGATTATATTTTCTCAGAGATTAAAACAGTTCTCTGATAAAGAAGCTGTTATCACCAGATTAGGTGCCGATAATTTTTCCATTTTACTCAATCATTTACTTTCAATTGAGGAAGCTTTTGATTATGCATACCGTTTGCTTGAATACATTGGCGATCCAATTCCAATTGGTGGATATGAAATTTATTTAACCGCTTCCTGTGGTATTTCAGCCTTTGGACTTGGTGGAAAAGAAGCTGATGTATTGTTGCGAAATGCTGAAATTGCAATGTTCCATGCAAAATCACAAAAAGTGGGCACTGTAGCAGTCTTTAACCAAGCAATGCAGGAAAAAATTCACTTCCAACTTGAGATCCAAAATGATTTAAAAAAAGCCCTCACTCAAAATGAAATTTCTGTTTTTTACCAACCCATTTTAGATCTAAATACCAACAAAATTGGGCATTGGGAGGCGCTCGTTAGGTGGCGTCATCCCCAAAGGGGTATGGTTTCCCCTGCAGAATTTATCCCACTTGCAGAAGATTCAGGTTTGATAGTACCCATTACACGATTTGTTTTAGAACAAACCGCAAATGTGATCGAAGAGGTACAAACTAAAAAAGGATATCCCATTTCAATTGCTGTAAATTTAAGCCCACAAGTTTTTTTTGATCAAAACATCTTTCATTGGATAGTCGACTTACACAAACAACGAAAGATACCATACACTTACCTCCA